>NZ_VDGD01000003.1:290499-446044 GCF_024701725.1 Ochrobactrum sp. XJ1
AGCCCCGTCACTCGCGCCACTTTCCTCTCAACAAATCAATAGATTGAACGTTGACACGAAAGTGGCGCCCACCGCCTTGTCTCTCGGGTCGCCGCATCTTCAAAGAATCTTGATGGAATTGCCGGAGCGTAGCTGTTTCGCCGAACCGTACGCCTGCTATTTGGAAAACTGCTTCCAGGATAGATAGGCGACTGACAGGATGATCGCGGCAATGGCGAGAAGATCGCCGCTGGCGAGCAGATAATGGCTCATGCGTCACCTCCTTGCGATACTTTGGCCGACAATGTGCTTCATGATAGCCGGGGCGAACGCGATCTGAAGGCATGGCTTCGCAAAGCTTGCAGCATTTAGAACGCTTCCATTCCAACTTTCTCGATAAACGCGAACGGAATTTCTCAATGTCCGCGCCGCAGGCACTTCGCGATAATTTGGGTTGGCGAGAAGCGGCCCATTTGGTCCATGCATTGCCATGGAACGAATTTCCTGTTTTCAATCGCGTGAAATCGGATGACAGGAACGGATCGCTGCGACGATGACCCGACGCGCTTATCTTGGTGTGCTTGCAACGTTTTTGATTCTTGCCGGGTGTGGCACACCCCGCGCTGTGCTGTGGCATGGACCGAATTCAAGCCCGCAATCGGTGGCCGCAGCCGAAGCCGCTATCGTCAAGCCTGCAAAACCGGCGGCGGTGGTTCCTATTTATGTTGCGACGAGCCGCCAGCGCTCGGATAATTTCTCGCAGCCTTACAATTCAAAGCGCTCGGAAACGCTGAATTTTGCGCAGGTTGATGTCGGGATTCCGGCAGCTCACGTCAAAGGACAGGTTGAGTCTACCGGCTACAAGCCTGATCCTGCCAAAAATTTCGCCGCCACGGCATTCCAGCCTTACGACAATGCCGAGCAGTTTCTCGCGCAATTGAATGCCGCCCTGGCGAAGCAGGGACCGAAGGACAAGGAAATCCTGATCTTCGTGCATGGCTACAACAATAATTTTGCCGACAGCACATTCCGCACTGCGCAATTTGTCCATGATTACAAAATGAAGTCGGTGGCGGTCGAATATGCCTGGCCGTCGGGCGGAGATCTGGGCCTTTATGTCTATGATCGCGACAGTGCGGACTTCGCACGTGACGGTCTGGCGCGATTGCTGGAACTCGTCGCTCGCAGCAAGGCGGAGCGTATTGTTCTCGTCGGGCACTCCATGGGCAGCTTCGTGACTATGGAGGCTCTGAGAACCCTGTCTCTGCGTGGCGAAAAGAATGTGTTGCGTCGCATCAATGCGCTGTTGCTCGCCGCACCGGACATCGATCTCGACGTCTTCGAAAAGCAGATCAAGGATATCGATCCCATGCCGCGCCCAACGGCGGTGATGACATCGCGCAGCGATCGCGCGCTCGGGGTCTCATCCTTTATTACGGGCGGCCATGCGCGAGTAGGGGACGGCACCAGTATTCCGACGCTCCAGAAATATGGAATCGCGGTGATCGACGCTACCGATTTGGATGGAGGCGAACATAATGTCTTTGCATCGTCGCCATCGCTCATGGCTCTGGTCAGTGATGGCAGCCTTTCGCTGGACGCTCTGAACGGGCGGGAGAAGCAGACAACGGGGCAGGCGGTGCTGGCAGACGGTGCCTCTGCAATCAAGGGAGCTGCATCGCTTGTGCTTTATCTGCCCGGTAGGCTGGTCGGGGCGACGGCTTCTGCTGCTCCATGAGTTCATTTTAAAGCGAGAGCTGAAACCCCCAACTTTCATTCCCAAGTTGCAGGCAATTGATTCTCCTGGCGATTGCTAAGCCGACCAGTCCGTGCGACTTTTCCTCACGAAATTATGATCTTTTCATGTTATAGGGGTTTTCAGTGGGATATGCGGGCTTGATGCCATGGCTTGTTAAGCATCTTGGCTCGTCTTTGCCCAATAGATCATGCCGGAGGGGTTGCGCTTGCGAACGCGCTGCGATAACCGTCCCGGCGAAAAGCGCTTAGTTCGCACGGCATGCCTTTTGAAGCTGCTTGGGCGACGAGGTTGCAACAGATGCAATGTGTCGCATGGTCGTCAGCTCCAAAAAGCTTATGACAGGCGGCGCAGCCTCGTATTCAAGCCGGATAAAGGACCATGAACGAGCTTTTAAGTTCCTACCTGCCGATCGTCATCTTTCTCGGCATTGCGATGGTAATTGGTGTAGCCCTCCTGGTTGCGCCGTTTCTTGTCGCTTATAGACAGCCCGACCCCGAAAAGCTTTCTGCTTACGAGTGCGGCTTCAATGCCTTCGATGACGCCCGTATGAAGTTCGACATCCGTTTCTATCTGGTGTCGATTCTTTTCATCATCTTCGATCTGGAAGTCGCCTTCCTTTTCCCATGGGCTGTGTCCTTTGGCGAAATTGGCTGGTTCGGCTTTGCATCGATGATGGTGTTCCTTGGCGTTCTGACCATCGGTTTCATTTATGAATGGAAGAAGGGAGCGCTGGAATGGGATTGACCACAGCCAACACAACGCTCGTGGCTCCGCAGCCGAAGGGCATTCTTGACCCGCGCACGGGCAAGCCTGTCGGTTCCGACGATGCATTCTTCAACGATCTGAACAGCGAACTGTCCGACAAGGGGTTCATTGTCACATCCGCTGACGCTCTGATTACCTGGGCGCGTACCGGTTCGCTGATGTGGATGACCTTCGGTCTGGCATGCTGCGCCGTGGAAATGATGCACATTTCCATGCCGCGCTACGACGCCGAACGCTTCGGTATCGCTCCGCGCGCATCACCGCGTCAGTCCGACGTGATGATCGTTGCCGGCACGCTGACCAACAAGATGGCACCCGCTCTCCGCAAGGTCTACGACCAGATGCCGGAGCCGCGTTACGTTATCTCGATGGGTTCCTGCGCCAATGGCGGCGGCTACTACCACTATTCCTATTCGGTGGTGCGTGGCTGCGATCGCGTGGTTCCGGTCGATATTTATGTTCCGGGTTGCCCTCCGACCGCTGAAGCACTGCTCTACGGCATTCTGATGCTTCAGAAAAAGATCCGTCGCACGGGTACGATTGAGCGCTGAGCCGGTTATCGACCGGTTTGCGCAAGACAAGTTTTGTTAGGGTTCGACTGCCTGCCATCCCCTGAAAAGGGCCTCCCAAAAGGCAAGTGCGGTGTGAGTTCTAAAGAAGGAAGTTAGGAAAATGAGCGAAGAAGCTCTCGGTGAACTTTCCGGCTATATCAAGGAACGCCTCGGCGACGCGATCGAAGAGGCGAAACTTGCCTATGGCGAGTTGACGCTTTCGGTTCCGGCCGCGAGCATCATCAGCGTTCTGACCTTCCTGCGTGACGACGTGCAGTGCCAGTTCGTCAACCTGACGGATATTTCAGGCGTCGACTATCCGCAGCGCGCCAAGCGCTTCGATGTCGTTTATCAGCTGATGTCTCCGCGCCAGAACCAGCGCATCCGCGTCAAGGTTCAGGCTGACGAAGATACGCTGGTGCCTTCCGCAGTGCCGGTCTTCGTTGGTGCCGAATGGTTCGAGCGCGAAACCTACGACATGTACGGCGTTCTGTTCTCCGGCCATCCGGATTTGCGCCGCATCCTGACCGACTATGGTTTTGAAGGCCATCCGCTGCGCAAGGACTTCCCGCTCACCGGCTTCGTTGAAGTTCGTTATAACGACGAGCTGAAGCGTGTCGTGTACGAGCCTGTCCAGCTGCGTCAGGAATTCCGCAACTTCGACTTCCTCTCGCCTTGGGAAGGAACGGATTACGTTCTGCCGGGCGACGAGAAAGCCAAGGCGAACTGAGGGCATACTCATGGGCGCAGGCGAAAGATTGAACGGTCAATGTCTTTGCGGAGAGGTGAAATTCACTGCTTCTCCGGTGAAGATGGAAATGGATGTCTGCCATTGCAGCATGTGCCGGCGTTGGTCGGGTGGTGCTTTCATGGCCGTCAATTGCGGCACTTCGGTCGAAATCGAAAACGAAGCTGCCCTGGCGACTTACTCTTCTTCGGAATGGGGCGAACGCCGCTTCTGCTCGAAGTGCGGTTCGTCGCTGTTCTGGCGCGGTGTCCATGATGGAATGACGGTTGTTTCGATGCAGGCCTTTGCCGAGCCGGAACGTTTTCATTTCGCCGAAGAAATCTTCATCGATAACAAGCCTGCGAATTACGATTTTGCCAATGACACCCACCGGATGACCGGCGAGGAGTTCTTGGCGGCTCTTGCAGCCAAACAGGAAGCTGAACATGGCTGAGACTCAGGTCCGCAATTTCAATATCAACTTCGGTCCGCAGCACCCTGCCGCGCACGGCGTGCTGCGTCTGGTGCTTGAACTCGACGGTGAAGTCGTCGAGCGCGTCGATCCGCATATCGGTCTGCTGCATCGCGGTACCGAAAAGCTGATGGAAGCCAAGACCTATCTTCAGGCTCTGCCTTATCTCGACCGCCTCGATTACGTGGCGCCGATGAACCAGGAGCACGCCTATGCACTCGCCGTCGAACGCCTGCTGGGTATCGATGTGCCGAAGCGTGGCCAGCTGATCCGCGTTCTCTATTCGGAAATCGGCCGTATCCTGAACCATCTTCTGAACGTGACCACGCAAGCCATGGACGTCGGTGCCTTGACGCCGCCGCTCTGGGGCTTCGAAGAGCGCGAAAAGCTGATGGTGTTCTACGAGCGCGCTTGTGGCGCGCGTATGCACGCAGCCTATTTTCGTCCGGGTGGCGTCCATCAGGACCTGCCGGATCAGCTCGTTGAAGACATCGGCAAATGGATCGATCCGTTCTTCAATACGCTCAACAATCTTGATGATCTCATCACGCCGAACCGTATTTTCAAGCAGCGTAACGTCGATATCGGCGTCGTGAAGCTGGAAGATGCATGGGCATGGGGCTTCTCGGGCGTCATGGTGCGTGGTTCGGGCGCGGCATGGGATCTGCGCAAGTCGCAGCCTTACGAGTGCTACAACGAGATGGAATTCGACATTCCGATCGGCAAGAACGGCGACTGCTATGATCGCTACCTGATCCGTATGGAAGAAATGCGCCAGTCGGCACGCATCATGCGCCAGTGCGTTGATCTTCTGCTCGGCAAGGAGCGCGTCGGTCCGGTTTCCAATGCCGACAACAAGATCGTGCCGCCTAAGCGCGGCGAGATGAAGCGCTCGATGGAAGCGCTTATCCATCACTTCAAGCTTTACACGGAAGGCTATCACGTGCCTGCCGGTGAAGTTTACGCAGCAGTTGAAGCACCGAAGGGTGAATTTGGCGTCTTCCTCGTGTCGGACGGCTCCAACAAGCCTTATCGCTGCAAGCTGCGCGCTCCGGGCTTTGCCCATCTTCAAGCCATGGATTTCCTGTGCCGCGGCCATATGCTGGCTGACGTGTCGGCAATTCTTGGCTCGCTCGATATCGTGTTTGGTGAGGTTGACCGCTGATGTCCGTTCGCCGTCTCGCAGATGATGCCGTCCAGCCAGCCGCTTTCGCGTTCAACGCGGAAAATCAGGCATGGGCGCACAAGACGATCGCAAAATTCCCCGAAGGCCGTCAGCAGTCGGCTGTTATTCCGTTGCTCATGCGTGCGCAGGAGCAGGACGGCTGGGTCACGAAAGCTGCTATTGAACATGTCGCAGGCATGCTCGAAATGCCGCTGATCCGCGTTCTGGAAGTCGCGACTTTCTATACGCAGTTCCAGCTGAAGCCAGTTGGCACACGCGCTCACATTCAGGTTTGCGGCACCACGCCATGCATGCTGCGTGGTTCGGAAGCGCTGATGGATGTCTGCCGTCACAAGATCAACCACGACCCGTTCGAGCTCAATGCCGACGGAACGCTGTCGTGGGAAGAAGTGGAATGCCAGGGCGCCTGCGCCAACGCACCGATGGTCATGATCTTCAAGGACGCCTATGAAGATCTGACGCCGGAGCGTCTTGCCGAAATCATCGATGCTTTTGAAGCTGGCAAGGGCGACACCGTGAAGCCGGGCCCGCAGGATGGACGTGTGACGTCCGAGCCGATCAACGGCCTGACCGCTCTGACCGAAGATCTCGACTACAAGAAGGTCGGTCTTGAGACCCGCAAGGCATCCGATGCCGCCGCAGCCAAGGCGAAGGCCGAAGCTGAAGAGAAGGCCAAGGCGGAAGCCGCTGCAAAAGCTGCCGACGAAGCGAAGAACGTCGCTCCGTCGAATGCTGCAAAGCCGGTAACCAATGCACCTGAAACCGATCCGGCGCTCAAGACGCCTTCGGATGTCAAGGTGTCGAAGGCTGCCGAAAAGGCCGCGTCGGTCGACAGCAAGCAGGCATTCAAGCTTGATGACAAGAACCGTCCGGTTGCCATGGAGCGTCCGGAAGCTGTTGACGATCTGAAGCTGATTTCCGGCGTCGGCCCGAAGATTGAGGAAACCCTGCATGAGCTGGGCATCTTCACCTTCAAGCAGGTCGCTTCCTGGAAGAAGGCCGAGCGCGAGTGGGTCGACGGCTATCTCAGCTTCCACGGTCGCATCGAGCGTGAAGACTGGGTAAAGCAGGCCAAGGCTTTGGCCAAGGGCGGCGTCGAGGAATACATCAAGGTATTCGGAAAGAAGCCGGTATGATGACTTCGATATTGGCAAACACGAACGGAAACAGGTGAGACATGCTGGCTGATAAAGATCGCATCTTCACCAATATTTACGGCTTCAAGGATCAGTCCCTGAAGGGTGCCATGGCGCGCGGCCATTGGGACAACACCAAGGGCCTGATCGAAAAGGGCCGTGACTGGATCATCGACGAGATGAAAGCGTCGGGCCTGCGTGGCCGTGGCGGCGCTGGCTTCCCGACAGGTCTCAAGTGGTCGTTCATGCCGAAGCAGAGCGACGGTCGCCCGCATTATCTGGTCGTCAATGCCGACGAATCCGAACCGGGCACCTGCAAGGACCGCGAAATTCTGCGCCACGATCCGCATACGCTGATCGAAGGCTGCGTAATCGCCGGTTGCGCCATGGGCGCACACACCGCCTATATTTATATTCGCGGCGAGTTCATGCGTGAGCGTGAAGCGCTGCAGGCCGCTATCGACGAGTGCTACGAAGCCGGTCTGCTCGGCAAGGGCAACAAGTGCGGCTGGGATATGGATGTTCTCGTATCCCACGGCGCCGGTGCTTACATCTGTGGCGAAGAAACGGCTCTGCTCGAAAGCCTTGAAGGCAAGAAGGGCCAGCCGCGTCTGAAGCCTCCATTCCCGGCAAATATGGGCCTTTATGGCTGCCCGACGACCGTGAACAACGTGGAATCGATTGCCGTTGCGCCGACGATCCTGCGTCGTGGCGCGGCCTGGTTCTCGTCCATCGGACGCCCGAACAACGTCGGCACCAAGCTGTTCCAGATTTCGGGTCATGTGAACACGCCTTGCGTCATCGAAGAAGGCCTCGGCATTCCGTTCCGTGATCTGATCGAAAAGCACGGCGGCGGCATTCGTGGCGGCTGGGACAATCTGCTGGCGGTTATTCCTGGCGGTGCATCGTGCCCGGTCATCAAGGGCGAAGACATGATGGATGCCATCATGGACTTTGACGGCATGCGCGATAAGAAATCGTCGTTCGGCACCGGCGGCCTGATCGTCATGGACAAGTCCACCGACATCATCAAGGCGATTGCCCGTCTGGCAGCGTTCTTCAAGCACGAGAGCTGTGGCCAGTGCACGCCTTGCCGCGAAGGCACCGGCTGGATGTGGCGCGTGATGGAACGCATGGTCAAGGGTAACGCGCAGAAGCGTGAAATCGACATGCTGTTTGATGTGACCAAGCAGATTGAAGGTCACACGATCTGCGCTCTCGGTGATGCTGCTGCATGGCCTATTCAGGGCCTGATCCGCAATTTCCGTCCGGAAATTGAAAAGCGCATTGACGATTATACCCGCAACGCCGTTCAGAGCCGCAATATCCGTCTGGAAGCAGCGGAATAAGGCTTAACGAGTTGCATGCGGTTTGAAGAAGACCGCTCGAAAGTTTGAGATCTGGAAGATGCGGCATAAGCCGCAGGTTTGGATAAGCGATGGCAAATATTAAGGTTGACGGCACAGAGATCGAAGTACCCGATCACTATACGCTCCTTCAGGCTGCCGAAGCCGCGGGGGCTGAAGTCCCGCGTTTTTGTTTCCACGAGCGGCTTTCCATCGCCGGAAACTGCCGCATGTGCCTTGTTGAAGTAAAGGGCGGACCGCCGAAGCCGGCGGCATCCTGCGCCATGGGCGTGCGCGATCTGCGTCCCGGCCCGAATGGCGAAGCGCCTGAAATCTTCACCAATACGCCGATGGTCAAGAAGGCCCGCGAAGGCGTGATGGAATTCCTGCTCATCAACCACCCGCTGGATTGCCCGATCTGCGATCAGGGCGGTGAGTGCGATCTGCAGGATCAGGCAATGGCTTTCGGCACCGACGGTTCGCGCTATCGCGAGAACAAGCGTGCCGTTGAAAACAAATATATCGGCCCGCTCGTCAAGACGGTGATGACGCGCTGCATTCACTGCACGCGCTGCGTCCGCTTTACGACGGAAGTGGCTGGCATTTCTGAACTGGGCCTCATCGGTCGTGGCGAAGATGCCGAGATCACCACCTATCTCGAACGCGCCATGACGTCGGAACTGCAGGGCAACGTTATCGATCTTTGCCCGGTTGGCGCTCTGACCTCGCGTCCTTACGCGTTCCAGGCCCGTCCGTGGGAACTGAACAAGACAGAAACCATCGATGTGATGGATGCGGTCGGTTCGAACATCCGCGTCGACACTCGTGGCCGCGAAGTGATGCGCGTCATGCCGCGTGTCAATGAAGCGGTGAACGAAGAGTGGATTTCCGACAAGACCCGCTTCATCTGGGATGGTCTGCGCACCCAGCGCCTCGACCGTCCTTATGTTCGCAGGGATGGCCGTCTGGCCGCCGCAAGCTGGCCGGAAGCTTTTGCCGCTATTGCTGCCAAGGTCTCCGCAACCTCCGCCGACAAGATTGGCGCAGTCGCTGGCGATCTGGCTTCGGTTGAAGAAATCTATGCGCTGAAGGGTCTGATGGCTTCGCTCGGCTCCGCCAATATCGATAGCCGTCAGGATGGCGCTGCTCTCGATCCGGCACTGGGTCGTGCAAGCTATCTCTTTAACGCGACGATCGAAGGCATTGAAAACGCTGATGCTTTGCTCATCATCGGTTCCAATCCCCGCATTGAGGCTGCTGTTCTGAACGCCCGCATCCGCAAGCGTCAGCGCATGGGTCATTTCCCGGTCGCCCTGATCGGCGAACAGGCTGAACTGCGCTACGAATATGAATATCTGGGTGCTGGCGCTGAAACGCTTGGCTCGCTCGCTGCTGGCAAAAACGCATTCCGCGACGTGCTGGCCAAGGCCGAGCGTCCGCTGATCATCATCGGTCAGGGCGCGCTCACCGGCGAAAACGGTTCTGCAGTTTTGTCGACCGCAGCCAAGCTTGCTCAGGACGTAGGCGCCATCAAGGACGAGTGGAACGGCTTCTCCGTTCTGCACACTGCCGCTTCGCGCGTTGGTGCTCTGGATCTCGGCTTCGTGCCGGGTGAGGGCGGCAAGGTGGCTGGCGACATGCTGGGTAATCTTGATGTCGTGTTCCTGCTCGGTGCAGACGAACTCGACATGACCAAAAAGGGTTCGAGCTTCGTCGTTTACATCGGCACGCACGGCGATGCCGGCGCACACGCTGCCGACGTTATCCTGCCGGGCGCAGCCTACACGGAAAAGTCGGGCACCTGGCTCAACACCGAAGGTCGCGTGCAGCTCGGCAGCCGCGCCGGTTTCGCACCGGGCGAGGCAAAGGAAGACTGGGCAATCCTGCGCGCTCTTTCCGACAGCCTTGGCAAGCGCCTGCCGTTCGATTCGATGCAGCAGCTTCGCGCCAAGCTCTATGCGGACTATCCGCATATGCTGGCCATCGACACCATCACGCCTGCTTCCGCCGACGATCTCGTGGCGCTGGCAGCGAAAGCATCCAATCCGGGCGGCGGCGCTGCGTTCGTTTCCCCGGTCAAGGACTTCTACCTGACGAACCCAATTGCGCGCGCTTCCGCCGTCATGGCCGAATGCTCGGCGCTCGCGGCTGGCGGCTTCCAGCAGGCTGCCGAGTAAGCGAGAGAGAGACGGAACAATGGAAGGTATTTTTGCAGCTTACGTCTTGCCCGCGCTTATCATAGCGCTGAAGTCGGTCGTTCTGCTCGTCGTATTGCTGATCGTCGTTGCTTACCTGCTTTATGCAGATCGCAAGATCTGGGCAGCGGTACAGCTTCGCCGCGGTCCGAACGTTGTCGGTCCCTGGGGTCTGTTCCAGGCTTTCGCCGACTTGTTGAAGTTCGTCTTCAAGGAACCAATCATTCCGTCTGGCGCAAACAAGGGTGTCTTCCTCCTTGCGCCTTTCGTTTCTGCCGTGCTTGCAATGGCAACCTGGGCGGTCATTCCGGTCAATGAAGGCTGGGCCATCGCCAATATCAATGTCGGCATTCTCTATATCTTCGCCATTTCTTCGCTCGAAGTTTACGGCGTGATCATGGGTGGCTGGGCATCGAACTCGAAGTATCCGTTCCTCGGTGCGCTTCGTTCTGCTGCGCAGATGGTTTCCTACGAAGTTTCCATCGGCTTCGTGATTGTCACGGTTCTGCTGACGGTTGGCTCGCTCAACCTCACCGATATCGTGCTTTCGCAGAATACGGGCCTTGGCACCATGCTTGGCCTTCCGGCTTCGTTCCTCGACTGGAACTGGCTGGCTCTGTTCCCGATGTTCGTGATCTTCTTCATTTCGGCACTTGCCGAAACGAACCGTCCGCCATTCGACCTTGTCGAAGCTGAATCCGAACTCGTGGCCGGTCACATGATCGAATATTCGTCCACGCCGTTCCTTCTGTTCTTCCTTGGCGAGTATGTGGCGATCACGCTGATGTGCGCCCTGATGACGACGCTCTTCCTTGGCGGCTGGCTGCCTCCGGTTGACGTTTGGTTCCTCAACTGGGTTCCGGGCATCATCTGGTTCATGCTGAAGCTCTGCTTCTGCTTCTTCCTCTTCGCAATGGTGAAGGCTTTCGTTCCGCGTTACCGCTACGACCAGCTGATGCGCCTTGGCTGGAAAGTGTTCCTGCCGATCTCGCTCTTCATGGTTGTCGCAACCGCGACCTTCCTCAAAGTCTTCGGTCTGGCGTAAGGAGTAATAACTATGGCTTCATTCGCTCAAGCAGCCAAATCGCTCCTGCTCAAGGAATTCGTCGGCGCGTTCTTTCTTTCCATGCGCCAGTTCTTCGCGCCCAAGGCGACGTTGAACTACCCGCATGAAAAGGGCCCGGTCTCTCCGCGATTCCGTGGAGAGCACGCGCTGCGCCGTTACCCGAACGGTGAAGAACGCTGCATCGCCTGCAAGCTTTGCGAAGCGATCTGCCCGGCGCAGGCCATCACCATCGAGGCCGGTCCGCGCCGCAACGACGGCACCCGCCGCACGGTGCGTTACGACATCGATATGGTGAAGTGCATCTATTGCGGTTTCTGCCAGGAAGCATGCCCGGTGGATGCCATCGTGGAAGGTCCGAATTTCGAATTCGCGACCGAAACCCGCGAAGAACTCTACTATGACAAGGACAAGCTCCTTGCCAATGGCGACCGTTGGGAACGCGAAATCGCGCGCAATATCGCGATGGATGCGCCATATCGCTGATTGGTTTTGCTGAAACCTCGTTTCGGCATCCGGTTTGAAAAGCGGCAACAGGAAGGGGCGGCCCATCTTGTTGCTGGAATTTAAGTTTCGCGAATATTCGCGGCAAACAAAGACTAAAGCGAGCGAGGCAATAAGGCTTTGCTCACGGAAAGGTGTTGGGGGATCCCCATGCTGACAGGTATTGCGGCAGCGTTTTTCTATCTGTTCGCTTTCATCATGATCGCAAGCGCGTTCATGGTGATTGCGGCACGCAACCCCGTGCATTCGGTGCTGTTTCTGATCCTCACGTTCTTCAATGCGGCAGCTCTGTTCCTGCTGACCGGGGCCGAGTTCCTCGCCATGATCCTGCTCGTCGTTTACGTCGGTGCAGTGGCGGTTCTCTTCCTCTTCGTCGTCATGATGCTGGATGTGGACTTCTCCGAACTGAAGCGCGGCGCATTGCAATATGCACCGGTCGGCGCTCTGGTCGGTCTGATCTTGCTCGGCGAACTGATCTTCGTGTTCGCAAGCAACATGTTTGCGCCGAAGCTGGGGCAGGGTTCCGTGCCGATCCCGAATATCGCCGAGCGGAGCAATACCGCTGCTCTGGGCGACATTCTCTACACCGACTTCGTCTTCTACTTCCAGGTTGCTGGTCTCGTCCTTCTGGTCGCGATGATCGGCGCCATTGTTCTGACGCTGCGGCACAAGCCGAATGTCAAGCGCCAGTCCATCCCGACCCAGGTAGCTCGCACGCCCGAAACGGCGATCGAGATCAAGAAGGTCGAAACGGGCAAAGGCATCTGAGGATAAGCATATGGAAATCGGTATCGCCCACTATCTCACCGTTTCGGCCATCCTGTTTACGCTTGGCGTCTTCGGCATTTTTCTGAACCGCAAGAACGTCATCGTCATCCTGATGTCGATCGAGTTGATCCTTTTGTCGGTCAATCTCAATTTCGTGGCGTTCTCCAGCCAGCTCGGCGACATGGTCGGGCAGGTTTTCGCCCTTTTCGTTCTGACTGTTGCTGCTGCCGAAGCAGCCATCGGTCTGGCAATTCTCGTTGTTTTCTTCCGTAATCGCGGCTCCATCGCGGTGGAAGACGTCAATGTTATGAAAGGTTGACGGGCAAATGCTCTATTACGCGATCGTCTTCCTTCCGCTTCTCGGCTTCCTGATTGCCGGTCTTTTCGGCAATCAGATCGGAGCCAAGGCGAGCGAATACATCACTTCCGGTTTCATGGTCATCGTCGCGATCCTGTCCTGGGTCGTCTTCTTCCAGATTCCGCTTGGCCACGATGCAGAAACCGTCCGCATCCCGGTTCTTCACTGGGTGACATCGGGCGCGCTTTCCTTTGACTGGTCACTGCGCGTCGATACGCTCACCGGCGTCATGCTGGTCGTGGTGAACTCGGTGTCGGCTCTCGTGCATATCTATTCCATTGGATATATGCACCACGATCCGCATCGTCCGCGCTTCTTCGCCTATCTGTCGCTCTTCACTTTCGCCATGCTCATGCTGGTCACGTCGGACAATCTGGTCCAGATGTTCTTCGGCTGGGAAGGCGTGGGTCTGGCTTCCTACCTCCTGATCGGTTTCTGGTTCCAGAAGCCTTCGGCCAATGCCGCCGCCATGAAGGCGTTCGTCGTCAACCGCGTCGGCGACTTCGGCTTCCTGCTCGGCATCTTCGGCGTGTTCGCGCTGTTCCAGTCGGTCGACTACAACACGATCTTCGCTGCCGCAGCCAATTATCTGCCGGCTGAAGGCGCTGCCGATGCCAATCAGGTCGTTCTGAACTTCCTCGGCTATCAGCTCGACAAGCAGGGCGCGATCACGATCACCTGTCTGCTGCTCTTCATGGGCGCGATGGGCAAGTCGGCGCAGTTCCTGCTGCACACCTGGCTTCCGGACGCCATGGAAGGCCCGACCCCGGTTTCGGCTCTCATTCACGCCGCTACCATGGTTACCGCGGGCGTGTTCATGGTCGCCCGCATGTCGCCGATCTTTGAACTGTCGCAGACCGCACTTCTGGTCGTGACCATCATCGGCGCCACCACTGCCTTCTTTGCGGCAACGGTCGCTCTCGTGCAGAACGACATCAAGCGCGTGATCGCCTATTCGACCTGTTCGCAGCTCGGCTATATGTTCGCAGCGCTTGGTGTGGGTGCCTATGGCGCCGCCGTGTTCCATCTGTTCACGCACGCTTTCTTCAAGGCGCTTTTGTTCCTTTGCGCCGGTTCGGTTATCCATGCCGTTTCGGAAGAGCAGGACATGCGTCGCATGGGCGGCCTGCGCAAGCTGATCCCCATCACCTACTGGATGATGGTCATCGGTACGGTTGCCATTACGGGCCTCGGTATTCCGGGCACGATCATCGGCACCGCCGGTTTCTTCTCCAAGGATGCGATCATCGAATCCGTCTTCGCTTCGCACAGTGCTGCCAGCGGCTACGCTTCGACGCTTCTCATCGTTGCAGCGCTCTTCACGAGCTTCTATTCATGGCGTCTGATTTTCATGACCTTCCACGGCAAGCCGCGCGCTTCGGCGGAAGTCATGCATCACGTCCATGAATCGCCAGCCGTCATGTTCGTTCCGCTGCTGATCCTCGGCGTCGGTGCACTCTTTGCCGGTGTCGTGTTCAAGGAACTCTTCTTCGGCCACGAATATGCCGAATTCTGGAAGGGCGCGCTGTTCACTTCGGCTGCCAACCAGATCCTTGAGGAATACCACCATGTTCCTCTGTGGGTTAAGCTGTCGCCGTTCATCTCGATGGTTCTCGGCTTCATCGTCGCCTGGATCTTCTACATCCGCTCGCCGGAAACGCCGAAGGCGCTGGCTGCCCGTCATCGTGGCCTCTACCAGTTCCTTCTCAACAAGTGGTACTTCGACGAACTGTACGATTTCCTCTTCGTACGTCCGGCTCGCTGGCTTGGCCGCTTGTTCTGGAAGGGTGGCGATGGCTGGCTTATTGACGGCTTCGGCCCGGATGGCATCTCGGCTCGCGTGCTCGATGTCACCAACCGCGTCGTCAAGATGCAGTCCGGATACCTTTATCACTACGCATTCGCGATGCTGATCGGCGTCGCCGCGCTCGTCACTTGGATGATGCTCGGGAGCTCTTTCTGATGACCGACTGGCCAATTCTCTCAACGGTCACGTTTCTGCCGCTTGTCGGCGCGTTACTGATCCTTCTGATCAAGGACGACAGCGAGGCTTCGCGTCGCAATATCCGCAATGTCGCGCTGCTGACGACGATATTCGTCTTCATCCTGTCGCTCGTCATCTGGGCAGGGTTCGATAATTCGAACCCCGGCTTCCAGATGGTCGAACAGATCGACTGGATGGGTGGCGGCATCAGCTACCACATGGGCGTGGACGGTATCTCCGTCCTGTTCGTGGTGCTGTCGGCTTTCCTCATGCCCTTCTGCATTCTCGCAAGCTGGATATCGGTGGAAAAGCGCGTCAAGGAATACATGATCGCGTTCCTCATTCTGGAAACGCTGATGATCGGCGTGTTCTGCGCGCTCGACCTGTTCCTGTTCTACGTGTTCTTCGAAGCAAGCCTTATCCCGATGTTCATCATCATTGGCGTGTGGGGCGGCAAGCGTCGCGTCTATGCGAGCTTGAAGTTCTTCCTCTACACGCTTCTGGGCTCGGTTCTGATGCTTATCGCCATCATGGCCATGTACTGGCAGGCTGGCACGATGAACATCGTGGAACTGCAGAAGTACAGCTTCCCTGCCGGGATGCAGACATGGTTATGGCTCGCCTTCTTCGCGTCCTTTGCCGTGAAGATGCCGATGTGGCCGGTCCATACCTGGTTGCCGGATGCGCACGTTGAAGCACCGACGGCAGGCTCGGTCATTCTGGCGGGTATCCTGCTGAAGCTCGGCGGTTACGGCTTCCTGCGCTTCTCGCTGCCGATGTTTCCGCTGGCGTCCGCCGATTTCGCTCCGCTGATCTTCACGCTGTCGGTCATAGCCATCATCTACACGTCCCTGGTCGCTCTGGTTCAGGAAGACATCAAGAAGCTGATCGCCTATTCGTCGGTTGCCCACATGGCCTATGTGACCATGGGTATTTTTGCCGCGAACGAGCAGGGCATTCAGGGCGCCATCTTCCAGATGCTGTCGCACGGTATCGTGTCGGGCGCGCTCTTCCTCTGCGTCGGCGTGATCTATGATCGCATGCATACCCGTGAAATTGCGGCGTTCGGCGGTCTGGTGAACAACATGCCGAAATATGCGGTGGCCTTCCTCATCTTCACGATGGCGAATGTGGGCCTACCGGGTACTTCGGGCTTCATCGGTGAATTCCTGACGCTGTTCGGTGTGTTCCGGGTCAATACCTGGGTGGCACTGTTCGCAACCACGGGTGTCATCCTCTCGGCGGCTTATGCGCTCTGGCTCTACCGTCAGGTAGTCTTCGGCGCATTGACGAAGGAAAGCCTGAAGGCGCTCCTCGACTTGAGCCCGCGTGAGAAGATCATTCTCTACCCGCTTGTGGCGCTCACCATCTTCTTCGGTGTGTATCCGACCCCGGTCTTCGACGTGACCGCCGGTGCCGTGAACGCCCTGGTCCAACATTACGACGCAGCACTCGCGGGCACCGCGAGCGCCGTGCTGGCACAGTAAGAAATAAAGGCGTAGGTCATGCAGACTGATCTGATAGCTCATCTGACCCTTGCAGCACCGGAGGTTCTCCTTGCTGTAGGCGCCTTGGCACTGCTCATGATTGGCGTGTTCTCCGGCGAACGGGCGACCACGCTCGTCAACGGATTATCCGTCGCGGTGCTTATTGCAGCGCTGGCTCTGGTGGTCCTTTTCCCAACGAACGGCGCCGCATTCGGCGGTGCCATCGTCAATGACAGCTTCAGCCGCTTCATGAAGGTGCTGACGCTGATCGGCTCCATCGTGACGCTGATCATGTCGGTCGGCTTCGCCAAGGCGGAGAAGTTCGACAAGTTCGAGTTCCCGGTCCTGATCGTGATTTCCACGCTCGGCATGTTGCTGATGGTTTCAGCATCCAACATGCTGTCGCTCTATCTCGGTCTCGAACTGCAATCGCTGGCGCTCTACGTTCTGGCAGCATTCAACCGCGATAGCGTCCGTTCGACGGAAGCTGGTCTGAAATATTTCGTTCTCGGTTCGCTTTCCTCGGGCATGCTGCTTTACGGCATTTCGCTCGTCTACGGTTACACCGGCCACATCGGCTTTACCGAAATCGCCCAGGCCGTCTCCGGCGGTCAGCGTGAACTCGGTCTGGTGTTCGGTCTCGTCTTCATTCTGGCCGGTCTGGCATTCAAGATTTCTGCCGTTCCGTTCCACATGTGGACGCCGGACGTCTATGAAGGCGCGCCGACCCCGGTAACGGCATTTTTTGCCGCCGCCCCGAAGATGGCTGCCATGGCGCTCATCATCCGCGTCGTCTCCGAAGCCTTTGCTCCGGTCACCCATGACTGGCAGCAGGTCGTGATTTTCATCGCGCTTGCCTCGATGGTCCTCGGTGCGTTTGCCGCCATCGGCCAGCGTAACATCAAGCGCCTGATGGCTTATTCCTCGATCAGCCATATGGGCTATGCGCTCGTTGGTCTGGCCGCCGGAACGGTGATCGGCGTGAAGGGCGTGATGATCTACATGGCAATCTACCTCGCCATGACGCTCGGCACCTTCGCGTTCATTCTTGCAATGCGCACCAAGGACGGCAATGTGGAGAGCATTGAGGATCTGGCCGGTCTGTCCCGCACCAATCCGGTGCTGGCAACGATCATGACTATCTTCCTGTTCTCGCTCGCCGGAATTCCGCCACTCGCCGGTTTCTTCGGCAAGTGGTACACCTTCCTTGCTGCCGTCGAAGCAGGCCTCTATCCGCTTGCCATCATCGGTATCGTGGCTTCGGTCGTGGGCGCGTTCTATTACCTGCGCATGATCAAGATCATGTGGTTCGATGAGCCGACGGGTGGTTTCGTTCCGGTCGCAGGCGAGCTTCGTCTCGTTCTCGGCGTAACGGGTGCCTTCGTGCTCTTCTACGTCTTCCTTGCTGGTCCGATCGGCGGATTTGCCGAAGCCGCAGCCAAGACGTTTTTCTGATTAATGCAAAAGGCGGAAGCATAAATGAGTTTTGCGCTTTCGCCTGTTGCGGCAAATGAGGGCTACCGTCTCGAAACTTTCGAGACGGTAGGTTCCACCAATGCGGTTGCTCTGGAACGGGCAGCCAGCGGTGATCCGGGCAAGCTCTGGCTTGTTACGAAGAAACAGGAAAGCGGTCGCGGAAGACGGGGCCGTGCCTGGTCTACGCCGGAAGGCAATCTTGCCTCCACGCTGCTTCTTGTTGAATCCTATGAAATGAAGACGGCTGCGACGCTTGGTTTTGTTGCCGGCTTGTCGCTTGCCGATGCACTTGATGCGGTATTCGCTGCAACAGGGCCTGCCGTGCCGCCGACAATCGGCCTGAAATGGCCGAATGACGTGCTGGTCAATGGCGCGAAACTCAGCGGCATCCTGCTTGAATCGTCCATTCTGGCGAAGAATTTGTTCGCCGTTGCCATCGGTATCGGGACCAATGTGGTCGCCTTTCCCGATGATCTGCCTTATGCAGCAACGTCGTTGCAGGCTCTCGGCAGCAAATGCGATGCCGAGACTTTGTTTGCAGCCTTGTCGGATGCCTGGTCGGTCAACTATCGCGTCTGGAATGAAGGGCGCGGTCTCGACGATATTCGCAAGCGCTGGCTGCAGCGCGCGCATGGCCTTGGCCAGAATGTAACCATGCAGGTTGAAGGCCGTATCATCGAAGGTCGTTTTGAGACAATCGATGAGGCATGCCGTTTTGTTATTCGCGAGGACGAAGGTTCGCGAGTTGCGGTAACGGCTGGCGATGTCTATTTCGGAACTGCTGCTACAATACGCAAATAATTGTTTTGTTTTGTCTTGCTAGGGTTGCAACAGGACAACTTTAGGTCCAGTTGATGCCGCAAGGCGGGATTAATCACAGAGGAAATTTCATGGCCCGATCCAATACTACTGAACTCGTCTTTCTGCCGCTTGGCGGCGTAGGCGAAATCGGCATGAATTTGGCCATGTATGGCTTCGGTCCTGCGGATAACCGTGAATGGCTTGTCGTGGATATGGGGGTGAGCTTTGCGGGGCCTGAACAGCCGGGTGCGGATCTCATCCTGCCGGATATCCGATATCTCGAGGCTGAAAAGCACAATCTGCGCGGCATCGTTATCACCCATGCGCATGAAGACCATTTCGGTGCTTTGCTCGATCTGTGGCCGCGCCTGGAGGTTCCGGTTTATGCGACGCCATTCACCGCCGGTCTGCTTGAAGCCAAGCGACAGTCGGAACACGGCGCGCCCGAAATTCCAATCACGATCTACAAGGCAGGCGAGAAATTCGAAGTCGGGCCTTTCAAGCTTGAAGCTGTCGCAGTAACCCACTCCATTCCCGAGCCGGTTTCGCTGGCTATTACGACACCGCTCGGCACGGTCGTGCATACGGGTGACTGGAAGATGGACCCGGAACCATCGCTCGGACCGGTTATCGATGAGGCGCGTTTCCGCGCTATCGGTGATGCAGGCGTTCTGGCGCTGATCTGCGATTCCACCAATGCTTTGCGCGAGGGCGAGTCTCCTTCGGAACGTCAGGTGGGCGAGAGCCTGCGCGAGTTGATTGAAAATGCGCGCGGTCGTGTGGCCATCACCACTTTCTCGTCCAATGTCGGTCGTATCCGGTCGATTACCGAAGCAGCATGCGATGCTGGCCGTCAGGTGCTGGTGGTTGGGCGTTCGATGAAGCGCGCCATCTCCGTCGCCACAGAACTTGGCTATATGGAAGGCTTACCGGAATATCTCAGCGAAGAGGATTACGGCTATATTCCGCGTGAGAACGTGGTGATGATCCTTACCGGCAGTCAGGGCGAACCGCGCGCGGCACTCGCCAAACTGGCGCGTGACGAAATGCGCAGCCTGGCGCTGACGGCGGGCGATACGGTCATCTATTCATCGCGCGCCATCCCGGGCAATGAAAAATCCATTCTCGACATCAAGAACCGCCTGATTGATCGCGGTATCAAGATCATCGGTGATGAGGATGCATTGGTCCATGTGTCGGGCCATCCACGGCGCAGCGAATTGCGTCGCATGTATTCCTGGGTTCGTCCGCAAATTCTGGTGCCGGTGCATGGCGAAGCCGCTCATCTGGTCGCGCAAGGTTCTCTTGGCGCGATGGAGGGCATCGAGCAGGTCGCGCAGGTGCGTGACGGCGACATGCTGCGTCTGGCACCCGGCAAGGCGGAGATTATCGATGAAGCGCCGGTTGGCCGGATTTACAAGGACGGCAAGCTGATCGGTGACGAGGAAGAAATCGGCATGGTCGAGCGTCGCAAGCTCGCTTATGTCGGTCATGTCGCCGTTTCGGTGCTGCTGGACCGTGAACACAAGATCATCGATGAGCCCGACCTTGTGACTTTCGGGGTGCCGGAGGAAAACGCACAGGGCGATCTGTTGGAAGACATCCTGCTGGATGCAGCCATCGAGGCCATCGACAGCATTCCGCGCGTTCGCCGCAAGGATATCGAGCTTGTCCGGGAGTCCGTGCGCCGTGCCGTTCGCGCTGCGGCAAATGAAGCATGGGGCAAAAAGCCGGTAGTGACCGTATTCGTGAATAGGATACGGTAGTCATACGGATTGCAAAATGACCGGCATGGGAGGTGCTGATGCTCGAACGCTTGAACCACGTGGCGATTGCCGTTCCGGATATCGATGCCGCGGCAGCGCTTTATCGCGGCAAGCTCGGTGCGAAAGTCACCGAGCCGCAGGCACTGCCTGAGCATGGCGTAACCGTGGTTTTCATCGACGTCGGCAACACCAAGATCGAATTGCTGGAACCGTTGGGTGAGGGGTCGCCCATAGCGGCGTTTCTGGAAAAGAATCCTTCCGGCGGGATGCACCATCTGTGCTATGAGGTTGCGGACATAATTGCCGCTCGCGACCGCCTCAAGGCGGAGGGTGCGCGTATCCTTGGAGATGGCGAACCGAAGACCGGCGCCCATGGCAAGCCGGTTCTTTTCCTGCATCCCAAGGATTTCAACGGCACACTGATCGAACTGGAAGAGGTGTAATCATGTCTCTGGTTTCAGGAATCGCGATTTACTTCATCATCTGGTGGACGACGCTGTTTGCGCTACTGCCGGTTGGCTTGCGCACCCAGGCTGAAGAAAACGAAGTGACTTTGGGCACGGTGGCCAGCGCTCCGGCAAAACCACGCATCGGTCGTGCCTTTCTGCGGACGACCATCGTCGCAACACTCATCTTCCTGCTCTATTATTATGTGACGCAGATCAGCGGTTTCGGCCTCGATGATATCCCGCATTTCTTCCCGGATCTGACCTGAGCATTCGTTCACGTTCCGACATGAATTTTTGAGGCTGCCTAAATTATAGGCAGCCTTTCCTTTGTATAAAGAAAAGTGGACGCGCCTACCATGGGTTGCGTCAGATATCGAGCTTGTTGGCGTAACGTATTGAATTTACGATACAGCACAACCCGGCGTCATTTGTGACAGCGATAGCGCTCCCTGAGCAATGTTCTTCATATAAATCGATTTATACTTAAGTGAAATTTAATACTTGAATGCGCAGAGGGCGTTGCGATAAATCCCACAAAATCAATGTGTTATTGCAAGCTATAAAATAGGGAAACTGCGGAAAGCATGGAGGTGCTGCAAGTTCAAAAAAAAAGCAAGGCTTTCGCCTTGCTAATCAAATACGCGTTCGATCCGTTTCCATTTGACTGGCGGCTGCGAAAGTCGCGCCTGGATCCATCCTCCCAAGACTTTGACCGCGTGAAACCAACGGTTTTATTCCGTTGTTGCTCTTATGCTGAAAAAAATAGCGAACTGCACAGCTTTTGTCACGAAAAATCTTCTATGGCGTCATATTTCTTTCGCAAATTTTCCCGAATGAGAGTGATATATCTGTAATATATTGAATTTGAATGTGAATCCGGAAGCTGCATTTCGCGTCTCTGGTTCTTTCGACAGGCGATCATGGTTGTGGATGGGGAAATCCGCTATCGCGAAAGCTTTTTCAAGCGGGTTTCCAACCGGTGTATAACCCGGTAAGAAACCGACAAATATGCTTAATTTTTGCCTGATTCTTGAAGCACTCAGGCAGTCCCTCTTGATTGGTGGTTACGATGCGTCTGTCGCGGTATTTTTTGCCTATTCTGAAGGAAAACCCCAAGGAGGCGGAAATCGTCTCCCACAGGCTGATGCTGCGCTCGGGCATGATCCGTCAACAGTCGGCCGGCATCTATTCCTGGCTGCCGATCGGTCTGAAGGTTCTCAACAAGGTCTGCGATATCATTCGTGAAGAGCAGAACCGCGCGGGCGCCAATGAAATCCTGATGCCGACCATCCAGTCCGCAGACCTGTGGCGCGAAAGCGGTCGCTACGATGCCTATGGCAAGGAAATGCTGCGCATTCAGGACCGTCAGGAGCGCGATATGCTCTTTGGTCCGACCAATGAGGAAATGGTCACCGACATTTTCCGCTCCTATGTGCGCTCCTACAAGGATCTGCCGCTCAATCTCTACCACATCCAGTGGAAGTTCCGCGACGAAGTGCGCCCGCGTTTCGGCGTCATGCGTTCGCGCGAATTTCTGATGAAGGACGCCTATTCGTTCGACCTCGATTATGAGGGCGCGAAAATGGCTTACTACCGCATGTTCGTGTCTTATCTGCGCACTTTTGCACGTGTTGGCCTGCAGGCCATCCCGATGCGCGCCGATACGGGACCGATTGGCGGCGACCTCAGCCACGAATTCATCATTCTGGCCGAAACCGGCGAAAGCCAGGTTTTCTGCGACAAGGCCTATCTCGATCTGGCCGTGCCGGGCGCGGACACCGATTTCCGCAACGATGCGCAGCTGACCGATATCGTCAATCGCTGGACGACGCCTTATGCGGCAACCGACGAAATGCACGACGAGGCCGACTGGTCCAAGGTGAAGCCGGAAGAACAGGTCTCGGCACGTGGCATCGAAGTGGGGCACATCTTCCATTTCGGCACGAAATATTCCGAACCGATGGGCGCGAAAGTGCAGGGCCCGGATGGCAAGGAACATCTGGTTTCCATGGGTTCCTACGGCATCGGTCCGTCGCGCCTTGTTGCGGCAGCCATTGAAGCCTTCCACGACGATGCGGGCATCATCTGGCCGAAAGCCATCGCGCCGTTCGGTGCCGGTATCGTCAACATGAAGCCGGGCGACGAAGGCTGCGACGCTGTAAGCGAGAAGATCTACGAAGCGCTGACCAATGCAGGCGTCGATCCTCTGCTGGACGACACGGATGACCGTCCGGGTGCAAAGTTCGCCACGATGGACCTGATCGGCCTGCCGACGCAGGTGATCGTTGGCCCGCGTGGCGTTGCCGCCGGTGAAGTCGAGATCAAGGATCGCAAGACCGGTGAACGCCAGAGCCTGAGCGTTGAAGCTGCGATCAATCTGTTGACGGCAGAAGCATGAGCAGCGCGGCGGCAGCAAAATCCGGGGATCAGGCAAAGGCAGCTCAAAAGGCTCCAAAGTCAGGTCCATTCTCGGCTTTCGAACGGATGATCGCTTGGCGATATCTGCGCGCGCGCCGCCGCGAGACTTTTATCTCGGTCATTGCCGGTTTTTCGTTCACCGGCATCATGCTGGGCGTGGCGACCCTCATCATCGTCATGGCGGTGATGAACGGTTTCCGTGCCGAGCTTCTTTCGCGAATTCTCGGTATCAATGGCCATCTCATCATGCAGCCGATTGACCGTCCGCTGGATGATTATGCCGATCTCATCAAGCGGATCGACGGTATTTCCGGCATCAGGTTCGCCATTCCCGTGGTGGAAGGGCAGGCGCTCGTCCAGGGGAATATCGGCGCAGGAACGGGTGCACTGGTGCGCGGTCTTCGTGAAGAGGATCTCGACAAGCTCAAGCTCGTTTCAGGCAATATTCGCCAGGGCACGCTTCAGGGCTTCGATCAGGGCGGCGGCGTCGCCATCGGAACCCGCATGGCCGAAAATCTCGGCCTTTCAATCGGCGATACGCTACGGGTGATTTCGCCGGATGGCGATGTGACCCCGTTCGGCGTCAATCCGCGCGTGAAGGCCTATCCGATTGTCGCGATCTTCGAGATCGGCATGTCGGAATACGACTCGTCGATTGTCATGATGCCGCTGTCCGAGGCGCAGCTTTTCTTCAATCAGGAAGGCAAGGTGCAATCGCTTGAAATCTTTGTCGATAATCCCGACAAGGTGGATGCGATGCGCGCGCCGGTGGAAGAGGCAGCGGGACGTCAGCTCTCGCTTGTCGACTGGCGCCAGCGCAATCAGACTTTCTTCTCGGCGCTGGAAGTCGAGCGCAATGTCATGTTCATGATCCTGACGCTGATCGTGCTCGTGGCGGCGCTGAACATCATTTCCGGCCTTATCATGCTGGTGAAGGACAAGGGGCACGATATCGCAATCCTGCGAACCATGGGCGCAACCCGTGGCGCCGTAATGCGCATATTCCTGATGACGGGTGCTGCCATCGGCGTCACCGGCACCATAGCCGGTGTTGTTCTGGGCGTTGTCGTCTGCCTCAATGTCGAGCGCCTGCGGGAGTTCTTCTCGTGGCTCTCGGGAACCACGCTCTTCAACCCGGAACTTTACTTCCTGAGCCAGTTGCCTGCGAAGATGGACCCCGGCGAAACGATTTCCGTTATCGTCATGGCTCTGGTGCTTTCGTTCATTGCCACCATTTTCCCGGCCTGGCGCGCTGCCAAGCTCGATCCGGTCGAAGCATTGAGGTACGAATAAATGGCGGCTGAAATCATCATGCGGCTGGAGCGTGTCGGCCGCGCCTATAAGGAAGCCGACCGCGAACTGGTCATTCTGAAGGATGCCGATTTCACACTTCGTCGTGGCGAAATGGTTGCGCTTGTCGCGCCATCGGGCGCGGGCAAGTCGACATTGCTGCACACGGCAGGCCTGCTGGAGCGTCCCGACAACGGAGACGTTTTCTTGGACGGGCGTTCCTGCAGCAAATTGTCCGATGATGAGCGCACGGCTGTGCGCCGCAACGACGTCGGTTTCGTTTATCAGTTCCACCATCTTCTGCCGGAATTTTCCGCGCTGGAGAATGTGATGATGCCGCAGATGATCCGCGGCCTGTCCAGGAAGGCCGCAGCAGAGCGTGCGCAGCAGCTTCTTGAATATATGAAGATCGGCAAGCGCGCTTCGCATCGCCCGTCGGAACTTTCCGGCGGCGAGCAACAGCGCGTTGCTATTGCCCGCGCCGTTGCCAACGCGCCGCTTGTTCTTCTGGCGGATGAACCGACCGGCAACCTCGATCCAACGACATCGTCTTACGTCTTCGGAGCTCTTGAGGCCCTCGTGCGTCAGTCGGGGCTTGCGGCTCTGATCGCGACCCATAATCACGAACTCGCCCGCCGCATGGACCGGCGCGTCACGCTGAAGGACGGCAAGGTCGTCGATCTGTAAGCCTTTCAGGTCACAGTAGCACCTCATCCTGAGGAGCCGCCACAGGTGGCGTCTCGAAGGGCGAGGTGCGGTTCCGCTGCCTGCGCGTTCCGGTTTGCTCGAACAGGACCTCTGCTCCACCCATTTGTTCTGACGTGCGTTTGATCGGGCGGTATAGGCTTGCAGGACCATATTCCCGTACAAGTGTCTTGGCGTTCGGGGTGGTCTTGGAAGCGCTCCCAGCACCTCATCCTGAGGAGCCGCCACAGGTGGCGTCTCGAAGGGCGAGGTGCGTCTCCGCCTGAATATGGCGCTTTCGTTCCCCGCTCACGCAGCCAGCGTCTGCGGTTGTATATTCACTATTCGTAAACCCTAAAATGAATGACGGGCTAGAACGGGTGTTGACTTTGGAACAAAAATAGAACAAAAAATAAACATACGTGAACACAGAGGAGTTTCCAACATGACCGATCTCGTCCACGACGTTCTGTCTTTCATTTCGGTAAGCCTGTTTATTGCAACTTTCGCCATCTGGGTGAGTGCGATCTGAAGGAAATAGAGCATGTCTCCCAAAAGTGGGAACCGATTTTGGGATATAGACATGCGTGAAAACAATAGGGCATTTCCGATGACCCCGGAAAAATTGGAGATGCTCTGGCTGGTTCTTGTGAACCCGCTGCAAGGTGGCGATAGTCTTACTGGACATCGCCATATCATTCCCCGAAACTGATGCTATCAGGCGACAGAGTCGCCAGCCGCGATGGGCCATGCGTGTGGCCCATCTTGCAAGCAATGTGCTATCAGGCGGCTACTGCATCGGCCCGAAAATCGGAATCGGTTTTCGGAAAGCGTGATGCTTGGATTTAGAGCGCCGGATGTATGTCCATCCGGGCGGCTCAGCAGATGATCGGGGTCGATGGAATGAGTGACGTAGCAGCAGGTAATGCAGCAAAAGACGGTGCTTTGACGCCACGTTTTGTGCACCTGCGGGTACACTCGGCCTATTCCTTGCTGGAAGGCGCATTGCCGCTCGGCAAGATCATCAAACAGGCGATTGCCGACGAGGCGCCGGCTATCGCAGTCACCGACACCAATAATCTGTTCGGTGCGCTTGAATTTGCGCAGAAGGCATCGAAAGACGGGCTGCAACCCATCATCGGTTGTCAGGTCGATATCGCCTTCGGCGATCACAATGATAATGGCCGCAGCGTCAATCGCCGTGTCGCGCTGGACCTCGCTCCAGTTGTGCTGCTGGCTGCAACGGAAGAGGGCTATGCGAATATCGTGCGGCTCGTCAGTCGCGCGTTTCTGGAAACACCGGCAGGTGATCCGGTGCATGTCGAAGCAAGCTGGCTGCCACCATTGTCGAAAGACGTCATTGTTCTTTCCGGCGGCGCATTGGGACCAATCGGTCGCGCTTTTGCCGCCGACCGTCCCGACAGGGCAGAGGCGCGACTTGCTTTCCTGCGTGAAGCGTTTGGTGACCGGCTTTATGTCGAATTGCAGCGTCAGGCAGGTTACGACCGTGCGCTGGAAGCAAAGACCGTCGCGCTTGCCTATGAGATGGATCTGCCTCTGGTGGCCACCAACGAGGCTTTCTTTCTCAAGGCGGAAGATTTCGAAGCTCACGATGCGCTTCTTGCCATCGCGGAAGGCCAGATTCTCTCAAACGATGATCGCCGCCGCCTGACGCCGGACCATCACATGAAAAGCCGTGCGGAAATGGCTGCGCTTTTTGCCGATCTGCCGGAAGCGCTCGACAACACCGTCGAAATTGCAGAGCGTTGCAGTTGGTACACGCAGACCCGTGCACCGATCCTGCCACGGTTTACCGGCGAATCCGATGATGCGGAGGCCGCCGTTCAGGAGGAAGCCGACGAGCTGGCGCGGCAGGCCCGCGAAGGCCTGAAGATGCGCCTGGAGACCGTCGGTCTCGCAGAAGGCTATACGACGGAGCAATATGCCGAACGTCTTGAATACGAGATCGGCATCATCACCCGCATGAAGTTCCCGGGCTACTTCCTGATCGTTGCGGACTTTATCAAATGGGCGAAAGCCCATGGCATTCCGGTCGGGCCGGGCCGTGGCTCGGGTGCCGGTTCGCTCGTCGCCTATGCGCTGACGATTACCGACGTCGATCCTTTGCGGTTCTCGCTGCTTTTCGAACGCTTCCTCAACCCGGATCGCGTTTCGATGCCCGACTTCGATATCGACTTCTGTCAGGACCGCCGTGAAGAGGTGATCCGCTATGTGCAGGGAAAGTACGGGCGGGATCAGGTAGCCCAGATCATCACATTCGGAACCCTGCAGGCACGCGCTGTGCTGCGCGATGTCGGTCGCGTTCTGGAAATGCCTTACGGTCAGGTCGATCGTCTCTGCAAGCTGGTGCCGCAAAACCCGGCCAATCCAGTGTCACTGGCACAAGCCATCGACACAGAACCGAAGATCAATGAGGAACGTGAGAAAGAGCCGGTGGTCGGACGGCTGCTGGATATGGCTCTCAAGCTTGAAGGGCTTTACCGCCACGCCTCGACCCATGCCGCCGGTATCGTGATCGGTGACCGTCCGCTGTCGGAACTGGTCCCGATGTATCGCGATCCGCGTTCCGACATGCCTGTCACCCAGTTCAACATGAAATGGGTCGAGCAGGCGGGACTGGTCAAGTTCGATTTTCTTGGTCTCAAGACGCTGACCGTTCTTGAAACGGCGGTCAAACTGGTAGCGCGCAAGGGCGTTGAGATTGACCTATCCCATGTGCCGCTCGACGACGAACTGACCTATGAGATGTTGTCGCGCGGCGAAACCGTCGGCGTGTTCCAGGTGGAAAGTGCGGGTATGCGCAAGGCGCTGCTCGGTATGCGCCCGGACCGGATCGAAGATATCATCGCGCTTGTGGCGCTTTATCGTCCTGGTCCGATGGAGAACATCCCGACCTATAATGCGCGCAAGAACGGTGAGGAGGAGATTGCCTCCATTCACCCGAAGATCGATCACCTGATCAAGGAAACGCAGGGCGTTATCGTCTATCAGGAACAGGTGATGCAGATCGCACAGGTGCTTTCCGGCTATTCGCTCGGGGAAGCTGACCTTTTGCGTCGCGCCATGGGCAAGAAGATCCGCGAGGAAATGGACAAGCAGCGCGTCCGCTTCGTGGATGGCGCGATTGAGGGCGGTGTCGACAAGGCGCAGGCCAACATGATCTTCGATCTGCTGGCCAAGTTCGCTGACTACGGCTTCAACAAGTCGCACGCCGCAGCCTATGCCATCGTGTCCTACCAGACGGCCTATATGAAGGCCCACTATCCAGTCGAGTTCATCGCGGCGTCGATGACCTACGATATGTCGAACACCGACAAGCTCAACGATTTCCGCCGCGAGGCGAACCGTTTGGGCATTGAGGTCGTGCCGCCTTCGGTGATGACGTCCTTCCGTCCGTTTGAAGTCGGCGAAAAGCAGATTTTCTATTCGCTTGCCGCCATCAAGGGCGTCGGCGAGGCCGCCGTCGATCATATTGTCGATGTGCGCGCCGAGAAACCTTTTGAAAGCCTTGAGGATTTCTGCGAGCGGGTCGATCCGCGCATCGTCAACCGGCGCGTGCTGGAAAGTCTCATCAATGCCGGTGCGATGGATTGTTTCGGTCGTGAGCGCCCGGCCATGAGTGCGGGCATGGACCGCATCATGGGCTTTGCCCAGCGCACGCAGGAAAATGCCGCAAGCGGTCAGTCCGATATTTTTGGTTTGTCAGGCGCTCCGAAGGAAACGCTTATCCTGCCGCAGGCGGCTCCCTGGCTGCCATCGGAAATGCTGCATCGGGAGTTTCAGGCGGTCGGCTTCTATCTGTCAGCCCACCCGCTCGATGAATATCGCGATGTGCTGAACCGCATGCGTGTTCAAAGCTGGGCAGATTTTTCAGCAGCTGTGAAACGCGGCGCCAATGCCGGTCGTCTGGCGGGCACCGTGACTGCTCGGCAGGAACGCAAGACACGCACCGGCAACAAGATGGGCATTGTGCAACTGTCCGATGCCAGCGGCCAGTTCGAAGCGGTGCTGTTTTCAGAAGGGCTGGCGCAATATCGCGACCTTCTGGAGAGCGGCAAGTCGGTGGTGATCACGGTTCAGGCGGAAAATCGCCCCGAAGGTATCGGCTTGCGCATCCAGACGGTCCAGTCGCTCGAAGACGAGGCCTGCCGTATGCAGAAGGCGTTGCGGCTTTACCTGCGCTCGGCCGATGCGGTTCGTCATATCGCACCGCATTTCAACACGCGCGGCGACGGGCAGGTGAGCCTCATCGTCATCAAGGATAACGGCCAGCGTGAAGTCGAGATCGAGCTGCCGCATCGCTATCGCGTCAGCCCGCAGATCGCCAGCGCCATGAAAGCCATTCAGGGCGTCGTGGACGTGGAACTGGTGTGAGTGAGAGCGCATCCCGAAAAGTGTGAAACGGTTATCGGAAAAGATGCGGCTCCAATTAAGGCAAAGCGGCAGTAAACCCGTTTTGCGTTCAGTTTGCGCGAAAAACCGGTGGTGATGTGCGTATTTCACCACCGATTTTGCGGCGAACGCCTGTCGAAAACATGGCGTTTTTGTGATTGGCATCAGTAGGCGGCTGTGAAACGCTTGCGAATGTGCTGGCTTTTTTCAGCTTCATCCAGAATGGCGACGGCCAGATCAGCAACTGAAATCTTGCTTTCACCCTTGTCATCGAACACCGGTTCGTCGTCGCCGAGACGATACTTTCCGGTGCGTTCGCCCGGCTGAAGAATGATCGCCGGTGACACGAATGACCATTCCAGTTCTTTCTCACCGCGCAGGTCGTCGAGTGCCTGACGGGCGCCGAGCGCGCCTTCCTTCCATTCGGCAGGGAATTCCGGCGAGTCGACCAACTGGTTACCATTGATCGAAAGGCTACCTGCGCCGCCGACTGCTATAAGACGCTTGATGCCTGCTTTTTTGGTGGCTTCCGTGATGGAATGGCTGCCGTTGATGTGCTTTTCGCGGATGTCCTTGTCGCCCCAGCCCGCATTGTAGGCGGAAATCACGATGTCATGCCCTGCAAGCTGCTTTGCAAGCGCGTCGGTATCCAACACGTCGGCCTTTACCGCCGTCACATCAGGCAGTTTTTCGACTTTCTCCGGATGACGAACGAGTGCGGTAACTTCGTCGCCGCGTGCAACAGCTTCCTTGAGGATTGCAGCGCCTACGAAACCCGTTGCGCCGATCAGTGCGATCTTGGTCATGGCATTCTCCTTTTTTCGACCTTCTCGTATCAAACGAATTAAGGTATGATTCATAATCAGGTTATTTCTGATAACTACATATGTGGTGCCATCATGCTTGTGAAGAACGCACTTTTACATGAGCAGGATACACCAAAGTAACCGCTTCAAAGGCAAGTGTTCAGAGATGCTCCGGTCGAAGCGGAACGATGAAGCTGCTCTAACTATTTGTTTTTACGTGTGTTATGACGCATGACTGATGCGTAATCTGGTGAAACTCTCTAACTTAACCGATGGAGAAAACGCCGGTCTGCCAACCGGTTTTTGTGGAGAAAAAGATGACAATACCGACACGCCCTGACGGGAAAACCCCTTTGCTTTCGTCGACACCTGCCTTCGAAAACGATGGTGACGGTTCTTGCCCGATACGTGAAGTGCTGGATCGGGTTGGCGACACGTGGAGCATTCTCGTCATTTTCAATCTTCAGGAAGGCTCGATGCGTTTCAATGCGTTGCGACGGACCATTGAGGGTATTTCACAGCGCATGCTGACCGTTACGCTACGATCGCTGGAGCGGGATGGCCTCGTGTCTCGACGTGTGCGCCCGACTTCTCCGCCTGAAGTGGAGTATTCGCTGACTGAACTTGGACATTCTCTTGCTGTGCCTATCGACGTGCTGGGGCAATGGGCCGTCAGGAACCGCGATTTTCTTCGCGACGCCCGCTCACGTTTTGATGGAAGCGTTGAATAAAAAGGAACCGGCCTTGGTCCGTTTGCGTTTGTCTTTCAAACAGGAGAAGTCTGATGCCCGCGAAATCCCAGGCCCAACAGAAAGCCGCTGGCGCTGCGCTTGCTGCCAAACGCGGTGAAATCAAGAAAAGCGAACTCTTCGGTGCGTCGAAGGAAATGTATGAATCGATGACCGAGAAAGAACTGGAGGAATTTGCCGAAACAAAGCGCAAAGGCTTGCCGGAACACGTAGATGACAAGAAAAAACACTGAATAGAATTGGCGAGCGCCGTCGGGCACTCGCCGCGTTGGCCAGATGGTTACTTGCCAGATTTGTTCGGAGCCAGCTCGATTGCTTTCAGCTTGCCATCGGTAATGCCGCAGCGCAGCGTGACGCTATCCCATTTTGTTGATGCGCCTTTGGTGCGTGCTTCACCGGGAACCGAGATGACAGCCGAAACCTTGCGTGGGTCGCTGGTGCTGAATTTCGCAGACTTATCATTGGTTTCTGCCGAAGAGATATCATCTTTGGTGAAGCCGAGACGATCATATTTTTTACTTTTCTTGACGTAATCATAAGCGCTGGCAACGCAATCCGCGACCTGTGGAGCCGCTTGCTGATCCTTCACGAGTGTCTGATAGTTGCCCGTAAAATCCTTCGATCTTTTCGGGACGGAATCTGCATTCGCGGCGGTGGTGAAGCCCAGTGCTAAAATTGCAGAAATTATAAACTTGGTCGATTTCATGCCCATGTCCTTCTGGAAACCCGTCGCTCGGTGGCGGGCGGCGGAATTGAATCGATAATGAAATAGAGATTACAGACGCGATTCTGATTTTTTTATGAATTTCCAACGGTTACGACGATATCTTATTGGCAGATGCGCGCAAGACAGGATTTGCCGTGGCAGCCTTGGTCGAGATGCATGTTGGTGCGATGTGCGGCATCACCGTCCGGGCCGATTACTGTCATGAAAAGCTTGCAGCTCGCGCTATGCACGGCGCGCCAGAAAGCCTTCTCCTTGTTGGTGCCGTTCCAGCCGCTTTCCAGTTCCGTCTTGCTGCCATCCGAAAACTTGAACGACATGATGTCGAGCGCGTTGGCAAAGGCGTGTTCGGAAACGCGTCCTGTGGACGCGCCGTTGACCTTCCGGCACTGGTAGTCCGAGCCGGTGCCGATTTCAGCGATTTTCGAATCCGGTCCATAAACATCTTTGGCTGCCTTGGTCACCTCGCTGCTCCACTGCGCCAGCGTGACTGCCATTGCGCAATTTGTGGTGACGGCATTGGCAAATTTCAAAGGGGCGTCCTTGCCAATGGCGGTCAGTGACAACGGAGAGTGAGCGCCGCATTGCTCGCCATTCTTGATCGGAGGCAGCAGCTTGCCCTCTACTTCTCCGGCTATCAGCGCCGGGCAGGATACCTGATAGACGCGCTCGTCCTTTTCCGCCTTTGGCTGTTGATCGGGACCGGGTTTCGCTTCTTGCGGTTTTTCGTCCATCGGCTTCGGATTATCAGCCGGTTTTGGCGGGGCTGCCTGGGTCGGGGTTGTAGGAGCAGGCTTGGCCAGCGGTTGATTTTCGGGTTCTGCCTCCGGCTTTTCCGTTGGAATGGGTGGAGTTTCCGGTTCTGCCCCCTTGGTTGCTGTATTTTCCGGGCGAGGGGCAGGCGTCGGAACGGGTATCATGGGAGCAGGTTTGGTTTCGGCTTTTGCCTGAGCGCTTTCAGATTGCGTTGCCGTTTGCTGTTTCGAAGCCGGTTTCTTTTGGCTGCGCTTTACCGCCGGGCGTTTGCGATGCTGTTTTGCCTTTTGGGCGTCCTGTTTCAGGATGCGTTCGATGAAAGTTTGCGCCTGTGCTTGATCGGAATCGATGCCGGAAAAACACGGCATCGCAACAAGGCCCAAGGCAATCAGAGCGGTGAATGCACCCTTGCCGGGCAGGAAAAAAGACAAAACCATTGATGCCTCATGAATTGCGGATCCGTCATGACTAATGATGAAACAGGCGATGGCGTTCCTTCACGCTTGATGGCAGGTCGTAGCAAATGGTAGGAAACACCTTCAGCGGTCCGGTTTTTCAGGCTTTTTCGACTGCTTGAGCTTGACAAGATAACAGCTGCATGACTAAAAGCCGCCCATCGCTGGCGCGTTCTCGCACCGGCGTTTCATTTGACGTGTCCCGTGGATGAAGATTGCGCTCGCGCGCTTCATCCTGTCAGTCCTCTCAAACGGAGGGCAGAGGAGGGCGCGTTTCCTCCAGCGCCTCCGGGCGCTATAACCTTTTGAAGGAAATGCGATGAGCAAGCGCGAATCCGCTAAGTACAAAATTGATCGCCGTCTTGGCGAAAACATCTGGGGCCGTCCGAAGTCCCCTGTAAACCGCCGTGAATATGGCCCGGGCCAGCACGGCCAGCGCCGCAAGGGCAAGCTGTCGGACTTCGGTGTACAGCTCCGCGCAAAGCAGAAGCTCAAGGGCTTCTACGGCGATATCTCCGAAAAGCAGTTCCGCAAGACCTACGAAGAAGCCGCTCGCCGCAAGGGCGACACCGGTGAAAACCTGATCGGTCTGCTGGAATCGCGTCTTGACGCAGTTGTGTATCGCGCCAAGTTCGTTCCGACGATCTTTGCTGCCCGCCAGTTCATCAATCACGGCCACGTGAATGTGAATGGTCGCCGCGTCAACGTTCAGTCCTACCGCCTGAAGACCGGTGACGTTGTTGAAGTTCGCGAAAAGTCGAAGCAGCTGGTTATCGTTCTCGAAGCTGTTCAGCTCGCAGAACGTGATGTTCCGGATTACATCGAAGTAGACCACAACAAGCTGGTTGCGACGTACTCCCGCGTTCCGACCCTGACGGATGTGCCTTACGCTGTCCAGATGGAACCGAACCTGGTCGTCGAATTCTATTCGCGTTAATTCCAGGCGCGCTCTGGCGCGCTGGATATATGCCGAAATCGAAAAGCCGCTCTGTACTGCAGCGCGGCTTTTTCTTTGCTTTTATCCCGGCACTTTGGCGATGGGGCCGGGAGGGCCGAGCGTATCGTCAATCTGCCGGTCGGAATGATATGTGGCGCAGGCCGACAACAATGCTCCAATGAATAACAGTAAGGACAGTTTTCGGAGCGCGATGATGTGCGGCTTTGGCCGAAGAACACTTATAGAACCAACATACTGAGCCATAGATATCTCATCCGTGAATGCCTGCATAAGTTCTAGAGCAAAAGGCAGCTGCAAACACTCATACATTTTTGCTGGCAAACGGTGGTCGACGTGTGTTGATGCACGCAATCATAAAGAAATCTTGTTTGACGGTTTTCCCGACAGCCAGTTTTCGCTATTAAGCCTTCAACATCTTCAATCGTTTTTCCGGGAAGCACCATGAACGCTTTCGATCCAGATATTGCAGAAGACGCGGGCAGCGACGGCTGTCATCCGCTATTCCGCGATGTGCCGACCACGGTCGAGTTCAACAAGCTGCGCAAACGTCTTTTGCGTCTGACGCGGCAGGCTATCGAGGATTTCTCGATGGTGAAGCCCGGCGAGCGCTGGATGGTCTGCCTTTCGGGTGGCAAGGATTCCTATGGCCTGCTTGCGCTGCTGCTCGATCTTAAATGGCGCGGCCTGCTGCCGGTTGAGCTGCTGGCGGTCAATCTGGATCAGGGGCAGCCGAACTTTCCCAAGCACATTCTGCCGGATTTCCTCAATCGTTATGAAATCGAACACCGTATCGAATATCAGGATACCTATTCGATTGTGACCGATAAGCTGCCTGAAACCAGCACCTATTGCTCGCTCTGCTCGCGTTTGCGCCGGGGGAATCTCTATCGCATTGCGCGTGAAGAGGGCTGTTCGGCGATCGTTCTTGGCCATCACCGGGAAGATATTCTCGAAACCTTCTTCATGAACCTGTTTCACGGCGGGCGTCTGGCTGCGATGCCGCCGAAGCTGTTGAACGACGAAGGAGACCTGATGGTGTTCCGCCCGCTGGCTTATGCTGCGGAGGACGATCTGGAGAAATTTGCGACCGCAATGCAGTTTCCGATCATTCCATGCGACCTGTGCGGCAGTCAGGAAGGGCTGCAGCGCAATGCGATGAAAGCCATGCTGACCGACATCGAAAAGCGTATGCCGGGGCGCAAGGACACGATGATCCGTGCCATGACGAATGTGCGTCCGAGCCATTTGCTGGATCGCAAACTGTTCGATTTTGCAGGACTGATGCTGAATGGCGAGGGAGAGGGTGACCATGCGGTTTGACGAAGGACAGATGGACTGGCTGGCCGATTTGCTGGCAGATGCGGCGCGTCAGGAAATCATGCCCCGGTTTCGCAGGCTGGACGTCAGTGATATCCGGCAGAAGACGTCACCCGCCGATCTGGTGACGGAAGCGGATGTGAATGCTGAGCGGTTCATCACTGCCAAGCTCAAGGAACGCTTTGCCGATGCGGTGATCGTCGGTGAGGAAGCCTGCTCGGACAATCCGGCTTTGCTGACCGGCCTCGATGATGCGGAGCTTGCCTTCACAATCGATCCGGTCGATGGCACTTTCAACTTTGCATCTGGTGTTCCGCTCTTTGGTGTCATGCTTGCGGTGGTGTCGAAAGGCGAAACCGTTGCCGGTATCATTCATGACCCCGTCGGTAATGACTGGATCATGGCGTCAAAGGGAGGCGGAAGCTACATCCGCCACGCCAATGGAGATGTGAGCAAGGTCGGCGTTGCCGAACCGACTTCTATCAACCAGATGACCGGTTCGATTTCCTGGCAGTACACGGCTGAGCCGACACGGTCGCGTCTGGCGCGTAATCATACGAAATTTCTGTCCCAGATCGGCTATCGCTGTGCAGCGCACGAATATCGCATCCTCGCCACCGGCGGCGCGCATTTCGTGGTCTACAACAAGCTGATGCCGTGGGATCATCTGCCCGGTGCGCTGATCCATCAGGAAGCCGGTGGCTATCTCGCGCGCTGGGATGGAAGCTATTATCTGCCGTCACATACCGGCGGCGGCATTCTGGCTGCGCCCAGCAAGGACAGCTGGCAATCCATTCACGCCGCGCTGTGGGAAGAATAAAACCGTCAGAGTATTATCCAATACGAAAGGCCCGCTACATCGGCGGGCCTTTATTGTTTTGGCATCGCGAAATCGATCAGATCACGTGTTCTGCGGGCGGGTTCTGCACCCTGAACAACCGTCCGCGTTCAGCTATCAAAACGCAGCCGAGGGCGACAAATCCGAGCACGCAATAGCCGGTTGCAACCGGCGTTGTGGTGCCGTCAAAGGCCTGACCGATAATCGCGCCCAATGCCGCACCGATCACCGTTTGAGCAAAGCCCAGAACCGAGGAGGCGGTTCCGGCAACTTCGCCGAGCGGCTCCATCGCCAGTGCGTTGAAATTGGCGGTCACGAGGCTGAACGAGAACATGATGGTCATGTAGATCGCCATCAGGATCGGGAAGGGAACAGGGCCTTCCATCGTGACCGAAAGTACCATCCACAAAAGGCTGAAGCTGGTGAAGACCAGCAACATGGTCTGGGAAATTCGCCGCATACCGTAACGACCGACCAGGCGCGAGTTCATGAACGAGGCGAGCGCCAGCGTCATGGCGACGGCAGCGAAAGCCAATGGGAACAAGGCGCCGAGCTTGTAGATGTCGACGAAAATCTGCTGAGCCGAGTTGATATAGCCGAACAGCGCGCCGAGAATGAACGAGGTGCCGAGCATATAAAACAGGGCGACGCGGTTCGAAAGAACGATGCCGAAACCGCCAATCACGCTCTTGACCGTCAGCGGGCGCCGGTTGGTAGCAGGCAGGGTCTCGGGCAGGCGAAGAAACGCCCAGATACCGATGACAAATGCCATGAAAGCCATTGACAGAAAGATCAGGTGCCATTCGCCGAAAAGCATGATGAGCTGGCCGGTTGCGGGCGCAACAACGGGCAGGATCATGAAAACCATCATGACGAGCGACATGACCTCGGCCATCTGACGCCCGGCGAACTTGTCGCGAACGACGGATACGGCGATCACGCGCGTGGCAGCAGCGCCAAGCCCCTGCAAGACACGCAGGATGATAAGCGTCGTGAAATCGGTGACGATGGCCGCTCCCAGAGCTGCCAGAATATAAATGACGAGCCCGGCGAACAGCGGCAGCCTGCGGCCGAAGCGGTCGCTCAAGGGGCCGTAGAAGAGCTGCGAAACGCCAAACCCGAGCAGATAGGCAGTGATGACAAACTGGACGTGGTTTTCCGACTGAACGCCGAGGCTTGCACCGATCTGCGGCAGGCCGGGCAGCATGATGTCGACCGCCAGCGCATTGATGGCCATGATCGCCGCGATGAGCGCGATGAATTCGCCGCGTCCACGCATGGAAGTCTTCTGGTCCGACGAACCGTTCTTGATGTCGAGCGGCATGACTGGCATTCCTTGGCAAAGTGGCGCATCGCGTCGCGAGACACGATACGAAAGACAAAATTTAGAAAGCAGAAGCAGACAGATGAAAATCTGTTGTTGCAGCATCTAGAGCATTTCCAGCAAAAGTGCGAAGCGGTTTTGCGTAGGATAATGCGACGGAAAAATACTTAGAGCGATTCCAGCGACTCCGTTTCAACTGGAACCGCTCTAGCAAATGCAAAAGGCGCCGTAGAACGGCGCCTTTGGAAAAAGGTGAGGCTGAAGCCGTATAACCGGCAATTAATCCTCAAGCTGCCTTTGTGGCAATACCCTTATCGGTAAAAAGTGCCTGCAACTCGCTCGATTGGAACATTTCGCGTATGATATCGCAGCCGCCGACGAATTCGCCCTTTACATAAAGCTGAGGAATGGTTGGCCAGCTCGAATATTCCTTGATGCCCTGACGCAGTTCATCCGAAGACAGAACGTTGACGCCCTTATACTCCACACCGAGATAGTCGAGGATCTGAACGACCTGACCGGAGAAACCGCACTGCGGGAAACCCGGCGTGCCCTTCATGAAAAGCACGACGTCGTTGGTCTTCACTTCATTCGCGATGAAATCGTTGATGCCGGTCATTTGCGGTCCTTTCCAAGCATAACCCCGAAAAGTCGCCTGACTTTTCGGACAGGATTATGCGCTAAACAAATACGTCGAGGCAAATTTCGACGCAAACAGGGAGGTCTTTCCCAATATAGTCATTTGAATGCTGGTAACCACCCCGTTGGGGCGAATGCAAGTCAAATGCTCAAGAAATCCGTATCAAGGGGAGCGCATCTTGCCGCAGCAGGATTTGCTCATCGAAATGGGGCTCCCCCAGAACGGCCTTCCGTTATTCCGGTACGCTGGTCTGCAGGGCGAGTGCGTGCAGCACACCGCCCATATTACCCTTCAGCGCATCATAGACCATCTGGTGCTGCTGCACGCGGGACTTGCCGCGGAAACTTTCCGCGACAACCTCGGCGGCATAATGGTCTCCGTCTCCGGCAAGGTCGCGGATCGTCACCTTTGCGTCGGGAATCCCCTCGCGTATCAGTTTTTCGATCTCATGTGCGTCCATAGCCATGCAAAATCTCCCGCCGTTTCCGGCTTCTTCTTCTCATTTTATCGAATCGTAACGCACCATCGTGGAACGTCAACTAACATCTGTCTAACGCTTAAACAGCCGACAAGCAAACCGCCCGGACAGGGTTTCCATCCGGGCGGCAATTAGAGCATTTCCAGCAAAAGTGCGAAGCGGCTTTGCGTCGGATAATGCGTAAATTTAAGAATTCAGGTGCAAGAAATACGATCAGTTATCGCTGACCGGTTCGCCACTCATGAAGCCCGGGAACCAGCCTTCAAAGGCGTCGGTCAGATCGGCAACACTGACATCGACGACGTTGCCAATCTTCAGACTGTCGCCGCCAACCGTGCCGAGCACGCGGAACGGGACGCCTGCGCCTTCAGCATTGAGGGCAACGAGCTTTGCCATTTCCGCCGTAGCCGCGACGACATAGCGCGCCTGATCTTCACCGAAAAGAACTGCGTGCGGCAGACCGTCACCGGCATCGAGCTCTGCACCCTTACCGGACTTGATCGCCATTTCCGCGACGGCAATCGCCAGGCCGCCATCGGAGAGGTCATGACATGCCGTGACCTGACCGTTGCGGATGGCCGAGCGGACGAACTCGCCGTTACGCTTTTCAAGCGCAAGATCGACGGTCGGGGCAGGACCATCGGCACGATCAAACAGATCGCGCAGGTAAATGGACTGGCCGAGATGTGTGCCATCGCCACCAAGCAGAACCAGCGTGTCACCATCCTGCATGCCACCGATCTTGGCGGTTTGTGTCCAGTCAGGGATGAGGCCTACGCCGGCAATGGTCGGCGTTGGCAGAATGGCCTGACCGTTGGTTTCGTTATAGAGAGAGACATTGCCCGAAACGATCGGGAAATCCAGCGCACGGCAGGCTTCACCGATGCCTTCGATGGCCTTGACGAGCTGACCCATGATTTCCGGCTTTTCAGGATTGCCGAAGTTCAGGTTGTCGGTCGATGCCAGCGGCTCAGCGCCAGTCGCTGTGATATTGCGCCAGCATTCGGCCACGGCCTGCTTGCCACCCTCGAATGGATCGGCTTCGCAATAGCGCGGGGTCACGTCGGATGAGAAGGCGAGAGCCTTGGTGTCATGGCCCTCGACGCGGATCACACCGGCATCGCCGCCCGGAACCTGCAACGAGTTGCCCTGAATGAGCGTATCGTACTGTTCATAGACCCAGCGACGGGATGAAAGATCCGGCGAGCCAATCAGCTTGAGAAGGGCAGTGGAGTAATCTTCCACTTGCGGCACATTGCTCGCGGGAAGCGGCGCGTGCTTGCCTGGCTCCATCCACGGACGATCATATTCCGGTGCTTCATCGCCCAGATCCTTGATCGGTAGATTGGCGACTTCCTCACCCTGATGAATGACGCGGAAACGAAGATCGTCAGTCGTCTTGCCAACGATGGCGAAGTCGAGACCCCACTTGCGGAAGATCGCCTGCGCTTCGGCTTCCTTCTCAGGTTTCAGAACCATGAGCATGCGCTCCTGGCTTTCCGACAGCATCATTTCATAGGCCGTCATGTTCTCTTCGCGGACGGGAACATGGTCGAGAATGAGTTCAATGCCAAGATCACCCTTTGCGCCCATTTCGACAGCCGAACAGGTGAGGCCAGCCGCACCCATATCCTGAATGGCGATAACCGCGCCGGAGGCCATCAGCTCAAGGCAGGCTTCGAGCAGGCACTTTTCGGTAAATGGATCGCCGACCTGCACGGTGGGGCGCTTTTCTTCAATCGACTCGTCGAATTCAGCCGATGCCATGGTCGCGCCGCCGACACCGTCGCGGCCCGTCTTGGCACCCAGATAGACGACCGGCAGGCCGACGCCCTTGGCTTCCGACAGGAAGATGCCGTCATGCTTGGCAAGACCGGCAGCAAATGCGTTGACGAGGATATTGCCGTTGTAGCGCTTGTCGAAGTTCACTTCGCCGCCAACGGTCGGCACGCCGAAGGCATTGCCATAGCCGCCGACGCCCGACACGACGCCAGATACCAGATGGCGGGTCTTCGGATGATCCGGTTCGCCAAAGCGGAGCGCATTCATCGCCGCGACGGGACGCGCGCCCATGGTGAACACGTCGCGCAAAATGCCGCCAACGCCGGTCGCTGCACCCTGATAGGGCTCGATGTAGGACGGATGGTTGTGGCTTTCCATCTTGAAGACGACGCAATCGCCATCGCCGATGTCCACCACGCCTGCGTTTTCGCCAGGGCCCTGAATAACGCGCGGTCCGGTTGTCGGAAGCGTGCGAAGCCATTTCTTGGAGGACTTGTAGGAGCAATGCTCGTTCCACATCGCCGAGAAAATCCCGAGCTCTGTGAAGGTGGGCTCGCGTCCGATCAGATCAAGAATGCGCTGATACTCGTCCGGCTTAAGACCATGCGCTTCGATCAATTCCGGCGTGATGTCTCGCGTATTGGAAATAGTCATGGAAATGGGGAACCCCGTCGCAGGCTGCGGCGTCCGACGCCCTGTGCCTAAGGGACGGTCGCCTAAGGTTTCAAGGCGCCTCTTTAACCTATGTTTTCACGAAGTGCGACAGGAAAATACCGCTTTTCCAGCCCTTCATCGAATATCCATAATAATCGCACGCAAGCGCACGCGGTCAGACACTCCCTTCATATCCCGCCTGTTCGTTTTCGAGCAGGCGACGGAGTGTCAGAAAACTGTTTTCGACGACACTGCGATCAGCCGGAGACGAGAAGGCAACGCGGACCCGGTGATAGATCTGATCGACACGTCCGGCCTTGAACTCATCTTCGTCGTCGATCAGGATTCCGCTTTCATAGGCGGCGGCCTTGAACGTGCCCGAAAGCCACGGCTCGGGCAGCCCCATCCACAGGAATGGAACTGTCGGACGGGATACGAAATCGAAACCGTCGAAGATTTCTCGCGCCATCTTTTCGCGAATGCCCGTTTCTTCGCGGCATTTGCTGTGAATGGCGTCTGCCTCGCCGGACAACACCAGCTGAGCGCCGGTTTCAGCGAGCAGGAATGCTGCGCCGCCTGTGACCATCTTGTGCGTTACCTTCACGCGTTGGGCGCAATGCGCAGGGCAGGCGACCCATCCGCTGCGTATGCCTGCGGCAACGGCCTTTGACAGACCGGAGACGACGAATGTTCGTTCAGGCGCAAAGCTTGCCAAGGGTGGAATCTGGCTATCGCACATGATGCCATAGATATCGTCTTCGATAAGCCAGACATTGTAACGCCTTGCGATGTCGGCGATTGCACGACGGCGTTCTTCCGGCATGACGGACAGGGTAGGATTGTGCAGCGTCGGCATCAAAAAGGCGAGGGTCGGATGCTGCTGGCGGCAGGCTCGTTCGAATTCTTCCGGGATCAGACCGTATTCATCCAGACCGGCCTGAATGGTACGGCGCCCGAGAAGGCGCACGGAGCGGCTGATCTGCGCATAGGTCAGATTTTCGAACAGGATGCGATCGCCCGGATTCGTGAAGGCCGTGATGATGGCGATGCTCGCAGCCTGCGCCCCATTGGTAACGACAATGCTGTCAAGATCTGGTCGCCAGTCAGCCCGCGAAAGCCATTTCTGCCCGGCTTCCAGCCAGTGCTGCGGAAAATAGCGCGAATAGCTCGCAATATCCTGCGGAAAATCCCGATGAATGTCGGCATTGATTTTGGCCAGAACTTCATGCTGGCCGACATCCGGCGCCGCAGTCGTGTCGAAACGTATTTTCCCAGAAGGGACATCAGCAGGCTTTGTACCGGCAATGCCAGAGGCGGTCAGCGCATTGTCTGCCGGTTCTTCGCCCAGAACGTAAGTTCCTCGACCGACTTCGCCCGTCACGAGACCGCGTTCATGGGCCAGCGCATAGGCGCGACCGATTGTGCCGATTGTCACCTTCAAGTCGAATGCGAGATTGCGCTGTGGCGGAAGTTTGATACCCGCTGGCAATCCACCATTCCCGATGGCTTCTTCGATGGCATCGGCGAGCTGCAGGTAAAATGGACCGGATTTACCGGCAAGGTCTGGAATCCAATTTGTCATGGTGACAACTTATAAATTGTACCTATTGCCAAGTCAATTGTAGAGTCAATTCGTCGCTACTTGGTGACAATGCAGACATCGAGCTAAACATAAGGTTTGTCTCGACTGCTTCCCAGCTCCCAACTGGCCCAACTGGCAATGAAATGGACCGAGCCAATGTTTTACTTTAGACCGCAGACCGAGACAATAGATACAATTCTTCCTGTGCCCGTGGCTGATAGCATTACGGATTTGCCAAAAGCTTTGCAGGTCAATCTGATGGCGGCATCCCAACCGCAGATCGGATATGTACGGCGCGTTGTCTCTTTTTGTTCTTACGCATTGTCCGACGCATCGAAGCTGGAAAAGAAATCAGTCCAGCGGACTGATTTCCCTGCGAAGACGCTTCGCACTTTTGCTGGAAAGGCTCTGGATTGGATGTCTTATCGAATGATGCTGCGGCGCAGTCGGATCGCCCTCGGCGAACTGACCGACGATCAGTTGCGGGATATCGGACTACAGCGCGACGAAGCAGAGCGCGAAGCGCGTAAGGTGCGTTTTCACTTGCGTTGAAGCATGTCGCGGAAAGCAGCTTTCCGCGACAGCTTGATTACTGGCAACCGCTCTGGCCTGAAGCCCAGCGGTTGACGTCGGCGGCGATCCTGCCGCCATGGCTTTCCTGCATCATGGGACCGAAAGCTTCGACGCGTGCAGGATTGCCTTGCGCCTGCACGACGAGCAGCGGACGTAATGCCGGATTGCGGGCGGGCACGACCAGAATGCGCGGACGTCCGGTGAAGGAATTCAGTTCCGGCGCGAGTGAGTAACCGCGGAAATCCTTGTCCTTGGATTTGAACCAGCAGCTATTTGCTGCCAGCGCGATGCGCTCCATGGTTGGTAGTGCCGCCTTGCTGGCGTCGACGGCGATAGGCCCCGTGGGCTTGCTGGAAGTGCAGGCTACAAGCAATGCAACGGCCGGGAGGGCCAGAAGAGCGAAAGTCTTGGTCTTCAAGGAGGGGCTCCGATGGTGCGTGCCTTCAAAAGGCACGCATGAGAGGTGGGGGTAAACAGTGTCAGGCTAGTTGCGGCATGAAAGCTTTCAGTCCGTCATCCATCTCGTTCCAGATGCGCTCAAAAACCGGATGCTGTTTTGCCTTGGCTGCATATGCATCGAATTTCGGGAATTCGTCCAGCAAATCCGCTTTGCCCGAGAGTTTCTTCAACGGTTCCATCAGGAAACGCACCGGCAACAGCCAGCAATCTGCAAGGGTCGGCTCGTCTCCGGCGGCATAGGCTTTGTCCGAGAGACGGCTTTCGACCACTTTCAGGCCGGTATGCATCTTTTCGAACAGGCGTTCGATGCTTGCATTGTCGCGCTCGGGCTTGCTCAAAAGGATGAAAAGCTTCATCGCGGGTCCAAGCACGTCCAGTTCCGTCACGCGGGCAAGGAGGCGAATAAGTGCGCGCTCGCGCGGCGTTCCGGGCAGCACGGATATTTCCGGAAAATGATCTTCGAGATATTCGGCGATCACCGTCCCTTCGTACAGCGTTTCTCCGGAACTGGTAATCAGCACGGGAACGCGGCGGAGCGGTGTGATATTGCCGAAATCGGCTGGGAACGGGTAGGGCATGTTCATCGGCTTGAACGACAGGTCCTTCAGGTAAAGAACCCCGCGGACAAAGGCCGAGTAAGGGGAAAGAGGTCTGGAATAAAGCTGCATGAATGAAGTTCCCCTGATTCGTTATCGCTAAAATGTGCGAGGCATTTCCAGCAAAAGTGTGAACGCTCTTGCCAGGATAGCGCATGAAACAAATATGGGGCGATCCCGACGATTCCTCCTGATCAGGACCCTCCCGAAGTCAAGCTGCCACGAAAATAGACGCTTTGCCAGTGCAGTTTTGCAGCTGAGGCGTCAGAGCAGGCGCAATAAAAAAGGCGGCTTCAATCGAGCCGCCTTTTCCGTTTATCAGTGTGCCAGCTTAAGCAGCGAGGCCCAGCGCGCCTGCGAAGAGCGCCCGACCGTCATCACCGCCATGCGCGGATTCGATCAGGTTTTCCGGATGCGGCATCATGCCGAGCACATTGCCGTGTGCGTTGACGATACCGGCAATGTCGTTGACCGATCCGTTCGGATTGGTGCCTTCGGCATAGCGGAACACAACCTGGCCTTCGCCTTCGAGACGCTTCAGCGTTTCGGCATCGGCGAAATAATTGCCGTCATGATGCGCGACCGGGCAGCGGATGATCTGGCCCGGCTTGTAGCCGCGCGTGAACGACGTGTTGGCGTTGGTTACTTCGAGCTTTACTTCGCGGCAGACGAACTTCAGCGAAGCATTGCGCATCAATGCGCCCGGCAGAAGCCCGGCTTCGACGAGGATCTGGAAGCCGTTGCAGACACCCATGACCATGACGCCCTTATCGGCCTTCTCGCGAACGGCCTGCATCACCGGCATACGGGCTGCAATCGCACCGCAGCGCAGATAGTCACCGTAGGAAAAGCCGCCCGGAATCAGGATCAGGTCCACATCGTCGGGAATGCTCGTATCGGTCTGCCAGACGGTCACCGGTGCCTGTCCGGTGATCTTGGTGAGTGCTGCGATCATGTCGCGATCGCGATTGAGACCGGGAAGGAGAATGACTGCGGATTTCATGAGCGTCTCTGTCCTTTGCCTGATCAGCCGATGGCGATGGAATAGTCTTCGATCACCGTGTTGGCGAGCAGCTTTTCGCACATGGCCTTCAGGTCGGCTTCGGCCTTGCTCTTGTCGGAGCCATTCAGTTCGAGGTCGAAAACCTTGCCCTGACGGGCCGAGTTGACGCCGTCAAAACCGAGGCTGCCGAGCGCGCCGACGATTGCCTTGCCCTGCGGGTCGAGAACGCCGTTTTTCAGTGTAACGGTGACGCGTGCCTTGATCACTCTGTAGTTCCTGCAATTTTAGAACGAATGAAACAGCCCGGAAGGCTTAATTTGGCATGATCCCGAAAACCGTGTCGACTTTCCGGGATCGTGCCCTTCCGGGCTGGGCGGATCATTTTACTTCACAAGCGTAGGGCCAGCCGGGCGCGGCGTGTCGTTCTCGTTCATGATGCCGAGACGGCGAGCCACTTCCTGATAGGCCTCAACCAGTCCGCCCATGTCGCGGCGGAAACGGTCCTTGTCGAGCTTGTCGTTGGTGGTGATATCCCAAAGACGTGCAGAGTCCGGCGAGATTTCGTCGGCGACGACGATGCGCATCATGTCGCCTTCCCACAGGCGACCGCATTCCATCTTGAAATCGACAAGCTGGATGCCGATGCCGAGGAACAGGCCGGTCAGGAAGTCGTTGACGCGAATGGCGAGCGCCATGATGTCGTCGATTTCCGGCGGGCTTGCCCAGCCGAAAGCCGTGATATGCTCTTCGGTGACCATTGGGTCGTCGAGCGCGTCAGCCTTGTAATAGAACTCGATGATCGAGCGCGGCAGCACGGTGCCTTCTTCAAGGCCAAGGCGCTTTGCCAGCGAACCGGCAGCGACATTGCGCACAACCACTTCAAGCGGAATGATTTCCACTTCCTTGATCAGCTGCTCACGCATGTTGAGGCGGCGGATGAAGTGCGTTGGAATGCCAATGCGGTTAAGTTGGGTGAAAATATGCTCGGAAATGCGGTTGTTCAGCACGCCTTTTCCGTCGATGACTTCATGCTTCTTTGCATTGAAAGCGGTTGCATCATCTTTGAAAAATTGGACGAGCGTACCGGGTTCAGGGCCTTCATAAAGAATCTTGGCCTTGCCCTCGTAAATACGGCGGCGACGGTTCATGGCTTTTCTCGGATTTCCATATTTATGGTGATCGGCTCTAAGCCGCTATTCTCGCGGGCTACCTATAGCAATTGTGGGCTTTTAACAATCCTGCTTTGTGCCCGTTCCCCCGTTTTCGCTGTTTCTGATGCAAGTTTATGCATGAGTCGCAAGAAAGTAGTCTTTAGCTCTTGTATAATCTTGCTCCCCTTGCCAGCTTTAGGCAAGAGAACGGATGACGATCTCTTCTAACTTGTAAGTCTGGGAGCTTTATGAATGACCACTGGCATGGATGATCGCCGCGACGCTTTTGAAAAGAAATTCGCGCTTGATGCGGAACTGCGCTTCAAGGCGGAGGCACGCCGCAACAAGCTTCTGGGACTCTGGGCCGCAGACCAGCTTGGCAAGAAAGATGCGGATGCCGAAGCCTATGCCAAGGAAGTCGTTGCCGCCGACTTTGAAGAAGCTGGCGATGAGGATGTTTTTCGCAAGGTGCGCGCCGACTTCGATGCCGCAAATGTAAGCGTTGCAGACGAAGTTATTCGTGAGAAGATGTTTGCTTTTCTTGAAGAGGCAATCCGCCAGGTAAAGCAGGATTGATGGATGGTTCGGGGCGGAAGGATAGATAGCACTTCCGCCCTGATCCTTTTGAAATGAAGGAAATTCGAATGTCGTTGTCTTCGCGCCTTCGCGCCGGGGAAACAGTGCTTTCTGCATGGTCCTCCCTTCCCGAACCCCTGACGGTCGAAATTCTCGCCCATAGCGCCTTCGATGCCGTAACGCTGGACATGCAGCATGGCGGCCACGACGAGGCGAGTGTTCTTCGCTCTCTCGGCCTTATCCTGAACGCTGGCAAGCCGCCGGTCGTGCGCGTTCCTGTCGGACGCTTCGACATGGCAAGCCGTGCGCTGGATTTTGGTGCGCAGGCGGTCATCGCTCCGATGATCAATTCCGTCGAGGATGCCCGCAGGTTTGCAGCCGCCATGAAATATCCGCCGGTGGGCGAACGCTCATGGGGCGTATTCCGGGCCAATGCGGATTACGGCGCACCGGGTTCCAACGATTATCTGACCACCGCAAATCACGATACGCTTGCCTTCGCGATGATTGAAACGCGCGATGCCTACGATGCGCTGGATGCCATTCTGGATGTTCGCGGCATCGACGGCGTTTTCGTCGGCCCTGCGGATTTCTCCATTGCGTGGAGCAACGGGCGTGAGGCAAATCCGAATTCGGATGCGATTGTGGAACCTATCGGCAATATTGCCCGCAAGGCCGCTGCGGCAGGAAAGATCGCCGGTATTTATTCACCGTCACCGGAGTTTGCGCGTCGCTACATTCCGCTTGGTTTCCGCTTCCTGACACTCAGCAACGATGGCGGTTATATCCGGCTCGCAGCAGAAACGCTGACCAAAGCGGTTCGCGACTAATTCCATTGCAAGATATTGAACAAGAAAAGGCGGGCTAATGACCCGCCTTTTTCATGCTGTATGAATAAACATCAGTGATGCTTGGGCGCCTGTAGTTGCGTCATGAACTCGGCGAACACCATCGAGCCTTCCGGCCACGGTCCATGCCCGGATTCCGAGTTGATATGCCCGGATTCGCCAGCATCGATCAGCATTGCACCCCAGTCCTTCACGACATCTTCGGCAGCTTCAAAGCTGGAGAAGGGATCGTTGCGGCTGACCACGGTGATCGTGGGGAATGGCAGACGTTCACGCGGGTAGGGGCCGAACGTCATCAGATGCTTGGGGCGGATCTTGTCGTTGGAAACATCCGGAGGCGCCACGAAAAAGGCTCCAGCCACCTTGTGCTGAAAATGCGGCAAGGCATGAACTGCAGTTGCAACGCCGAGCGAATGCGCGACGAGAACAATCGGCCTGGTCGCCGCATTGGCGGCCTTTACCACTTCACCAATCCAGTCTTCGCGAACAGGTTTGGTCCACTCGGCCTGCTCGACGCGCCGCGCCGTCGAGAGTTTGCTCTCCCAACGGGTCTGCCAGTGGTCGGGGCCGGAATTGGTATAGCCGGGGATGATGAGGATATCTGCGTCTTTGACTTTCATGGCTTCCCATTTAGAGAGGCTTTGTAACTTCTTCAAGCCGTGCTTGTTGTATGCTTGGTATAGAAGGCATGCGAATGATGAACAGCCTGTTCGCTGATCGTGATCTTGTGAAACATGTCCCAAATGGTGATGTTTAGGCAAGATTTGAAACACGACGGAGAGACTGGCATGACAATCAGCAGACGTAATATCCTCGGCGCTGCCGGGACTGCTGTCATGGCCAACATTCTTCCTGTTCGCGCAGAAATGCCGTCGAAGGAGGGCGACATGACACAGCATTTGAGAGCAACCGCAGTCGAAACCGAACGTACGGTTGCTCCGCTTCCATTCGCAATGACCACGCCAATGCGTGTGGCTCGCGTTGGCCTGAAGGCGCGCGATGCCGAAACACTGGCTGAATATTATCGCGATGTCGTCGGCTTGCGTGAGATGACGCGTCGCGGCGCGTCGATTGTACTCGGCGCCGGCGACCGCGAACTGATGGAAATTGAACAGTTTTCGGCGGCCAGGCCGGACGATCCGCGCAGCGCCGGTCTGTATCACACCGCGTTCCTGCTGCCGACACGTGGCGACCTTGCGCGCTGGTCGCGCCGCGCCATCGACAAGCAATTGCCGGTCAGCGGTGCATCGGACCACAAGGTAAGCGAAGCCATCTATCTGACCGATCCCGAGGGCAACGGTATCGAAATCTATTCAGATCGTCCGAATAATGAGTGGCAATGGAATGGCGACCGTGTTGCCATGAGCACCGATCCGCTCGATGTCGGAAATCTGCTCGATGTCATCAAGCGCGAGGGCGGAGAATGGGACGGCGCACCGCAGAACACTGTGGTTGGTCACGTTCATCTGCGCGTCGGCAATGCCCATGAAGCCGAAACCTTCTGGCATAACGAACTCGGCCTTGAAACCGTTCAAACCTATGGTGACCGGGCTGTGTTCATGTCCACAGGGCGCTACCATCACCATATCGCTGCCAATGCCTGGCAGAGTGCTGGTGCGGGCAAGCGTGACGAGGATCGGACCGGTCTCGGCTGGGTTGAGCTGGAAGACACGCGTGGCGGTAACAACAGCACCTTCGTGGATCCATGGGGCAACGTGGTCAATACGATCAAGACCAAGGCGTAACCAACCCATCTCCAGAATGTAAAAAAGCCCCATGTTTTCATAAACATGGGGCTTTTTTCGGATTCAAATTATGAACCAATTAAAAGGGGGGGCGCAGATTTTGGTTATGACGTGACGAAAATCGTAGCTTGCGAGAACCGGAGCGCAGTGTGCTTCACGCATGGTCCCGAAAAGTTGCAGACTTTTCGGACAAGACCATGCGAATAGAATAACTACGTGAGCACCGGAAGCGCAGTAAGACGCGATTTGCAGGCCGTCAGAGCCGAAATCTCAACCGAAGACGCGCTTGAAAATCGTATCTACATGCTTGGTGTGGTAGCCGAGATCGAACTTTTCGCGGATCTGTTCTTCGGAAAGGGCCGCGCGTACTTCCGCGTCGGAGAGCAGTTCTTCGAGGAAGTCGGCACCCTGTTCCCAGACCTTCATGGCGTTGCGCTGCACGAGACGATAGGCGTCTTCGCGTGATACGCCAGCCTGTGTCAGCGCCAGCAGCACGCGCTGCGAATGCACCAGACCGCGGAACTTGTTCATGTTTTTCAGCATGTTATCCGGGTAGATGACCAGCTTTTCGATCACGCCAGCCAGACGGTTGAGCGCGAAGTCGAGCGTGATGGTGGTGTCCGGGCCAATGGCACGTTCGACGCTCGAATGCGAAATATCGCGTTCGTGCCAGAGAGCCACGTTTTCCATCGCAGGCGTTACCGACATGCGAACCAGACGGGCGAGGCCGGTCAGGTTTTCGGTCAGAACCGGGTTGCGCTTGTGCGGCATGGCCGACGAACCCTTCTGGCCCGGCGAGAAGAATTCTTCCGCTTCCAGAACTTCCGTGCGCTGCATATGGCGGATTTCGATGGCGATGTTTTCCATCGAAGAGGCGATGATGCCGAGCGTTGCAAAGAACATTGCATGGCGGTCACGCGGGATCACCTGCGTCGAAACCGGCTCTGCTTCGAGCCCGAGCTTGGCGCAGACATATTCTTCCACACGTGGGTCGATATTGGCGAACGTGCCAACAGCGCCGGAAATGGCACCGGTTGCGATTTCTTCGCGCGCCGCAACGAGGCGGGCACGGCCACGCGCCATTTCGGCATAGAAACGCGCAAAGGTAAGGCCCATGGTCGTCGGTTCGGCATGGATGCCATGGCTGCGGCCGATGCGGACCGTATCCTTGTGTTCAAAAGCACGCTTCTTCAGGGCTTCCAGAACGCGGTCCATGTCGGCAAGCAGCAGATCGGCAGCGCGTACGAGCTGGACGTTGAGCGTGGTGTCGAGCACGTCGGACGACGTCATGCCCTGATGCACAAAGCGGCTGTCCGGACCGATGAATTCGGCCAGATGGGTCAGAAATGCAATGACGTCATGCTTCGTGACGGCCTCGATCTCGTCGATACGGGCGACGTCGAACTTCGCCACGCTACCCTTTTCCCAGATGGTCTTCGCCGCTTCCTTCGGGATGACGCCGAGTTGCGCCAGCGCCTCGCAGGCATAGGCTTCGATCTCGAACCAGATGCGGAACTTCGCTTCGGGCGACCAGATGGCGACCATTTCAGGCCGGGAATAGCGCGGGATCATGGGTGCATCCTGTAGAAAGTGGGAGTTTAACGATTGCGGGCAGCTTCAGCCGCAGCACGAATGGCGTCGATATTGGCGCGGTAGCTCTCGACGGAGTTACCCTTGTAAACGGCAGAACCGGCCACGAGAATGTTGGCGCCTGCTGCAACGACCGAGCCTGCGGTTTCCGGTGTAATACCGCCGTCAACTTCGACATCGATAGGGCGGTCGCCAACCATTTCGCGGACGCGCTTGATCTTGTCGAGCATCGGCGTGATGAACTTCTGGCCGCCAAAACCGGGATTGACGGTCATGACGAGGACGAGATCGACATCATCGATGACGTTCGTCAGCGCTTCGGCGGGCGTTGCCGGGTTAAGCGCCAGACCGGCTTTCTTGCCCAGAGCGCGGATCGACTGCAGCGAACGGTGCGTGTGCGGACCGGCTTCGGCGTGAATTGTGATGAGATCGCAGCCAGCATCGGCAAACGGTGCCAGATACGGGTCGCAGGGCGCAATCATCAGATGCGCATCGAACAATGCTTTGGTGCGCGGGCGGATCGCCTTCACCACCTGCGGGCCGAAAGTAATATTCGGCACAAAATGCCCGTCCATGACGTCGATATGCACCCAGTCGGCACCGGCTTCCAGCACGGCATCGACTTCTTCGCCAAGACGGGCGAAATCGGCGGAAAGAATGGACGGGGCGATGGCGATGGGGCGCATATGTGATCTCCGTAACTTTGGCCAGCCCCTAGCACATGAGGGGCAAGAATCCTATCCCCAGCGCTTGTGGAACCACATCCACTGGCCGGGATATTCGCGCACCCACGTCTCAACGGTATCGTTCAACAGCTGTGCGGTTGCGGCAACATCGATCTCGCCCTTGTCGTCGCGCGGCAATTCCATGCGCTCATAGAGTTCGAGACGATAGCGTCCACCGGGAAGGCGGATACAGCGTGCCGGATAGACGTCGCAATCATATTGCCGCGCAAGCTTGGCCAGTAGCGGATTGGTTTTCACCGGGCGGTTGAAGAAGGTGGAAGGCACACCGCGGCGGAATTTCTGGTCCACCAGCATACCGACATTGCCGCCTTCATCGAGGATATGCGCAAGCGACCACGCAGCCCCGGCTTTCGACGGCACCAGATGGCCCATATTGGTGCGACGGGCCTTCAGAACCTTGTTGGCGATATAGGGATTGTTTGGCGGGCGGAAGAGCGCCGTAACGTTCAGGCCGAAGGTGGCGGCGCAGATCGGCAGAAGCTCGAAATTACCGGTATGAGCGGTGAAGAAGATATGCGGCTTCTTCTCGTCGCGGAGGCGTTCGAAAATCGGAATGCCTTCCACTTCGACCAGGCCCGGCGTTGTGGCGTTGGGGTCGAAGTCGAAAACGGCGTCGAGGAAGATATATTCCGCGAAAAGGCGCGCCATCGAATCCCACATTTCGCGGGCGATTTCCTCGATTTCCGCGTCGCTTTTCTCAGGATAAGCCTGACGCAGATTATCGGTGGCAACCTTGTGGCGCGGCGTCAGCGGCCCGACCAGACGGGCCACCTTGGCTGAAAAGCTGATTGCAGCCTTCGCCGGAAAAAGGCGCAGCAGGCCAAGCAGCAGAAAGACGGCCTGCGCCCAGAGCCAGTAGTTGAACTGCTTCAGCTTGCGGGTCCAGCGGAAGAGCAGAAGTTTCAGCTTGAACATCATGGACGTGGGCGACTCAGTCGATCTCGAGAATGATCTTGCCGAAGACGTCGCGGCCTTCCATGCGCTTCAGCGCCGTGTCGATATCGTTGAAGCCGACCACGGTGTCGATGACCGGATGCACGATGCCGCGCGCCATTTTCTGCATGGCGTCGGCCATGTTTTCCATGCGGCAGCCAAACGAACCCAGAATCTTGAGCTGCTGCTGGAAGAGCTGCATCAGGTTCATATTGGTCGAGACGCCGGAGGTCGAGCCGCAGGTGACGAGACGTGCGCCGCGCTTCATGCAAAGCATCGAACCGGCCCAGGTGTCTGCGCCGACATGTTCAAAGACGACATCGACGCCCTTCTTTTTGGTGAGCTTGCGCACCACGCCCTCGAAGCGGTCTTCGCGATAGTTGATGACGTGATCGGCGCCGAGTGCCTTGGCCTTTTCGATCTTGTCGTCGGAACCGACTGTGGTGATGACGGTGCAGCCCATCTTCTTGGCAAGCTGGATTGCGGCTGAACCGATACCGGAACCGCCAGCCTGTACGAGTACGGTTTCGCCGGGCTCAAGCTTGGCATTGTCGAACAGCATATGCTCGACCGTACCGAAGGTTACAGGGGCGACGGCAGCGCCGATGGCATCAACACCGGGAGGTGCCGGAACGAGAAGACGGGCAGGCAGGTTCACTGCCTCGCAGGCAAAGCCGTCGAGATGGAAACCATGCACGCCGCCGACATGTTCGCACAGATTGTCACGGCCTTCGCGGCAGGCGCGGCAAAGACCACAGGTGCGCGCACCATAGATCGAGACGAGCTGACCGGGCAGGAGATTGGAAACGCCGGGGCCGACAGCATCCACAACGCCTGAAGCTTCCGCACCGATAACCAGCGGCATCTTGCGCTTGGCAAACGCCATGCCGCGCCAGCCCCACACGTCGATGTGGTTGAGCGCAACGGCCTTGATCTTCACGGTTACCTCGCCAATGCCGGGGGCAGGCGGCGGTGCGATATCGGTGATTTCAAGGCGGCGATCGTCGAGAAGCTGCAAGGCGCGCATGAAGTAATCCTTTTCAAGACATAATCCCGGAAACGGCGAACCGTCCGGGATCATGGGAAAATTCGTATTTGTCGGACCGATTAATTCGGATTTGCCGCCAAAACAAGACTCGTATTCTGTCCGCCGAAACCGAACGAGTTGGAGAGCACGGCAGAAACCTCCGCCTGACGCTTCACATTCGGCACGACATCAAGCGGAATAGCCGGGTCCGGATTGTCATAATTGATGGTCGGGGGCAGGGTACCCGTCTGGATCGTCAGCAGCGAGAAGACGGCCTCGATAGCACCCGCAGCGGTCAGCGTATGGCCGATCATCGACTTGTTGGACGAAACCGGGATGGAGGCAAGCTTGTCGCCGAATACGGTCGAAAGCGCCAGATATTCCATCTTGTCGTTTTCCGGCGTCGAGGTGCCGTGGGCGTTGATATAGGAAATCTGCTCTTCGGTCAGACCGGCATCGGCCAATGCGGCGCGCACCGTGCCAATGGCAGGCGAAGCATCCGGCTTGGAACGGGTGCGGTGGAAATCATCGGCCTTTTCGCCGCAACCGGCCAGAATGCCCAGAACCTTGGCGCCGCGTGCAACAGCGCTTTCGAGTGATTCCATCACCAGCGCGCCGGACCCTTCCGACATGGCAAAACCATCACGATCCTTGGAGAAAGGCTTGGAAGCCTTTTCCGGCTTGTCGTTCTGGGTGGAAAGGGCCGAAAGCAGCGAGAAGCGGATCAGGGCTTCGGCAGAGACGGAGCCGTCAGTTCCGATGGAAAGAACCCGATCACTTTCGCCACGACGGATGGCTTCGACACCAAGCTGGATCGCTGTCGCACCCGAGGCACATGCGGTCGAAAGCGTGATCGGCAGGCCGCGCGTGCCAAAAGCTTCCGACAGGCGTTCAGCGATATAGCCGAACTGGGTCGTATTGAAGAGGTCATTCTGACGGGCGCGGCGGCATGCTTCCAGCAGGAGCTGATAGCTTGCCGGACCTTCATTCTTCACGGTCGCATCAAGTGCAAACCGGCTTTTCCAGTCCAGTTCGACCGGAGGAGCTGCCAGAAAAAGCGGACCGCCGAAATCGGTAGACGAAAGACCGGACTGGGCAAGAGCTTCCTCACCTGCGAGCCGGGCCAGCGCTTCGGAGAGCGCCGATGCGCCCACATCGCTTTCGGCCAGGAAATCAACCGTTCCGGAGAAACGTGTATTGAGATTGTCGGTTGGAAAGCGGGTGATGGCATGGATACCCGATTTTCCGCCGGTCAATGCAGCCCAGTTGTCTTCCTTGCCCTGACCGAGCGAGGAAACCACACCTGCGCCGGTGATGGCGACAATGGGACGGCCGAGATGGTCTGTATACTTCGTCATCTTATACTCTCACCAGCTTTGCTGCGCCTTCGGCACGAGTCGCTCCGACTGCGGTGACAATTGCTTCGCTGATTGGGCCACTGGCATCCTTTTCGGATGCATCCAGCGGTGCAAAAGCCTCGCCTTTCCAGACGGATATGGCCGCAAGTGCCAGCGCCAGCGGGAACTGCGCTTCGCGCAAATGACCGGTCAGGCCGGATATGCCGCGATAAGTGGCTGACAGAGCGTCCAATGCGGTTTTCTCCGCGCCGGTCGCTTCATGGGCGCCGGAAGCAGCGGAAACAACATAGGAGGGGTCCTTGCCGCCATTGGCTGCAAGGATGAGTTCGCGGATGGTGTTCGTGAGATCGGCATTGTGGCGCCGGATCTGTGCACTTTCGATGCCAGCAACTTCCGCATAGGCGCGTGCACCGCGCTTGGCTGCGTGGTCAGCGCTTTCCAGAACAAGGAACACGCCGCCGGAACCGGAAATCATGCCGCCGCCAGCCGAACCGTCACGCTGCCAGAGCGGTGCCCAGCCATCATGCTTGAGCAGTCCGCCAAGCTCGTGACCGAGAATCATGTCGAAATGTTCGGCATTGTAGGAACCGCCAACCAGCGCATGAGTGCTCTGACCCGTGCGAATGCGCGCGGCTGCGGTTTCGATAGCCGAAAGGCCGGAACCTTCTTCGCCCATGAAGGTACGCGAAGAACCGGTCACCTTGTGGACGATCGAAATATTGCCTGCGAGCAGGTTGGAAAGCTGCGCCAGAAACAGGGTCGGGCGCAGTTCGGTCGAGAGTTTCTCGTTCAGCATGACGCCGCGATCGTTGCGAGTGCGGCCTTCATCCAGAATCTGCATATCGACGGTGATGTCGCGTTCGCCACCACCGGCACCCACGACCATATCCATGGTCGCGCAAAGCGCCTCGTCGTCCTTCATGCCAGCATCCTGCAGAGCAAGCCCTGCGGCATAGGTGCCAAGGCGCTGCCAGGTTTCCATCTGGCGCTGATCGCCACGCTTTGGAATCTGCAGGCTCCAGTCCACTTCACCCAATGGATGAACAGTGTAGGGCGCAAAGGCTTCCTTTTCGAGGTGCGGCTCAGTGCCAGCCTTCGAGAAAGCGTTCCAATGCACATCGACCCCTTCGCCGAGCGAGGAGATGATGCCGATACCTGTGATGACGACTTTATTGTTCTGCATGGGTCCCGTTTGTCCGTCGATGCTGAGACTGCTCTGACACGCGAAAAATTTGCGCTACCAGAAACGGAATCAGGGCGAACATTTCTGTTCACCCCTCAATACCGCCATATTATGTGCCTGATCAGCCTTTTTTGGCTGCAACCAGCTCATCGATTTTTGCGCAGAGGTTCTTGAGAACGAAATATTCTTCGGTCGGAACCTTGCCTTCGTTCACTTCCTGGGTCCACTGCTCAAGCGGAATCTTGATGCCGAAAGCCTTGTCGATGGCGAAGACGATGTCGAGGAAGTCGAGGCTGTCGATGCCCAGATCGTCGATGGTGTGGCTATCTGGCGTGATGGTGTCACGGTCGATTTCACTGGTTTCGGCGATGATGTCGGCGACTTTGTCAAAAGTAGAGGACAAGTTTCGATTCCTTTATTCATGGCGGTGCCACAGTTGGCACGCATCTGACTGTTTGCGCGTGTCTAGCGTTTTTCCGGTGACAGGGAAAGTCATATTACTTTCATAGTCACCGAGCTTTCAAAACCGCATATAAGGCGCGCAACATACGAAGCGCAACATAAAGACAAACTCTAATTTTGGAAATATTCTCAAAACTGAGTTATTACAACTGGGCTAGGGTTCGTTTCTGACGCGCCGCACAAAATACCAAAGACCAACCGCAGCACAGGCGATCATCACAATTGCCAGTGCGTATTGCACCGGGCCATTCCCCGATGCAATTGCCACGAGGCCTGATGTCACGCTCCCCATTGTCCCCAAAGCTTCCGGGTGCTTCAAAACAGATGTGACGGCCATATCGCCCTGACGGGCCTTGGGTGAGATATCATTCGTCGGTCCTGCGGCATGGATGATGGGCGCGTTGGCTGCGAGCGCCAGAGCGCGAGAACGCACCCGTTCGACACGGGCGAGCCAGCCTTTGCCGAAGGTCGAGGCTGTAGACAACCTTTCCAGCCAGGATGCGCGTGCATCACACAAAGCATTGATGACCTCGTCGGTAGATCGCATATTGGCGGCCGCAACCGTCTGGGCTCCAATTATTCCATCTTCGGGCAAGCCCAGAATACCTTGCAGCATTCTTGCCGCGCGTGCGGGACCTGAATTGACAGAAAAGTCGAACAGGGCGTAGTCGAGACCCGAAGGCAGGTTGTCTCCGTCGATCTTGTTCCAGAATTGCGCCTGATAGATTTGCGTGGCAGTTGCTGGCGTCATTTCCTTTACATCTTCGGGCGATACCTGATGTCCGTCCCACGCGGACAGGGTTGCGATGGTAATACCCATATTGGTTGCGCCGCCGGGATCAGCGGGATTGTCTGCATATCCGCCTTCTTCACTAAAAATATAAGGCATGACTTTCTGGAAATTCGACTTCATTGAAAAAGCCTCTAATTTAGTATTTATCGATAAAAAACAGTAATTTATAGCTCAGGATATCATTGGTTCTTCAGAAGAAAATAGTGTGAAAACTACTTGTTCATGCATTCAATCAAGATTGGTTCAAAATCATTATTTGATCACGATGTGTCTTGCGTACTGCACGATGATGCGGCTTCATGAGCATCTCATCGCTGCATCATTGACAGGCGGGCAAAAGTGAATTCGGAAATCTTTGGATATGCACCGGACGGGCAGGCGGTTCACCGGCTCACGATCTCCAATGGCCCGCTGACGGCCAGGATCATCAATTGGGGCGCAGCCATTCAGGATCTGCGCATGGAGGACCATGCGGCTCCGCTGGTGATCGGCTATCGCGACTTTGCCGATTATCCGGCCCATTCACCGCATCTGGGTGCGATTGCGGGTCGTTCGGCCAATCGTATCCGCAATGCCCGGTTTGATCTGGACGGAACGACTTACGAGGTAGAGCCAAATTTTCAGGGCCGCCACAATCTGCACGGCGGCAGCAAGGGGCTCGGCAATCGCGTCTGGAAGATAACCGGAAACGGTCTGGATTTCGTGACGCTTGCGACGGTGGCAACCGATGGCGAGATGGGGTTTCCCGGCAACCTGAATGTCAGCTGCACCTATATGCTCACCGGGGATGGGACGCTCATCGTGCGGCTGGAAGCGGTGACCGACAAGCCGACCGTCTGTAACCTGCTACATCACAGCTACTTCAATCTCGATGATGGCGGCGAGGGCGATATTCTCGATCATCAGCTCAAGATCGACGCCGACGCCTATATGCCGGTCGATGATGCTCTCATTCCGGACGGACGCGTTCTGCCGGTCAAAGGAACGCCTTTCGATTTCCGGGAGTTCCGTCCGATTCGCTTTGAGGAGAATGGCAGTCAGGTCCAGTATGACAGCAATTTCTGCCTGACCGCAGCGCGGGGACCATTGCGCCCATGCGCGTCGGTCAAGGGCGCTCGTTCCGGTATTCGTCTCGATATCTCAACGACAGAACCGGGCGTTCAGTTCTATGCGGGCAACACCATGGCCAATGATTGCATCGGCCTGATGGGCAAGCCTTACGGAAAACACGCGGGTTTCTGTCTTGAGCCGCAGATATGGCCGGGATCGCTGGAATATCCGTATTTCCCGCAGGCAATATTGCGTCCGGGTGAGATTTACGCCCAGACCAGCCATTTCAGCTTTTCACGCGAAAAATAATCAATCAGCAAAAGCGGCGCGTGCGGTTTCCATCGGAGCGAGCGCGCCGCGTATCTCAACGACACGCGCTGCAACCAGATGCGCCTTGCGGGCTGCATCCACCGGAGCAAGCCCGTTCAATCGCGCAGCAAGATAGGCACCGTTGAAGCTGTCGCCAGCGCCGGTGGTGTCCACGGCTTGCGCCACAACGGACGGTACTGACACACTTTCATCGCCGGAGACGACCAGAGCCGGTTCGGTGCCGTCCTTGACGACGATCTCTTTCACGCCGAGTGCGGCAAGGCGATCTGCACAAGCAGCGGCATCCTTGTCGCCAAAGAGCGCTTGTTCATCGGGAAATGTGGGTAGGGCAATATCCGCAATGCGCATCGCTTCGCTGATGATCTCCTGCGCAACTTTCCGGTCGGGCCAGAGCTGGTGGCGGAAATTCGGATCGAACGCGATTCTTGAGCCGGCGGCACGGCACTCCCGCAAGACATCGAAAAATGTGTCGCGATGCTCGGGCAGGATGATGGCGATTGAAATGCCCGAAAAATAGATGATGTCACGGCCGGTCAGGCTTTTTTCAAGGGCTTCGCGGTCGCTGGCGAGACGCCTTGCGGCGGCGTCGCTCCGCCAATAGGTGAAGGAACGCTCGGCGCCGTTGAGCGTGATTGCGTAAAGACCGGGATGAAGCCCGTCAATAATGGGGCTATGGGCGATTCCGATTCCATTTGATGTCAGGAATACGCGCTGCTTCTGGGAGAAGCTGTCTTCGCCGAAAGCGGTCACATATTCGACAGGGTAGGATTTCTCCATCAGCGCCCGCATGTACCAGGCGGTGTTCAGCGTATCACCCGCAAAACCCATGCGCCATTGATCGCCTTCATTGCCTGAAAGCTCGATCATGCATTCGCCGATAGACGCAAATCCGCCCATGTCAGTCTCCTCACTTCCAATGGGGCTAACGCCTATACTAATTTGCCGTTATGTAAAATTGGTTTGTCGGTAGTCATCCAGCCTTTATCGACTTGCCACATTCATTGTGTAAGCATCCCCCGACTGCATCGCCCTCAAAATCGGGATAGCTTTTCAAAAGCACGATGCATTACCTGATATTTTGGAGTTCCGCTGACGCCGTGTAGCGAACCTCAGCCAAGGATTTGACATGCGTTATGCGATTTATTTCACGCCGCCATCCAATGATGCGCTTTTGAAGGTTGCCGCAAACTGGCTCGGGCGCAATGCGTTCAGCGGGGAACCGGTCAAGATGCCTGCGATTCGCTCGCTCGCGACCGCTGAAATCGCCCAGCTGACCGAAGAGCCGCGCCGTTATGGTTTTCATGCGACCATGAAAGCGCCGTTCCGTCTGGATGAAGAACATACTGAAAATGACCTGCTTTCCGCATTGATGCATTTCGCATCGTCGGCGTCACCGGTCGTCATTCCCCGTTTGAAGCTGCATGCAATTGGCCCGTTCTTCGCTCTCGTGCCGGAAGAGCCGGTTGCTGAGCTAAACCAGCTCGCCAATGATGTTGTCGTTGCCTTCGACCGGTTTCGCGCACCGCTCACTGAGGCGGAAATTGCAAAGCGGCGGCCGGAGCGTCTCAGCGAGACACAGCGGCACAACATCGAACGCTGGGGCTATCCTTATGTTTACGAGGAGTTCCGCTTTCACATGACCCTGACCGGCCCGGTTGAGGAGAAAGACCGCGCTCGCGTGGAGCGGACGCTGGACGAATTCTTTACGCCGCTGCTGGACGACGCCGTAGAGGTTGCGAATCTCGCGCTGTTCGTGGAACCTGAGAAAGGGGCTCCTTTCGAGATTCATTCGCTGCATCCTCTGACCGGTGGCAAGGTTGCGTCTGCTCGGGCCTCACGAGCGGTTGGGAGGCCGTAAGCAATGGGAAATGAAACGGTTCTGCGCAACGCCCGTATCGTGCTCTCCGACGATGTCGTTCTCGGTTCTCTGAAGCTCGTCGGCGGCAAGATCGCCGATATCTCTACCGGCACCTCCAGTATTGGCGAAGATATGGAAGGCGACTTCCTGACGCCGGGACTGGTGGAACTGCACACAGATCATCTCGAAGGACACTATGCTCCGCGCCCCAAGGTGCGCTGGAACCCGATTGCCGCCGTGCAGGCGCATGACGCACAGATTGCTGCCTCCGGGATTACCACCGTTTTCGACGCATTACGCATTGGCTTCGATGATGACGCCGAGACGGGTATCGACGATATGCGCAAGCTTTCGTCGGCGATTGCCGAAGGCCGCGATGCGGGCCGTCTGCGCGCCGACCATTTCCTGCATTTGCGTTGCGAGGTTTCGGCACCCGATTGCCTTCCTGCCTTCGAACAGTTTGGCAATCAGGCGCTGGTCAGGCTGGTATCGCTGATGGATCATGCGCCGGGGCAGCGTCAGTTTACGGATATCGAAACCTACAAGACATATTTTATTCGCAAGCTGAAATTCTCGGAAGAAGAGTTCCGGCTTTATTGCGAGCGGCGCATTGGGCAGTCCCAGCAATATTCCGCGCCGACACGCAAGGCGATTGCCGAATTGTGCCACCAGCGCGGGGTTATTCTGGCGAGCCACGATGACGCGACGACAGAGCATGTCGCGGAAGCACAGGCACAGGGAATACGCGTCGCGGAATTTCCCACGACACATACAGCTGCGAAAGCGTCAAAAGATTCCGGAATGTCGGTGCTTATGGGGGCGCCGAATGTCGTACGCGGCGGTTCGCATTCGGGAAATGTGTCTGCGCGCGAGCTGGTCGAAGCCGGGCATCTCGATATCATATCGTCGGATTATATCCCGGCCAGCATGATGCAGTCGGCGTTTTTTCTCGCTGATGTCGTCGAGAATATCTCGCTTCCTCAAGCCATTCGTCTGGTTTCCGCCAACCCCGCCAAAGCGGTGGGGCTGGAGGATCGCGGCGAGATTGTTGCCGGCAAGCGAGCTGATCTGGTTCGTGTGCAGATTGCCGATCACGTTCCGATCATCCGCACCGTTTGGCGAGAGGGACGGCGGGTTATTTAGAGCATCGATCTGATTGGATCAGACCGACGCTCTAAATATTTCTATTTCAAGCATAATCTTATCGATCCTCGTTTCACTCCGGTCGGATTATGCTCTAACCTACCGGGATGGGCGTGGTCGGTTCCAGCGCCAGTCTGCCATTATCCAGAATATCGAGCTGCAGAGAGCGATAGCTTTCAATGCTCAGATGGGATGTCTTTGGGGAGTGCGGATGCGTTGCGGTGACCACGACAACGCTCGCACCGGCAGTTTCTCCGGCAACGATACCGGCTGGCGCATCCTCGAACACAAGGCAATTGTGCGGATCGAAACCAAGTCGTTTCGCGCCAAGCTGAAAACATTCGGGGCTCGGCTTGCCACGCTCTACATCTTCGGCGGAAACGATGGTCTTTGGCATCGGCAGTCCTGCTGCGGCGACGCGGCGGGTAGCAAGTTCAAGTGGCGCCGAGGTAACGATTGCCCAACGGTCTTGCGGCAATGAACTGAGAAAGTCATACGCGCCGTCGATAGGTGCGATACCGTCCAGATCCGCCATTTCGGCCTGAAACAATATCTCCGCCTCGCGGATCGGGTCCACGCCCGGCAGAGCGAGGCGACGGACGGTTTCGACGGCCCGAACACCGTGGATCGTCGGCAGGAATGTGACCGGATCGATGCCATGACGTATCGCCCATTCGCTCCACACACGTTCGGTCGCTTCAATGGAACTCAATATCGTGCCGTCCATGTCGAAAAGAAACGCATCGAATGATTTGCCGAAAGGGGAAAAGGAGGTCACGCTGAATGTCCTTTAACTACGCAGATGAGAATCGGGAGAATGCTTCTGTGATTGATCATAATGTTTATTGGGTGAGAAGACAGTCTTTGGAGCAGCCAGAGTCCCCACATCGGGTATGAAAATTCGCTTCGGCTCACTATATTGAGGAGCGACTGCAATATTGGTGAAACTTGATCATTTCGATCAATTGTGGCTTTTGGCACCCTTCCGAATTCAAATAAATGCCGAAAGCGTCGACAGCGACTGAATCGCATTCTCAGGATTGTTGTATAAATGACTGAAATAAAATCAAAAAAACGCAACTATCCGGATGTGCGCTTTGCTGTTGCGCCCATGATTGACTGGTCGGACAGACATTGCCGCTACTTTCACAGGCTCTTTTCCAGGCACGCATTGCTCTACACTGAAATGGTCGTGGCGGATGCCATCATTCACGGCCCGCGTGACCGATTGTTGGGTTTCGATGCTGCCGAACATCCTGTGGCACTGCAGCTGGGCGGTTCCGATCCGGTAAAGCTGAAAGAGGCTGCGAAGATTGGCGCCGATTACGGTTATGATGAAATCAATCTCAATGTCGGTTGCCCGTCGGATCGTGTGCAGTCAGGTACATTTGGCGCTTGTCTCATGCAAACCCCGGATGTGGTGGCGCGTTGCGTTTCAGCCATGAAAGAGGCCGTTTCCGTGCCCGTTACGGTCAAATGCCGTATTGGCGTTGATGATCAGGATGTGGAAGTTGCGCTCGACACTTTGACCGATCTGACGCTTGACGCGGGCGCTGATGCGCTTTGGGTCCATGCCCGCAAGGCCTGGCTGAAAGGATTATCGCCCAAGGAGAACCGCGAGATTCCACCACTCGACTATGATCGCGTCTATCGCCTCAAGGCGCGGCTTGGTGATGTTTTCGTCGGCATCAACGGGGGGATCAACACACTGGACGAAGCAGAGCAGCACTTGCAGACGGTCGATGCGGTGATGCTCGGTCGCGCCGCTTACCATAACCCCGAGATTTTGGCGGAGGTGGATGCGCGCCTTTATGGCGGCGATCAGGCGGATACCTCGATCGCTGATATCATCGATGACATGTGCGTTTACACTGATCGCCATATCGCGGCAGGTGGCAGGCTTTCGCATGTGAGCCGCCATATGGTCGGGCTTTTTACCGGACAGCCGGGCGCGCGGCGCTGGCGGCAAATCCTTTCGACAGACGCCACCAGGCCGGGCGCAAACAGCGACGTGCTGCGTCAGGCCTATGCCGTCGTGGCTGAAGCGGCAGCAGAAGCTGCTTAGAATACGTTTCGATCTGATTGGATCAGATCGGCGCTCTCAGTATTTGTTTCGACGCGCATCTTATCCGAAAACCGTTTCACACTTTTCGGGATGCACTCTAATCAATCAGAATAAGCTGGTCGCCGCGGACAGTGAACCCGCCGAGGGTTTGCAGGAAGTTCATGCCGAGCAGGCTGCCGGTCATCAGGCCTTCCTTTGTCACCATGGCGCGCACATTCTGGCGTTCGATATCGCCAATCTGCAATGTAGCAATATTGATGACTGCTGCACTTGCCGTGCCATTGGCCGTCATGATCGGAACGGAATAGTTGAGCGAGGCGGTGTCTATGCCTGCGCGCTCTGCATCTTGCTGTGACAGGACAACCGAAGATGCGCCGGTATCGACCAGAAAGTGAACGCGTTCGCCGTTTACGCGCCCGTTGACCTCGAAATGACCGTTTGCAGCCTTTGCAAGCGTGACAGTCAGGGCACCATCGGCATTGCGGCCCGAAATAGGACTGCCGGGGATTAGCCCGGCCGTGACCCGGCTGGCGACGTCCTGCAGCTCATAACGATACTGGTAGCCTGCGACGAGACCGAGGATAATCACGGCCCACATGGCCATATTGCGCGCAAAGTCGGTCAGCTTGATGCCGGAGCCGAGCAAGCCAGCGGCAAGCACGACGCCCCAAATGCCCAGATAGGCTGCGCGGGCAAACACGTCATTGTCCATGCCAAGCGTTGAGCCGCTGTCATTGTTGGACATCAGCAGCAGGACAACAATCGCGACTGCCGCAATAATGAGCCAGAAAAAGCGCCCCATCAGCCAATTCTCTTTTCTACAATAATCTCATGCCTGTCGGCGAGAAGCGCCCAGACGGCCATTCGCTCTTCTGCACTCATGCTGGACCAGCGTGCGATTTCATCCAGCGTCCGGGCACAGCCGAGGCAGAAGCCGGTTTCCGTATCTATCGTGCAAACCAATATGCACGGGGATTCGATGGTTGTCGTGTCCATGAATGCAATGTGGTTGCATCAAAGGGCCATGACAAGCCCGGCGAGGACGGCAACCGAACCGATCTGCTGCGCCGTGCCTAGCGTGTCACCCGTCTGTCCGCCGATTTTTGCGATACAAAGTCTGGCAAAGCCGAAAAGCAGACCTGTTGCCAGCACAAGCGCATTGATGAGCGAGAGAAATCCACCCACCGGAATGAGCGTGAAGACAAGAAAGACCAGCCCAATCCCGAAACCGCAAACAACGGTCTCCCATTGTGGCTGGCCAACACTGTCGGACAGACCACCGGGACGCGCGGAAGGAAGGGCGTGCCAGAATGCCAGCATGCCTGATCGGCTTGCCGCCTCGCAGCCGACCAGCGCAAGTGCTGCGTATCCCGCGCCTGCGCGGTCGATGATCGCCATCAGTAGAGCCGCTTTCAAACCGACGAAGACAATCAGCGTCAGCGCCGCGAAAGTTCCAATGCGGGAATCTTTCATGATATCCAGCCGACGATCAGGCGAAGAAGCACCGAAGAAACCGTCAGCAGTATCGCCCAGACCGTCTTCATGGAGCGCGCCGGTCATAGCCGCCAGGGCACCAATCGCGAGCAGCGCGCAGGCAAGGGATGGCAGGTTCACTTTATAGGCCATGAAAAGCACAGCGCCTGCCAGCAGGCCCAGAACCGCTCCCGCGAGCGGAAAGGCACGGGCATCGCGCGGCAACGAATCATCGCCGTTCTCGAACCAGCTCTGTGGAAGCGGCAGGCGGCTTAGAAAGCCCAGACTCCGGATCGTGTCGCCAATGAGACTATTTCGCTGCAAGTGACTGTTCCACTTTGTTTCCCGAAACGGATTTCCGCGATAATTCGCCTCAATGTTGCTTCAACTCAAAGAGGTGATTTGAAAATTCGCGTCAGTGCTTATAGGACGAGCCCAACGAATTTACACCTCCCATCATTGATTGGACTGAACTTATGAGCGCCAGCGGCCTACCTTTTGACGATTTCCGAGAATTGATCCGAAATCTGCCGGGGCCTGATCTCGGGGCGGAAAGGGCCGTTCGCGAGCGTGAAGCTACACTGACCAAGCCTGCCGGCTCGCTCGGACGCATGGAAGACATCGTGGCATGGCTTGCCGCATGGACTGGCAAGCGCACACCGCAGATCAATCGCCCGCTGGTCGCGGTGTTTGCTGGCAATCACGGGGTTACGGCCAAGAACATCACGCCATTTCCGCCAAGTGTCACGGCACAGATGGTCGAGAATTTCGCCGCCGGTGGCGCAGCCATCAACCAGATCTGCATTGCCAACGATCTGGGGCTGAAGGTTTTCGATCTGGCGCTGGAGCATCCAACCGGCGACATTACCGAAGAACCGGCCATGGATGAGCGCACCTGCGCCGCGACCATGGCTTTCGGCATGGAAGCGATTGCCGGTGGAACCGATCTCTTGTGCATCGGCGAAATGGGTATCGGTAACACTACGATTGCAGCGGCAATCGCGCTGGCACTCTTCGGTGGTACGGCGGAAGACTGGGTAGGGCCGGGCACGGGCTCAACGGGTGAACTGCTGCAGCGCAAGCTCGCCGCCGTTCGTCAGGCCGTAGCCCTCCATCAGGCACACCTGCAGGACCCGCTGGAAGTGCTGAGCCGTCTCGGCGGTCGTGAAATCGCAGCCATGGCCGGTGCAATTCTGGCGGCGCGCATGGAGAAAATTCCGGTCATCGTCGACGGTTTTGTGGCAAGCGCTGCCGCAGCTATTCTCTATGCCGCCAATCCGGAAGCCATCGACCATTGCCTGTTCGGCCATGTTTCTGCCGAGCCGGGCCATCGCAAGCTTCTGGAGAAGATGGGCAAGCAGCCGCTTCTTGATATGGGAATGCGCCTTGGTGAAGGAACCGGTGCGGCGCTCGCAGCCGGTATCGTCAAGGCGGCAGCGCTGTGCCACAGCGGCATGGCCACGTTCGAACAGGCTGGAATATCCGGTTCGAAATAACGGTCACCGCATCGTCAAAAAGCCCGCCGTATGGCGGGCTTTTCTTTTAAATCAATAGCTTAAAAACATCAGTTGTTGTCTTTGTCGAGCACCATGTAGTCGAGCGGCAATTCGGTGGTGTACTTGATCTGCTCCATGGCGAAGGACGAAGACACATCGCGAATTTCGATCTTGCTGATGAGGCGCTTGTAGAAAGCGTCATAAGCGCCGATGTCCGGCACGGCTACACGAAGCAGATAATCCACATCACCGCTCATGCGGTAGAATTCGATGACTTCAGGGAATTCCTGAACCACTTCAGAAAAGCGCTTCAGCCATTCATGGCTGTGGGAGCTTGTGCGCACCGATACGAACACCGTCACCCGCGCATTGACGCGGATCGGATCGAGAATGGCGACACGGCGCTTGATGACGCCATCTTCTTCAAGTTTCTGGATGCGGCGCCAGCATGGCGTCGTGGAAAGGCCAACTTTCTTGGCAACGTCTGCCACCGCAAGTGTCGCGTCTTCCTGCAATAAGCGCAGTATCTTCCTGTCGAGCCTGTCCATGCGTTTCCGTTCCCGGTTTTAGAAATCGTTTCCCGAACTATGCGAATAGGTGAAACGTCATACCTTATGGTTCGCAATGATCCGAAGTTACAGGAAAAATATTCTGATGAAAACGAATGGAGTAAAAATTATTTATCGTCTTGGATGAGGTCTCGCACTTTTGCCTGAAGAACAGGCACAACTTCAGCATCGAACCATGGATTTCTTTTGAGCCATCCGCTGTTGCGCCAGGATGGGTGCGGCAAGGGCAGGGCGATTCGACCCGCCGGATTGGGTGTCTCCAAGAAATACCGCCAGTTCCTGACGGTTTCAGTCAGATTGCGGCCCCGATAGTCGGGCAGGTGATAGGCAAGAGCGTATTGTCCGACGACGAGAATGAATTCCAGCTGCGGCATTGCCGCGAAAACACGGTCATGCCAGGTCTGGCGGCATTCGCGGCGCGGCGGGAGATCACCGCCATGCTTGTCATAACCGGGAAAGCAGAAGCCCATCGGGACGATGGCAAAGCGTGACGGATCATAAAACTCCTCACGTGAGACGCCGAGCCATTGCCGCAGGCGATCGCCAGACGGGTCGTTGAACGGCAGGGAGGTGTTATGCACGCGAATGCCGGGAGCCTGACCGCAAATGGCAATTCTCGCTGTATCCGAGACGATGCAGACGGGATTGGGCTCGTGCGGTAGGGGCGGCGGAAACTGCGGTGTGTCGCGACAGATGCGGCAAGCCCGGATCGAGTGACTGAGTTCGTCCAGTTTTTCCATGAATACTATCAGTTTCGGGGCAGGATCATTTCGATGAAGGTTCGAATATGTTCCCTAATATAGGTAAAGCCATCGCCGATTACAGCCAGCAACGGTTCGCGGCCGGACGGCTGTTCAATTTCAAGATCGCGATGGTCCTTGCGCCATAGGGACGGTTGCTCAAACTGACCGGCCCAGATGCCAAGCCGGTTGCGGCGGGCGTCGCGTTCCTCGCGCTGATAATCGCCGTAGGAGACGGCCCAGCCCTGTTCAACCATCCAGCGGTTGAGGTCGGTTTCCCCAAGATAACAGCGCGCCAGGTCGCGATTATACTGATCTCGTCCCTCTTTCTCGCACCGAATCGAGGACTTCCCGATTCTGGCCCGCAAGATGTTGCGGGCTTCCTTGCCGCAATCGTAAGGGGTTCCTGCCCGAACACACTGCTGTTGCATCTCCGGTGCGTCGATACCCTTGAGACGTATATGTTTCTTGCTGAGAACGACAGTATCGCCATCAATCACATAGACCGGCCCGTTCAATGCCTCTTTAGGCGCCGATTGGATTGGCAGATAGGCGATAAGCACGGCTAAAAAAGAAAATAGTAATATAGTCAATAAGATACTGCGAAAGCTTATGCTGTTGCTTTTGCGAGCCGGACGATAGGGACGTCTGTAAGGGCGACGGTATTTGCTCATAGATAGCTTCGCGACTCCCCGGCATCCTTCATTTTGCGCAGACTGCGAGCTCCTGTCGCTGACGTCAACAAGAGCAGATTGTTGATCGGAACAACAGTCAGTTTGTTGTCAATTAGCAACAGTCTTTACCGTTGCTTTAGGTTAGAAAGAGCTCAGGCACATTTTGCCCATTTCCCGCCACAAACTGGCGTCACCGATCATGGAAAGGCAGAAGCCACCAAAGTATTGAGAGCTGTCAGGCTCCAGCAGGATAGGCAGGAATGACGAAGGGCGCGTTGTTGCACAGCAAACGGATTGGGAACAGGATCACCCCTGTTCGCGCACCCTTTATTCTTTCCAATGATGGTAAGGCTTTTTTCGGCCAAGATCGGGTCTCAGTCTTGACGAAAACAGCGTGCATTCTGTCCTCTATGAATGTTTCCTCTGAATGTGAAAGACCAGCGTTGTGATGCGTATCCGCAGTTTTTCATATAGCGCCCTTGCTATGGCTCTCGGCTTGGCCATTGCCTGTAACAGCGCCTTTGCTTTCGACCTTAATGACGATTCCGAAAAGTCGAGAAGCCCGTTTGAACTCTTCAAGTTCGGCTTTTCCGCATACAAGAATGGTCATAAGGACGAAGCGATCAAGGCACTGCGTTATGCTGCGGATCGCGGCCATCAGGGTGCGAAGTGGAAACTGGCCCGCATGTATGCCGATGGCGACGGCGTGCCGGAAAATGACTATGAAGCCTATAAGATTTTCGAAAAGATCGTTCGCGAAGGTTCGGAACCGGGTTCGGAAAACGACTCTTATGTGGCTGACGCTCTCGTGGCGCTTGCAGGTTATGTGAAGCGCGGCATTCCGGGCTCGCCGGTCAATGCCAATCCGGGTATGGCACGCAATCTCTATGTGCAGGCCGCCTCGAATTTCGGTGATTCCGCTGCCCAGTTCGAGCTTGGCAAAATGCTGCTCGACGGCGACGGCGGAGAACGCAATTCCATTCAGGCCGCACGTTGGTTCCAGCTTGCCGCCAAGAAGGGTAATGCCGGTGCGCAAGCCATGCTCGGCAACATGCTGTTTCAGGCAGGCAAGACCGTTCGTGGCCTCGCTATGATGACCGCAGCTTTCGAACGCTGCCCGACCGAAGATTGCCCATGGATACGCGATATGCAGGAGCAGGCATTCTCGATTGCCGGCGAAGCGGACCGTCGTAATGCGATTGCACTCTCCAGTGACTACGTCACCAAAGGCGACTTCTGATTTAACTGGAAACGCTATGGTCTTGATTTAGCGTCAGTTCTCAGACCGAAAGCGTTATCGTCACCGGCACATGGTCGGATGGCTTCTCCCACGCACGAACGTGCTTTTCCACATCACTCGATATGAAACGATTGGCCGCCTCCGGCGACAGCATCAGATGGTCGATACGGATGCCGTTGTTCTTCTGCCAGGCACCAGCCTGATAATCCCAGAACGAGTAAATCCCGCTATCGTCGGTTGACGCACGGATTGCATCGGTAAAGCCCAGATTTTCAAGCCTGCGGAATGCCTGGCGCGATTGTGGCTTGAAGAGCGCGTCGCCCACCCACTGCTCGGGATTCTTGGCATCGTCCGGCTCGGGAATGACGTTATAGTCACCGGCAAGCACCAAAGGTTCTTCAAGAGCAAGGCGATCTTTCGCCCACAGCTCAAGCCGCTGCATCCACGAAAGCTTGTATGGAAATTTCTCCGTGTCCACGGGATTGCCGTTCGGCAGGTAAAGTGAAACGACGCGGACAACGCCCTTGTCTGTTGAGTAGACACCTTCGATAAAGCGCGCCTGCTCATCGCCATCGTCGCCGGGAAGACCGCGATTGACCTCATCCGGCGATTTCTTGGACAGAAGTGCGACGCCGTTTAAGCCCTTTTGGCCGTGTGTTTCCACATGATAGCCGAGCGCTTCAATCTCCAGGCGCGGAAACTGGTCATCGACCGACTTGATTTCCTGCAGGCAGGCAATATCGGGCGAGGACTCCTTCAGCCAGTGCTGGAGGTTCTCGATACGGGCTTTGACGCCGTTGATGTTCCAGGTCGCGATTTTCATATCGCTATGATTATGCGCTTGGGGAGGTGAGGGCAAGCAGGGCGCAATCGCGCGTCACAGCTTTTCATCGGCCACAATTTCGATTTCCGGGGAAAAATCGGCTCAAGACTATTTGTATTGGCGGTTTTGCATTCCTATTTGCTCTGGACAGGAGCCAAACAGGAGATATTCGAATGTTCGACGCCAAGAAACTTCTCGAGCAGTTTCTGGGATCACAAGTACCCGGTACGTCGGGAAGTGTCCGCGACAAGGCCGGGCAGGTGACAGACCTGGCAAAGAAGAACCCGCTTGCAACGGGAGCCATTGCCGCCGCCATTCTTGGCACGAAGACCGGGCGCAAGCTCGCAGGCAATGTGGCGACCGTCGGCGGCATCGCTGCCATCGCCGGATTGGGATATCTTGCCTACAAAAATTACAAGTCCGGTCAGGCACCGCAGACGGCCGAACAGCCGGTCGCGAAGGAGCCCGAGCTTCTTCCTCCGCCCCCGGCCGATTCTCCGTTTCACCCGCAATCTCCCGCTATGAGCAACAGTTTTGCGCTGACACTCGTGCAGGCGATGATTGCCGCCGCCAAAGCCGACGGTCATATTGATGATGCCGAGCGGGCTCGCATCATGGAGAAGGTGAAGATTTCCGGTCTTGATGACGAGGCGGAAGCCTTCCTTGAGAAGGAGCTTGCCGATCCCGTTGATCTCAATGTTCTGGTTTCAGCCGCGCAGACTGAGGAGCAGAAGGTCGAGCTTTATACGGCTTCGCGTCTTGCAATAGACCCCGATAACAGGGCTGAACGTGGATATCTGGATATGCTGGCTGGTCGTCTCGGCCTGCCGGATGCCCTGGTGGATCACATCGAAGCGACGGTCGCTTCGGTAAAGGTTTGAGGCCGGTTGTTTTCCGGCAGCCATGAAAAAAACCGGCCGCCACATGGCAGCCGGTTTTAAATCTTCTATTCGCGTATTCGCGCGCCCGTCAGATGGCGAAGCTGGTTCCGCAGCCGCAGGCCGAAGTGGCGTTCGGATTGCGGATCTGGAACGACTGTCCCATCAGATCGTCGACGAAATCGATTTCCGAACCATCCATATAGGGAACTGAAATGGAATCGATCAGCACCTTGGCGCCGAGCTTCTCGATGACGATGTCGTCGTCGGTCTGCTCATCAACCAGATCGTATTTATAGGAGAAACCGGAGCACCCGCCGCCCTCGACAGAAACGCGAAGGGCAGTCTTTCCCGGTTCCGATCCGAGAATCTTGGCGATCCGCTTTGCTGCGGAATCTGAAACGGTAATGCCTGTCATCTGCCTTGTTCCGTTTGCAATTGCGAATATCGAACCGGGTGATTTCTCCAGATTTCCGATAGCCGCATACTTGCCTTCATGATTAGCTGATAGCTATGAACGCGAACTGCGGAAGTCAATATTCGCACCAGTTTTGTGTAATCATATTACAGTGAAGGATGCATCGCAATGTCGCTGGAAGGAATAGGCTTCGGTTATCGCGAACGCGCGCCCTATGCCTGTGATCCTGCACGGAGCCGTGGTCGTCTGGTGCCAGAGCCGGAAAGCCCGACCCGCACGCCATTCCAGCGCGACCGCGACCGTATCATCCATTCCACAGCATTTCGTCGTCTGAAACATAAGACGCAGGTTTTCATCGCTCATGAAGGCGATCATTACCGCACGCGGCTTACGCATACGATAGAGGTCGCCCAGATTGCGCGTGCGTTGGCGCGCGCATTGCGGCTCGATGAAGATCTGGCCGAGGCGGTAGCGCTTGTCCACGATTTTGGCCACACACCCTTTGGCCATACGGGCGAGGAAGCGCTCAACGATCGCATGAAGGCGTTCGGCGGGTTCGACCATAATGCACAGTCGCTCCGGATCGTGACCAAGCTCGAACATCGATATGCCGATTTCGACGGGCTTAATCTCTCGTGGGAAACGCTGGAAGGGCTGGTCAAGCACAACGGGCCGCTGTTGGGCGCTCATGCAGCACATCCGGATGCCGCTGTTCCGTTGCCGATCCTCGACTTCAATGAACGCTATGATCTGGAGCTCACGCGGTTCGCCAGTCTCGAAGCGCAATGCGCGGCCATTGCCGACGATATTGCCTATAACGCTCATGACATCGATGACGGCTTGCGGGCAGGGCTTTTGAGCCTTGATGCGCTTGACGAAGTGCCGTTGACGAAACGCCTGCTCGATCTCGTGCGGGCGCGTTATCCCGATCTCGATCCCGTGCGAACCGGACATGAGCTGGTGCGCAGGCAAATCACCATCATGGTGGAAGATGTGATCGAGGAGGCCCAGCGCCGTCTGGCCGTGGCAAAACCGCAGAGCGTTGAAGATGTGCATGGCCAGTCGCACGCACTGGTGGCGTTTTCCGATACCATGCGCACCGACGAAAAAGTGCTGAAGCGGTTTCTGTTCAAGAATCTCTATTTCCACGACAGCGTCGTGGTGCGCAGACATGCCGCCGACAAGATATTGCAGGACCTTTTTGATACCTGTTTCACCAATCCGTCGATCATGCCGTCAGAGTGGCAATCGGGCTGCGAGACGCTGGATGAGGCGGCGCGGGCGCGGCGGGTCGCTGACTATCTTGCCGGGATGACTGACAATTATGCCGTGCGAGAACACCGACGATTGTTTGACCACACACCCGATTTAGCTTAATCGGGGGCCAAACGAAGCGGCATCTATCGGCAGTTTGACCGGATTCCGTACAGGATTAGAGCATTTCCAGCAAAAGTGCGAAGCGGTTTTGCGTCGGACAATGCGACAAAACAAAGCCCGGCGTAAGCCTGACAGGACAGACCATGAATATCTTTGCAGATTTCGACGCACGTATCAAAAAGACGTTGCAAGATATTGATCTGAAACCGAAAGACGGTGGCGATTTAGACCTTTCGCGCATCGGTGTCGAGCCGCCGCGAGATGCTTCCCATGGTGATATCGCAACCAATGCTGCGATGGTGCTCTCCAAGGCCGTCGGTCAGAATCCGCGTGAACTTGCCGGTCGCATCGCCGAGGCTCTTGCCTCGGATACCGACGTCGACACGGTTGATGTCGCCGGTCCGGGCTTCATCAATCTGCGTCTGAAGGCCACTTACTGGCAACGCGAACTCTCGGCGATGCTGAATGAAGGTAAGGATTTCGGTCGCTCCAAGCTTGGTGCAGGATCGAAGGTCAATGTCGAATATGTTTCGGCAAACCCGACGGGCCCGATGCATGTAGGCCATTGCCGTGGCGCAGTCGTGGGTGATGTTCTGGCCAATCTGCTGAAATTTGCAGGCTATGATGTGGTTAAGGAATACTACATCAACGATGCCGGTGCGCAGATCGATGTGTTGGCGCGGTCCGTCATGCTGCGCTACCGTGAAGCACTTGGTGAAAATATCGGTGAAATTCCGTCTGGTCTTTATCCCGGCGACTATCTCGTTCCGGTCGGGCAGGAGCTTGCCAAGGAATTTGGTTCGAAGCTTCTGGAAATGCCGGAAGCCGAAGCCCTTGCTCTCGTAAAGGATCGCACGATCGATGCCATGATGGCGATGATCCGTGCCGATCTCGATGCGCTCAACGTGCACCATGACGTGTTCTTCTCCGAGCGCAAGCTGCATGTTGATCACGCACGGGCGATTCGCAATGCAATCAACGATCTGACGCTCAAGGGCCATGTCTACAAGGGCAAGCTGCCGCCCCCGAAGGGTCAGCTTCCGGAAGACTGGGAAGATCGCGAGCAGACATTGTTCCGTTCGACGGAAGTGGGTGACGATATCGACCGTCCTCTGATGAAGTCCGATGGCGCTTTCACCTACTTTGCAGGCGACGTGGCCTATTTCAAGGACAAGTACGACCGCGGCTTCAACGAGATGATCTATGTGCTGGGTGCCGATCATGGCGGCTACGTCAAGCGTCTGGAAGCGGTCGCAAGGGCTGTTTCCGATGGCAAGGCGAAGCTGACGGTGTTGCTCTGCCAGCTGGTCAAGCTGTTCCGTGATGGCGAGCCTGTGCGCATGTCGAAGCGGTCAGGCGAATTCATCACGCTGCGCGACGTCGTAGATGAAGTCGGCCGCGATCCGGTTCGTTTCATGATGCTTTACCGGAAGAACGATGCGCCGCTGGATTTCGATTTTGCCAAGGTGACGGAGCAGTCGAAGGATAATCCGGTCTTCTACGTGCAATATGCTTCTGCGCGTTGCCATTCGGTTTTCCGTCAGGCTGCCGATCAGCTTGGCCTCGCCGATCTCGACCGAGTCGGTATGGCTGCGCATTTTGACAAGCTGACCGATGAGAGCGAAATTGCTCTTGTTCGCAAGCTGGCCGAATATCCGCGTCTGATCGAGGCTGCGGCCATTCACCAGGAGCCGCATCGGCTTGCTTTTTACCTCTATGATCTCGCCAGCGCGTTCCATTCGCAGTGGAATAGAGGCACAGAGAACCCGGACTTACGTTTTATTAAGGTTAACGATCCAGACTTGTCATTAGCCAGGCTAGGGCTGGTACAGGTTGTTTCCGATGTGCTGACTTCCGGATTGACGATAATCGGTGCGGATGCTCCAACGGAAATGCGCTAGAGTATAGTTCGAAGGTGAAAGCCTTTTGAGATGGATTATACTCGAAGAATGGTCTCCGCAGCTCACGGGCCGCACTATGTGGTTCGAGATGACTTCGGAGGTCAGGCGACTGTCACGAAGCTTTTCAGGTCGAAAGACTGATTGAAGGCAAAAGTTGGCAAGTCGAACAGGTGGAAGGCCATAATGAACGCAAGTCATTGGTCTTCCTTCTGGCGCAGGAAACTTCCGTCAACTTTTGCCCACATTGCCTCGCTACAAAGCAATGTATGGAGACGTCTTGCGACGTCCAGGGTTTGAGTTAGGAACACGCTATGACGGACAGCAGTGCAAATCCCCGTAATTACGGCGAGCGTCCGTTGCACGAAGACGATCCACTGATGGAACTGTCGCGGATCATGGACTTCGGCACGCCTGCTGATGACAACGTCGCTTGGAATGAGCGCCGACCTAGTTACTTTGAAGATAACCGGACAGAGCCGGGCTTCGATCCATCGCTGGATCTGGAGCGCGAATTGCTCGGTGACTTCAATGATTATTCTCAGCCTAAGGACCAGTCCCAGTTCGCAGCGACCCCAGCACAAGATGATTCTCATCTGTTGGATGAGCCTCTGATTCATGAGGAAGAACTTGCTTCGGCTCTGGAAGACGAGCTTGATCTTCAAATGGATGAAGATGAGCAGGCGCCGGAATTGGAAACGCCCTCATTCGAAGCACTTGAGTTCGAAGAAACTGACCGAACTGAACCTGTGCCGCAATTCGACTACAGTGATTATTCGGCTGCACGCGATTCGAACGAAGAGACCTATGTCGCATCGTCGTCGGTCTACGCTCGCCGGGAAACTGTCGAGCCGCTTCATGTCGATCAGACCGATTACGATCCGACCATCTATCAGCCAGCCATAGAGCCGCATCAAGAGGCTTATCAGCCTGCGCGCGATCATGAATGGAACGTTCAGGCTGTTGAGCCTGCCGAACAGTCCTATGCCACCGCTGCGACGGTTTCGCTTGAGGACGAGCTGGAAAATCTCCTTTTCGGCGATGAGCCGCAGCCAGTGTCTCACGACGAGACCCGGTTTTCCCATGTCGCGTCCCATGTCGCGCCTGCAGAGGAGCCCTACGTCCACCACGACGTGGTGCCGGTGCAGAATGTTGGATATCAAGACGAGACCGAGCTTGCAGATTTGCATTTCGATGATCTGCAGCTCGATGAGCCGGCTTATGATGCCGCACCACAGACGGCTGCACCCGTTGAAACCTATGCGCCTCAGCCTCAGGTCGTGCCTGCAGGATATCCGTACTATACGCGGAGCAATTTCTCCTCGGGCATCGCAGGGCAGGACGCAGTGGCGACAGCCCCGCAGACCGACTATGCGCCGGTTACAGAAACAGCGCCTTCTCTTGGCGACGACGACGATTTCTCTTTCGACGACGATTTTTCGTTTGATGTTGAGGAAACAGCGGCTGCAATCGCTGCTGAAGGAACCGAAGACGATCTTTCGGAGCTGGATGAAATCAGCCTTTCGGAAGATGATTTCGGTTTCGAAACGTCCGGAGATGTTTCCAGCATTCAGGATGAGAACGCTTTCAGCGAAGATGATTTCTTCATGGAAGATGATCTCGATCTGAGCTCGGAACCTGAAGAAGAAGCCACCGCCTACGCACATGCGGTGCGTTCGGACGACGATTACCGTTCTTCATCGACTTCGTTCCAGCAGTTCGGCAGTGCTCATACGGCTGCGGTCAGCGCCCCGGCGCCCGAAGTCGAAACCTTGAGCGTGGCCGAAGAAAAGGTCGAGCAGACGCATTCCCTCGATTTACCGGAAATCAACTACAGCGAAGAAGAAGCCAACGCCGGTTTGACTGATCTCGAAGCCGAATTCGCCGAGGTCTTCAACACGGTTGGTGTGGATGAATCGGCAAAAACAGACGCACAGAGCGAAGCTGACAGGGCTTTTGAGGACATATTCCGCGAAAGCGCTTCGAGCTATCTGCCAAACACCGGCGCCAGCCTTGGTGCTGCCGTCGGTGCTGCAGCAGTGGGCGTCGGCGCTGCCGCAGCTGCGGGAGCGTATGGCCGCTCACAGGCAACAGCCCAGGCGCCAGCACAGCCAAAAGCCTCCAATCCGTTGGGCAATGAAGACGACTTCTATAACCATTGGGCAGCCCAGGGTGCACAGACCCTTGAAGGAGGCGACTTTGGCGAACGCGCTGCGATGCAGGCGGACGATGATCTTGGCAGCGCTGCCGAAGCTTATCGTAATCGCCCGGTTCGTGGCCGCCGTGGTCTTATTCTGGCCAGCGTGGCCGGTGCGGCGGTGCTTCTTGGCGGGATCGGCTATCACTTCCTCGGAGGTAGCGGTTCCGGTGAGCCGGTCGTGATTCGTGCCGACAATCAGCCGATCAAAATGCAGCCGGAAAATCCGGGCGGTGCCACGGTACCGAACCAGGACAAGGCAGTTTATGACCGCGTTGCCGGTACGCTGCCGAACAATCCGGAACAAAAGTCTCTGATTACTTCCGGTGAAGAGCCAGTGGACATTTCCGGCACGGATGACAGCGAGAACATGGCGGACAATACGCCTGACGAGCCGCCAGTGACGAATAATGCTTCGGCCGAGAATCAGAACGCGAACCACAATGCGCCGTTGGTCCAGCCGCGCGAAGTGGAAACCATGATTGTTCGTCCAGACGGCTCTATTGTCCAACCTTCTCCGGCTCCGCAGGAAACAGCCTTGCAGCTGCCACCAGCAAACACTGCTCAGCCGGCGGCTCCCGCCGGTGGTGATGAAATTGCTGCGCTGGCCGCTGGCAATGCACCGGCAGAACCGGCTGCGCAAACACCTGCACCGGCTTCTGTGGCACAACAGCCTGAGCCGGCTGCGGAAGCGCCGCGTCTTCCTGTCCGTGCTCCGGTGGTGCCATCACGGCCTGCTGAACAACCGGTCAACATCGTCGGCAATGTTCCGCAGCGCACGCAGGCCCCCGCTGCAACCAATCCTGCTCCGGCAGCGCCGCAGGTTGCATCGGCAGCAGGTGTAGGCGGTTATTTCATCCAGATTGCTTCGCAGCCATCTGCCGAGCTGGCACAGAAGTCCTATGCCAATATGGCCCAAAAGTATGGCAGCGTAATCGGTGGCCGCAGCGTCGACATCAAGCGTGCCGACATTCCGGGCAAGGGCACCTACTATCGTGTCCGTGTTCAGGGTGGTTCCAAGGAAGATGCATCCGCACTTTGCGGACGCCTTAAGTCCGCTGGCGGCAGCTGCTTCGTAACGCAGTGATTTGTCGGGCATTGAATATGGAAAGGGCGGCCTCGGTCGCCCTTTTTCATGGTCCACTACCAAGCCTTGTTCTTTTCGGTTAAACCGGGGCAGGGTTGTTTGAGTACAGCATTTCCAGACAATTTTGGGGAAGAGCGCATGAAAGAGTGCAAGGCATGGATTGCCGGTGTGTCGGGAACGAAACTGACTGAGGACGAAATCGCGTTTTTCCGCGATGAAAGACCTTGGGGCTTTATTCTTTTTGCGCGCAATGTCGAAAGTCTGGAACAGGTTTCCGAGCTGACGGCGCACATGCGCGACCTGACGGGCCGGCACCAGACGCCGGTTTTCATCGATCAGGAAGGTGGACGCGTGCAGCGCCTTCGCCCGCCGCTCGTTCCAAACTATCCTTCGGCCTCGGAAGTCGGTGCGATCTATGCGCGTGATCGGGAAGCAGGTCTGCGAGCTGCGTGGCTTCATGCCCGCCTGCATGCATTCGATTTGCTGAAGGTTGGTGTCAATGTGGACTGCCTGCCGGTTCTGGACGTACCCGTCGAAGGCGCACATGATGTTATCGGCGCGCGAGCCTATTCCAAGAACCCGCAGGCGGTTGCAGAAATGGGGCGAGCTGCTGCTGAAGGCTTGCTTGCCGGTGGTTTGCTGCCTGTGATCAAGCATATGCCGGGGCACGGCCGTGCGTTTGCCGACACCCACAAGGAGCTGGCGCGTGTCACGGTTCCCCTGAATGAGCTGGTTGCGCATGATTTCGTGCCGTTCAAGGCGCTCAATGACCTGCCAATGGCAATGACGGCGCATGTCGTATTCGATTGCATCGATCCGCAGCGCCCTTCGACATTGTCACCGACTGTCATCAACACGATCATTCGCGATGTCATCCAGTTCGATGGTCTTGTCATGAGCGACGACATTTCCATGAAGGCGCTTTCGGGCGGACTCGGTGACATTGCGGACGGCATCATCGGTGCCGGTTGCGATATGGTTCTCTATTGCGCAGGTGTGATGGAAGAACTGAAGCAGGTTGCAGCGCGTGTGCCGGTTCTTGAAGGCAAGGCGAAGCGTCGTGCCGATCTGGCGGAAGTCTATGCGGGCGATCCCGATCTTTCCGATGAGGACGAACTGCGCGCAGAATTCAACGCCATGTTCGAACTGATAGCGTAATCGTCAAAACTTGGTAAACTGACTTCACCGGCGGACTGAACCGCCGGTGGACCTTATCAGCAGGGAAACGGGTTTGGCGGCATCGGGAGCAGACACAGACGGCAAAGACGGCACGCTCGTGCCGATGGATGCGCTGTGGCAGGGCGATTCCGAACGTAGCGAAAGTGAACCGTCGCTTCTCATCGATGTGCAGGGGTTTGAAGGCCCGCTTGATTTGCTGCTCCATCTTGCGCGGAGCCAGCGCGTCGATCTCGCCCGTATTTCCGTTCTTGCGCTTGCAGAGCAGTATCTGGTGTTCGTGGAACAGGCACGCGCCTTGCGCCTCGAACTTGCGGCCGACTATCTCGTCATGGCGGCATGGCTTGCCTATCTCAAATCGAAGCTGCTGATCCCGAAGCAACAGGGCGATGATGGAGCGACCGGCGAAGAACTGGCTGCTTCGTTGCATTACCGTTTGAAGAGACTTGAAGCCATGCGCGATGCGGCGGCGAAACTCGTCAACCGCAACCGGCTGGGGCGGGATGTTTTTGCGCGCGGTATGCCGGAAATGGTCATGGTGGACAGGACCAGCCAGTTTTCTGGAACGCTGTACGATCTTCTGACCGCCTATGCTTCGCAGCGCCAGCGACAGGCCGTGTCGCAGGTGCAGATTGCCAAGCGCGTAGTCTGGTCATTGAAGGAAGCTCGTGTGGCACTCGTGCGTTTGATGGGATCGGTGGGCGACTGGATTTCTCTCGATCGCTTCCTGATCGATTATGCGCTTTCGCCCCGAGAAAGAGCTTCGGCGCTCGCGAGTTCCTTCGCCGCCAGTCTTGAGCTTGTGCGTGAAGGCAAACTGGAAGTCAGGCAAAACGCTCCTTTCGAGCCGATCTATATCCGGGCGACAGGAGATATCAGCGAATTGGATGAGGACGAGGATGTCTGAGGCGGAACGTCGAAATCTGGCTGAAATCGATAGTGACGACGATCAGATCGAAACGGAAGTTTCTGTCTTGACGCAGGGGCTTGCTGATCTTGCGCGCATTGTCGAGGCCATTGTTTTTGCGTCCTCTGAACCGGTTTCCGAACGCGCATTGGCTGAACGTCTGCCTGCCAATGTTGACGTCGCGCCAGTTTTGAAACATTTGCAGAAAATATATGAAACGCGCGGCGTGCACCTTGTTCAGGTTGGCAGTGCGTGGGCGTTCCGTACGGCACCCGATCTCGCCTTTCTTATGAGCCGCGAAGCTGTGCAGCAGCGCAAGCTGTCCCGCGCCGCGATGGAAGTGCTTGCCATCATCGCCTATCACCAGCCGGTCACGCGCGCCGAGCTGGAAGATATCCGTGGTGTGGAGACCTCAAAGGGCACACTGGATGTCCTCATGGAGACCGGCTGGATCAAATTGCGCGGACGCCGCCGTACGCCCGGTCGTCCGGTCACCTATGGCACGACCGACTCGTTTCTCGACCATTTCGGCCTTCCGGAAATCCGCGATTTGCCGGGACTGGAAGAGCTGCGCGGGGCAGGGCTGCTCTCGGCACGTATGCCATCGAGCTTTGCCGTTCCGGTGCCGAATATCGACCCGGATGAGCTGACAGAAGACGAAGAGCCGCTCGAAGATATCGATCTGGAAAGCCTTGGCTTGCTCGCCCCACGCGGTGAATAGTCTCAGTATGGCCTTTGGAGCCAATTTTATTTGTCGCAAAGCCGTTCACCGTCACACTTCTGTTTGAAAGATTTGTTGAAAGCGCTTAAATCGTAACTGGCATTGCAGGAACATGCCGCGCGTTCGCGGCAATGAGAGGAATAAAATGGGTAGCTTTTCCATCTGGCACTGGCTGATCGTCCTGGCGGTTGTCCTTCTTCTGTTTGGCCGCGGCAAGATTCCCGAGCTGATGGGTGATGTTGCCAAGGGCATCAAGAACTTCAAGCAGGGCATGTCCGACGAAGACGCCAAGGATGACGCGCGGGATTCGGGTCGTACGATCGACGCCAAGGCTGACGAAACCGTCAACGACGTCAAGAAAACCACCAAGTCCTGATCTAACGGATAAAGCATGCTGCGCACGTGCAAGCGCGCGCAGCATATTTTGCCATTTACAAGTGCGGTTTTCCGCCGAAAGACGGGACGCGCGCGCGAATTGCGCGGGGTATCAAGAATATGTTCGACATCGGTTGGTCTGAACTTCTGATTATTGCGATCGTGATGATCGTGGTGGTCGGTCCCAAGGATTTGCCGAAAATGCTGCGTGCATTCGGCAAGGCGACAGCGCGCATGCGTGCCACCGCCAATGAGTTCAAGCAGCAGTTCGACGAAGCCTTGAAAGAGGCTGAGCTTGACGACGTCAAGAACATCATCGACGAGACCCGCAAGCTGGACCCGCGCCCGAAGATCACGCAGGTATTCGATCCGATTCGAAGTGCGGGCGAGGATCTGCGCTCGGGCCTTCAGTCCACGTCTTCCATGTCTCCGGCGACACCTGAAAAAGTCGCTGAAGTGACGACGCCGGTTGATGCCGGTGGCGCACCGGTTCCGCCTGCTGTGGAAAAAGCCGCAGCGCCCAAGAAGGCGACCCGAAAGACTGCACCGAAGGCAGAGAATAAAGCGGCCGAAGTCACTGTAGCCAAAACGAAGGCTGCGCCGAAGGCGGCTTCCGTTGCAAAGCCTGCTCCCAGAAAGCCCGCAGCGGCGAAAGCGGAAACGGCAAAGGCTGGAACGGTCAAGGCTGGTGCCGCCACAACTGCCAAGAAGACCACGAAGAAGACAGGAACCAAAGCGTGACACGCGACGAGGACGAAATCGAACAGAGCGCAGCGCCTCTGCTTGAGCACCTGATCGAGCTGCGCCGCCGCCTGATCTGGGCAATTCTGGCATTTTTCGTGGCATTTATTTTCTGTTTCGCTTTTGCCAAACAGCTCTTCAACCTGCTTGTCGTGCCTTATCAATGGGCGCTCGACTGGGCGGGCATGGATCGCTCGAAAGCGGAACTGATCTATACCGCGCCGCAGGAATTCTTCTTCACACAGGTGAAGGTGGCCATGTTCGGCGGCATCGTGCTGGCATTTCCGATCATTGCCGCGCAGATTTACAAGTTTGTGGCGCCGGGTCTCTACAAGCATGAGCGCATGGCGTTTCTGCCGTTCCTGATTGCATCGCCGATCCTGTTTTTGACAGGCGGCGCGCTCGTCTACTTCTTCTTCACGCCGATGGTGATGTGGTTCTTCCTCGCAATGCAGCAGACTGGCGGCGCCGGTGAAGTGCAGATTTCTCTCCTGCCGAAGGTATCGGAATATCTGAGCCTTATCATGACGCTCATCTTTGCGTTCGGTCTGGTCTTCCAGCTGCCGGTGGTAACGAGCCTGATGGCCCGTGTCGGACTGGTGACGTCGGCTGGCCTGAAGGACAAGCGCAAATATGCAATTGTCATTGCTTTCGTCGTTGCAGCGGTCCTGACCCCGCCCGATCCGGCGAGCCAGATCGGCCTTGCCTTGCCAACAATCCTTCTCTACGAGATTTCAATCATCGTGGCTCGCATGATCGAGAAGAAGCGGGATGAGGCGCAGGAAGCTTCCGACGCTGAAAACAACGCTTCATCGTCCTGATTTGTCACTATGATTCTGTGAGGTCGCAGGTTGTGCGGCCTCGCTTCTGTTCAATTTCACGAAACGGCTTTTCCCATGCTCGACATCAAATGGATTCGCGAAAACCCTGAAACCCTCGACAAAGCGCTCGCCAAGCGTGGGGCTCAGTCGCTGTCGTCCGAATTGATGGCGCTGGACGAAAAACGCCGCGAATATGTCGGCAAGGTTCAGGCTGCGCAGGAGCGCCGCAATGCCGCTTCGAAGGAAATCGGCAAGGCCATGGCTGCGAAGGACGCGGCGAAGGCTGACAAGCTGAAGGCCGAAGTTGCGGAGTTGAAGGATTTTCTTGCGCAGGCTGAGGACGAAGAGCGTCGCCTGACCAAGGAACTGAACGACGCTCTGTCGACCATTCCCAATATTCCGCTCGAAGACGTGCCACTCGGCAAGGACGAAAGCGACAATGTCGAAGTTCGTCGCGTCGGCAACCAGCGAAACTTTGCCTTTCAGCCGAAAGAACATTTCGAGTTGGGTGAGGCGCTCGGTTACATGGATTTTGAACGCGCTGCAAAGCTCGCAGGTTCGCGCTTTACCGTGTTGAAGGGGCCGCTTGCGCGTCTCGAACGTGCGCTTGGCCAGTTCATGCTCGACCTGCACACGATGGAACACGGCTATACCGAAACGATGCCGCCGTTGATGGTGCGCGATGAAGCTGTCTATGGCACGGGCCAGCTGCCGAAATTTTCGGAAGATCTGTTCCGCACGACGGATGGTCGCTGGCTGATTCCAACCGCCGAAGTCCCGCTGACCAATCTGGTTGCCGATGAAATCGTCGACACCAAGTCGCTTCCCCAGCGCTACACGGCGCTGACCCCATGCTTCCGTTCGGAAGCGGGTTCTGCCGGTCGTGATACGCGCGGCATGCTGCGCCAGCACCAGTTCCTGAAAGTGGAAATGGTGTCGATCACCGATGCCGACAGCTCGGTTGAAGAGCATGAGCGCATGACCGCTTGTGCGGAAGAGGTGCTGAAGCGCCTTGGCTTGCCGTTCCGTACCGTCGTGCTCTGCACTGGCGACATGGGCTTCGGCGCACAGAAGACCTACGACATTGAAGTATGGCTGCCCGGCCAGAACACCTATCGCGAAATTTCCAGCTGCTCGGTCTGCGGTGATTTCCAGGGCCGTCGCATGAATGCCCGCTATCGTCCGGAAGGCGAGAAGTCGACCCGTTTCGTGCATACGCTGAACGGTTCGGGTGTCGCCGTCGGACGCGCGCTGATCGCCGTCATGGAAAATTATCAGGAAGAAGATGGCAGCATTCATATTCCTGAAGCATTGCAGCCATACATGGGCGGCCTCACGCGGATAGAGAAAGCTGCGTGAATCACATTTATTGATAAATGAAGGAGTGACGACGTGCGAATTCTGCTGACGAACGATGATGGTATCCACGCTGAAGGCCTCGCAGTTCTGGAGCGGATCGCACGCAAGCTCTCCGACGATGTCTGGGTTGTCGCTCCGGAAACCGACCAGAGCGGCCTCGCGCATTCGCTGACGCTGTCGGAACCGCTTCGCCTTCGCCAGATCGATGATCGTCATTTCGCATTGCGCGGCACGCCGACCGATTGCGTCATCATGGGTGTGCGCCACGTTCTGCCGGGTGCGCCCGATCTCATTCTTTCGGGCGTGAACTCCGGCGCGAATATTGCCGACGATGTCACCTATTCGGGTACAGTTGCCGGCGCCATGGAGGGCACGTTGCTCGGTGTGCGGTCTATCGCGCTGTCGCAGGAATATGAATATGAAGGCGATCGCCGCATCGTGCCGTGGGAAACGGCGGAAACGCACGCGCCTGATCTTATAAAAAAGCTGATGGAGGCAGGATGGCCGGAAGGCGTCCTGTTGAATCTTAACTTCCCGAACTGCGGTGCGGATGAAGTCAAGGGAACGCGCGTCACAGCTCAAGGCAAGCTCAGCCATGATGCCCGCCTCGACGAACGTCGCGACGGGCGTGGCTTCCCGTATTTCTGGCTGCATTTTGGTCGGGGCAAGGCGCCGGTTGCGGATGACAGCGACATTGCAGCCATTCGTTCCGATTGCATTTCTGTAACCCCGTTGCACCTCGATCTGACCGCGCATAAGGTTCGGGCAGAATTGAGCGCAGCACTTGGGGTTGAAGCATGAGGCAGGCAGCGTCTGAGCGCCCACGGCTTTCGGACAGAGAAGGATTCGCATCCTTCGTTATGCGAATGCGCGGGTACGGGATTGACGATCCGCGCCTTTTTGCAGCTATCGAGTCCACACCACGCCAGAGCTTTCTCGCGTCGTCATGGTCTCATCTTTCCTACAGCTCCCGTACTGCGCCGCTCGACTGCGGCGAGTACATGGAGGGCATTGATGATCAGGCTCGCGCCATCGCCGCGCTCAAGCTGGAACCCGGCCATCGTGTGCTGGAGATCGGAACCGGCTCCGGTTTCACGGCTGCTGTTATGTCTTCGCTCGCCGGTCGTGTCACAACAGTCGAACGTTATCGCAAGCTCTGCGACCACGCCTTGCAGCAATTCGTGTCGCTTAAGCGCGAAAACATCATGGTCAAACATGCCGATGGTCGCCATGGAATGCCGGGTGGCCCCTTTGACCGCATCCTGATCTGGCTTGCTTTCGACGAAGTGCCGCGTCATTTCGTTGATCTTCTGGCAACGCATGGCGTGCTGATCGCTCCGATCGGTCCGGGAGATGGTCGACAGATCATGACACGTATCGCCAAGGTCGGCAGCCGATTCGAGCAGGAGGACCTGATGGTGGTCCGCTATCAGCCTTTCATCGAGGGCGTTTCGTCCGTTCTGTGAACGGAGCGCGTATCGATTCGTCAAAATGATGGCTATCAGGCTCTCTTTGGCAGTGCCAGGGAGGGCTTTCGGTCGTTTTGTGCGCTTATGGTATTTAATTGGTGAATCTTTTTTCGAAGATTTGCCGTTCTTAACCAGAGAGTAACATTAACGCGTTTTAATCACCTTACTGAGTTTCGAGTATGGGCGAGTTGAACATGCGTTTACAAATTTTGCAGCACACGTCTGAACGTCTCCTGCGGAATGTCGCGATCGTTCTGATTGCCGGTTTTGGTGCCGGGTGCAGTGCCGATACGATGCGCTTCACTGATGGTATCAGTACGGGCTCTACGTCCAGTCAGCGTGTCGCACAGCAGCCGGCTGGCGATCTTTATGCATCTGCGGCTCCCGTGGCTCCCGCATCGACCGGTTCCGTTCAGCGCAATTCATTGCCTCCGGTTTCTTCGGCGCCGATGGCAGCACCGGTCGCGGCGGCACGGCAGTCGGTTCAGGCTCCGGTCGCAGCGGCATCCAATAACATTCAGAATCAGGTCGGGCAGGCGCAGGACATGGCCGCAAACCGTGTGAACAACACGGTCAATGCAACAGAAACCAAAGTCGCCAGCGCAGCAACGTCTACGCGCAACACCGTAAATGGTGCGCAGGAAAAGGTTCTCGGGCAGCTTCCGACGAACCCAGCCATGCCCCGGCCAACGGATAATAATATCGCGGTTGTCCCGCAGGCACCTGCCGTCAACGGCAAGAAGCCTTCGGCGAACGATATGGCTTCGGCAGGCGCAAATGCTACGACGCCGCCGGCGCCGAACGGCACCTACACGGTTAAGAGCGGTGATTCGCTCTTCTCCATCGCGCAGAAGCACAATGTTCCTGTCGAACAGTTGAAGAAGGCAAACGGTCTGTCGAACGGCGCTATCCGCGTCGGACAGGCGCTCGTCATTCCTTCTGCTGCAGCGGGCAATGCAACGCAGGTCGCAGCGGTTTCACAGCCTCCGGAAAACCCGGCCAAGGCTGCCGCACCAGCCGCCAACGCCGATGTGAAGCCTTACACGCCGCCGCAGGCGAGCAACAAGGTGATCGAAGATGCCGAAAAGGATCAGGCGGCAGCGCCTTCTTCCACCGGTATTTCACAGATGCGCTGGCCGGTACGCGGCCGTATTCTCGCAAGCTTCGGCCAGCGTGACGGTACATCGGTAAGCGACGGTATCGACATCATGGTTCCGGAAGGCACATCGGTGAAAGCTGCTGAGAACGGCGTCGTCATCTATGCCGGTGACGGTCTCAAGGAGTTCGGACAGACCGTTCTGATCCGCCACGACAATGGCCTCGTCACCGTCTACGGTCACAACAGCCAGATACTGGTTCAGCGCGGACAGAAGGTTCGCCGTGGCGAAGAAGTTGCAAAATCGGGCATGAGCGGCAACGCGAAATCCCCGAAGCTGCATTTCGAAGTGCGCAAAAATTCGGCCCCGGTCAATCCTTCCAAGTATCTGGAATCGTGATCAAAATCTAATAATGAAAGAAGGCGGGCCAAAAGGCCGCCTTTCTTTTTTGGTTGGTTCCGTCTTCTTTACATTGCAATCCCGAGGCGACCTGCCAGATCCTGGATATATTGCCACGCAACGCGCCCCGAACGGTTTCCGCGCGTGGTGGACCATTCCAGCGCTTCGGCATGCATCTTGGCCGGATCGTAAGCCAGCTTAAAATGGGCCGCATAGCCATCGACCATCGCGAGATAATCGTCCTGGCTGCATTTGTGGAAGCCGAGCCAGAGGCCGAAACGGTCCGACAGGGATACCTTTTCCTCAATCGCTTCCGAAGGATTGATCGCCGTCGAGCGCTCGTTGTCGATCATGTCGCGCGGCATCAGATGGCGCCGGTTCGAGGTTGCATAAAAGATCACATTGCCGGGGCGACCTTCGACGCCGCCTTCAAGCGCGGCTTTGAGCGATTTATAGGATGTATCGTCATGATCGAAGGAAAGGTCGTCGCAAAACAGGATGAAGCGATAGTCCGTATCCTTGATGAGGTTCATCAATGTCGGAAGGCTATCGATATCCTCGCGATGAATTTCGATCAGCTTGAGCGGAGCGCGATCCGCCATTTCAGCGTTCACACTTGCCTGTGCAGCCTTGACGAGCGAGGATTTGCCCATGCCGCGCGCACCCCAGAGCAGAACATTGTTTGCCGGAAATCCTTTTGCGAAGCGCCGGGTATTGTCCACGAGCTGATCACGTACCAAATCTACGCCACGGATCAGTGCGATATCCACTCGGTTAACACGCTTGACCGGATCCAGGGTCAGTCGTTCGGGAGCCCAGACAAAGCAGTCTGCGGCATCAAGTTCGGGTGTTTTGGCTTCCGGCGGCGCAATGCGTTCCAGAGCGGTGATCAAACGGTCCAGCTTCTGGCTGAGTATGTCTTCGGTCGTCATTTCATGTCCCTGATGATAGGGGTAACGGCTAGGGTCTGTTGGGGATTAGTTTTGGAGCGTGGTATGAATGAAAATGGCACAGATTTAGGAGCGAAACCCAGGGTGGAGTGGTTCTCCATCAAGGTTTTGCGACGCAAAGCTGGACCATTTTCATCATATCGCGAAGCGACGTGGCAGATTTTCCTCCTGAATGCGTCGAACATCCCTTGTGGAGAATTACTCCACAGCGGTCTGTTCTCCTGTTCAGGAATAAAATCCGGCTCACGCCACGCCCGAAACCTAATCCCCAACAGACCCTAACATGTCACAGCGGAGGCGAAAAGTGTGCGACCTTGGCGCAGGCGGGATCATCGCCGGTTGCATTTGGCGCGCTAACCATTGTAATGCCGATAATAATTTGTCTTCGAGACTTCAGAGGAGTTCCTAATGTTCGTAACACCGGCTTTCGCTCAGGCATCCGGCGGCGCTGTTGGACCAGATATGCTCATGAGCATTCTGCCGTTCATCCTGATCTTCGTGATCATGTACTTCCTTATCATCCGCCCGCAGCGGACCCAGATGAAGAAGCGTCAGGAAATGCTGACCCAGGTTCGTCGTGGCGATACCGTCGTGACCGGCGGCGGCATTGTCGGCAAGGTTCAGAAGGTTGTTGACGACAACGAACTTGAAGTCGAAATCGCTGAAGGTGTGCGCATCCGCGTTATGCGCAGCACGCTGATGGATGTTCGCGTCAAGGGCGAGCCCGTCGCCGACAACAAGAACAAGTAATTCTTTTTACAACACGCAGGCCCCGGTAAGATTTCCATAACCGGGGCCTGCGCATTATTCGGTAAGCGCTAACATACGATGCGCATGCCACGACGCCGGAGAGCGGTTCGCAACAAGTGAACTCCGGCATGCTCTATCCAAGCTGATACGGAATTGCTGCTCTATGCTCTATTTTTCACGCTGGAAATCTGCCCTGATCTGGCTCGCGGTTCTCGTGAGTTTCATCATCGCATCCCCTAACTTTTTCTCGCGTGAAACGCTGGCAAAACTGCCAAATTTCCTGCCGAAGCAGCAGATTGCTCTTGGGCTCGATCTCTCCGGCGGCTCACGTCTGGTCCTGCAGGTGCAGAATCCCGGACGAGGGGAGCTCGAGCGCACCGCAAATATCATGCGGCAGCGTCTGGAGGAGCTTGGTTATGGCAAACCTCTCGTCGAAGAGGAAAACCGCAATCAGATTCGGGTTGAAGTTCCCGGTGTCTATGACGCGCAGCTTCTGAAAGACATTCTCAGCGTTCGCGGAAATTTCTCTTTCCGTGCTGTCGACAGCACCATGTCACCGGATGATGCCATTCGCGGCACGCCGCCCGCTGACAGTGAAATCATCTATTCCTATGACGATCCGCCTGTCGGCTACCTCGTCAAGAAACAGCCGATCCTGACTGGCGCCAATGTGACGGATGCCAAGGCGACGCTGTCGGATGACGATAGTGAGCCTGTCATCACGCTGACATTGGACGATGCAGGCCGCAAAAATCTTGCCGAAGCAACATCGCACCTGGTTGGTGGTAGCTTTGCTATCGTCGTCGACAATCAGATCGTTTCCGCGCCCGCCGTTGATGAGAAGCTCGATACGAATGAGCTGCAGATTTCAGGCGCTTTCGATCTTCAGGCAGCCAACAATATGGCCGTTGTGCTGCGTTCCGGCGCGCTGCCGCAAGATGTAACGGTTCTGGAAGAACGCACGATTGCGTCGGCTCTGGGCGAGGACTATGCCAGCGCGGCCGCACTGGCAGCCTTGCTTGCGGCACTGCTCGTCGGCCTGTTCATGGTCTTGTCCTACGGTATCCTCGGTGTGATCGCCATGGTCGCACTGGCCGTCAACATCATCATTCTGACAGCCATACTCTCGCTGATCGGCGCCTCGATCAGTCTCGCCAGTATTGCCGGTCTGGTACTGACCATAGGTTTGGCCGTTGACGCCCACATCCTGATTTATGAACGTGTGCGCGAAGATCGCCGCAAGGGCTATTCCGTTGTCCAGGCGATGGAATCCGGCTTCTATCGCGCCCTCTCGACCATTATCGACGCAAACCTCACCACACTTATTGCAGCGCTTGTTCTGTTCCTGCTCGGGTCGGGAACGGTTCATGGCTTCGCGCTGACGGTCGCGGTCGGCATCGGCACCACGCTCTTCACGACGCTCACCTTCACCCGCTTGCTGATCGCGCAGTGGGTGCGCACAGCCAAACCGAAGGAAGTGCCGAAGCGTCGTCTGAAACTGGTTCCGACTGTAACGCACATTCCGTTCATGCGTCTGCAGTTCGTGACGCTCGGCATCTCGGTGCTGGCCTGCGCTATCGTGGTCGCGCTGTTCGTCAATATCGGCTTCAACTACGGCATTGATTTCCGTGGCGGTTCGATGGTTGAACTGCAGGCCCGCAGCGGTGACGCCAATATTGAAGACATCACCGAACGTCTTACCGAACTCAATATCGACAGCGCCCGCATTTTGCCGGCAAAGTCTCCGCGCTCTGCTCTTGTCATTATCGGCAGTCAGGAAGTCGGCGACGATGCCGAACAAACCGTCGCGGTGAAATTGCGCGGAGAGTTCGAGCAGGACTACTCATTCCAGCGCGTTGAAGTCGTCGGGCCGACTGTTTCGGAACAGCTTTCGCGCGCCGGAGTTCTGGCGGTCATTCTGTCACTGATCGGTATCTTCATTTACGTATGGGTCCGGTTCCGCTGGCAGCTCGCGCTTGGTGCGGTGCTTTCAACCTTGCACGACGTCATCATCCTCGCGGGCATGTTCATTGTCTTCCGCATGGAGTTCAATCTGTGGAGCGTCGCGGCAATCCTGACGATCATCGGCTATTCGCTGAACGATACGGTGGTGATCTACGACCGCGTGCGTGAGAACCTGCGCGTCTATAAAAGCGCGCCACTGCCTGCCATCATTGATGCCTCAATCAACCAGACGCTGTCGCGTACCTTGCTGACGTCCTTTGTGACCTTTCTCGCGCATATTCCGCTCTATGCCTTCGGTGGCGCGGATATCCGCAGCTTTGCACTGGCACTGAGCGTCGGTATCATTGTTGCGAGCTATTCATCGATCTTCATCGCCGCTCCATTGTTGGTTCAGTTCGGCCTCAAGCCGCGTGGGCCGGATGAATCCAGCGATCAAATGGATGATGAACTGGCACAATCGCTGAATTTGGAAAGCTGAAAATGGCCAAAGGGATAGAGATACGCGAGGCCCATTTTCCGGGCCGTGCTCCCATTGACGCCTATGGCGACGGTGGATTCCGCTTTGCCGAAATGTCGCATCGCGGTTCCATTCTTTGCCTGCCTTCCGGCATTCATGGCTGGGAACCTGCGACGCCGCCGATACTGGCCAAAGCCGATCTTAAGATGATCCTTGAGCAGGCATCCGATATTGAAATTCTGCTGGTGGGGACGGGCATGGATCTGCGCCGTATTCCAGAAGACGTGCGCGCTATCCTGCGCGAACACCGCATTTCTTCTGATCCCATGAGTACAGGTGCCGCCGTTCGCACCTATAATGTGCTTCTGGCCGAAGATCGTGCGGTCGCAGCGGCGTTGATTGCTGTAGACTGACATCATGAACGAGAATGAGGCACATTGCCTGGCATTGCTTCGCCAAGCTGACCGGGACCGCTATCTGTCAGTGCTTTATGCGCCGGAGGATCGTCGTGGCGGTCTGGCTGCGTTGTATGCGTTTAATGCCGAAGTTGCGCGTATCCGTGATCTAGTCCACGAACCGCTGCCGGGCGAAGTCCGGCTGCAATGGTGGCGCGATCTCATCAATGGCGAGGCGAGGGGCAGTGCGGAAGCACATCCCGTTGCCGCAGCGCTGATCAACACCATTGAAAAATATGAGCTGCCGCGAACTGCTTTCGACAATTATTGCGAAGCGCGCATCTTCGATCTTTATGACGATCCGATGCCCAGCCGTAATGATCTGGAAGGTTATTGCGGGGAAACCGCATCGGCAATCATCCAGTTAGCCGGCTTTATCTTGGACAGGGATGCCGCGCAGGCACAGACGGAAATAACCGGCCATGCTGGCGTGGCACAGGCCGTAACCGGCTTGCTTCGCCTTATGCCTATTCATCGGCGGCGTGGGCAGCTCTATGTGCCTGCCGATATGTTGCAGGCAGTCGGTGTGACCCGCGAGACTTTCATTGCTGGCGAAGACAAGGCTGCTGTCGAGCGCATGATCAGCATCATGCTGGCTTTCGCGCGTGAACATCTGGCGATTTTCGAGAAGAACAAGTCACAGCTGCCGAAGAGCCTTGTTCCAGCGTTTCTGCCTTTGGCGCTTGTTCCGGCCTATCTGCGAGCAATCGAGCGCCTGGGCGCACAGGCTGCGGAAAAGGTGGCGGACATTTCAGCCATCCGGAAGCAATGGCTCATGTTCAGAGCCAACTTCTGAGTAGCCGGAACCGATGGGCTTCAGTTCAATCGAACCGAAGCCCATCGCAATATCACTCAGCCGGTCCTTGCCCCGAGCCCAGCTCCAAGTCCAGCTCCAAGCCCAGCCCCAAGCCCAGCCATTGACGGCAGTCAGCCAGAGCACGTGCGGAAAGCGCGCGTTTCTTGGCAACAGTCTTTTCCTTGCCGCGCAGACGCTTGCCTTCCGGCTTCGGAACATCGACGGGCGGGAACAGGCCGAAATTCACATTCATCGGCTGGAACGAACGCTTGCCCGGTTCGTCGTCGGCAACGATGTGCCCACCCGTTATATGACCGAGCAGGGCACCGAACGCGGTTGTTCCGGGAGGTGGCGTCAACGTCTGCCCCAGCTTTTCTGCGGCAGTGAAACGACCTGCCAGCAATCCAATGGCTGACGATTCGACATAGCCTTCACAACCCGTCACCTGACCGGCAAAGCGCAGTGTTTCGCGTGATTTCAGGCGAAGCGTACCATCGAGCAGCACGGGAGAATTCAGATAGGTGTTGCGGTGAAGACCGCCGAGGCGGGCGAATTCCGCATTTTCCAGACCCGGAATCATCTTGAAGATGCCGGTCTGCGAGCCGTATTTCAGCTTCGTCTGGAAACCGACCATATTGTAGAGCGTGCCGAGCGCATTGTCCTGACGGAGCTGCACGACGGCATAAGCCTTCACAGTCGGATTATGGGCGTTGGTAAGGCCCATCGGCTTCATCGGCCCATGACGCATGGTTTCCGGCCCGCGTTCGGCCATCACCTCGATAGGCAGGCAGCCGTCGAAATAGGGTGTTCCTTCCCATTCCTTGAAGTCGGTCTTGTCGCCTTCGACCAATGCGGCCACGAACGCCTCATACTGCTCCTTGTCCATGGGGCAGTTGATGTAGTCTTTTCCGGTGCCGCCGGGGCCAACCTTGTCATAGCGCGACTGGAACCAGCAGACATCCATATTGATCGAATCAAAATGGATAATCGGAGCAATGGCATCGAAGAAGGCCAAAGCATCCGCTCCTGTTTGCGCCTGAATGGCCTCAGCCAGTGAAGGCGCGGTCAGGGGCCCGGTGGCAACAATGCTCGTTCCCCACTCCTCTGGCGGCAGGCCGGTGACTTCTTCCCGAACGATTGTAATCAGCGGATGGGCTTCAAGCTTGGCAGTGACGGCCTGCGAAAAGCCTTCGCGGTCGACAGCCAGCGCACCACCTGCGGGAACTTGATGTGCATCGGCGCATGCCATGATGAGCGATCCGGCAAGGCGCATTTCGGCATGAAGAACGCCGACGGCATTGGTTTCGGCATCATCCGAGCGGAAAGAGTTGGAACAGACAAGCTCGGCCAGTTGCTCGGTCTTGTGGGCGTCGGTGCCGCGTACGGGGCGCATTTCGTGCAGTATGACGGGCACGCCCGCCTGCGCGAGCTGCCATGCAGCTTCAGAACCGGCAAGACCGCCGCCGACGACGTGAACGGGAGAAAGATCGGGTGTGTTTGACATGGGCCATTCCCTTATCGCCTTTGCTGAACGCCTTCAATGGAGAAGGCTCGCTAAGGATGGGAATCGAGCCGCAAAAAGAAATGGCATCCGTCGCGGGAGGAGGAGCGACGGATGCCATTATGGTAAGACCGGCATTGGGAGGAGGAGAACCGGTCTTGTTATCGCAAAACCTGGGAGGAGGATGGTTCTGCGATGAACCAAGTCTGGTGGGAGGAGGATCCAGACTTGGAGAAACCCCTATCGGGAGAAACTGTGAGGCTCGTTAATTAGCGAGCCCTGGTCTTTAACGGGCCTTGGTCTGGCGAGCCACGAACGGAATGTCCGCGCGGGAGATGCCAAGATCGTTCAGCTCGCGGGTGGAGAGCTGGCTGAGTTCATTGACGGTGTCGCGGTAACGGCGCCAGTTGTTGTAAGAGCGGAGGAGGTTCATAGTTCTATTCCTTCATCGTTGAGGAACTGGAGTTCTGTTCAATTCATCTCGTTTGTTGCCCATGATATAAGCTATTGTTTTCGCAGGTTGCAGACCCGAGTTTGCATAGCTGCTCTGCGGGTTCTGCACGACACGTTAAATCGATTAGACTGGTGTGGCACAAAATTGCCGCAAAGCGATTTGATCCACTCTTTGCCGGCAGCGCAGTTTCCTATATGTTCTCAAACGCTTACGGTTGCGACAGCAACAACTGACAGAATGACCAGGAGCTAATTTGTCATTTTCCATTTCTGTTGAACGCCTGATCGAGAGATGGCAGCGGGACGGTCTGATTGATGCGGAAACAGCATCGAAACTGAATGCCGACCTTGAAAAGCGCGCTTCGGTCTTCAGCCTTGGTTCCGTTCTGGCCACGCTTGGCGGGCTGCTTCTCGGCGCAGCCGTTATCATGCTGGTTGCCGCGAACTGGCAGGAAATGCCGCGCCTCATGCGCATCGGCCTCATATTCGTTCTTATTTGGGTGAGTTATCTCGGTGGAGCCTGGCGGCAGTCTCGTGGTGACAAGCTGTTTCCGGCTACGCTCTATATTGTGGGTGCTGCATCGTTCGGGGCAGGGCTGGCGCTTGTGGGGCAAATGTATCATTTGTCCGGCGACATCCATTCCGCCGCAATCTATTGGTCCGTAGGCGTTCTGGTTTCGGCTTTTCTTCTACGCGCGCCGGTACTGGCGGCTTTCGGCGCCGGTGTCGCCTGCTTTTATCTTTCGACCTACGTTTTTGATACGTCGTCCTATGATGACGTGACCTATCGCTGGATCGGACCGCTGCTTTTGCTGTTCGGCGCTGCAGCAGCCTTGTTCACGCGCTCGCGACATGCAGCCCATCTGTGGGCAATGTTCTCCATTGGCTGGGCTTTGCTCGTCTATGCGGAGCATGAGAGCAATACGGTGCTGGTGCTTATGCTGGTCGTGGGAATCGGTCTGATACTGACTGACGGTTTTGCCCATGATACGGTGCAGAGACTGACCCGCTTCGCTCATCCGCTCGCGGCATACGGGCTGGCTCTCGCGCTGTTGGCGCTTGTCACGCTTCAGATCAACCAGATGTTCTCCTATTCCAGCGTTACCGCAAATCTGGATAGGGACATACTATATAGCATCTTCATACTGGCGCTCGCGATCGGGGCGATTGCTGTTGCCGGTCGAAATAATGGCGGCCTGCGTTCCATCGCCTATGCCGCATTTTCGATCCAGGTACTTTATCTGGCTTTCGAGACGGTTGGCACCATGATCGGAACATCCGGCTTCTTCCTGACTGCGGGCATTCTCGTGCTGCTGCTGGCTGCTTTTGTGCGACGCATGGAGAACCGGTTCGGAAGGAAAAGCAGCGTGGAGGCCCGCCTATGACTATTCGGCTCAAATGGCTCTATGTTGGGGCTACCATCACCGCATTGCTGCAAACCGGCATTCTTTATGCAGGCATAGAAAAGCGCGCCTCTGTCCTGCGTTCGGGTGCGGAAGTGACGCTGCAGACGGAGCCTTTCGACCCGCGCGATCTGATGCGTGGCGACTATGTCGTTCTGGGGTATGAGATTTCCAGTCTGTCCCGAAAGGATATTCAGGGCGAGCGTCCTGCCGGTTCACGAACTGTCTATGTGGCCGTGAAGCCCGATACAAACGGGATAGCGCGGTTTTCACGCGCGTCATTCGTTCCGCTTTCAGACCTTACCTCCGGTGAGGAGCAGATTCGGGGCGAGGCTGCTTATTCTATATCCGATGATGCGGAATCGAATATTCGTCTCAATTTTGGCATCGAACGGTATTATGTACCCGAGGGGCAGGGACGTGCGATTGAAGACAGCCAGCGCGAGCGGCGGATTACTGCCGTTGTGGCGGTCGATCCGAACGGAACGCCGGTCATCAAAGCCCTGCAGGAAGACGGCCGGCAGCTTTATCAGGAGCCTCTTTATTGATCCTGTCATCACGCCCTGTTTCAAAAGGGTTGGCTGATGCGACAGGATCGCTATATAGAGACGGAAAGGGTAGGAAGAGCTCAGCCTGATCGAACCTTGTAAATCTATGCAAGGAAGGCGGCTTTTTTCCTTTGAACCGGGAAAATTGGATGATATAGAGACGCGCGCTTTCGAGGGGCGGTTCAATATCTGAGACGAATAATGGTGCGTTCTGAGGAATGTGCTTCGGTTCAGAAGCGGATGTGGCGAAATTGGTAGACGCACCAGATTTAGGTTCTGGCGGGAGACCGTGGGGGTTCGAGTCCCTCCATCCGCACCAACTGCCATAAGGCAAAAGAATTTCTCTCCCGCGACAAGGCAAACAAGCCGGTGACGGCGGGACAATGACAAGAAGTGAAGGTTTGAACATGCAGGTTACCGAAACGCTCAATGAAGGGCTGAAGCGCGAGATCAAAGTCGTGGTTCCGGCCAAGGACCTCGAAGCCAAGCTCGCAGAGCGGCTGGAAACTGCGCGTGACCGCGCCAAGATCAACGGCTTCCGTCCGGGCAAGGTGCCTGCGGCTCACCTCCGCAAGATGTACGGCAAGTCCTTCATGGCGGAAATCGTCAACGAAATCCTCAACGACTCGTCGCGTTCGCTTCTCGCTGAACGCAACGAAAAGTCGGCTACTCAGCCTGAAGTCATCATGTCGGAAGACGAAAAAGAGGCCGAACAGGTTCTCGACGGCAAGGCCGATTTCGTTTTCTCGCTGAACTACGAAGTTCTGCCGGCAATTGAAGTCAAGGACTTCTCGAAGATCGCCGTTACCCGTGAAGTCGTCGATATTTCCGATGAGGAAGTTGACGATCAGGTCAAGCGCATCGCTTCGTCGACCCGCGCCTTCGAAACCAAGAAGGGCAAGGCCGAAAACGAAGATCGCGTCACGATCGACTATCTGGGTAAGCTCGACGGCGAGCCGTTCGAAGGCGGCGCGGACAACGATGCGCAGCTCGTTCTCGGTTCGGGCCAGTTCATTCCGGGCTTCGAAGAGCAGCTCGTTGGTGTCAAGGCTGGCGACGAGAAGGTCATCACCGTGACGTTCCCGGCAGAATACGGCGCTGCCCATCTGGCTGGCAAGGAAGCTACCTTCGACATTACCGTCAAGGAAGTTGCCAAGCCGAACGAACTCGTTCTCGATGATGAAACTGCAAAGAAGCTCGGCATCGAATCGCTTGAGCGTCTGCGTCAGGTTGTTCGCGAACAGATCGAAAGCCAGTACGGCCAGATCACCCGCCAGAAGGTAAAGCGTCAGATTCTCGATGCTCTGGACGGCGACTACCAGTTCGCAACGCCGCAGAAGCTTGTTGACGCTGAATTCAACAACATCTGGCAGCAGATCAACTTCGACCTGCAGCAGGCTGGCCGCACGTTCGAAGACGAAGAAACCACCGAAGAAGCTGCTCGCGAAGAATATCGCAAGCTCGCTGAGCGTCGCGTACGCCTCGGTCTGGTTCTGTCGGAAATCGGCGAAAAGGCTGGCGTTGAAGTTTCTGAAGAAGAACTGCAGCGCGCTGTTTACGATCAGGTTCGTCGCTATCCGGGCCAGGAAAAGGAAATCTACGAATTCCTGCGCAAGACGCCGGATGCCGTTGCCAACCTTCGCGCCCCGATCTTTGAAGAAAAGGTCGTTGACCATCTGCTCGCCAACATCGACGTGACCGACAAGAAGGTCTCGAAGGAAGAGCTGACGGCTGAAGACGAAGATGCAGCTTCGGAAGCAAAGCCTGCCAAGAAGGCTGCTCCCAAGAAGAAGGCCGCTCCTAAGAAGAAGGCTGACGAAGGCAAGTCCGAAGAGGCTTGATCTTCACTTCCAGCATGAATTCGGAGGGGCCGCGCATAGCGCGGCCTTTTCGTTTTGCGATCATGGAAATGGTGGCTGAAAAGCTTGCATCCGGTGGGGCTTTGCTCTAGCCAATACAACAATCAGTTTCAGCCCAATCACAGTATTGTCGAGCCAGTAATGTCCCTAATCGATACGCGTATACCTGAACCCAAACGCTTTATCTCCGGCGCGACCGGCGACTGGGAAGTCGTCATCGGCATGGAAGTCCATGCGCAGGTCACGTCAGAATCGAAGCTGTTCTCCGGCGCTTCCACTTCGTTTGGCGCGGAGCCGAATTCGAATGTTTCTCTGGTTGATGCAGCCATGCCGGGCATGCTGCCGGTCATCAATCTGGAATGCGTCAAGCAGGCGGTTCGCACGGGAATCGGGCTCAATGCTCAGATCAATCTGAAGTCGGTTTTCGACCGCAAGAACTATTTCTATCCCGATCTGCCGCAGGGCTACCAGATCTCGCAGTTCAAGCAGCCTATCGTTGGCGAAGGCAAGATCATGATTTCGGTCGGTCCGGACAATAAGGGCCAGTTCGAAGACGTGGAAATCGGCATCGAGCGCCTGCATCTGGAACAGGATGCAGGCAAGTCCATGCACGACCAGCATCCGACCATGTCCTATGTGGACCTGAACCGTTCTGGTGTGGCGTTGATGGAAATCGTATCGAAGCCGGACCTGCGTTCCTCCGATGAAGCACGCGCTTATCTGACCAAGCTGCGCACGATTGTGCGTTATCTTGGCACTTGCGACGGCAATATGGACGAAGGCTCGATGCGCGCTGACGTAAACGTCTCCGTGCGCCGTCCGGGCGGTGAATTCGGCACGCGTTGCGAAATCAAGAACGTCAACTCGATCCGCTTCGTCGGTCAGGCGATTGAATATGAGGCTCGTCGCCAGATTGCTATTCTCGAGGACGGTGGCTCCATCGATCAGGAAACGCGTCTGTTCGATCCGGTAAAGGGTGAAACTCGGTCCATGCGCTCCAAGGAAGAAGCGCATGACTATCGCTATTTTCCTGATCCGGATCTTCTGCCGCTCGAGTTCGACCAGGCATTCGTGGATGCGCTGGCAGCAGATCTGCCGGAACTGCCGGACGTCAAGAAGCAGCGCCTCGTCGAGAAGCAGGGCATCTCGATCTACGATGCATCGATTCTCGTTACCGAGAAGGCCATTGCTGATTATTATGAATCCGTTGCTGCCGGTCGTGACGGCAAGGCCGCAGCGAACTGGGTCATCAACGATCTCCTCGGCGCGCTGAACAAGGCGGGCAAGGACATTGAGGAATCGCCGGTCAGCCCGGAACAGCTCGGTGCAGTCATCGATCTCATCAAGGAAGGTACGATTTCCGGCAAGATCGCCAAGGATCTTTTCGAGATCGTCTGGAATGAGGGCGGTGACCCGAAGAAGCTCGTTGAAGAACGTGGCATGAAGCAGGTTACGGACACCGGTGCCATCGAGAAGGCCGTGGACGATGTCATTGCCGCCAACCCGGAAAAGGTTGAGCAGGCGAAAGCCAAGCCGACGCTGGCTGGCTGGTTCGTTGGTCAGGTCATGAAGGCAACGGGCGGGAAGGCCAACCCGCAATCCGTGAATGAACTGGTCAAGGCCAAGCTCGGGATTGAAGAGTAATGTGGGTCAGAAGCGCGACAGAGGCTGATCTCAAGGCAGTGCATGAGCTGCTTGTATCGACCTGGCACGCGACCTTTGACGACATCCTCGGGCGGGAAACGGTGGATGCCGTTACCGCCCGGTGGCACGGCATCGCTGTTCTGAAGGCCAATCTGAAGAAGCCTTATTCGGAATTTATTGTCGCCGATAACGGCAATGGTGGCATCGACGGAATGGCTTTTGCCAGTCAGTCCGAAGAAGGCAAGGCTTCGCTGCATCAGCTTTATGTTCGTCCCGACACGCAGGTTCAAGGCATTGGAACGATGCTTCTCGCCGAAATCGAGATGGCTTTTCCTGATGTTCGAACGATGAAGCTTGAAGTGATCGAACGAAACACCAAGGCGGTGAATTTCTACGAGCGCAAGGGCTATACCAAAGTCGGACGAAACGAGGATTGGGGCGATCCCAATTGCAAGGAACCGGTACTGGTTATGGAAAAGTCCCTTGAAAGCTGGAATATGTAAAGCATGTCTTCCCAAAGTGGGATCCGGTTTGAGGATCAAGACATGCTAGAATATAAAAGCCTGACGCGCGCGGCGTTTTGGGCCCATCATACTCTTGTGACAGCGGCAACTTGACCCTTGCCATGGCCGGTCGATAGGGCCATAAGCAAGAAAACCCGGTGGTTTCGGTCACCTGTGGCAATAATGGATCTGGAATAGGTCATGAAGAAATTTATTACGCAAGTTTTCACCTGGTGGAATGGCCAGACGCTCGGCACGCGGTTTCATACGTGGCGCAAGGGCGAGCGCGTCGGTGAAGACGAGTTCGGCAATATCTATTATCAGGGCGGCAAGGACTCCGAAGGTCGCACACGTCGCTGGGTAATCTTCAATGGCTATGCGGAAGCAAGTGCTATTCCTCCCGGCTGGCATGGCTGGATGCATCATCGCGTTGACACGCCGCCTACCAAGGAAGACTACAAGCCGCGCGACTGGCAGAAGCCGCATCTGCAGAACCTGACCGGTTCTCCGCTGGCATATCGTCCGAAAGGCGCCATTGCCCGTCCGGGCACGGAACCTGCGGAACGTCCACGCGTGACCGGCGAATACGATGCCTGGACACCGGGCAACTGATAATCGGTTTTGATTTTTGTCCGGCGCGTTCATCCGCGCCGGATTTATTATGTGTCCGCCTTTTGACGCTATAGCGGAAAAGGTTTGAGGATAGACGGCTCGCTTAAGACCAGCGGCAGCATTGCGGCTTGCGACTGGGCAACGAATCGTCACATTTCATGCTTAGGAATTGTTCCGGCTTAATTTAAACCCTTTGGATGCGGATCTCCGTTTTGACGAAGCAATCTCACGGCGCGGCTGGCAACGGAAAAAACCCGATAAAAAGGGCTGTTCAGGTTGCCTTGATTTCGCTCATTGCGACCACCAGCAGCTTTCAAGCAGCAATGGCCGAACGCATCACCAATCCGGTTGCTGAGTTCTCGGGTCTCGATAAAATCACCGGGCGTATCACGACGTTCGACGTCTATATCAATGAGACAGTTCAGTTCGGCGCCCTTCAGGTAACGCCGAAAGTTTGTTATTCGCGCACAGAGAACGAAGCACCACGCACCGATGGTTTCGTTGAAGTCGAAGAGATCACGCTTGACCGAAAGATTCGCCGTATCTTTACCGGCTGGATGTTCGCCGATAGTCCGGGTCTCAATGCTGTCGAGCATCCGATCTATGACGTCTGGCTGAAGGACTGCAAGCAGAAGTCGGAAGTGCCTCCGCCGGATCAGCGCAATTAACCGCAGCTACTTAGAAACGCGCGATTCCATCCAGCGCGTTTTCCAGCAGTTTCTCGTATTTTTTCCTTGGAACTTCCACAGCGCCGAATCTTTCGAGATGCGGTGTGGTGAACTGCGTGTCGAGCAGCACGAAGCCTTGCTTCACCAGATGCTGGACCAGATAGGCAAGACAGACCTTTGACGCGTCCCGTTTGCGTGTGAACATGCTCTCGCCGAAAAAGGCACGCCCAAGCGTTACCCCATAAAGTCCACCGACGAGCTGTTCGTCATGCCAGGCTTCGACCGTGTGGCAATGTCCTATCTCGAACAGATTCTTATAGGCTTCGCGGATAGGTCCATTGATCCATGTGCGCGCGCGTTCACCGGTTCCGCTGGCACAACCTTCGATCACACCATCAAAATCGTTATCGAGCTTTATGTCAAAAATGCCCTGGCGGATGGTCTTCCGGAGGCTTTTCGGCATGTGGAAGCCATCAAGGGGTATGACACCGCGCCTCTCGGGACGAACCCAAAAGACTTCGGGATCGTCGGCTTCTTCGGCCATGGGAAATATTCCCGTGGCATAGGCCCGCAGGAGTAACTCCGGTTCGATTGAATAGTCGTCCGGGGACACTCCTGCGGTCACTTTCGTCAGGCGCTTTCGCTCTTGGTTTTCTTGGCCAGATACTTTTCAAGCCAATGAATGTCGTAATCGCCGTTAGCGATATCCTGATTGGCAATCAAGTCCTGGAAAAGCGGGAGGGTGGTTTTCACACCATCCACCACGAACTCGTCCAGCGCACGGCGCAGACGCATCATGCATTCGACGCGATTGCGACCATGCACGATGAGCTTGCCGATAAGGCTGTCGTAGTAAGGCGGAATGCGATAGCCGGAATAGACGCCCGAATCCACGCGGATGCCGAGGCCACCCGGCGTATGATAATGGGTGATCAGGCCCGGCGAAGGCGCAAAAGTCAGCGGGTCTTCAGCGTTGATACGGCATTCGATGGCATGGCCGGAGAAGCGGATATCCTTCTGCTTTACCGACAGGCCGAGGCCAGCTGCAACGCGAATCTGCTCGTGAACGAGATCGATACCCGTGATGGCTTCCGTAATCGGATGTTCCACCTGAAGACGCGTATTCATTTCGATGAAATAGAATTCGCCGTCTTCATAAAGGAACTCGATCGTTCCCGCACCGCGATAGCCCAGTTCCGCACAGGCGTTGGCGCAGACCATGCCGATCTTGTCGCGTGCTTCTGCATTGAGCGCCGGTGAATTGGCTTCTTCCCAAACCTTCTGGTGGCGGCGCTGCAACGAGCAGTCGCGTTCGCCCAGATGGATGGCATTGCCGGCACCGTCGCCCATGACCTGAACTTCGATGTGGCGCGGCTTTTCGAGATATTTCTCGATATAGACCGCGTCGTCACCAAAGGCTGCACCAGCTTCGGTCCGCGCGGTTGCAAGTGCTACCGAAAGATCTTCTTCGGTGCGGGCAACCTTCATGCCGCGTCCGCCACCACCGGCCGAAGCCTTGATGATGACCGGATAACCGATTTCCTTCGCGATGCGAGCGGCTTCGACGTCATCCGTCACACCGCCGTCAGAACCAGGAACAACCGGAATGCCGAGGCGCTTTGCAGTGCGCTTGGCTTCGATCTTGTCGCCCATGATGCGGATATGCGAAGCGGTGGGGCCAATGAAGGTGATGCCGTGCGCTTCAAGAATTTCCGCGAACTTGGCGTTCTCCGACAGGAAGCCATAACCCGGATGGATTGCGTCAGCGCCCGTGATCTCGCAAGCAGCAACGATCTGATGGATGTTCAGATAGCTGTCGCGCGATGGCGGCGGCCCGATGCAGACACTTTCGTCTGCCAGACGCACATGCATCGCGTCGGCGTCTGCCGTGGAGTGAACGGCGACGGTCTTGATGCCCAGTTCCTTACAAGCCCTGAGCACGCGAAGAGCGATTTCGCCACGATTGGCTATGAGTATCTTTTGAAACATTGCGCTTTGCTGCCCGTTCATTGAATAAGCCGTAATCTGTTGTCTTATTCGATTACGACGAGCGGCTCACCGAATTCAACCGGCTGAGCGTCTTCGATGAGGATGGCCTTGACCGTACCAGCCCGCGGGGCCGGAATCTGGTTCATGGTCTTCATGGCTTCGATGATGAGAAGCGTCTGACCTTCCTTCACCTGTGCGCCGACTTCGATGAAGTTGCGAGCACCCGGAGCCGGAGCGAGATAGGCAGTGCCAACCATCGGCGATGGAACGGCGTTCTTCGACAGATCGGCCTTGGTCGGTTCGGCGGCTGCAGCAGCTGGCGCGGCAGCAACAGCAACAGGGGCTGCGGCTGGCATAACGGTTGCTGCGGCCTGAACCGTGACCTTGCGCGAAACGCGGATACGCAGATCGCCATGTTCGACTTCGATATCGGTCAGGTCGGTTTCATTGAGAATGTCCGCCAGGTCGCGGATCGTTTCCTTGTCGATGACGGAATTTTTGCTGGACATATCAGGCCCCTTTAACGCTTTGCCCGTTGTTTTCTTCTTCTTTGGCAATTGCCGCAAGCGCGCGCAGACCGAGCAGATATCCTTCCGCGCCAAAGCCGCAAATAACGCCTTTGGCGACTGCGGATACATAGGAGTGATGCCGGAAAGCCTCACGCGCATGAATGTTCGAAAGATGCACTTCCACAACCGTTACCTTGGCCGAGCGGATTGCATCATGAATAGCAACCGAAGTGTGGCTGTAAGCGGCTGGATTGATGAGGACATAGGCGTTTTTGTCGCCAGCCTCCTGAATCCAGGTCACCAGATCGCCTTCGTAATTGGACTGACGGAAATCGACATCAAGTCCGAGTTGTTCAGCCTCACGCTTGCAGTCCGCCTCGATATTCTCGAGCGTTGCAACACCGTATATCCCCGGTTCTCGTTTGCCGAGAAGGTTGAGATTGGGGCCGTTCAAAACAAAAACCGTTTTTGCCATATCCGTCCGCGACTGATAACGCGTTACCGCGAAATTTCGGTACACTTCGCATTTCATATAGAGGGCTTGGAAGCAAGCCGAAACCCTCTAAATCATTGCAGATGTTTTGCCGAACCGGTTTTTCCCGCTATTCTTTGCAAAATACGCAGCCGATAAGGCAATTTCTCTTCACGCAACATAAACATTGGATGCCACGGCATAAACTGTTTCACAAAAGTGATCAGTCAAGCCATGGCCGATCAGCTTATTTTTTCGCTGCAGCGCGCGCTGCTGCGATTCTCTCAACCAGACCATCGACGCCGATTGCACCTGGAACCAGTTCATCGCCGATGATGTAGGATGGTGTGCCGGTAATGTTGAGCTGTTGCGCCATCTGGTAGGTCTGCTGGAATGCGCCGGTGATGGCCGGATCTTTCATCTTTTCGCGCAGCTGTGTTTCATCAGCGCCTAGCTTTACGGCATCGGCGATGGCGGAATCTTCCGTTGCACGCTCCTGCGCGCCGAGCAGTACTTGGTGGAATTCAGCATATTTTTCCGGCATCAGCGCTCTGAATGCCTGTGCCACGATATGCGCCTTGGCCGAATCCGGGCCAAGAATCGGGAACTCCTTCATGACAAAACGGACATTCTTGTCGGTTTTCAGGATCGCTTCCATGTCGGGCAGTGCCCGCTTGCAATACCCGCAATTGTAATCAAAGAACTCGTAGACCGTCACGTCGCCGTCCGGATTGCCGAAGACTGCATCATGCTTGGGGTCATAAAGGGCAGCGCGATTGGCAGTCAGCACCTGCTTGATCTGTTCCTGCGCCGCGTGTGCCTGCTTGGTTTCCAGCGCGCTTTGCACTTCCAGCATCAGTTCGGGATTCTGGATGAGATAGTTGCGCACGACGTTTTCAATGGCCTGCTGGTTCATCGCTGCCGGGGCTGCGGAAGCAGCAGGGCTTTCCACAGCAGCTGGAGCCTGCCGGGCAGTGCCTGCATAATAACCCGCTGCAAGAGCTGCGATGCCCACAATGCCGCTGGCAACTGTTATGGAAACTATATTCTTCATTCCAAATTCCAATCTGTCTTTAATATCGCTATCAGGCGCCAACCGCCTTACTTGCTTTTCTTGGCATTAATGATGTCCTGCGCGCGAAGCCATTCGGGCGAACGGGGCTTCATCTGCTTTTGCGCGCGGATTGCGAAGATCTGGGCCTGCTGAAGCTTGCCAGAATAGTAGTTCATATCGGCAGTGGCGAGGTCGGCCAACGCCATATCGCCTTGCTGGCCATATGCTTGCGCCAGATAACCATATCCGCCCGGAAACTCCGGATCGGAAGCTATACCTGCCTTGATCTCCTTGATCGCCGTCGGCATGTTTGCCTTGGCACCGGTGAGCATGAGCGCACGCCCATAGCTCATGCGCAGCAACGGCGATTTGCGCGGATCGAGCGAAACCGCCTTCTGGAAAGCCTTTGCCGCTCCCGCGGCATCATTGGCTTTCAGCAAGACTTCGCCGCGCATTTCCTGGAAATACGGGTTTTTTGGCTGTTCCTTGATCAAGGCATCAAATTTCGGCAGCGCAGAGCGGGCAGAGCCGTTCAGGAATGTTGTGATGGCATTGCCATAGCGGGCAGGTAGTCCGCCGGGATTGCTGCGGAACATGCGCTGCAGCGCGCCCATATTGCCCGAATAAGCAGCAATCTTCGCGCGCGCCATATCGTGCCGCATTTGCAAGGCCGGAGAATCGGTTTTGTTGAAGTACGGGCTCTTTCGTGCAAGCTCTTCCAGATTGGCAATTCGCTCACGCGGGAGAGGGTGGCTGATACGATATTGGTCGATCTGGGTGCCCGTAAGCGACAGGGCCGATGCGAAACGCTCGAACGTATCGAGCATGCCCTTGGTCGACTGACCGGTGGCATTGAGATAGTTCACGGCAAGACGATCGGCGGTCATTTCTTCCGTGCGCTGATAGTTGAGTACGCTGCGCATGGCTATTTCGCTTGAGCCCATAGCAATACCAGCGCCAGCGCCCGCGGCGTTGCCGCTGCCGCTCGCAGCGCCTGCAACGCCGGCGCCAACGCCAAGCAGCATACCAATGATCGCCATGTTGCGGGCGCGGCTGAGCTGTTCACGCAAACGCTCCTGATGCCCGCCTGCAAGGTGTCCCGATTCGTGTGCGATCACGCCAATGATTTCATTGGGCGTTTCTGCCTGCATGATTGCGCCTGTATTTATGAAAATACGCCGTCCATCAACGAAGGCATTGAAGCTTTGCGAATTGACCAGAATAACGCGAACGCCGCGACCACCCAAACCTGCAGCCTTGAGGATCGGCGCAGCGTAATCGGCAACAAGTGCCTCGATTTCCGCGTCCCGGACGATAGGCACACCACCGCCACGCGACTGCGCGAATGCAGGGAGGGCACTGGTAACGGCTATGGACATTGCGGCCACTACGGCGACCGAACGGCGAACCAAACTATGGAAAGAAAATCTCCTGGCTGGGAAAGGTGCAGTCATCGTCCCCATCGTGTTGTTCTTCCTTCTTCAAACCGGCGCGAATCTTATAACCTTTGCATTCAATCATCGATAGGCAGGCGAGACATAATCTCCATCTCGGGATTTGGTCGTATTTTCTCGTAAAGTGCTGTTGCTTTACCAATCCGGCGATTATACGGCGGATGTAGAATGCGAAACTCGCAAGTTTCTGGAGGTAAAGTTGGTCACTCTTTCCAGCCGCAGTGCGGTCGAGCCCTTTCACGCTATGGACGTTTTGGCTGAGGCAAACCGTCGTCGCGCAGCCGGGCACCCGATTATTTCCATGGCGGTAGGCCAGCCTGCGGATCCGGCACCGGTGGTCGTTCGAGAAGCCGCTGAACGTGCCTTGAAGGACGGTCGCATTGGTTACACTGACGCTCTGGGGCTGATTGAACTGAGAGAGGCCATTGCTGGGCATTATGCCGATCATTACGGTGTTTCGGTCTCACCGGAACGTGTTGCCGTCACGACTGGCTCGTCTGCTGCATTCAATCTGGCCTTTGTGGTCTATTTCGATCCGGGCGACAGGGTTGCTATTACCCGTCCCGGCTACCCCGCCTATCGCAATATATTGACGGCGCTAGGCCTTGAGGTTGTGGAAATACCGACCGGCAATGGAACATCGTCGTCACTGACTGCTGAAGCGCTTGCTGCGGCACATGCCGAGAAGCCCCTGAAAGGGGTATTGTTTGCAAGCCCGGCCAATCCGACCGGCGCGGTCATCGACAAGCCGGAACTGAAAGCGATCATCGAAACGGCGAATGAACTTGGCATTCGGGTCATTTCAGACGAAATCTATCATCGGCTTTCCTATGAAACGGACGATGTCACGGCGTTGGAGATTTCCGATGATGTGACGGTCATCAACTCGTTCTCCAAATACTACTGCATGACCGGCTGGCGTATTGGCTGGATGGTTCTGCCCGAAGACGATATCCGTGCAATCGAGCGACTGAGCCAGAGCCTTTATATCTCCGCACCGGAGCTTTCGCAGCGCGCTGCCATCGAAGCCTTCCATGCAACGGCGGAACTTGAGCGGGTAAAGGATCGCTATCGTCAGAACCGGCTGATCCTGCGGGATCATCTTCCACGCATGGGTCTCAGCCTGGCTGCACCGATGGATGGCGCATTCTATGCCTATTGCGACGTTTCGCGTTTCACCAATGACAGTATGGAATTTGCTCGCCGCATGATTGCCGAAATCAATATAGCAGCAACACCGGGACGCGATTTCGACCCGCTGGATGGACATCGCACAATGCGATTTTCCTATGCTGGCAAGATCGAAGAAATGGAAGAGGCTGTTCGTCGCCTTGAAGGCTGGCTGCCACAACAGAAAGCCTGAGCCGGTTCCGATTTCGTCCAACCATTTACCAATATCGAAAGATAAAGAAAAACCGGCGTTTCCGCCGGTTTTTTCATTTCAATCATGAAACAGATCTCAGAAGAAACCCTTCTTCTGCCACCAGCCAGCACGCTTGGGCTTCTGGTCTTCGCTCTCGCTTGAAGTCACAACGGGCTCAGCGCTTTTCTGCGGTTCGGCAATCGTTGCTACTTCTGCTTCGACGGCTACCGTCTCTTCGACTTCGACAGCTGGTTTCGCAGCAGCTCTGCGGGTACGCCGCTTTGGCTTCTCCGCTTCTGCTTCTGCCTCATCGGCGACCGCTACCGGTTCAGCAGGAGCTTCTTCGGCAACCTTCTTGCGGCTACGGGTCTTGCGCGCAGGCTTGGCAGGCTTTTCCTCTGCTACAGCAGCTACGACGTCCTCAGCCGCTTCTTCAGTCTTCGCAGACTTGCGAGCGCGGGGCTTGCGGGCAGTCTTGGCAGGCTTGTCCTCGGCTGTTGCTTCAATAGCCGGAACAGCAACTTCAGCTGCTTGTTCCACCGCTACCGATGCAACTGCTTTGACAACAGCTTCCTCAGCTTTAACCGGCAGAACCGGCGTGTAACCGACGAACTCCGGATCTGGAACCTTGCGTGCACGCGGTTCGTCGTCGCGACGATTCTTGCGTCCGCCCCGGCGACCGCGGCGACGCTTCTTGCGGCGATCTTCTTCGCTCAGCGAAGCATTCGAAGATGATTCCTGCGCGTCATCGGCGTCATCGTCTTCGTCGGAGGCATCTTCCGAAACGGAATCGGTCTTTGCAGCCTGTTCCGGGTTCTCGCGATCACGACCGCCGCGACGACGACGACGGCGGCGACGCTTGCGATCACCTTCGTCACCACGATCTTCGCGAGCCTGAACGTCAGCCGTCGCTTCTTCTTCGGCTTCGTCCTCATCGACCGGGATTTCCGGGTCTTCGATATCGTCTTCAATATAGGCCATCGGCTGAACCGGAGGCTGAGTGATAGGCCGTGTCGACGCCGCGCCCTTGTCGATAACGAAATGCTGATGGCCGACGCTTTCGTCGGCGTCGATGCTGATGGCAACGCCGAAGCGGCCTTCCAGATCCGCCAGCAACTGACGCTTGTGGTTCAGCACATAAAGCGCCGAAGCCGCTGGCGTGCGAACATTGATGTCAAAGCCCGAATGACGCAGCAGATAATCTTCGATGCCGCGAATGATATGCAGCGCCATCGACGAATCCGAGCGGACATGGCCAGTGCCGCCGCAATGCTGGCACACCTGCATCGTGCTTTCCAGCACCGATGCGCGAATACGCTGGCGCGACATTTCCAGTAGGCCGAAATGCGAGATGCGGCCAACCTGAATGCGGGCGCGGTCGTCCTTCAGGCAATCCTTCATCTTCTTTTCGACAGCGCGATTGTTGCGCTTTTCTTCCATGTCGATGAAGTCGACGACGATCAGACCGGCCAGGTCGCGCAGGCGCAGCTGGCGCGCCACTTCCTCGGCTGCTTCCAGATTGGTCTGGAGCGCGGTGTCTTCGATGGAATGTTCGCGCGTCGAGCGACCGGAGTTGACATCGATGGCAACCAGCGCTTCGGTCTGGTTGATGATCAGATAGCCGCCCGATTTCAGCGTCACCTGCGGCAGCAGCATGCGGTCGAGCTGGGCTTCGACGCCGTTGCGTGTGAAAATCGGCACTTGTTCACGATAAGGCTGGACCACCTTGGCATGGCTCGGCATGAGCATGCGCATGAAGTCCTTGGCCTCGCGATAGCCGTTCTCGCCGGAAACGAGGATTTCCGTGATGTCCTTGTTATAAAGGTCGCGGATCGAGCGCTTGATCAGGCTGCCTTCTTCATAGACGAGAGAAGGTGCTGTCGACTGCAAGGTCAGCGTGCGGACATTTTCCCAAAGGCGCATCAGATATTCGTAGTCGCGCTTGACTTCCGCCTTGGTGCGATTGGCGCCAGCGGTACGCAGGATCACGCCCATGCCCTGCGGCACTTCGAGTTCCTTGACGATTTCCTTCAGGCGCTTGCGATCCTGCGGTTGGGTGATCTTGCGGGAAATGCCGCCGCCACGCGCGGTGTTCGGCATCAAAACCGAATAGCGTCCGGCAAGCGAAAGATAGGTCGTGAGAGCTGCGCCCTTGTTGCCGCGCTCTTCCTTGACCACCTGCACCAGAAGAATCTGGCGACGCTTGATCACTTCCTGAATGTTGTACTGGCGGCGATTGGTACGGGCAGGCGTCGGAAGCTCCTCAAGTGCATCTTCCGAACCAACAGATTCGACCATGTCCTCTTCATGTTCGATGTCGTCCTCGTCGCCGTTATCGAGGGCTTCGGAGATCACATCGCTTTTCTGCGAAAGAGCCATGGCCGGTGTGCCGGGCACGTAATTCTCAAAAGCCGGGCCAACGGGCTCGGCTGCAGGCAATCCCTTGTCGGCTGCGTTGGCCTGCGCGTCGCCATTCTGGCCGTCACGACGACCGCGACGACGGTTGCGGCGCGAACGATCGTTCCGGTCGCTGCGCTCGCTTCGTTCACTCTTGGCGCGCGGTTCGTCCTCATCGTCTTCGGCGCGTGCGGCCTTAGCTTCCGCTTCGAGCAGCGCAAGACGATCTGCTACCGGGATCTGGTAGTAGTCAGGGTGGATTTCCGAGAATGCGAGGAAGCCATGGCGATTGCCACCATATTCCACGAACGCAGCCTGAAGCGAAGGTTCGACGCGGGTAACGCGTGCGAGGTAGATATTGCCTTTCAGCTGCTTCTTGTGTTCCGACTCAAAGTCGAATTCTTCAATCTTGTTGCCCCGAGTGACGATAACCCGGGTCTCCTCCGGGTGGGAGGCATCTATAAGCATTTTGTTGGACATTATTGTCTTTCCTGCCGGCGCCAAGACGCAAAACGCGTGCGCCGGACGAAACCCTGAGGGCTGTCGTGCTCACTGCGTTGCATCTGCCGGATGGTTCTGGGTTCGTCGGAAAAAAAGCTGCTGCCTCCGCGCGCGACGGCCTCGTGGCGATCACGGTCTTCAGGCTTGCAGTGGTCAGTCTTGCTTGACCCATAGCTGTTCCGAACGAAACGACCTCATATATGACCCGGAAAAGCCGGGCCGACCTCTGTGCTCTTTTCGAGCGTTGGCGACAGCGCGTAAAGATGCGCAGTCGGCCGATAGAAACGGAGGGCGGGGGAGCCACATCTCCGCTGAATTCTGTACTGGTTATCGGGGGCGACGAATGAATATGCCGCTGTTTTCACTATCATTCCTTGCGGTTCATTTTGAGAACCGGCAAACGATTCTGATAGTTCACCCAAAACCTTTCATAGCTTTTATGGCGTCGTTTGAACGATGACAAGTGCGAATATCATTTGACATTCGCATCGCAATTTCGCCGAAAGCTGAGTATAGGCCCTGTTCAAGGTCGAAATACGGCTGGAAATCCTTCCTTAACTGTAGTTTTGTACGAGTGTTTTAATGGGTATTCGGGCGAGATGGTGCAGGGGCAAACGTGCCGGTATCGCAATTATTGATACCAGTCATTCAATGATGTTCTTGATTGTGGCAGCCGATGCATTTTCGAAGCGCTGAAAACGCTATGACACGATTGGCGAGTTTGCGATGCTTTCTGGCGTTGTTCGCTCTCTTGTCGATTTTGCTGTTGCAGGCTGTATCTGTTTCCGCTGCCGATCGCGTGACGTCTCCATTATCAGCACTGACTTTCCGGATGGCCGGCGACGATCTGCGAACGCGCATTGTTGTCATGTTCGATCAGGAGCCAAAGCTGTCGACCCTGCTTCTGGATAATCCACATCGTCTGGTTGTCGACCTGCCTGAGACGCGGTTTGGTTTTGATGAAAAAAGCCTCGAAGCCCGAGGACTGGTATCCCGAGTTCGTTACGGGCTGGTGGGCAAGGGTCGTTCACGCCTCATCCTGACATTACGCGGTCCGTTCAAGGTCGAGGATCTCCGTGTTCTGAAAAATGACAGCGCATCGGGCTATCGCCTTGTGGCCGATATCGTTGCGACTTCGGATCGCGAGTTTGCAGATCAGCTCAAGGGACGCGAGGAAATAACAAGTTCCACGGATCGCAGTGAAAAGCCTGTTCAAGCCGCATCCCAGAGCACGCCCGCCACGCGTCCGTTTACCGTTATGATCGATCCCGGTCACGGCGGTATCGATAGCGGTGCGGAAAGCCTGAGCGGCATCAAGGAAAAAGACCTGACCCTCGCTTTCGGACAGGAGCTCAGAGATCGTCTGGCGCAGGACAAGAATATCAAAGTTCTCATGACGCGTGATGACGACACTTATCTGAGACTTTCAGAACGGGTGCGGATTGCGCGTCAGCACGAAGCGGATTTGTTCATTTCCATCCATGCCGATACGATCAATCAGCATGATATTCGCGGTGCCACGGTCTACACAATTTCCGACAAGGCATCGGACTCCGTTGCGCGCGCCATGGCTGAGCGTGAGAACAAGTCTGACACCCTTGCAGGTGCAGCGCCTGAGGAGCAGCCCGAGGTCACCGACATTCTTCTCGATCTGACGAGACGCGAAACGCATACATTCTCGTTGAGCTTTGCCGAGAAGGTGATTCATTCGCTGCAAGGACAAGTGAATCTCATCAATAATCCGCATCGCTTTGCCGGTTTTCAGGTGCTGCGTGCGCCGGATGTGCCGTCCGTCTTGATCGAAATCGGATATTTGTCCAATGCCGAGGACGAAAAACTGATCAGCAATCCTGAGTGGCGCAAGAAGCTTGCAGACCGGCTGGCGATTGCGATCAGGGCTTTTGAAGCCTTGAAGCATCCCGCAAGCGTGAGCAAAGGGTAGGGACCTGAAAAGTGGAGATGTCCCACTTGGAGTTACATGCGCTTCAGCTTATAAGATGCATGCTTGCAACAGTTTTGTGGATTTTCGTCGTGCGGACGAAAGTGACCGCGTTAAATTGGTAAAAACACGTAAACCATCTTGCCTTTGACTCATTTGCTGGTCACTAAGCCAGTAGTTGCCATACGGCATAATTGGGTTAAAGGGTTGGCTGTTCGTGCTTTGACCCTTATCATGTGAATAATCTGAAGGCAGGATTCCGCATTTATGGTAAGGCTTATCGGATATTTCTTCGGGATCGGAACGGTGCTGATGCTCCTCGTGGCAGGTGGCGTCGCCCTTTACGTTGGAAGTCTCACGAAGGATTTGCCAGATTACGAGGTGCTCGCAAAATACGAGCCGCCCGTCATGACGCGTGTTCACGCCTCGGACGGTAGTCTGATGTCGGAATTCGCGCGCGAGCGCCGTCTTTATATTCCTATTCAGGCCGTGCCGAACCGTGTGAAAGCCGCTTTCGTTTCGGCTGAAGACAAGACCTTCTACGAACATCATGGTCTCGATTTTGCGGGTCTCGCCCGTGCCATGATAACCAACGTCAAGAATATGGGCTCTGGTCGTCGCCCGGTTGGCGCATCCACGATCACGCAGCAGGTTGCGAAGAACTTTCTTCTGACGTCCAAGCAGACCTATGATCGCAAGATCAAAGAAGCCATTCTGGCGATGCGCATCGAGCAGGCCTACTCGAAGGATCGCATTCTCGAGCTCTATCTCAACGAAATCTTCTTCGGTCTTGGTTCCTACGGTATTGCCAGCGCGGCTTTGACCTATTTCGACAAATCGGTCGGCGAACTTTCCATCGCAGAGAGCGCTTATCTCGCAGCCCTGCCGAAAGGTCCGAACAATTACCATCCTTTCCGCCAGCCCGAGCGCGCTATCGAGCGCCGCAACTGGGTGATCGACCGGATGAGCGAAAACGGCTACATCACCGCCGAAGAAGCGACGGAAGCCAAGAAGCAGCCGCTCGGTGTGAAGGAACGTTCAGACGCCCATTATGTGTTCGCGTCGGAATATTTCACTGAGGAAGTGCGCCGTCAGATCATCCAGAAATACGGTGTCGATGCGCTTTACGAAGGCGGTCTTTCTGTTCGCACTACGCTGAACCCGACCTTGCAGGTCGAGGCTCGCAAGTCCCTGCAGGCGGCATTGCTTCGTTATGATGAGGCGCGTGGCTGGCGCGGTCCCATGAAGAATGTCGAGCTTGGCAATGACTGGGGTACGGCCTTCGGTGACATGCAGTCCTACGCGGACGTGCCGGAATGGCAGCTTGCGATCGTCCTCAATGTTTCTGCCGCTGGCGCAGACATCGGTCTGCAGCCACCGCTTGAGGCATCGGGCTCGCGCAGCAAGGAGCGCAAGCGCGCATTCATCGCTGCTGATGATATGAAGTGGGCCATGCGTGTCGTGAATATCGGTGGCAAGCGCACCAGCGCCAAGTCGCCGGAAGGCGTTCTGAAGGCGGGTGACATTGTCTATGTCTCCAAGGAAGGTGATTCCCGTTTCCGTCTCCAGCAGCCGCCGAAGCTTGAAGGTGCGCTCGTTGCCATGGACCCGCATACCGGCCGTGTTCTGGCCATGGTTGGCGGTTTCTCCTATGCGGAATCGGAATTTAACCGCGCAACACAGGCCTATCGTCAGCCCGGTTCTTCGTTCAAGCCGTTTGTTTATGCTGCGGCTCTCGACAATGGCTATACGCCTGCTTCCGTTGTTCTGGACGGTCCGCTGGAAGTCAATCAGGGTGGTACGCTCGGCGTCTGGGCGCCGAAGAATTATTCCGGCAAGTTCTCCGGTCCTTCTACGCTGCGCTACGGTATCGAACAGTCGCGTAACGTCATGACTGTGCGTCTTGCACAGGACATGGGCATGAAACTTGTAGCCGAATATGCCGAACGCTTCGGTATCTACGACAAGATGCTGCCGGTTCTTTCGATGGCGCTTGGTGCCGGCGAAACGACTGTTCTGCGCATGGTGACCGCATATTCCATCATTGCGAATGGCGGCCAGAGCATAACGCCGTCGATGATCGACCGCATTCAGGACCGCTACGGCAAGACGGTCTTCAAGCACGATGCCCGCCAGTGCGAGGGCTGCAATGCACAGGATTGGGCAAATCAGGATGAGCCGACGCTGATCGACAATCGCGATCAGGTACTTGATCCGATGACCGCCTATCAGATCACCTCGATGATGGAAGGCGTCGTTCAGCGCGGTACAGCGCAGATCTTGAAGAGCCTCGACCGTCCGATGGCTGGCAAGACCGGTACGACAAACGACGAAAAGGATGCCTGGTTCGTCGGCTTTACGCCCGATCTCGTAGTTGGCGTCTTCATGGGTTACGATACGCCGACGCCGCTCGGTCGCGGCAACACCGGTGGTGGTCTGGCCGCGCCTGTGTTCAAGTCGTTCATGGAACAGGCTCTGGTCGGGACGCCGAAAGTCGACTTCCGCGTGCCGGAAGGCATGACGGTCATCGCTATCAACCGCAAAACCGGTATGCGCGCCAATCAGGGCGATCCGAATGTGATCATGGAAGCGTTCAAACCGGGGACGGGTCCATCGGATAGCTATTCGGTTATCGGCATGGATTCCTTCCGCGAAGGTTCTCCGGTTGCACCACAGTCGCCGCAGGCAACACGTGCGATCAACTCGGGATCTGGCGGACTTTACTGACCGGGAAAGCAGGGCTTTGCCCTTTACACCGCGCCGCGTGCTGACTATGGTCCGCGGCGCTTGGGCTATTCGTCCATGCCCGAAAGTCTGGGCCTCGTAACGACCGGTTCAGCTTCTCAAATAAATAGAATGATAATGAAGGAACGATTTGCCCATGCGCGCGGAAATCGAGACGCTGGTTGACGAAATCCAGCAGGCCATAAGCCTGCTGAGGAGGCATCTTTGACTGGGATCAGGCGATAAAACGTCTCGGCTATCTCAATCAGAGAGCCGAAGATCCCACGCTTTGGAATGATGCTCAGGAAGCCCAAAAGCTGATGCGCGAGCGCCAGCAGCTGGAAGATAGCATCAATGGCATCAACCATCTGAAACAGACGCTGAACGACAGCATCGAACTTATCGCCATGGGCGAAGAAGAGGACGACAAGTCGATCATTCAGGACGCGGAAAACACCATCCGCGAACTGAAGCAAGAGATCGACCGTCGCCAGATCGATATGCTGTTGTCGGGCGAAGCCGACGCGAACGACACCTATGTCGAAGTGCATGCCGGTGCCGGTGGTACGGAAAGCCAGGACTGGGCGTCGATGCTCTTGCGCATGTATACGCGCTGGGCCGAGCGCAACGGCCGCAAGGTCGAAGTGATGGAAGTGCACGAAGGCGAAGAAGCGGGCATCAAGTCCGCGACCATTCTCGTCAAGGGGCACAATTCATACGGCATGATGAAGACCGAATCGGGCGTCCATCGCCTGGTGCGAATTTCGCCCTATGATTCCAACGCCCGCCGTCATACGTCTTTTGCCAGCATCTGGGTTTATCCTGTCATCGATGACAATATCGATGTGCAGGTTACGGAGGCGGATGTTCGCATCGATACCTACCGCGCTTCGGGCGCGGGCGGCCAGCACGTCAACACCACCGATTCGGCAGTGCGTATCACACATATTGCGACCGGAATCGTGGTGCAGTGTCAGGCAGAGCGCTCACAGCACAAGAACCGCGAAAAGGCATGGTCGATGCTGCGCGCTCGCCTCTATGAAGAGGAACTGAAAAAGCGCGAAGCAGCGACGGATGCGGCGAATGCCACCAAGACCGAAATCGGTTGGGGACACCAGATTCGCTCCTACGTCCTGCAGCCTTATCAGCTCGTCAAGGATCTGCGTACCGGCGTTGAAAGCACCAACCCGCAGGAGGTGCTGGATGGCTCCGTTACGCCGTTCATGGAAGCCGCACTTGCCCACCGAATTCAGGGTGGCGGCGAAATGATCGACGATATCGACTGATCATTCGCAAACATGCGTGCATAAAGCGAAACCCGGCCTTTGGCCGGGTTTTCTCGTTTCAGAGGCTCAGAGCAATGGTTCTATCTGTTTGCCTGCCTTGAGGAAATTGACCGGATTGATCGCCCGGCCGTTTTCGCGGACTTCATAGTGCAGATGACTGCCGGTGGAACGTCCGGAACTTCCTGCCTCGCCGACAACCGCTCCGGTGGCAACCTGTTGACCGTCGCGTACCAGAACGCGGCTCAGATGGGCAAAACGGGTTGAGAATCCATTACCATGATCAATTTCGACCATGTTGCCATATCCGCCAAAGCGACCAGCCTTTACAACCTTGCCCGCTGCGGTGGACTTCACCGTCTGACCGTATGCTGCGCGAAAGTCGATACCGGAATGGAACGCAGCCGTACCTAGAAATGGATCGCGGCGCACGCCAAACAGGCTGGTAACGGGCTTGCCCGGAGCCGGATTGGCCAAGGGCAGGGCGCTTACGCGTTTGCGTACCTGATCAAGCCGATCAAGCGCGCTGTCGAGATTGCGCAATTGCATGTCGAAATCATTGACCACCATACCGGGCGACGAAACCGGGATAAGCGGCCCGCCCATTGCAATAGCCGCATTGGCAGGCGTTTCGATACGCAGCCCGGCGGCGTTCAAAGTATCGAGGATGCTGTCGGCCTTTTCATAGGCGGCGTCAGCCAGAACACGCACCTTGCCATTCTGCTCGCTTTCGATGCGATGAAGGTTCTGGGTTATCGTGGCCAATATCTTGTCGGAAGTCTCAAGTGTCGATTCACCCGAAAGTCCGCCAGAAAGACGCAGTCCTATGGAGCCGGCATCGGCGCGGCGATCAGGCTTCCCTGCAGGTGCCTTTCCTGGAACTGGACCGGTAATGATTGGGTCGATACTTGGAAACTCACGTCCTGCCAGCGCTTCATCGGGGATAAGCTGGCTATGCTGCTCCTGATCAGGCACGCCTTCCGTCGGCATTTCCGGCATTGGCTGCAATTGCGAAGCTCGTTCCAGCAGAGGTGCGAGTTTTCCGTCGCGCGCATTCAGCGTTTGCTGGCGCTGCATCAGTTCGGCGACCTTGTTCTCCATCACCTGCTGATCGAGCATTTGACGGCTGGTGATGCGATCAACCTCGGTGCGAAGGGCTGAAATGCGGTCCTCATAGAGCTGCTGGTTGCGGGCATGGCGCGCAATGCCGGCGCTCATCAGGTCGTCGCGAAGCACCAGATAGGCAGTTGCTCCCAAATAACCGGCCGAAAGCGCCAGAAAAGCAGCACCTCCAAGAGCGGCCATCCATGGACGAAATGTGAAATGGCTGATCTTTTCGCCGCGCGCAATAATCAGGACAGGCGGTTCCTTGCGCTCTCCGAACACCTTTTTCGTCGATGTCTTTGCCTGCTTCCCAGTCATGCCAGCCGCATGCCCCTTCTCGATTCCCTTGTTTGATTACAACTTATTAGGGTTAACAGACCTTTACATTCGAGGCTTGCGCGGGCCATGCGAGCAGTTTTGTTTTTACTGAAGAGTTTAGAGAAGCGACTAGATGGATACCGGTGATAAAGAGCGGTAGAAAGACGGCGTCAGCCCAGCTTCGGCACGCGCCAGTTCATTGAACGGTGGTTTGAGATCGCCACGGAAATTGGCGCGAACCAGTTCGCGAAATCGCGCTGCCGGATCGATTTTGTTTCGGGCGCAGAAGAAACGAAACCATTTAGCGCCAACAGCGACATGGGTTTTCTCGTCATTGTAGATGACGTCAAGAATTGCTGCAGTCTCGTGGTCGCCGGTTTCGATCATCTTTTCGAGCAGCGACGGCGTGACATCGAGCCCGCGTGCCTCGAGTATAAGCGGCACGACAGCGAGACGAGCTTCCAGATCGTTGCGGGTCTGGTGCGCTGATTGCCAAAGCCCGTCATGAGCAGGCATGTCGCCATAGTCTGCGCCAAGCGACTTGAGGCGATCACGCAACAGCGTGAAATGCCGCGCTTCGTCGTCGGCAACTTTCATCCAACCATCGAAAAAACTGCGCGGTATCTGTTTGGCGGCAAAACGGGCAACGATGTCGAGCGCAAGATCGATGGCGTTCAGTTCGATATGGGCGAGCGCGTGCATCAGCGCGATGCGCCCGTGTTCCGTGTGGAGCGACCGCTTTTTCAACATACGAGGAGGTAAGAGCTCCGGCTTTTCGGGGCGTCCGGGACGCTCGGGCAAAGGCGGGTCGAGGGGGCTGCGAACCGACAGCGTGCGACCGAACCAGCGAGTAGCGGTTTCTCGCGTCAGCCTGACCTTTTCGTCGAGATCACGGGCGGATATGGCGCGGATGGCATTGCCGCGCAGCGTTTGCTCGTATGAAGGCTTGTTTGACATCGTTCAAAGGGCGCGGGCAGCTTCCAGAACTGCCTCGGCGTGGCCGTCGACTTTGACCTTGTTCCAGACACGAGCGATGCGTCCTTCTGCATCGATCAGGAATGTCGTGCGTTCCACGCCCATATATTTGCGGCCATACATGCTCTTCTCGACCCACACGCCATAGGCTTCGAGCGCTACACGATCTTCATCGGCAGCAAGTTCGACGGTCAGATCGTGCTTCTTGCGAAATTTTGCATGTTTCGTCGCGCTATCGGGAGAAAGACCGATGACGCGAACGCCGACCTTGTCGAACTCCGGCTTCAGCAGCGAGAAAGCAATCGCTTCCTTGGTGCAGCCGGACGTGTCGTCTTTCGGATAGAAGTAGATGACAACCGGCTTGCCTTTGAGAGACGACAGGGAGATTTCGCCATTATCCGAAGGCAGAGTGAAATCGGGTGCCGGATCGCCAACTTGGGGATGAGCCATATCTGCGCCTTTCTTTTATGGATTAGGATGGAAACCACCTGTTACAGTCTGAGCTATCGCATTCAGGCAGGGCTTGTGCAACCATTGATGCTGGCGTCACCGTGATGTCGGTTGAAAGGCGCAAGGCTGCCTATGCATGTATGCGATGCGGACAGGAAGCAATTATAAAACAGATAATTACGATCACTTAATGAAGTAAACTCTGAAGGGTCGTATGGAATGGCACTCTTTTTCTGGCTGGGTTGTTGACAGAGAAACCGCAGAAGATCCGCTTCAGCAAGCGGGACATGAAAAGAATCGAGCGTCTCGCCGCTGACGGCGAGGGTGGCTTTTTGCCCGGCCCGGCCCGTCCGAGCCGTTCTTTTTTATCGCGCTGTTCCCATGCGATTTTGTCGATCTGTATCCTTCTGGTGCTCATAGTCGGTGCCGGTTTTGTCATCCTTCGCAGCGGTGTCGATAGCAATCTTCTGCGTGACGAAGCACAGAAAAGCCTGACGCATATTCTCGGTGAAGGTGCGTCCGCCTCCATCGGGAGTGCGGCGCTATCGCTGGATCAGGATAGTCACGTTGCGCTCGAAGCCCGTGATGTATCGATCGCTGATCCGAAACAGGGCGTCGAAATCAGCGGAATCAAATCTGTGCGCCTGGGGCTGGCGCCGTTGCCGCTTTTGACCGGCAAGGTACGTGTTGCTCAACTCGAGGTGGATGGCGTTTCCTTTGAAATGCCAGAAACAAAAGGTCCGGGATTCTGGAAGTCCTTGCCTTACGACGAACATGGCATTGTCGATTTCGATGCGGTTTCGGGTGAGCTTTTCGCCGCCATGCGCCGCAGTCTGGAGCTTTTGCGTGCGCAGGACACGCATGTCATAGGCATTTTCAACAGCACCGTTGCATTCAAGGTTGGCGATGAACAGCAGGTTCTGGATATCGAACAGGCCCGCCTCATCGAAAATGGTGGGAAGATCGACATCACCGGCAGCGTCATCTGGAAAGGCAAGAAAATTGCACTGGATGGCAAGATCGACCGGCATGCGGGTGACAACAGTCTGGCCGGCTTCGAGCTGAATGTCCGCGATATTCCCGTTGCATTGGGTTCCCCGCCAGAAGTTTCTCCCGTCATAAATGGCAATCGTGTCAATCCGGCCCATTTCGAACTGGAAGCATCGGCACGCTTGTCCTTGACAGGATCGGCTGCAGATGGCGACCAGCCGGAACGTCTTGCAACGGAACTCGCTGTCGACGGCATAGATATGCAGCTCGGCAAGGTTGAAGACGTGCGTGGTGGTGTTCGCCTTAATCTTGAACATACGGTAGGAAGCCGAAAGATCGAGATCAAGTCGTCCCGGCTGCAGCTTGGCGGGATGCAGGCACAGTTCAACGGGGCATTTGGTCCGGAACCGGAAGCTGAAAACAATACGGGCGGTCCGACATATCGCTTCGAGGTTCTGACCACTTCGGCGACGAGTATGCCATCGGAATCGACCGATCCGCCGCTATCCTTCGCAACACGGATAGCTGGGCGCTATATGGCCGACCAGCAACGCATCCAGTTTGCCAATCTCGATGTGCAGACGGAAACCGGTCAGCTCTTTGGTCAGGGAAGCATGGGCTTCGGTGCCGGTTCGCCGGAGATGATCTTCTTGCTGCGCATTCCCCAAATGCCAGTTGCAGACGCCAAGCACCTATGGCCCATCGATGTTGCGGATGGCGCACGCGAATGGGTGCTTAAAAACCTCTTTGGTGGAACTCTTAAAGACAGCCGCATCGATATTTCGCTCGCAGGCGGTCGTTTCAACGGACCCGGTCTGCCACCACCGCTGACTGGTGACGAAATCAAGGCTGATTTCAAGGTTTTTGATACACGTTTTGATGTCGTTGGAGAACTGCCGCCCGTGCGCGATGCCGATGGTGAGATATCGGTTCGTGGCGCCTATACGACCATCAAGCTTTTGAAAGGCGTGGCCTACACGCCAAACAACCGTAAAGTTGATGTGTCTGACGGCACGCTCATCATTCCATGGGGGCCACAACGGCCGGTTATCGCGGAACTGGATCTCGGTGTTTCCGGTGAGGCATCGGCAATCGCTGAAATTGCCGGAAACAAGCCTATCGACGTTTTGAAGAATGTGCCGTTTCTGCCCGGCGACGTGACCGGTGATGTGAAGTCGCGCGTTAAGGTAAACTTTGCCGTTTCCAAGGATCCGCCGCCCGGCACGCTTCGCTGGAACGCTGACATTGGCTTCACCGGTCTCGACATTTCGAAGCCGATAGCCGGATCGTCCGTCAATGATGCGACAGGCAGTATCAAAGTAGATCAGTCGGCGGCCATTATTACTGCCGATGCAAAACTGGATGGTGTTCCTGCAAAAATCAGCATGGTCGAGCCCGTCAATCGTTCGGGTCCGGTCAAGCGCGAGCAGAAGGTCAAGCTGGATATCGACGACAAGACCCGTGATGCAGTCTTTCCCGGTTTGAATTCCATCTTCTCCGGCCCCATGTCTGTTGATCTTGGGATGGATGATGGCGGCAAGCGCCATGTTTCAGCCGATCTCGGCAAGACGCAGATCGATCTGCCATGGCTCGGATGGCGCAAAGGGGCAGGCATACCGGCGAAGGCAACCTTCGATCTGGTCCAGAGCGCGGACGACAAGAGCAAGATGGACATCAATAATCTTGTCTTCTCTGGCGATGCCTTTGGAGCGAAGGGCGATCTTTCCATTGCGAAAGGCGATTTTCAATCGGCGAATTTCAGCGAGATACGCCTGAACCGAAACGATAATCTTGCAGTCAAAGCGACCAAGAGCGGCGGCGGCTATCGGGTTAATGTGCGTGGTTCGCAGTTCGATGCGCGGGCTCTGATCAAGCAAGTTTCCGACCTTGGCGAGAAGGGCAGCGGCGGCGGTAAAAGCAATAATCCGCGCGTGGTCGTGAGCGCTCAGATCGATGCAGTCAGCGGCTTTAACGGTGAAGCTTTAAGCAATGTCGCTGTCTCCTACGAGAGCGCGGGCAGCAAAGTATCGGGCGTATCGGTCAATGCTGTAACGTCGTCTGGCGAATCCTTTGTGGCAACGAACAATGACCAGGGCGATGCTCGCTCCATTTCGCTGCAATCGAATGATGCAGGAGCGGTTCTTCGGTTCTTCGATTTCTACGACAAAATGCGCGGTGGCAAGATCACGGTTGGTCTCGCCGCACAGGGCAACGGCCCATTGCGTGGTCAGATCGATGCGCGCAATTTTGCGATCATCAACGAGCCGCGTCTTGCGAAAATCGTTTCCAGTTCGCCATCGAGCGGCGGCACAAGTCTCAATCAGGCCGTAAAACGGGATATCGATGTTTCGCGCGTTGATATCGAGCGCGGTTTTTCGTTGATTGAGAAGGGCAACGGTTATCTGAACCTGTCCAAGGGTGTCGTTCGCGGTCCGACCGTCGGCACGACCTTCCAGGGAACGCTCTATGACAAGCAGGGCAATATGTCGATCACCGGCACATTCATGCCCGCCTATGGTGTCAATCGGCTGTTCGGCGAACTACCCATCTTTGGCGCGCTGCTCGGAAATGGTCGCGATCGCGGCTTGATCGGAATCACTTACAAGCTTACTGGCAGCGCCAAGCAGCCGCAGGTGATCGTCAATCCGATCTCCGTCATCGCGCCGGGCATATTCCGCTCAATCTTTGAGTTTTGATAACAAAAAAACCGGGCGCGAGGCCCGGCTTTTTTGGTTCAGTTGTCGCCCGTTTTATGCAGGGCGGATCAGTACGTGACGCTTCTTGCCGAGAGACAGCTTGATAACGCCTTGATCGTTCAGTGCACCAGCATCTACGGTCATGCGAGGATCGCTGACTGGTTCGTCATTGATACGTACGGCGCCACCTTCAACGTGACGGCGGGCTTCGCCATTAGTCGTGCAGAGTTCGGCCAGAACCATCAGCGCCAAAACCCCGATGCCGCTGTTCAGCGTTGCCTTGTGAACGCCGACTGTCGGAAGATTTTCCGACAGTTCGCCATCCTCAAAAGTCTTGCGCGCTGTTTCTGCGGATTCCTCGGCCGCATCGCGACCGTGGAGCATGGCCGTTACTTCCGTCGCGAGGATTTTCTTCGCTTCGTTGATTTCGACGCCTTCGAGCGCTGCTAGCTTGGCAATTTCGTCCAGCGGAAGCGTCGTATAGAGCTTCAGGAAGCGCTCGACATCGGCGTCCTCCGTGTTGCGCCAGTACTGCCAGAAATCATAGGCGCTCAGCATTTCAGCGTTCAGCCAGATTGCGCCGCCAAGCGACTTGCCCATCTTCTGGCCCGATGCTGTCGTCAGCAGTGGCGAGGTGAGGGCATAAAGCTGTGGGGTCCCCATACGGTGACCGAGATCGATACCGTTGATGATATTGCCCCACTGATCCGAACCGCCCATCTGCAGACGCAGATCGTAGCGTTTGCTCAGTTCCACGAAATCGTAGGCCTGAAGGATCATGTAGTTGAATTCGAGGAATGACAGCGACTGCTCGCGATCGAGGCGCGTCTTCACCGAATCGAACGAAAGCATGCGATTGACCGAGAAATGACGGCCCACATCGCGCAGGAATTCCAGGTAATTGATGTTGCGCAGCCAGTCGGCATTATTGACCATCAGGGCATCGGTCGCACTGTCACCAAAGGTGAGGTAGTTGGCGAAGACGCGCTTGATGCCGGCAATGTTCTCGGCAATCGTATCTTCGGTCATCAGCTTGCGGGCTTCGTCCTTGAAGGACGGATCACCGACCATGCCGGTGCCGCCGCCCATCAGCGCAACAGGCTTGTGCCCGGTCTGCTGGAGCCAGTGCAGCATCATGATCTGGATCAGACCGCCCGCATGAAGGCTTGGAGCCGTAGGATCGAAGCCGATATAGGCCGTCACGGTTTCCTTGGCCAACAATTCGTCGAGGCCACTTTCATCGGAAATTTGATGAATGAAGCCACGCTCGGAAAGCGTGCGAAGAAAATCGGATTTGAAACCGGACATTCCTTTTCCCTGACTGATAAGGCGAAGTTGAAACTGGTCGCAAGCGGCTGCTTGCATCCCTGTGATATGTCCGCCTTTAGCACCAATCAACCGCCAATAACAAGGAAACTCCCGAATTGATGGGTTGCGAACCAGTAATTTGGCTTCATTGCGCGTCAGAAAACAGTTGGAGCACAGATCTGATTCAATCAGACCGAAACGCGCTCTAGTGTTGCGCCGTGTTCGAAAACAGATTGAGCACTATGACACCGGCAATGATCAATCCCATGCCGAGCACTGCCGCGAGGTCGAGCTTCTGGCCGAACACCAGCCAGCCGATCAGGGCCACGAGCGTGACGCCGATCCCGGACCAGACCGCATAGGCGATCCCGACAGGAATGCTCTTCAAGGTCATGGAAAGAAAATAGAAAGCCAGACCGTAAGCGACGACAACGATCAAGGACGGCCCAAGCCGTGTGAAACCTTCTGATGCCTTGAGGCTAAGCGTTCCGATGACTTCGGACACTATGGCGATAGCAAGAATGGCATAAACCGGCATGTCACGCTCATGAGATGGATTTGAGAAAACGAATCATTGGATCGCGATGGTAGCATCGCATAAAAAATCCGGCGGGAGACCCGCCGGATGAGACGCTGCAAATCTGGAAAACGACAGCTGAATTTCTTGTAAGCTTAACGCAGGCGCTTCGGACGCGCTTCGACCAGTTCGCCTGCAAGGCGGCGATCCAGATACTCTGCGCAATCCTCGATGAGCTCATCGCCCTGACCGGTGAAGAAGTGGTTCGCGCCCGGAATCGTCGTCTGGGTGATCGTGATACCCTTCTGGGTTTTCAGTTTGTCGACCAGAGCCTGCACATCCTTTGGCGGCGCCACCTTGTCCTGATCGCCATGGATGATGAGACCGGACGAAGGGCAGGGTGCGAGGAAGGCGAAATCATATGTATTCGGCTGCGGCGCAACCGAAATGAAGCCTTCGATTTCCGGGCGGCGCATCAGGAGCTGCATGCCGATCCATGAACCGAACGAGTAACCGGCGACCCAGCACGTCTTGGAATCCGGATGCAGCGCCTGCACCCAGTCGAGTGCGCTTGCAGCGTCCGAAAGCTCGCCCGCACCATGATCGAATTCGCCCTGACTGCGGCCAATGCCACGGAAATTGAAGCGCAACGTGGTGAAGCCGCGCTGCTGGAACATGTAGAAGAGGTCGTAGACGATCTTGTTGTTCATCGTTCCGCCGAACTGCGGATGTGGATGAAGGATAAGCGCGATTGGAGCATTCTTTTCTTTGGAAGGCTGATAGCGACCTTCGAGGCGTCCGGCAGGGCCGTTGAAAATGACTTCTGGCATGTGTACTCCGCTCGTAACGGGAAGACCGGACTGGGGCGGCGAAACTTGACGTCGTTGGACGCCGCTTCTAGAACCGGTTGGAAATTTCGACAGACTGAAAGCGAGTTTCAGTTCCTATGGGGGCTTAATAGGCTTTTCTTGATTGAAAATTCAAGAAAATTGCGCTTCCAGAATTTTGTTTAGGAGATAGGTACGGTGAACGGGAGCGGCAAGAGGCTCTATCTGGATTATAATGCCAGTGCTCCGTTGCTTGACGAAGCACGCGAAGCGGTTATCAATGCGCTCGGCATTACCGGCAATCCATCTTCCGTGCATCGTGAAGGCCGCGCCGCGCGTGCGCTCGTCGAAGCAGCGCGCCGCAGCGTTGCAGCGCTCGTCAATGCCAGGCCAGACCATGTTTTCTTTACGTCGGGAGCAACGGAAGCCGCGTCGACGCTGCTGACACCCAATTATATGATGGGACGTTCGCCGGTCCGCCTGTCACATCTTTACGTGAGTGATACGGAACACCCTTGCATGCTGTCTGGAGGGCAGTTTGCAGCGCAGGACGTCACCGTTCTACCGGTTGATGGAAATGGCATTGTACAACTCGATGCCCTGAAAACTGCGCTTGCCGGTCATGACAAAAGCCAGGGGCTGCCACTCGTGGCCATACAGGCCGCCAACAATGAGACCGGCATCATCCAGCCGATTGCGGAAATTGCCACTATCGTGAAGGCTGCGGGCGGCATTTATATCGTCGACGCAGTCCAGGCGGTAGGACGAATTAAATTAGATATTTCAGATAATTGTGGTGATTATCTCATAATTTCCTCGCACAAGATTGGCGGCCCGAAAGGCGTCGGCGCGATTATCGCTATTTCCGACCTCATGATGCCGCGCGCGCTTGTTCGCGGCGGTGGTCAGGAAAAGGGGCATAGAGCGGGAACGGAAGCTCTGCCGCTGATCGCAGGTTTCGGTGCTGCGGCAGATACCGCTAAGACACGACTGGACGGCGAGGGCTGGTCCCCGGCGATGCGGGACAGGCTGGAGGTCGGGTTGGAGGCGATCACCCCGGATGCGGTGATCTATGGCAAATCGGTCGGCAGATTGCCGAACACGACCTTCTTTTCCCTTGAGGAGCAAAAGGCGGAAACCGTACAGATAGCTTTTGATCTCGGCGGGATTGCGCTTTCGGCAGGCTCGGCCTGCTCGTCGGGGAAAGTAGGTCCCAGCCATGTGCTGTTGGCCATGGGACATGGAGACAGCCTCGGGGCGATCCGCGTGTCACTCGAACCAACGGCCACACCCGATCAGGTCGATGCGTTTCTCGACGTGTTCCGCAAAATTATCGAGCGTCGCGCCAAGAAGGCGTGATTGCGATTCAAAAATCGAGGCCGAGCTTCTGCTTTGCAGCGGCGATATAGCCCTCGTAGCGCGTTTTAAATTCTTCCCGCTTGGCGATATCAGCGGCGATATCGTCGGAAGCGCTGGCATTTGAAATGTTGAACTTGTCGTGGGCGTCCTGAAAAAACTTCAGCTGATTGATGGTGCGGCCTTCGTCGTTCACCTGTTGTTCGAGAAACTTTACATAGTCCTGCAGATTTTGGGTGTTCATTATGGTCTCCCTTTCCTTTGGCTATCTATGTTCCTACATGCACAAGGCAAGGGCGGGCATGATTCTGATAGGCTGCCCGGAAATTCCAATTCTTCAAAGAAAATCAAGGCGTCAAAGCCGGGATGTGTCGTCTGCGATCGCCGTTTCATCGGACTGTTTCATTAAGTTGATCGTTTTAATCGGCATTTTTAGGGGCAAATTTGAACCCGGTGCTTGAAATTCAGTTTAGAGAGGTTTTAAAGAAGGGCCACGCACACTATATTGAGGCGGTATTGTTCAAGACATATCACCTTGACGTTTGCAACTGTCGGGCCTTGACCCCGACGAGGATGGAGAACGCCAATGCCTGCAGTGCAGGAGACCATTGATCAGGTCCGCGGCCTTGACGTGGACCAGTACAAGTATGGCTTCGAGACGACGATCGAAGCCGAGAAGGCCCCCAAGGGCCTGAACGAAGATATCATTCGCTTCATTTCCGCCAAGAAGAACGAGCCGGAATGGATGCTGGAATGGCGTCTGAAAGCCTATGAACGCTGGCTTACCATGGAAGAGCCGACATGGGCTCGCGTCGATTATCCGAAGATCGATTTCCAGGACGCATATTATTATGCGGCGCCGAAAAACCAGTCCGGCCCGAAGTCGCTCGATGAAGTTGACCCGGAGCTGTTGAAGACCTACGAAAAGCTTGGCATTCCGCTGCGCGAGCAGGAAATCCTTGCTGGCGTTCGCAAGCAGGGCGAGCCGAGCGAAATCGATGGCAATCCTTCCGACAATGTCTATGCGTCTGGCCGCGTTGCTGTTGATGCCGTGTTCGACAGTGTGTCGGTGGTTACGACCTTCAAGGAAGAACTCGCCAAAGCTGGCGTAATCTTCTGTTCGATTTCTGAAGCGATCCGCGAACATCCCGAACTGGTGCAGAAGTATCTGGCTTCTGTGGTTCCTGTTTCGGACAACTATTACGCGACGCTGAATTCGGCTGTCTTCACGGATGGTTCGTTTGTTTACGTTCCGAAGGGCGTTCGCTGCCCGATGGAACTTTCGACCTATTTCCGCATCAACGAAAAGAACACCGGCCAGTTCGAACGTACGCTCATCATCGCTGATGAAGGCGCGTATGTTTCCTATCTGGAAGGTTGCACCGCACCGCAGCGCGATGAAAATCAGCTGCACGCAGCTGTCGTTGAGCTGATTGCGATGGAAAACGCCGAAATCAAATATTCGACGGTCCAGAACTGGTTCCCTGGCGACAAGGACGGCAAGGGCGGCATCTACAACTTCGTTACGAAGCGTGGCGATTGCCGTGGCGATAATTCCAAGATTTCGTGGACGCAGGTTGAAACCGGCTCTGCGATCACGTGGAAATACCCGTCCTGCATTCTGCGTGGCGATAATTCGCGCGGCGAGTTCTATTCAATCGCTGTTTCGAATGGCCATCAGCAGATCGACTCGGGCACCAAGATGCTGCACCTCGGCAAGAACACGTCGAGCCGCATCATTTCAAAGGGTATTTCGGCCGGCAAGTCGAACAACACCTATCGCGGACAGGTTTCTGCCCATCGCAAGGCTGAAAATGCCCGCAACTTCACCCAGTGCGACTCGCTCCTGATCGGTAACGATTGTGGCGCGCATACGGTGCCGTATATCGAGGCGAAAAACGCCACGGCGCAGTTCGAACACGAGGCAACCACCTCCAAGATTTCGGAAGACCAGCTGTTCTATGTGATGCAGCGCGGCATTCCGGAAGAGGAGGCAATCGCTCTCATCGTCAATGGCTTCGTGAAGGAAGTCATTCAGGAACTGCCGATGGAATTCGCCGTCGAAGCCCAGAAGCTTATCGGCATCTCGCTTGAAGGTAGTGTCGGCTAACCGATCGCCTCTTTCCCAGTGATTTTTCTGGCCAGCCTTTTCCTGGCATTAGAACAAGGTTTACATTCATGCTTGAGATCAAGAACCTCCATGCAAAGATCGCCGACACGGATACCGAGATCATCCGTGGCCTGAACCTCACCGTGAACAAGGGTGAAGTTGCTGCGATCATGGGTCCGAACGGTTCGGGCAAGTCCACGCTTTCCTATATCCTCGCCGGTCGCGAAGACTATGAAGTGACGGAAGGCGACATTCTCTACAACGGCGAGTCGATCCTCGAACTCGACCCCGCTGAACGCGCCGCCAAGGGCATCTTCCTCGCATTCCAGTATCCGATGGAAATTCCGGGCGTTGCCACGATGGAGTTCCTGAAGGTTGCGATGAACAGCCAGCGCAAGGCGCGTGGCGAACCGGATCTGAAGATCCCGGAGTTCATCAAGCGCGTGAAGGACGCTGCTGGCAAGCTCAGCATCGACATGGACATGCTGAAGCGTCCGCTGAATGTCGGCTTTTCTGGTGGTGAGAAGAAGCGTGCTGAAATTCTTCAGATGCAACTTCTGGAGCCGAGCCTCTGCGTCCTCGACGAAACCGACTCCGGCCTCGACATCGACGCGCTGAAGATCGTTTCGGAAGGCGTGAATGCCCTGCGTTCGCCGGACCGCGCCGTGATCGTCATCACGCACTACCAGCGTCTGCTCGAACACATCGTTCCGGATAGCGTGCACGTGCTTTACAAGGGCCAGGTCATCAAGTCCGGTGACAAGAACCTTGCGCTGCACCTTGAAGAAAATGGTTATGCCGACGTAATCGGCGAAGCTGCCTGAGGAGGGATGGATCATGAATATCCAGACCGCCCCGGCTACCAAGCCGCGAACGCCCGCTGAAAGCGCGCTGATCGACAGTTTTGCCGACCGTATGGGCGACCTGCCGGGCAATGGCGATGTTGTCGTTGCACGTGATGCGGCGCTTGAAACTCTCAAGGAGAACGGCATTCCGTCCCGCCGCGTCGAAAGCTGGCATTACACGGATTTCCGTACGCTTCTGAAGGGCGTGGCGCCATTCGATGCCGCTGCCGGAACACAGGCATTGCCTGCGCTTATCGCCGGTTCGTCCATCGCTGCCACAAGCAATGGCGTGGCTCTTGCCGCGAAAGCGCCTGAAGGTGTGTCGCTGACCCCGGTTCGCGAGGCGTTGGCCGACGGCTCGCTCGTCACCCAGCTTCGGTCGCGCGGCTTCGACGATACGATCGGCCAGATCAACGCTGCCTATGTCAGCGATGGCTGGATGGTTTCCATCGCCGATGACACCGAACTGGAAGCGCCATTGGAGCTTCAGAACATCCAGAAGGCCGGACAGGGACACACTCGTTTTCCTGTCCGCATCGGTGCAAATGTCAAGGGCACCATTGTGGAACGCCAGAACGGCGGCGAAGGCGATGCCTTCTCCACCTCTGTCAACCATGTGACCGTTGGCGACGGCGCTGAAATCCTTTGGATCATCCTGCGTGATTTCGGTCAGGCAACGCAGCTTTCGCAGTTCAATGCGACGATTGGCAAGGGCTCCAAGCTCACGCTCTATATCGTCAATGCGGGCGGCAAGCTGGTTCGTCAGGAAGTGCACGTCAATGTGACGGGTGAGGATTCCGACTTCGAGCTTCGCGGTCTCAATCTTCTGGCTGACGACACGCACACCGATGTCACCATGACGGTCGGCCATCTGGTGGAAAACACGCGTTCGACCCAGATCATTCGCAACGTGGTCAAGGACCGTGCGCGTGGCGTTTTCCAGGGCATGATCCGCGTTGCGCAGATCGCCCAGAAGACCGATGCCCGCATGGCGTGCAACACGCTGCTGCTTTCGGATGAAGGCGAGTTCGATGCCAAGCCTGAACTCGAAATCTTTGCCGATGACGTGGCGTGTGGCCATGGTGCGACGGTTGCCGAATTGTCGAGGGACTATCTGTTTTATCTGATGGCACGCGGCATACCCGAAAACGAGGCACGTGGCCTGCTGATCAAGGCTTTCATCGCCGAGATTATCGAAGAGCTGGAAGACGAAACGCTGGTTGAGGCACTGGAAGAAGTGCTGTCCAACTGGCTCGCCACCCACGCCTGATTGATTGAGGCAGAGTGTGCAGATGCACGCTCTGCCTTTTCCTGCCGAAACGGCAAGAGGAACGATCATGGACCAGAAGAATCCGCTTGTAGCGCGCTATGACGTCGAGGCGATCCGTCGCGACTTTCCGATCCTTTCGAGAGAAGTGCACGGCAAGCCGCTGATCTATCTCGACAATGGTGCATCGGCGCAAAAGCCTCAGAGCGTCATCGACGCTGTAACGCACGCCTATTCCAACGAATATGCCAATGTTCATCGCGGCCTACATTTCTTGTCGAATGCGGCAACAGATGCCTATGAAAAGTCGCGTGAGACGGTACGGCGCTTTCTGAACGCCGGTTCTGTGGATGAAATTGTCTTTACGAAGAACGCGACCGAAGCGATCAACACGGTCGCCTATGGTTATGGCATGCCGAATATCGGCGAAGGCGATGAAATCCTTCTGTCGATCATGGAGCATCACTCCAATATTGTGCCATGGCATTTCATTCGTGAAAGACAGGGCGCAAAGCTGGTCTTCACGCCAGTGGACGATGAAGGCATCTTCCATATCGAAGAATTCGAAAAGCGTCTGACGGAGCGAACCAAGCTTGTCGCAATCACGCATATGTCGAATGCGCTTGGAACGGTGACGCCGATCAAGAAGATCGTCGAGCTTGCACATGCGCGTGGTATTCCGGTTCTGGTCGATGGCAGCCAGGGCGCTGTGCACCTGCCTGTCGACGTGCAGGATCTCGGCTGCGACTGGTATGTCTTTACCGGCCACAAGGTTTACGGACCATCCGGCATAGGCGTCCTTTATGGCCGTTCGGAAATGCTTGAGAAGATGCGTCCTTTTCAGGGCGGCGGTGAAATGATTGAGGAAGTGACGGAAGAAAACGTCACCTATAACTATCCGCCCCATCGTTTTGAAGCGGGTACGCCGCCTATCGTTCAGGCCATCGGTCTTGGCGCCGCGCTTGAATATATGGAGAAGATCGGCCGTCATGCGATCCTCGCCCATGAGGAAGACCTGCGCGATTATGCTCACGAGCAGCTCGGCCGGATCAACTCATTGCGCATTTTCGGCAATGCGCCGGACAAGGGAGCCATCATCTCGTTTGCGCTGGAAGGAATTCATGCGCACGACGTTTCGATGGTGATCGATCGGGCAGGGGTTGCGGTCCGTGCCGGAACACATTGCGCGCAGCCGCTCTTGAAACGCTTCGGCGTTACCTCTACATGCCGTGCATCCTTCGCCCTGTATAATACCCGTGCTGAAGTGGATGCATTGGCGGAAGCCTTGGAAAAGGCAAGGAAGTTTTTCGGATGACCGATATGGAACAGAAAGTTCAGGACAAAACCGATACCGCGCCTGTCGAGGGTGGAGAAAAAGCCGAAGGCAATTCGGTGTTTTCCGCTTCTGCCATCCCGCAGGAAGACCTCCTGCGTATGACGGACGACATCATCGCGGCCTTGAAGACGGTTTATGATCCCGAGATTCCAGCCGACATCTACGAACTCGGTCTCGTCTACAAGATCGATATCGAAGATGATCGCACCGTGAAAATCGAAATGACTCTAACCGCTCCCGGCTGCCCTGTGGCAGGCGAGATGCCGGGCTGGGTTGAGAACGCAGTCAGCGCCGTTGAGGGTGTTTCCATGGTGGAGGTCACGATGACATTCGATCCACCTTGGACGCCGGACCGTATGTCCGAAGAGGCCCAGGTGGCTGTCGGCTGGTACTGAAATCTGATCGAAGCACACAAAATGCGGCTCTTGAGCCGCATTTTTATTTCGTGGCCACCCAGACGAAAATTTTATCATTCATCTTCCATTCAATCGCCAGCGCCTATTTTCAATGAGGCGGGAGTGCTGACTATGGAGGATATAACGATGTCAGTCAGAAGCAGCCTAACTGCTCTTCTCGTTTTCGGTGGTGTCATGTCTTTTTCGGTGCCGTCGTTCGCTTTGCCAATGCCACAACCCACGAATACGCATGATGCCGGTAGTCTTGCGGAGCAGGTCGGGTGGCGGTGTGGGCCTGGCTGGCACATGAATCGCTATGCACGCTGTGTTCCCAATCGGGCCAGAGCACGTTGCGCCCGTGGCTGGCACTTGAACAGAAATGGCGTTTGTGTGCGAAACCGCCCTGTCCATAAGGTCTGCGCTCGCGGATATCATCTGACACCGCGTGGCTATTGCGTACGCAATTGGTAATATGCGTTTTCCTCCCGAAATCGTAACACGACTTCGGGAGGAGGGCCCGGTGGATCAAGACGGATCAAATTGCGCCCGACAGCACGGTAACGATGGACTAGCGCACTTCAAGCACTTCTCCGGTGCGACGATCAATAACTACACGCATATCGTTGTCTCGACGGTCTATTCCTCGGACAATATACGCGCCTCTGCGTCGTGAAACGCTTTCGACTTCATCCATTCCCTCGCTACGTGCAATCCTCGCAGCCCGGCGTTCACTGAACTCATCCCGTTCTGAACGACGATCAGGAATTACCCGGCGATCGCTGTCCGGGTTGACTTGAATACCATTAGGACCGATCTCAATACTTTGGGCCTGTGCGGGAACGGCTGAAACAAAAGCCGACATAATCACCATCGCCGCTGCCATTGCCGAAAATTTGTACATGGCACCTATCCATTGTTAGTTTCGCACCCGCCGTCGAAATGAACGAAATGGATCGATGCCGGTTCCCGTTTCGGCGGTCAACTCTCCTAACACGCTGAACATCCTGTGATTATGCCCATGTCGATCCGACCGTCGGTCAAAACGATCTAGTATTTATAGGAAGACATTATCGTGATGCGGGGGCGCTGATCCCAATTGGCCAACTGGCAGAACTGAATCTGGAAACCTGCATAGAGCGTCTTGAAACTGAAAATGGCGATGTGTGCGATCAAAATGATGCGCATCGAATCTACATTGCAGAATAAAACTGATTTGAGGTCGCAGGTGACGATAAAAAATATCAACTAACTTATGTAATTGTAATCACTGCATAAAAGCCAATTCAAAGGCGATGTGCTGGTGCCCCCAGAGAGACTCGAACTCCCGACCCCCTGATTACAAATCAGGTGCTCTACCAACTGAGCTATAAGGGCACTTGCGCCCGATTAGCACAAATGCAGCGCGTGTAAAACGAAAATTCATCGCTAGCAGGTCATGGCAACCGGGTTTTTCATGTGATAGCCAATAGCGGGTTGGGGAAACAGTGGCAAACTTGTCAGAGTTGGCCAGATTCGGGACTGTAAATATGGAAGATAAATCGCTCGCGCTGCATTTTCTGTCGTCGGGAACCGAAGAATCACTTGTCGCCCAAAAAGAACTCGTTGCCCGCTACGGTCATGTGGCTGCTGAAGATGCCGATATCATCGTTGCGCTTGGCGGCGATGGAACCATGCTTCAGGCGCTTCGCGATTTCATGAACAGCGGTACGCCGATCTATGGCATGAATCGCGGCTCTGTCGGCTTCCTGATGAACGAATTCAGCGTGGATGACCTGCCGGAGCGCATTCTGGCCGCGCAGATGGAAACCATTCGCCCGCTTGTCATGGTCGCCGAAACAGAATCCGGCCAATCATTCGAGGCTTTGGCGATCAACGAAGTGTCATTGTTCCGTCAGTCCTATCAGGCTGCGAAGGTTCGGATAACGATTGACGGCAAGGTGCGTCTGGACGAACTTGTTTGCGATGGCGTGATGGTCGCGACGCCTGCAGGTTCCACCGCCTACAATCTTTCAGCACAAGGTCCCATTCTGCCACTTGAAGCGCCGCTTCTGGCGCTGACCCCGGTGAGTCCCTTCCGTCCGCGCCGTTGGGGTGGGGCGCTATTGCCGAAGCACGTAACCGTTCGCATGGATTTGTTGGAAACCGAAAAACGCCCGGTCAATGCGGTCGCGGACAATAATGAGGTCAAATCGGTCAGGGCTGTTACCGTGCGGGAAGCACCGAACAGCCAGGTGGCCATCCTCTTTGATCGAAATCATTCCTGGGACGAGCGCATCCTGACAGAACAGTTCAGGCATTAGTTTCAGCGTATAAGTGGCACGCAATTCAGTTACGCAAATGCTCTTTGGCTTTTGATAATTTGAGTAAATTTGTTCAAGTTCCGCATTGATTTCGATTGTCGCAACACAATGGAAGCAATTTGATATCTTTCGATGGTATTTTGGTTGACTTTTGCACGCTGTGGACGTACGCGATGCTGCAAGAAAACGCATATTGCGTTGCAGACGCCTTATTCTGCCTTCGTTCCTGCGCCCGATGACGCGGCTGCAATGACAGGATGGGTGGAAATCATTTCCAAACCAAGAGAGCTGCGCCTCCATTGACGACATTTGCCGAACTCGGTCTTTCCCCGAAAGTGCTCGCTGCTGTAGAAGCGGCGGGATATTCTGCGCCCACACCCATTCAGGCAGGAGCCATTCCTCCAGCCCTTGAACGCAAGGACGTTCTCGGTATCGCGCAGACGGGAACCGGAAAGACCGCGTCTTTCGTGCTTCCGATGCTCACGCTTCTGGAAAAGGGGCGGGCGCGGGCGCGCATGCCGCGTACGCTCATTCTGGAGCCGACCCGCGAACTCGCAGCGCAGGTCGAGGAGAACTTCACCAAATACGGCGTCAATCATCGGCTGAACGTGGCCCTTCTGATTGGCGGCGTGTCGTTCGATGAACAGGAGCGCAAGCTGGAACGCGGTGCCGATGTTCTCATCGCGACACCCGGTCGGCTGCTCGATCATTTCGAGCGTGGCAAGCTGCTCCTGACCGGTGTTGAAATTCTCGTCATCGACGAAGCAGACCGTATGCTCGATATGGGCTTCATCCCGGACATCGAACGCATCTGCAAGCTCATTCCGTTTACGCGTCAGACCCTGTTCTTCTCGGCCACCATGCCGCCGGAAATCACCAAGCTGACCGAACAGTTCCTGCATTCGCCAACGCGCGTTGAAGTTGCAAAGGCTTCGTCTACGGCCAAAACCGTTACCCAACGCCTGGTGAAATCCAGCAAGAAGGATTGGGACAAGCGCGCGGTTCTGCGCGATCTCGTCCGTGCGGAAGGCGATACGCTCAAGAACGCGATCATCTTCTGTAATCGCAAGAAAGACGTATCCGAACTGTTCCGCTCGCTGACGCGACACGAGTTCAACGCGGGTGCCTTGCATGGCGATATGGATCAGCGCGCGCGCATGACCATGTTGGCGAACTTCAAAGAAGGCAAACTGCAGTTGCTGGTGGCTTCCGATGTTGCCGCGCGCGGTCTCGACATTCCCGATGTGAGCCACGTTTTCAATTTCGATGTTCCGATTCACTCGGAAGACTATGTTCACCGCATCGGCCGTACCGGTCGCGCGGGGCGTTCTGGCAAGGCATTCACCATTGTGACGCCTTCCGATACAAAATATCTTGCAGCCATCGAAAATATGATCGGCGAGAAGATCGAATGGCTCGATGGTGATCTGTCCACCCTGCCAGCCTCTGATGAGGCAGACGATCCGCGCAAGAGCAAGAATGCACGCGGCAAAGGCAAGGATGCCAAGGGCAAGGACAAGCCGAAAGACAAGGCAAAGGCGAAGCCTGCCGAAGTTCTCGATCCTGCCGAACAGCCGCAACCAGTCATCGAAGCCAGTGAGCGCCGTGATGCGATCCGCGCTTCCAATGACGAGCGCCGTGGCAAGCCGCAGCACGAACAGAAACGCCGTCGCGATCGTGACGATGACAGCCCGACGCCTGTTGGTTTCGGTAATGACATTCCGGCCTTCATGCTGATTCCGACCGGAATCTGACCGAAGCAGTAAAAAAATGAATCAATCGGCTGCGAGGCTAGCGCTTCGCAGCCGATTTCTTTTTGGGTTTGGTTTTTTCGCTTCGTAGCGCTGCATCATAAGCAAGGCGCGCCCAATGCGTCATCACTTCCGGATCATCGAAAGCTTCACTTGGCACGCTCCAGTAAGGCATGGCGATTGGATCACCGCCCTTGCGACCTTCATAGGTCCATTGGGTGGCGCCTGCGTCAATGAAATCCGGGATGGTTACTTCGTCAGCCTTGAAGAGCAACTCGTCGCGAACGACGAGTGCAAAGATCAGGCCCTGATGATAGATGCCCTTGCCGCCAAACATGCGGCGGATGCTGATGGAGCCGAAGTCCTGCAACAGATCGCGAAGAGCTTCGTCATCCATTAGCTGACGGACCTTGTCTTGAGTTAGGCTGCGCCCTGCATCTGGCGGAGGCTTTCCGGGGAAGCCGCTTTGATTTCGACGGATTCGCCGCAGCCGCAAGCTGATGTCTGGTTCGGGTTGTTGAAGACAAAACCCGTCCGCAGCGTCGTTACTTCAAAATCCATCTGGGTGCCGAGCAGGAAAAGAACGGCTTCAGGCGCGATGAAGACTCTCGCGTCATCTTTCTCGATCACATCGTCGCCTGCCTTGGCTTCCGTGACGAGATCGATGGTGTATTCCATTCCGGCACAGCCGCCTTTTTTCACACCCACCCGGATACCAAGAGCGCCGTCCCGCGATGCGATGATCTCGCGAACGCGATCAGCTGCCTTGTCAGTTAGCGTCATGACTGCGAAACGGCCCATTTTCTCTCTTCCGGTATCGTGCTGGCATATGGACGGAGAATCGTCCAATCATGTCGCAACAGGCTGAGTTTCCTCTGCGCCTGCCACGTTTTCACTATAGTTAGTGTTGTAACATCATTACTGCAATACACCAAATCGGGAGCGCTCTCGACGCGTTCCGCAAAAATTTTGCTAGAAAGAGGAGAAGCGAATGTCGAATGACCGGATGAAACCTCTGATGCTGGCTGCTGTGATCGGCCTACTGGGCACGGGGCTTGCAGGCATTTCGGCTGACAGCGCTTTTGCGCAAAATCCGCCGAAGGCTGCGCCCGAAGAAACGCCGAGAAACGTTCAGGAAAAGCATGACAACGCTTCCAAGCCTGTGGAAGAAACCAAGCCTTCTGAGCAGACGCAGGATGCTGCCGGAGGCGTGACAGTTCCGGATTATCGCGACGATCGCTCGACGCCACAGGCCCTGATCGAATCCTATTACAATGCGATCAATCGCAAGGAATATACCCGAGCCTACGGTTATTATTCCGAGGAAGGGCGTGAGCCGGATTTCAAGACCTTTGTAAAAGGCTATGAGAATACCAAGAGCGTGAAAGTCGCGCTGCGCAAGACTGATCCCGATCCAGGCGCCGGACAGATCTACTGGAGCCAGCCACTGGCCATCGAAGCCGAAACGGCGGATGGCAAGAAGGAAGTCTTTACAGGCTGCTACACGATTCACCTCACAAATCCGGCCATGCAGGAAGAGCCGCCGTTCAAGCCGATGCAGATCATGACAGGGTCTTTGACCAAGTCACCCCTTGAACTGGAAAAGAGCGTGCCGGAGACCTGCGAAGCGCCATAAGAAGAATGGCAGAATAGCCCTTGACCTTACCACGATGGGAAGCCCCATCTTATGTTCAGTCCTGAAAGGAGTGACTGAGTTGATGAAGTTTTCCATTCCCAAGATGAAGTGCGGCGGTTGCGCCGATAGCGTTACCGTCGCACTGCGCAAGCTCGATGCAACCGCACCAATTGAAATCGATCTCGACAAGAAAGAGGTCGAATTCGGCGGCAAGGTTTCGCAGGATGCCGTTCTTTCCGCACTGGCTGAGGCCGGTTATCCGGCATCGAACGCTCAATAATGTGATTTGAGGGGCGCTTGTTTCAAAGTGCTGCGAACGGTAGAGCCCATCCCGAAAAGCGTAAAACGGTTTCGGGCAGGCTGTGTGTCAAAACGGGCGCCGAGATGCCAGGGCGCGGAAAGCTTTCCGGCATCTTCATATCCAGATGCCGACAACTGTAGTGGGTATCAGTGAGCATAAATGCTGCAAATGCTGTGTTTCATTGACTGGACCCCCGATTTTTGCCACATCAACGGCAAATCTCGTTTATGGTGCCTTTGTGCGTCCAAAAGGATGCACGGCGCTCCAATGGCATGAAACATCGCATTCCGCGACAAGGAAGGGTTTAGGGCTATGGCAGCCGATTTCCAGGATCTTCGCACAAAGATGGTCGACAACCAGATCCGTACGACGGACGTAACCGATCTGGCGGTTATCGATGCTTTCCTGACCGTCCCGCGCGAGGCTTTTGTTCCCGCAGCCCGTCAGGTTCTCGCCTATATCGATGAAGACCAGCTTCTGGAAAGCGAAGGCAAGCAGCCTCGCTACCTTATGGAACCTTCGCCATTCGCCAAGCTCGTGCAGCTCGCCCGTATCAAGAACACCGACGTGGTTCTCGATGTCGGCTGCGGCACCGGATATTCGGCAGCCATCCTCTCCAAGCTTGCTGGCTCGGTGATCGGTCTGGAAAGTGATTCCGTATTGTCGGCTGCTGCGACTGCCCGTCTCGCTGAATTCGGCTATGACAATGTTGTGATCGTTTCAGGCGAACTGCAGGCAGGCTATCCGTCGGAAGCGCCTTACGATGTGATCGTCATTGAAGGCGCTGTCGATTTCGTTCCGGACGCACTTCTCAGCCAGTTGAAAGACGGCGGACGCCTCGTTGCCGTTGAAGGCCGGGGGAACGCCGGAGTTGCGCGGATTTACGTTAAAGAAAATGGTGTTGCATCGGGACGCGGTGTGTTCAACACTGCGGTTCGTCCACTGCCGGGATTCGAGCGCGTTCCGCAGTTCGAATTTTAATTTTAGTGGATGATACAATTCTGCAACGCTGCGGAATTTGTTTGTGCAAGCTCTGGCGGGGGCAATGGAAATAACCGAATTTAGAGGTTATTAGGATTTGCCCGAACCGATCGGTTCGATAGTTGGATTCGTTTGTTCTTAATATGAGGTACCCGGTGTTCAAAACGTGCAAAGGACTGGTAGCGGCCGCAGCATTGTTGTCTGGCACCATTTTAACGGGGCAGGCGGCGTTCTCGGAGACGTTAACCGGCGCTCTCGTGAAGGCCTACAAGAACAATGCTAACCTGAACTACTCCCGCGCAGGTGTCCGCGTCACGGATGAAGGTGTGGCCATTGCCAAGTCCGGTTATCGTCCGCAGATTACCGGTTCTTATAACGTAGGGCGTGGCAAGACACCTTCAAGTCAGGGTTATCGCACGACAGGCACGTTCGGCATCGAGCTGAACCAGATGCTGTTCGATGGGTTTCAAACCAAGAACAATGTCGCCGCCGCAGAAACACAGGTCTTCGCCCAGCGCGAAAATCTCCGCAACGAAGAGCAGAACAGACTCTATGAGGCGGTAACAGCCTATATGGATGTCTATCAGGCTCGCCAGATCGCTGTTCTGCGTGAACGCAACCTTGCAGCCCTGAACGAACAGGTTCGTGCGGCTCGCGCCCGTCTCGATGTGGGTGAAGGTACGCGTACCGACGTTGCGCAGGCAGATGCCAGCCGTTCGACTGCCGTAGCGGCGTTGAATTCCGCACGTGCTGATGTCAAGTCGGCAGAAGCAACCTATGTGCAGGTTATCGGCGTTCAGCCGGACAAGCTTGCGACCGCAGCCGCAGCCAAGAACCTGCCGAGTTCGCCAAATCAGGCTTTCTCCATTGCGACTGCCGGACACCCGGGCATTCTTGCGACCCAATATGCCGTTAATGCCGCTGGATATAACGTGAAGGCCAAGGAAGGCGCTCTGCTTCCGTCCGTCGGCCTTACGGCAAGCGCCAGCCACCTTGATACTTATTCCGGCGAGGGCGGCTCGCAGACCGATGGCAACTCGGCGTCCATCGGCGTCGGCGTCAGTATCCCAATCTATACCGGTGGCCGTAGTTCGGCTCAGGTTCGCCAGTCCAAGGAACAGCTTGGTCAGGCACGTATCGAAGTCGACGTCGTTCGCGATCAGGTTCGTCAGGCAATTGGTTCGGCATGGTCGCAGCTTGAAGCTGCCCGCGCATCGGTCAAGGCAAATCGTGACGGCATTTCCGCCGCACAGCTTGCTCTTGATGGCGTCATTGAAGAGCGCAAGGTTGGACAGCGCACGACGCTGGACGTCTTGAATTCGCAAAACGATCTGATCAATGCTCAGATCGCTCTGGTCGAATCCGAGCGTAACGTTATTGTCGCCAGCTATGCTCTTCTCAATGCGACCGGTCGCATGACTGCCAGCCAGATGGGCTTGCAGGTCGCTCAGTACAAGCCGGAAGAGCATTACGAAGCCGTCAAGGACAAGTGGTTTGGTCTGCGCACGCCGGACGGTCGGTGATTGCTTGCAAGCATAGTGAGAATTGAAAAGGCACCTTCGGGTGCCTTTTTGTTTGCTGCGATTCGATTTTGCAGTGCCCGCAATTCTTAACAAATCCATAAAGCTGTGAGTTTGATCCAGCTTGCCTTGGCCGGGGATTCTCAAACAGAGGATCGTCCGCTACCTTTAATCCATTGATTCTCTGTCTTTTGCAGACAATGTCGCAATACAGGAAAGCGGATAGTAGCCATGGCACAGACATCCAGCGCAGCACGTGAACCGTCGATGGAGGAGATTCTCGCTTCCATCCGCAGGATCATTGAAGATAGTGATGTCACTCGCCAGCCAGCGCCGGTGGCAACGGCCTCTCCGGCTCGTGGAGAGGTTGCGGAGTTCCGTCGTCCAGTCACCGAGCAGCCCGTTGCACAGCCGGAAAAGCCTGCAATGATGCGCAACGTATTCCAGGACGAACCGACATTGCGCGGCCCGATTGGCGAACCGGCGCAGGCAGCGCCAGAGCCTGAAATCGAAGCCGATGACGAGGATGAAGTTGTTCTCAATGCCGAGAATGACGATCATTCTCACGCCAAGGCCACGCAGTCTTTGGAACTACCTGCAGAGGCGGACATATCGCTGGAAGAAATCGACCTTTCCGTTGAGGCGGAAATTGCCGAAGCAGTCGACGCCTTGCTCGAACCGGAACTCGATGCGGACATGGAGCAGGAACCTGCAGCTCCTGCCGAGCAGGAAACCCCGGTTCAGCCCGAGGCGGTAGCGCCAGTTACTGAGCCCGCTGCAAAGATGCAGCCTGCTGCTCATATGCTGTCGCAGATTGCCGAACGTCAGGTAGCTGCCGCATTTCAGGATTTGAACCATGTGGTTCGGGCCGAGCCACGCCGTTCGTTCGACGATATCGCTACGGAACTGTTACGTCCGATGCTGCAGGACTGGCTCGACAATAATCTGCCGACGCTTGTTGAGCGGCTTGTCCGGGAAGAAATCGAACGTGTGGTGCGTGGCGAGCGATAAACGGTATCAAGCCGATCCATTGAAATATTACCCGCCTGTGCAGCAGGCGGGTTTTCACTTTTAAAGTGACCGAAAGTGGCGCTGTCACTTTTAAAGTGATTTGTCTGCTGTTAGTTGCTATTGAGCCTTCAATCCATTCATCGCGCATAAAGACCGGATAATTCCATGCTTGAGAAGACCTATGACGCCGCGGCGATAGAGCCGAAAATTGCTGAACGCTGGGAAGAAGCGGGTGCATTCAAGGCGGGTGCAGGCGCGAAGCCGGGAGCCGATCCGTTCGCAGTGGTCATTCCTCCGCCGAACGTTACCGGATCGCTGCATATGGGCCACGCGCTCAACAACACGATCCAGGACATTATGGTTCGCTTCGAGCGTATGCGCGGCAAGAACGTGCTGTGGCAGCCCGGCATGGACCATGCGGGCATTGCAACGCAGATGGTTGTCGAACGCCAGCTGGCCGAACGGCAGGAGCCAAACCGCCATACCATGGGCCGCGAGAAGTTTATTGAGCGCGTCTGGCAGTGGAAGGCCGAATCCGGCGGCATGATTTCCAACCAGCTGCGCCGTCTTGGTGCCTCCTGCGACTGGTCACGCGAGCGCTTCACCATGGACGAAGGACTGTCGCGCGCGGTTCTGGAAGTTTTTGTCTCGCTCTACAAGCAAGGTCTCATCTATCGCGACAAGCGTCTGGTCAACTGGGACCCGAAGTTGCTGACGGCAATTTCCGACATCGAAGTCGAGTCGCGCGAAACGAAAGGTCATCTCTGGCATTTCCGTTACCCGCTTGAGAACGTTCCATTCGATCCAGAGAACCCGCATACCTACATCGTCGTTGCGACGACGCGCCCGGAAACCATGCTGGGCGATACCGGCGTTGCGGTTAATCCGAAGGACGAGCGTTACCACGCCCTGGTTGGCAACGATGTCGTGCTGCCGCTTGTCGGTCGCCATATCCCGATTGTTGCAGACGATTACGCTGATCCGGAAGCCGGTTCCGGCGCTGTCAAGATCACGCCCGCGCACGATTTCAACGATTTCGAAGTGGGCAAGCGGAATGAGCTGCGCGCTATCAACATTCTGACGACGAATGCGTCGATCACGATCAAGGACAATGTTGATTTCCTCGAAGGGCTGCAGCTGACGCCTGAATTGAAGGCGCTGATCCACGAACTCGAAGGGCAGGACCGCTTCGCAGCCCGCAAGCGCATCGTCGAGCTGATGGACGAGCGCGGTTATCTGGAAAAGGTCGAGGACCACACGCACGCCGTCCCACATGGTGATCGCGGCGGCGTTCCGATCGAGCCTTATCTGACTGACCAGTGGTATGTAAACGCCGGCGAACTGGCCAAGCCAGCAATGGCGGCGGTGCGCGAGGGCAAGACAAAGATCGTCCCGACGAATTGGGAAAAGACCTATTTCGACTGGATGGAAAACATTCAGCCATGGGCGGTTTCACGCCAGCTCTGGTGGGGACATCAGATACCGGCCTGGTACGGTCCAGATGGCCAGTATTTTGTCGAAAAGAGCGAAGAGGAAGCGAAAGCCGCCGCACGCGCTCACTATGGCGAAGACGTTGCACTTGAGCGCGATACTGACGTTCTCGATACGTGGTTCTCGTCGGCGCTTTGGCCGTTTTCGACGCTCGGCTGGCCGGACAAGACGCCGGAACTCGCAACCTATTATCCAACCAGTGTTCTGGTTACGGGTTTCGACATTCTGTTCTTCTGGGTTGCCCGCATGATGATGATGGGCCTCCATTTCATGGACGAAATCCCGTTCCATACGGTCTATCTGCATGCTCTCGTTCGTGACAAGCACGGCGCGAAGATGTCGAAGTCTAAGGGCAATGTCATCGATCCGCTCGAGCTGATGGATGAATATGGTGCTGACGCGCTGCGGTTCACCCTTGCCATCATGGCTGCTCAGGGTCGTGACGTTAAGCTCGATCCGGCGCGTATTGCCGGCTATCGCAATTTCGGCACCAAGCTCTGGAACGCAACGCGCTTTGCCCAGATGAATGGCGTGAAGCTTGATGCCGGTTTCAAGCCGGAAAACGCCAAGCTTGCCGTCAATCGCTGGATTCTGACGGAACTGACCAAGGCAACGCGAGCCGTGACGGAAGGTATCGACACCTACCGCTTCAATGAAGCTGCGGGTGCTGCCTATCGCTTCGTGTGGAACCAGTTCTGTGATTGGTATCTGGAGCTGCTGAAGCCGATCTTCATGGGTGACGATGAAGCTGCGAAGGCAGAAGCACAAGCCACGGCAGCCTATTGTCTGGATCAGGTTTATAAGCTTCTGCATCCGTTCATGCCTTTCATGACCGAAGAGCTTTGGACCCTGACCGCAGGTGAGGGACAGAAGCGCGATACGGTGCTGGCGCTTGCTGCCTGGCCGGAACTGTCGTTTGAGGACGAGGAAGCCGCGGCTGACATCAACTGGCTCGTTGATCTCGTCACCGGCATTCGTTCTGTCCGTGCGGAAATGAATGTGCCCGCCGGTGCGATTGCCCCGGTTGTCGTGCTGGATGCCAACGCGACAAGCGTAGAACGCTTCGCTCGTCACGATGCTGCCATCAAGCGCCTTGCCCGCGTGGAGAGTGTCTCGTTCGAGGCACAGGCTCCCAAGGGCTCAGCCCAGATGCTGCTTGGTGAGGCGACAATCTGCATCCCGCTTGGCAATCTGATTGACCTCAAGGCTGAAGCAGCACGTCTCGCCAAGGAAGCCGGCAAGATTGCCGCTGAAATGGATCGTATCGAGAAGAAGCTCTCCAACGAAAAATTCGTTGCGAACGCGCGCGAGGAAGTCGTTGAGGCAGAGCGTGAGCGGTTGGCTGAACTGAAGGAATCGGCGCAGCGTGTAGCAACTGCTGAATCACGCATCCGTGATGCAGGCTGATTTGACCTGACATCAGAAAACGACTCCCTATCGAATCAAACGCCCGGCAGCGCATTTCACTGTCGGGCGTTTTTTATGCGGCTGGACGGAGTTTGGACCCGTTTCAAGGGTTGGAACGGTAGATCGAACTCTGGTTTCGATTGTTTTCGACCAATGTTGCGCTTTCGCAACAAGGCAAAAAAGAGGCGGAAAATTGGTCGATTTGGGCCTGTTTTGTCATGTGTCGGGCGATTTTTGCTAATGAAGTGGCACGATATTTGATGTTTTAGCCATTTTTGACGAATGCTCCGAAAGTACGATGATGCTAATCCAAATTAATGCGACTTGCGGCCTGAATCCTTCCTGATTTACGTTTCCGTCAACGTTAATACCGTTGCTGTTTGGGAGGACATTATGAGTGTACAGCGCGTGAAAATGGCAGGAATGGTCGCAGCTCTCCTCGGAAGCGCGGTTGCTGCCAATGCAGGCGGCTTCGAGCGTAGCTCGCAGGATTTCGATATTCTCTTCGAAAAGGGCAATGCCGTCGAAGCTGGCGGAACCTATGTAGCGCCACAGCGTAAGCTGAAGAATATCCGTGGCTCGCGGGTAGGTGCGGCCACCGGCGGTATCAATCCGATCACGCGACAGCCTTATGAAACCAGCGTCGATGAAGCAAAGAGCTATTGGGTTCCCAAGGCTTCGGCAAAGTTCGACCTGACCGACGACCTTGCCTGTGCGGCGCAGTATCGTCAGCCTTGGGGAATTCACACCGACGTTGGCGTTGATACGGTTCGTATGTTCACTGCCATCGATCAGAAGATTTCTTCGAACGATTACGGCGTAAACTGCTCGTATCGTTTTGCAGCTGGTGAGAAAAGCTATTTCCGTATCCTCGGCGGTGTGAGCTATCAGGAGCTCAAAGGCGAGCAGACCAAGATGATACCTCCTGGCTCTGCATTCGGTGGCACCTTCCGTATCGGTTCCCTGGATGTTGAGGATGAGGCAGTGGGCTGGCGTCTCGGTGCTGCCTATGAAATTCCAGAATATGCGATGCGCGCGACGTTGGTTTATCAGTCCAAGCTCAAGTATAATCTTGAAGGCACGATTGACAATCTGGCGATTGTCGGCGGTCGTGGTATCCCGATCAATGTTGAAAGCGATGTTGATACACCACAGTCGGTTGAGTTCAAGTTCCAGACCGGTATCGCTCCGGACTGGCTTGCTTTTGGCTCGGTCAAGTGGACAGATTGGTCATCCATAACACAGGTGGATTTCAACGCATCTGACAACAATGTCACTCGCAAAGGCACCACGATCACCAGTCTGAACCTGTATTATCAGGATGGCTGGACGGTTAGCGGCGGCGTCGGCCACAAGTTTAATGATCAATGGTCGGTGGCCGGTACTGTTACCTGGGATCGCGGAACCAGCACAGGCTTGACCTCGCAGACCGACGTCTGGCTGTTTGGCCTTGGTACCAACTACAAGCCTAATGAACAGTTTGAAGTTCGTCTGGCGGGTGCCGCCGGTTGGCTGTCTTCGGGTGAACTCGACGATACGGTTGTCAACGGTAAGCCAAACCTAACTGGTTCCAAGGGCGAGTTCGGTAACGACTTCGTCGGTGGTCTTTCGCTCACTGCAAAGGTCAAGTTCTAAGCTTGATGCATAGAAAACGAAAAGCCCGGCAATGCCGGGCTTTTTTGTTGAGGATCGTTTGTCTCAGGGCTGTTCCAGCCGCGCAAGCAATGAAGATGTATCCCAGCGGCTGCCACCGATCTTCTGCACTTCCTTATAGAACTGGTCCACGAGTGCGGTCACAGGCAGAAGTGCTCCATTGCGGTCAGCTTCCTCAAGGCAGATGCCAAGGTCTTTGCGCATCCAGTCGACGGCAAAGCCGAAATCATATTTGCCCTGGTTCATGGTGCCGGACCGGTTTTCCATCTGCCAGGAGCCAGCCGCGCCTTTCGAGATCACCGAGATCAGTTTTTCGATATCGAGACCAGCTTTCTTGCCGAAATGGATACCTTCGGCCAGTCCCTGAACGAGACCGGCAATGCAGATCTGGTTGACCATCTTGGCAAGCTGGCCCGAGCCGACCGGTCCCATGAGGCCGACCATACGCGCATAAGCATCGATAACTGGCCGGGCACGCTCGAAAACGGCTTCCGGCGCGCCGACCATTACCGTGAGAACGCCGTTCTCGGCACCGGCCTGACCACCGGAGACGGGGGCGTCGATGAAATGAAAGCCGCGCTTCTGTGCTTCGATATCCAATTCACGAGCAACCTCCGCTGAGGCTGTTGTGTTGTCGATGAAGATCGCGTCCTTCTTCATGGTTGAGAAGGCGCCCTCCGGGCCGATGGTCACGGAACGAAGGTCATCATCGTTGCCGACACAGGCAAAAACAAAATCTGCATCGCGCACGGCTTCGGCAGGTGTCGCGGCAAAGTTGCCCCCGAATTCCTTGGCCCATTTTTCGGCTTTTGCCGTCGTGCGGTTATAAACCGTGACGTCGTGACCGCCCTTGTTCTTGAGGTGAGCTGCCATGGGATAACCCATGACGCCCAGGCCCAGAAAGGCGACTTTAGCGGGTGTCGTCATTCGTTCATTCCTCTGGATAATTCTAGAAATCAGGTGAGAGGCGTCATAACGGCCGCCTGATAGGCCGGACGCTGTTTGAGGCGGCCATACCAGTCTTCAAGGTGTGGAAGAGAGGGGCGTTCAATCGGAAACTCAAACCAGGCATAGGCGTAGCATCCGGTGGGAATATCACCGATACCGAAATTCTCGCCCGAGAACCAGGGAGCTTCCTTCAAGCCCTCATTGGCAATTTGCATCGATTGCGCAAGGCCCTGAAGACTTTGTTCCAGAATGGCTGGATCGCGTTCAGCTTCCGGCAGCCGGATCAGATGCTTCATGACGTTGCTGAAATTGGTGTAGAAGGATGCGGAAGCCCAATCCATCCATTTTTCGGCCTGCGCGCGTTTGGCTGGATCTTCGATCCACAGCGTGCCTTTGCCGTAAGCTGCCGCGAGATACCGCGTGATGGTGTTGGATTCCCACAGCACTGTGTCGCCGTCTTCCAGCAAGGGGATCAGCCCATTCGGATTGCGTGCGAGGTAAGCTGGATCTTTCAATCCACCGAACTGGCCACCGACATTGATCTGTTCATAGTCGAGATTGAGTTCGCGCGCTGTCCAGAGCGCCTTCTTCACATTCGTGGAATTGATACGACCCCAGATTTTCAGCATGACTCAACCTGTTACCTTACTGTTGGAAGCTGTATTCTAAACAGATCGCCCCCGGAAGCTGCAAGGCTGCCGGGGGCGATATTTTGGCTTTATGCCGGTTTAGTGATCTCTAACGAATGAGATGGCGGGTCAGCCTTCGTTCGAGGAAATCCCAAACGTGCCGCAGGCATTCAACAATAAGCAGATAAATGACTGCAGCCCAGAGATAAGTCTGGAAATCGAATGTCCGCGAATAGGCGCGGCGCGTTTCACCCATCAGGTCAAGTACGGTGATGATAGCTACAATGGCCGAGCCCTTGATCATCAGGATGATTTCGTTGCCGTAAGGACGCAACGCCACGATGAGCGCTTGCGGAAGAATGACCTTCCAGAACGTCACACGCTTCGAAATGCCAAGCGCCGCAGCGCCTTCCCATTGGCCCAGCGCCACGCTCTGGATAGCGCCGCGCAGGATTTCAGCCTGGTAGGCTGCCGTGTTGAGCGAAAACGCCAGAATGGCGCAATTCCACGCATCGCGGAAAAACACCCAGAGCCCGATGCTTTCCAGAAAAGGACGGAAGGTGCCGAAGCCATAATAGATAAGGAATGTCTGCGCCAGCAGCGGCGTGCCGCGGAAGAAATAGACATAGCCGAAAGCAATTCCGCGCAGCCAGCGATTGTTGGACATGCGCGCAGCCGTGATCGGTAGCGAGAGCAGGGCGCCTATGACAATCGATACGGCAACCAGTTTCAGCGTTATCAGAAGCCCGGACCAGTAGCGTGGCCCATAGGTTTCAAACAGATCGATACGCCATGCATTGTAGAGATAGATCGCAAGGCCAGCGAAAAGAAGGAACCAGAAGGCAACGATGATATGGCCGGCAACGCGCATCCGCGTCCATTGCTTGACCACGGGTGGCGGAGCCATCGCGGGAATTGTCGTAGTGGAAACAGTCTGGCTCATATCATGCACCTCGCGACCGGTTGGCGCCCGCATCAGCCCAGCGGGCAATGCGATTGATGAAGTAGGACGAGATGATTGCGAGAACCAGATAGAGCAGGCAGGCTATGCCGAAGAACAGAAATGGTTCCTTGGTCACGCGTGCCGCGATGGAGGTTTGCCGCAGAATATCGGACAATGTGATAACCGAAACCAGCGACGTATCCTTGAGCAGCACCAGCCAAAGATTGGCAAGGCCGGGCAGGGCGATGCGGATCAGCTGCGGCAGGATGACCTTGCGCATGGTCTGCCAGTGCGACAGGCCAACTGCATAACCGCCTTCATACTGCCCGCGCGGAATTGCGCGAAACGCCGAAAGGAAGACTTCGCTCGAATAGGAAGAGAAGACGAAGCCCAGCGCAACCATACCGGCGCCGAACGCATTGATTTCCACATTCGCTTCGATGCCGAACAGACTGAGAAGCCGTTGCAACCCGAGAGAGGCGCCGAAATAAACGAGAAAGAGGGTTAGAAGCTCAGGCAAACCACGAAAGATCGTCGTGTAAATGTTTGAAGCGAGCCGGATCGATGGTTCGGTGGACTGCTTGCCGATAGCAACTAGAAATCCGAGTGCGAGACCAACGGGGAGTGTTGCGAGAGCCAGCGAGACGGTTACCAGAAGCCCCCAGGCAATACTGGCACCCCATCCGTCGGGGCCGAAACTCAACAAAGTGGCGTAGTGTTCCATGCGCCTATTCTTTTTCCTAAAGGCATTTGCCTATGTTTTTATCGCCTGCGAGGTTTTTGCCCGGCAAGGCTTGTACGGCATGCCCATACAAATGTTTTGCGCCGATTTGCGGAAAGCAAACCGGCGCATAGGTGTCAGTTTTGATTAATTTTCGGCGCCATAAGCATCGAAGTCAAAGTACTTGTCGTTGACTTCCTTGTATTTGCCGTTTGCGCGGATCGCCTTGATGGCTGCGTTGAATTTTTCAACCAGCTCCGGACGGCCCTTCTTGAAGGCAACGCCAGCGCCCGGACCGTGGATCTCGATAACCGGCGGGAAAGTGCCGACCATCTTGCAGCAGGCGCCATCCGGCGACTTCAGCCATTCGGCCAGTGTCACGCTATCGTCGTTGACGGCGTCGAGACGGCCATTGGCGAGATCAAGACGGTATTCCTCAGCAGTCGGATAGGCCTTGATCGTGCTGTCGGTAAAAGTCTTTTCCGAGTAGTTGGAGTGTGTGGTGGAAACCTGAACGCCAATGGTCTTGCCAGCGAGGTCTTCCTTGGTCACACCCTTGATGTCGGTGTCCTTGGGAGCTGCGATGCCGGGAGGTGTATTGTAATATTTGTTGGAGAAGTCGACCTGCTTCTTGCGCTCGTCCGTGATGGACATGGAGGCGATGAAGGCGTCGAACTTGCCAGCCTGAAGGGCAGGAATAGCGCCGTCCCATTCCTGGGTGACGAATTCGCACTGCGCTTTCATTTCTTCGCAGAGCGCCTTGGCGATATCGACGTCGAAGCCCGAGAGGGTGCCGTCTGGCTTGATGAAGTTGAATGGAGGATAGGCGCCTTCGGTGCCGATCTTGAGCTTGAGTGGCTCTTCTGCATTTGCAACACCGGCAGTCATGCTACCGATCGTAATTGCCAGCGCAGCAACAGATGCCGCAGCGGCGATACGCTTCAATACGCGCATTTTCAGTCCTCTCGTTTTGTTCTGGCTGGTTCCCTGATTATTTCTTCTGGTTCAGCCGCTTAAGGGGTAGTCACGACCGTGAAACTTTAAATTGCACGTTTGGTAGCGGATTCCCCCCGGCCACTACCAATAGATGGTTGAGCCGATCATGCGCAATATTTTTTCGCGCTTCCGTCCCCACCATCAGATCTGCAAACGATATTCCCACCATTTTGAGACGATTGGCAAGATGGTCTGCGTAATTAAATTGTGTGTCCAAGGGGGGAATTCCTCGGCGTTTTCTGCATGCCTTCACCGGAAAGCGGTGAATTGTGCTGTCAAAGAAGGGAATTATAGAGAGTCTCTCAGAGACCCATAACGCCTTCGATGAAATCGGCTATTTGCTCTATTTCATCGATGCCGAACACCGGCACTTTTTCGCCGGGTTGCTGCTGGTCGCTGGCAATGGCGACGATGGCGGGATCGTCAACGGAGAGAGCTGGCCCGGCATGGCCGCCTTCGCGACGCAGTTCGATTTTCTTATGCCTTTCCCGCTTGTAGCCCTCGACCAGAATCAGATCGCAAGGCGCCAGCTTGGCCGCAATCTCCCATAGAGAAGGTTCTTCTTCGCCGAGACCTTCATGCATGATTGCGTAGCGCTGCGACGAGACGATAGCCACTTCCGCTGCTCCGGCCTTTCGATGACGCCAGGAATCGGTGCCTTCATGGTCGATATCGAAATTATGATGGGCGTGCTTGATGGTGGCGATACGGTATCCACGTGCCGTAAGGCATGCGACCAGACGTTCGGTCATTGTCGTCTTGCCGGAGTTTTTCCAGCCGGTAATGCCGAAAAGCTTCTGGTTCATTCCATTGCCTCAACCAGTTTTCGGGCGGCGACAAGATCGTCGGGCCGATTGATATTGAAGAACGGATCATATGTTTCCGGGCTATCGCCAACGAAGGCAAGCGGAAAATCGACGGTTTCAAATCCGATATGTTCGGCGAATGCGAAGACGCTGGCCCTGCTGGTATTGGTAAGCCAGACGGTGAGTTCGTCAGCCAGTCCGGTTTCCCATAGTCCGAAAATCGGATGGACCCGGTTAAGGGAACTGGCGAGAACGATCCGCGCCCCGGTTTGGTTCCGACGTGCAAGAAGGCGGTCTGCGAGGTTGCGAGGCAGGAATGGCGTATCGGCCGCTGTCGTTAGCAGCAATGAGGGCTCTTGTGCCTGCGTCAGCGTGGTCAGAATGCCGATCAGCGGGCCGCCATGTTCCACCGGCAGGTCCTTGATCACCGGCACGCCGAGATCAGTCAGGCGGGGATCATCGCTATTCGCATTGATGACAAGCGCTTCGACCTGCGGTTTGATCCTTCTGACGACATGGGAAATGATAGTGCCGGTGCTGCCGAGCGGCTGAAGGAATTTGTCACCCGCAACGCCGCCTTGCTGCATGCGGCTGGAAAGTCCACCAGCGATAACGGCACCTGCAATCATGAGGGTTCCACGCCCGTCGGGATCGTCGCCAATGTGCTTTTGTTGCGCTCCCGCTTCTTCAACACGTTTTCACGATAGACCATATAGACGCCACTTCCGACCACCAGAACCGATCCTATGATTGTATATATGTCGGGTGCTTCGCCAAAAATCAAAGTGCTGAGGCCGATTGCCCAAAGCAGGCTGGAATAGCGGAACGGCGAAACGAATGACACTTCGCCCTCACGCATGGCGAGAATGATGAAGTGATATCCGACGAGGAGAAGGACAGCGGCAATGGCCATGGCGCCGACTGCTGTAATTCCAACGGGCTGCCATCCGCCCATTGGAACGGTCAGCGCGCCGCCGGTCAATGTTATCGCGCCTGCGGTCAATGTCGAGAGATAGAGGGTCGGCACGTGAGCGGGCACACGGCGTGTGGCGATATCCCGCGTGGCGGCAAAGCCTACGCTGGCAAGAAGTACAGCGACGGCAGTAAGGCTTGCAGCACCATCCGTTCCGGGCCGGATGATGATGAGAACCCCGACAAGGCCGACAAGAATACAGGACCAGCGACGCCAGCCCACTTTTTCCTTCAGGAAGAGTGCTGCTCCAAGCGTCACGACAAGCGGCGTTGCCTGAAAGACAGCCGAACAGAACGCCTGCGAGAGATGGCCGAGCGAGTAAATATAGGTGATGGTGGCGACAACTTCGCCTACGACGCGCAGGATCGTCATCTTTTCAAGCGACAGATTGCGCAATGCACCGTGGCGCCAGGCGAGCAAACCGATCAGCACCGTGGCGAATATGCCTCGGATCAGCATGTACTGTCCGCTGTTCATCTCGGTCAGGAGGTATTTTGTGATCGTATCGCCGATGGTGAAGGTGCCCATGGCGAGAAGCATGAAAATACTTGCGCGAAAATTTGCTGACTGCGGCACGATACAGAATCCAGTTTAAGAGCCTGAATCATAATGAATGTAATGATATCAGGCTCTTGCGATACGCCGTGTGAGGAAGCGGATATTTGCGATGT
>NZ_VDGD01000040.1:0-7578 GCF_024701725.1 Ochrobactrum sp. XJ1
GCACGAAGCCCAATCGAATATCGAAACTGTCTTGGCATTGTGACGTAAAACCAGTCCAAGTTTTTATCCGCACCCCCATGTCGATCATCATGAGGCTCACCGAAACCTTCGATCGCGAGGCCGCCTTCAACATGGCCGGGCCTTTCGTGTCGAACTGTCCCCGATCCTTCATCCCGGTAAGGGCGTCCCGGCCGATCCGCTCGTAGATGATCACCATGGCGATCAGGTCAACGAAGAGCAGTAAGGTTACCCAGACCATGAGGAAGCCGATCTGGTCAAGGAAGGGCAGATCCGCATTATTGCCCGGCAAGTTCGCGGTACCGCTGTAGGCACGCAGGATCACGGTCAGTGCCACCATGAGGATGTTGCCGAGCAGCAGCCCATAGACGGGCTGGCGCATGCTCTCGGCATCTTCCTTAATGTAGAGCAGCAGGAAGAAGGCGAGTTTACCCGCAAACATCATGGTAGAGCCCGGCGAGATCAGCCCGAACGGGAGTTCAATGAAGAAGACGGCCGCGAGATAGGTCTCGAGGAAGTGCATGACACCGAGGACGGAATAGAAGACCCCGATCCCTATCGCCGCGCGATAGTGAAAAATGGCCGCCATCGCGGCGAAATAGATGATTGCCTGCCCAAGCAGGACAACAAAACCCGACATGCCGTCAATAAGCCCCCAACCTCAGCCTCGATACTGCTTCCCTCCCGTATGTTGTTTTTCCCCGTTTGCCTGACAGGATTTTATCCCCCAAAGCCACCACTGTGGAGAAAGGTCTCTTCTTCGGGAGTACTCAGTCGTCCGAGCATAGGATTTCGATGCGGGAAGCGTCCGAAACGCTTGATGATGTCGCGATGACCCTCGGCATGCGACAGCCACGGTTCTCCGAGCCGGGCATTGAGCGCCACCGAGATGTCCTGATCAGCCATTTCCTCCGAATGGGCGAATGGGAGACAGAAAAACAGGCGCAGATCTGGCTCAATGCGCTCCATATGCCTGACCGCCTGGGCTAATCGGGCATAGTGACGGGCAAGTGAATCCGTCGCGTACATATGTCCGGTCCCGCGAAAGGCGTTGCGCGGAAACTGGTCGGTCAGGATCAGAAGCGCCAATGCGCCTTCCGGTGTTTCCATCCAGCCGTCATGCAGGCGCTCAGCGACCTCCATATGCAGATCGAGAAAGCGCTCATTGAATCTTCGGTCGAAGTTCTTGTCCTTGTCGAACCATCGGCCTTCGGCACCGGCCACCTTCCAGAAGCTGACAACATCTGAAATCAGCTCCTCATCCCCGCGACGACGTGTTCCAGGCATGGCGATCATAATGACGCCTCCGGTTTCGCGGGCTTTCCCGGCGCATTTCCGTGGATCAGATCCCGGCCGGCATAAATGCCGCCAACCGTCTCGATCTCGAAGCGTTCGGCGTCGCGCCGGCGGATGTCAGCCATCAACTCCGTTGCCGCTTCCGGCGCGTCGCCGAGAACGACTAGTGCCCGTTCGCCCAAAATAAGTGCGGATTCGAAGGTCTCGCGCACCTGATAGTCGACCCCGGCATTGATCAGTTCGATTGCATGCTCGCGGTCGAACGAGCGTGCCAAAACCGGCACGAGTGGAAACTCGTGTCTGGCAAGCTCGGCAATCGCGTTGGCGGCCTTCGCATCGTTGACGGCGATGACGATCGCCTTCGCATGTTCTGCACCGGCGGCATGAAGGATGTCGAGGCGCGAACCATCCCCATAATAGACCTTGAATCCGAAATCTTCGGCATTCCGGATCGCCTCGGTGCTCGTCTCGATGATCGAAATCGAATGTCCGCGCGACAAAAGTGGCTGGCTGACGATCTGGCCGAAGCGGCCAAAGCCAATGAGTAGAACGTTGCCCGACAGGTTGTCCGCGACTTCGACGCCTTCCATCGACTGTGCTGTTTTCGGCAACAATCTATCATGAAGGATGATCATCAAAGGGGTCAGTACCATCGAGATGATGATGATCGCTGTCAGGTTGGCATTCCACTCCGCCGTCAGAATACCGAATTGCGTGGCGGTCGCATAAAGTACGAAGGCGAACTCGCCGCCTTGCGCCATTAGCACCGTACGCTCGATGGCCTCGCGATTGTCGGCCTTGAGTAACCGGGCGACCCCGTAAATCACCGCCATCTTGAGGGTCATGAAGGCCGGAACCGAGATCGCGATCACGGCCCAGTTCGCTGTGATGATGTTGAGGTCAAGTGCCATGCCGACACCGAGGAAGAATAACCCCAGCAGCAGTCCGCGGAACGGCTCAACATCGGCCTCGAGTTGATGGCGGAAGGAAGACTCCGACAGGAGCACGCCCGCGAGGAATGCTCCCATGGCCATTGAGAGCCCTCCGGCTTGCATCAGCACCGCAGCTCCGAGTACGACCAGAAGGGCTGCCGCCGTCATCACTTCACGCGCCCCAAAGCGCGCGAGCAAACGGAACATTGGATCGAGCAGATAACGCCCAGCCAGCACCAGCGCCGCGATTGCAGCAAGGCCGATTACGACACCCATAAGCCGGTCGCCCACTGTCGCCTCGGCCGCACCCGGGGCGAGGAACGCTACAAGCGCGAGTAGTGGAACGATTGCTAGGTCCTCTAACAAGAGAATGGCGATGATGCGTCTGCCCTTGGGCAATCCCATCTCGCCGCGCTCCTGCAGCATCTGCATAACAATGGCGGTGGAAGTCAGTACGAAGCCTGTGCCGGCGACGAAACTCGCCGCAGTCGGATAGCCAAGCGCTATACCGACCCATGCAAGCACTGCAATGGCGACGCCAACCTGCAACAAGCCGAGTCCGAAGATCTCGCCACGCATGGCCCACAGGCGCGATGGTTGCATTTCGAGACCAATGATGAATAGGAACAGCACGACGCCGAGTTCAGCGACATGAATGATCGATTGCGCGTCGTGGAAGAAGCCGAGACCGAACGGGCCGATTGCAAGTCCAGCGGCCAGGTAGCCGAGAACCGAACCGAGCCCAACCCGGCGGAACAGCGGTACGGCAACGACTGCGGCCGCAAGCAGAACGACGACGGCGATCAGGTCGATGCCGCCATGACTGGCCGCTTCGGCGGCCTGGGTAACAGTTTCAGCGGCCATGGCCTGGTTTTCTCTTATTTTGACGGAATGCGGAATTCTGTAATCAGTCCGTCGAGGATGGTCACATAGGCCTGACTGCGGCCATTGAAGACGCGGCTCTGCCAGTCGAACACGATGTGCGTCGTATCAGCCGTGGTAACCACTTCAAGGACTGCCATTCTGGCCTGAGCTCCGATCGCATCTGAACGTGCCCACGACCGCACTCCATCGGCCCCCCTGAGGATGCGTCCCCAGTCATTGATGATGCCATCCGGGGAAAAGGCAGCAACGAAGGCATCTTCGTCGCCCGCGTTTATCGCATTGACGGCGGATTGAAGGGCTGGCGGAAGAGTGACCGACATGGTTGTTCTTTCTTGTTGGTGAGGAGGCAAATGCGGCGGGGCGATTCCCCCGAGTTGCCATATGGCAACCGCCGACACGATTGCGGGGACCGCAAAGACGACAAGAAGGATCGGCAATTCCTGAGCCACTGTATAGCCGGCCCGCGTGACGCCAACCCACATATTCGTCAGAGCGATTGCAAACCAGACTGGAATAAAAAACTTGGCCGCGGCGACGACCCCGGAGAGATCTCCGCCCCAGAGTTTGCCGAAGAGCAAAAAGACCCCGAGCAGAAGGATTCCGCCTGCTATGACGAGAAGCATGTGCATGCGTATTTTCCTCCATCCTCGGTGCGTGACCGAAAAGTTGATTGAAACCGGGGCCACCAATTAGGCTGCAGCGTCGTTGCCGCGGTCGATCAGGACAATGCTGTGCTTTTCTGCCCAGGACGAGGCATCGAGAAGCGTGGTCAATCGCTGTGCTGCAGCTGCCGCCCAGCCTTGATCGCGCCCATCGTTGTCGTCCCAGGCCTCGAAAAACAGGCGCTCATTCGCGTTTTCCAGATTCCGGAACAAGGAAAAGACCCGGTTTCCGCTGGCGTTGCGCATGTGCGAAGCCAGGTCGGCGAAGGCCTCTTCCAAGACTTTGAATGCGTCGCCGTCGGCGGATTTCAGAATGACAGCGCGGAACTTGCCACCACCGATGCTTTTTGCGCTCTGACGGAGACGGGGGTGCTGTGGTTCGACCTCCTGCAGCCGGCGCTCCTCAAATTCGCCGGTCAGGGCGTCTGCTTCAAGTCCGCGAACGTGGATGTAATAGGGTTGCCGTGCATGCTCATGTTCAAGCGCCGCCTTGCTTGCCCAATGCTCCAGAAGGTAGATGGTCTGTACATTGCCCGCGTCTTCGAATAGATCGAAACCGAGATTCCCCGGCTCGCTGCGAGCGCCTGCTGCCTCGTCTTTCATGGCATTCAGATAAGTGGCCAATTGTTCCGGCTTCACTTTCAGCGTCACGAAAAGCCGCAACTCATCGGATGCGTCCGACATCGGTTTCTCCTTAGAAAATAGTAACGATCCCCATCGGGGATCGGCGTGCGTTCTTCCCGTGATGATCCATGTTCTTCGGATCGGCCGGCGCGCTTCATGAAAAGCGCCAGCCGTTGTCCGGGGGGAGCGTTCAGAGGCAGAACGGCACGTCGCTGTCACGCCCCTGAACGGTCATTTTACTTGGTGGTATAGCCGCCATTGACGAGGATGGTCTGGCCGGTCATCCACCAGCCGTCCGAGACGAGGAAGCGGATATAGGGGACGATATCCTCGATGTCGGTGAGGCCGGTCTTGGAGAACTTCGACAGTGCCGCGGCCGTCTTGTGATAGGCGACGGCATCCTCGCCTTCAGCCGGATAGAAGAAGGGCGTGTCCATCGGGCCCGGGCCGATCGCCGTCACCGAGATGCCGCGATCACCGAATTCCTTGGAGGCTGCACGCGTGAAATGCTCGACCGGCGCCTTGGTGCCGGCATAACTCGAATAAAATGGCGTATATGCGCCGAGCAGCGAGGTTACCAGCGTGCAGATCTTGCCGTTGTCATTGAGATGCTTGCCAGCCTCTTTGAGGAAGAAGAATGCGGACTTGGCGTTGACCGCACTCATTTCATCATATTCGGCTTCCGAGATTTCGACGATCGGCTTCTTCAGCACCTTGCCAACGGTGTTGATGGCGATGTCGGGCTTGCCAACAGCGGCGACCGCGTCGGCAAACAACTTTTCCACCGCGCCGGCTGTCGTGAGATCAGCCTGGATCGCGACCGCCTCGGCTCCAGCAGCCTTGACGGCGGCAACCGTCGCATCGGCTTCCACCTTCGTTGCTGCGCTGTTGTAGTGGATCGCGACAGCTTTCGCGCCCTGCTTGGCGAGATCGCGAGCGATCAAACCACCGAGGTTTTTCGCCCCTCCGGCGATAATGACAGTTTTACCCTTGATGCTGTGATCAGCCATGATGTCGGTCTCCTTGCTTGTATGCGACCGCGTCATGCCGCCGCTTTCGAGAGCACATAGTATCGTCTATGATTATCCTATAAAGTTGATCATTCTGACATCACTTGTCAGAAAGTCTGGACAATAAAAGGTATTCTAATTTGGACCGCATCGATCTGTTTCGCATCTTTGCCCGTGTTGTCGAATGCTCAAGCTTTACCCGTGCAGCGGATACGCTTGGTATGCCTCGATCGTCGGTGTCGGCCGCGGTGCTGGAGTTGGAGGCTCGGATCGGGGCGAGACTTCTGCATCGGACAACCAGAGTGGTGTCGCCGACGCAAGATGGTTCGGCCTTCTACGATCGCTGCGTGCGCCTGATCGCCGACGTCGAGGAGACCGAGAACATCTTCCGTCAATCCGCGACCCCGGCGGGCAAGCTGCGTATCGACGTTCCCGGCCGTATCGGGCGCCTCATTATTGCCCCGGCGCTGTCAGCCTTCCTGGACGAATACCCGGAGATAGACATCGATCTGGGCGTTACCGACCGCGCAGTGAACCTCGTCGGCGAGAGCGTCGACTGTGTGTTGCGGGTTGGGCCACTTGCCGATTCCGGCCTGATTGCGCGTGCGATTGGGGAACTCCAACTCATCAATGTGGCGAGTCCTGACTATCTCAAACGACATGGGATGCCCAAGTCGCCTGACGATTTGCAGGGCCACGTCGCGGTCAACTATGCATCGCCCTCGAGCGGAAGAGTTGAATCATGGGAATGGCTAGAGGGAGGAGCGTTGCAATCCACGCCCATGCGCAGTCGTGTCACTGTCAACAGCGCCGAGGCCTACATCGCCTGCTGCCTGGCCGGTCTTGGCCTGATCCAGATCCCAGCCTATGACGTCAGGCATCACATCGAAGCGGGCGAGCTCGTTGAGGTGATGTCCAGTCACCGCGCCGAGCCGATGCCAATGACGCTGCTCTACCCGCACCGTCAGCACCTTTCGCGCAGGCTTCAGGTTTTTGCAGACTGGCTGGAGACGCTGTTGAAGCGAGAGCTGCGGTGAGCGGACATCATCTCGCGCATCGCGGTCGTTCCATTGCTGTTGGGTTAGGGGTGGCACCCTTCTCCACTGGCACCTTCGGGTTCCGCTTCCGACCTCTGCGCTGGGTTTCCAGTCGGGGCTTGTTTAAACTTGATATCCGGCATGACCGCGCCCATGGTTCTCGACGGTGCGATGAACGGGCTAGCATTCCAGGCCTATGTCGAACAGGTTCTCATTCCAACCCTGGTGACCGGCGACATCGTCATCATGGACAACCTGCCGTCACATAAGGCGCAGGGCGTGCGTCTCGCAATCGAAGGTGTGGGGTGCAGCTTGCTCTACCTTCCTCCATACAGTCCAGACTTCAACCCCAGGCCTTCGCCAAGCTCAAGGCCGTCTTGCGCGCCAAAGCCGAGCGGACCGTCGAGGGCTAATAGAATACCGTCGGCCAGATCGTCACGCTGTTCGAACCACAAGAATGCGCCAACTACTTCGAATCCTGCGGATATGACCCCGAGTAAAGTGGACGCGCTCTAGGTGAACGGCCGCGCTCAAATTCATAATAACTTGTGAAACCAATATCTTAGTTCCATAATTAATATTATCTGATTTGATCTTATAACAGGGGTGGGTTCTAGTTTGAAGTGCGACTTGCAAATGATAACAATGGGTTATCCAATGCAAGGAACTCGTCATGGACCGCACCTATTCGCATATTGATCTGGATGAACGCCGCAGAATAGCGCGCTGGCACACTGCAAAGCTTTCCGTTGACGTAATTGCTGAGAGACTTGGAAGGCATCGCTCGACCATTTTTCGTGAACTTAAGCGCAACCAGTTTACCGATGATGAGATCAAGGATCTAAACGGCTATTACTGCACGATTGCTGATCAGAAATGCCGTGAGCGTCGCTCGAAGCAACGCAAGCTCATCCGGTATGACGAGCTACGGCAGTCCGTGATCCAGCACATCAGCGATGGGTGGTCGCCGCAACAGATTGCCGGGAGAATGCGGTTGGAGCGGCATCCCGTTTCTGTCAGTCATGAAACGATCTATCATGCATAACGGCAATCTAGGTGAGATTCAGCGTCAATCAGGATGAGACTCGCGCCGGGGTGTGACGGAGTGAGGGCG
>NZ_VDGD01000041.1:0-7190 GCF_024701725.1 Ochrobactrum sp. XJ1
AAGGCTGCCAATTGCATAGTTATCAGATGCCGGTCCAGTTGCGATACAGGATATATGCCGCAACGATGAAGATTATTGCAGCGAATATGCGGTTCAATGTGTTCCTGTATCCACTCAATCGCGTGGCGAGTATCATTCCAAACACTCCTCCGATAACGCCACCTCCGATAAACTCACCAGCAAGCCACCAGTCCACCAGCCCGGAGGTGGCATAGTTCAAAGCCGTAGCCAGTCCGAAGGCCCCCACGGAGAGAAGGGACGTGCCGATTGCGTTGATCATCGGCATACCTGTTGCCAACATCAAGCCGGGCACAATCAGGAAGCCGCCGCCGATACCGAAGAATCCGGATGCCGAACCCGAAGCGAGAGCTGCTGCTGCTGTGACGAGACACATTCTTAAGTCGATCGGGCGGCGTTCGACGTCCAACCTCTTTTTGGGCTTCAGCATGAACAGCCCGACGACGATCATGAGGATGCCGAACAGAAAGATGAGACGATCACCGTCTAGAGCTTTTCCAAGACTGGAACCGATAAGTGCCCCGATAGTGCCTAGTGCGGAGAAGACAACACCACAACGCCACCAGATGTGCCCCTTCAGGGCATGGCTCGTAAAATTCGCGAACGCGTTGACTGAAACAGCAAGTGCACCCGTACCGATGGCGACATGGGGCTGGCTCACACCAACGACATAAAGGAGCAACGGTGTAGCCAGGATCGAGCCGCCGCCGCCAAGCAATCCCAGCATAAAGCCAACAACACTTCCGGACCCCACCGCCGCAAGGATGGAATTACTCAGCACCATAGGATCCTAACTCTCTCACGCACTGTCAGCGCTCATTTCGCCTTCTCCACGCAGAAGATGTCGTAAAGGGAGGCGACCAGTTGCGCCGCCTTTTCTTCTGTGAGGCGATAAAAAATCTGTTTTCCATCTCGTCGCGTCTCGACTATTCTGGAGCTGCGCAACACGGTTAGGTGCTGCGACAGGTGCGGTTGATGAACCCCGATTTTTTCTTCCAGCTCCCCAACGGAATACTCGCCTTCCACAAGGCTGCAAACGATCATCAGACGCGCTGGATGGGACAGTGTCTTGAGCAGGTCTGCCACTTCGCCCGCGCGCAGAGATAGTTCAATGGAAGATAGCCCCGCTTTCATTATTGTCATTCTGTCCACGGTCATTCCCATGCAGCCCCTTCCAACGCGTCCAGTGGAAACTTCAGATAGCGCTTACCGTTGGCTTCTGGCTCAGGCAGTCGCCCACCACGTATGTTCACCTGCAACGCATGCAGGATGAGCTTTGGCATTGGCAGCGTTTTGTCACGCTTGGACCGTAAGGCAACGAAGGCCTCTTCCGATGCGCCCGCCAGGTGCGAATTGTACTTCTTTTGATCCGCCACAGTGCTTTCCCAACGCGGCGCACGCCCCCCCGGCTGGTAATCATGTCCGGTGAATATCCGCGTCTCATCTGGAAGTGCTAGGATGTTCTGGATCGACTTCCATAGTGCTCTCGCATCGCCGCCGGGAAAATCCGCACGTGCCGTACCGCTGTCAGGCATGAAGATTGTGTCATGCACAAAGGCGGCATCGCCCACCACGTAAGTGATGGAGGCGAGCGTATGCCCCGGCGAGAACAGAACCCTGGCATCAATGGAACCGATCCTGAACGTCTCGCCCTCGACAAACAGCCGATCCCACTGTGAGCCATCGGTGGCAAGCTCGGGCCAGTTATATATTCCCTTCCACAGCTTCTGGACGTCGGTTACATGCTCACCTATCGCTGTTTTCGCGCCGGTTCTCTCCTTCAAATACTGGGCTGCAGAAAAATGATCGGCATGTGGATGGGTGTCGAGAATCCATTCGACAGTCAGGCTGTTATCGCGAACGTAATCGAGAATTGCATCGGCATTGGTCGTCGCCGTTGACCCCGACTTTTCATCAAAATCGAGAACGGGGTCCACTATTGCGCACATACCAGTTGCCGGATCGGACACCACGTACTGAACGCTGGAGGTTCTCTTGTCGAAAAAGCCTTTTACCTGCGGTCGATGGTCAGCAAAGTGTAGAAGCCACGACGCTGCGACACTGGTATCAAAGCCGAGCTGATGTCCGAATGGTACGACGTCTTCAACAGACATGCGTCCGTCCAACACCTCACCGATCAGATGAAGGCTGAGCGAACGCGTACCTGTTTTGCAATGCGCAAGCACGGGACCTTCAGATTTTCTGACCGCCGCCTGAAACGCACGCACATCAGCTTCAGTGATCGTATTTATTGTGGCCGGAATATATGCATAAGAGAGATCGCATTGGTGGGCTGCATCGCATTCCGCTTGGCTTCCGGGCTGATCTGCGCTTTCATTATCGGGACGGTTGTTGATCAGCGTTTTGAAGCCGCTTCGATCGAGTACACTGAGTTCTTGCGCGTTTGGCTGCGAAGACACCGACAGCTTCTCAGATATTCTGGTGACGGGCATTATGCCTCCAACGTAACATTATATAATATACTATAATGTATAATGTTAACGTTTTCAAGCCTCCCTCGAAAACGCAGATTTTTTTGAAATCCGCGCAGGAGCTCTAACGAAAACGGCAAAAAGCCCGATCGCCGGAGAAGAATTCTATACGTCTAATTTTCAGGCCACTGGCAAAGGGTCTCGATAGAGGTATCATGATATGTATCCAATGTCCGGAGGTACCTCAATGAGCCGATTGCATACAGAGAACCACCTCGTATCCCGGATCGGATGGCTTCGCGCAGCGGTACTCGGCGCCAATGATGGCATTGTCTCAACGGCCAGCCTCATTATGGGCGTCGCATCTGCTTCAACGGGAACGATGCAGATAATGGTCGCGGGCATCGCGGGCCTTGTCGCAGGCGCGATGTCCATGGCGGCGGGTGAGTATGTTTCTGTCAGTTCTCAATCCGATACGGAGTTGGCAGATCTTTCCAGAGAGCGCAAGGAACTCGAAACTCAGCCCGAAGCAGAGCTCGATGAATTGATACAAGCCTATATTGATCGCGGATTAGCCCCGGAACTGGCGCGGGAGGTGGCAATACAGCTGACCTCACGCAATGCTCTGGAGGCACATGCCCGTGACGAACTGGGAATTGTCGAACACATGGAAGCACGGCCTGTGCAAGCAGCGCTGACCTCAGCGGTCACGTTCTCGATCGGGGCCGCCCTACCCTTACTGATGGCGGTCATCGCACCTCCCTCGATCATGCTTTACGCGGTTGCTATCTCTTCCTTGCTGTTTCTGGCGTTTCTAGGTGCAATCGGCGCCAAGGCGGGAGGAGCTAATGTGCTTAAGGCGACCGTTCGTGTTACTTTTTGGGGTGCGTTGGCGATGGCAATCACGGCTGGTATTGGGGCCTTGGTCGGCACAGCGGTCTGACCGTCAATCTGAGTATTTAGGGAATACATATGTAAAGAAGAATTATCGTAGTCGGTGAGAAGCGGGACCTAAAATTTACTCATTCTATCGTTCGGGAAGACTATGAAGATGCGGTTCTCGGTTGAAGATCGATCAAAAACAATCCTGCTGGTTTTTGCCTTGTGCGGACTTGTGATGGGGCTCGGCCTGCACTTTTCCGGCTACTCCTCGGGAGCACGGATAATCTGGGCAATTGCCACTTTGCCTGTGCTGGCATCTTTGCTCGTCGAGATTCTCCGGAGTTTATGCCGAAAGGAGTTTGGGCTGGATATCGTCGCCGCGATGTCTATGTCGGTCGCACTGGCATTTGGGGAAATGCTGGCGGCTTCGATTGTCGCCCTCATGTATACTGGCGGAGCCTTTCTTGAGAGCTTTGCCGAGGGACGAGCACGCCGTGAGATGCATGCTTTGCTGTCCCGCGCACCGCGAACAACAATGCGATATGTCGATGACCATCTCGAAGAGATTGCCGTTGAAACTATTCGTCCCGGTGACCGCCTTCTAATCCGTCAGGGAGATGTCATCCCCGTCGACGGAAGTATCACTTCCGTAAAAGCTTTCGTAAACATGTCTGCTTTGACGGGAGAGTCACTTCCGATTTCGCTTGCGTCGGGAGCAGATGTGCTAAGCGGTTCAATGAATGCCGGCGATGCTTTCGATATCGTTGCCAAGCACGAAGCGAAGGATAGCACCTACGCTGGCATCGTTCGCCTCGTGGAAGAGGCACAGCATTCCAAGGCTCCAATGTCCAGACTGGCAGACCAGTGGTCTGTCGGCTTTCTGATCGTGACCGTCATAATCGCCTTCGGAGCATGGTGGTTCACGGGAGACCCGATAAGGTCGGTCGCCGTTCTCGTCGTGGCGACACCATGTCCTCTCATCCTGGCCGTGCCCGTCGCCCTTGTTGCGGGACTGTCGCGTTCCGCTCATTTCGGCGTGCTGGTAAAGGGTGCTCGTCCATTGGAGAACATGGCTCGTATCAACACGTTGGTGCTGGACAAGACTGGAACACTGACAGATGGCCGCCCACAAATTACTTCAATCAACGCGCAGCCGGGATTGAGCGAAAATGATCTATTGCGTTTCGCTGCCTCCCTTGACCAAGTGTCCAAACATCCGATGGCGCAGGCTCTTGTACTGGCCGCTCAGCGGCGCGGGATAGATCTTGTATTGCCGACCGATGTAAGCGAACTGGCAGGAGATGGCGTCGCGGGCTGGGTCGATCGCAAAAGCGTCGTTGTCGGCGGACGTAGCTTCGTTGAGAGACAGGTCAATGCAAAACTGAGTGAAATCCCCGATATAGAAGCTGGAGCGGCCCTGGTTGCAGTCGCGATAGACGGTAGCATCGCGGGTTATATCATTATGGCCGATCCCTTGCGCGGCGAAGTGGTCGATACGTTACGGGGCTTACGCAAAGATGGCGTAAAGCGAATAGTGCTGGCGACAGGTGATCGTGCTGCAGTGGCCAAACGCATCGCCAAGGGTTTGGGGCTTGATGCCATCTACTCCGAACTTTCACCCGATCAAAAGGTGCTGACCGTGCTCAGCGAGCGTAAGAACGGCCCCGTGATGATGGTCGGAGACGGGGTCAACGACGCGCCCGCACTTGCAGCGGCTGATGTTGGCGTTGCCATGGGTGCGAGGGGAGCGGCAGCCTCGGCAGAAGCGGCCGATGTCGTTCTCCTCGTAGATAGAATAGATAGACTTCGCGCCGGGATTGAAATTGCCAAGCGGTCAAGGCGCATTGCTGTCGAAAGTGTTGTGGTTGGGATTGGTCTTTCTGTAATCGCCATGATCGCAGCCGCGTTCGGTTATCTAAAACCTGTTCAGGGTGCATTACTCCAGGAGCTGATTGACGTCGCTGTCATCCTCAATGCGCTTCGGGCGTTGAGAATCTCCCCCAAGATCGGCTAAAGGGCGTCGTGGTACACCAGAATTAGAACTGGTGAATAAGTCACCTACAGCTTCGCACCGAATTGTCGTTCCTGCAGCACGCAATAAGAACAGAACATTGAAGCTTAACCGCCTTGCCAGTACCGCGCCGGTCTTCGAACCAAGCACCATTAGCGCTGTTGCCCATGCATCCGCTTCGGCACAGGTACGTGTCACGATGGTGACTGACGCCGGAGGCTCCATCACGGGAGCACCGCGAAGCGGGTCCATGGTGTGCGACAGGCGGTAATCGTTGACATTAATCCAATGCCGATAATCGCCCGACGTGGCGACCGACGCATCCTGAAGAGCCAAAACCGAGTGGGCTGCGCGACGATCATAGTCAGGAGCCTCAACTGCAATCGACCAAGGACTCCCATCTGGCCGCAACCCGAGCGCCCGCATCTCCCCATCGATTCCGACGAGGCTGGACGAAATCCCGAAAGACAGCAATGTCTCCGCCAGACGATCCACGCCATATCCCTTGGCAATTCCATTGAGATCAAGCGTGATGGGAGCCGACTTTCGCACCATTCCCAGCTCGACGTCCAGTTCCAGAACCTCATGGGCTGGTCGGCGCTCGCGCTCGAGCGCTGCTCGCATCTGCTCAGGGACCGCCTCTGACGCCCCGAAACCCCAAGCGCTTACGGCATCGCCCATGCCGATATCAAACGCGCCGCCCGATGCACGGCCAATGTCGAGCGCAAGGCGCAAAACGTCCAGCAGTTGCTGCGGCACCTTTATCCAGTGTCCCACCGGCGCGGCGTTCAACTGCATCAGTCTGCTATCGGGCTTCCACGTGGACATTGCACCGTCCACCGCGTCCACTGCCGCCTGAAGTGCGGCCCGAACGGATTGCGGATCGAATCCCGCCGCTTCATAAAACAACGCTGACCAACGGGTACCCATGGTAGGCCCACTCAAAGTGTAACGTTGCATCTCAGTAGACGTCTTCGACATAACGACCTTCCGCCTTGAGTTTGGCCAATGTCAGCCCCGTGGAACCCAGAATATCCGCAAAAACCGACGAGACTTCGTTGGCCATATCGCGTCCGCCACATACCATAATCCGCGCCCCCTTCTGGATCAGCCGAGTGACTTCATCGGCTTCCTCCTGAAGAGCATGTTGCACATAGCGCGGCATTTTCCCGCGTGAACAACAGGAGCTAATCTGCGCAACTTGCCCCTTCTGCTTCCATTCACGGAGTTCGTCGCCATAGAAAAAATCGCTATTCGTCTGGCGCATTCCAAAGAACAAATGGATCAGGCGATGCCGCGTATTGGCACGGATGAAACCCGCCAAAGGTGCGATTCCTGTTCCGGCGCCGATCAAAATCAGGGGCGTATGTGTCCCATCCTCCGCATGGAAACCTGGATTGCGACGCAGGAAAGCGCTGATCGTGTCCCCGGGCTCTAGTTCAAGGAGCTGGCGAGAACATAGCCCACCCGGATGTTTTCTCACGACGATCTCGACAAAGCCATCGTTGCGTCCAGAAGCCAGTGAGTAAAACCGGGGAACGGTTGATCCCGAAGGAACGATGGCGAGGAGATCTCCGGCCACAAAGCGCCCCAGTCCGCAGCCACGCAATTGCTGCCAGAAGGAAAGCCTCGGCAAGGCAAAGCGCAGGATTGCTGCGGGCGCTTGCACTTCGGCACCATAATCACGGCGCGACACAAGCGTAAGCGGGACGGCGGCGGGTTGAACGGCCTGGTGCGTGAGTTCCAGGTCTATGCCCATCGCAGCACCGAGTGTCCGCCCCCATCGGGCAAAAGCCTGCGGCGACTGACGGTCCACTGTGTCAAAGGGTATGAGCATTCTCCATCCG
>NZ_VDGD01000043.1:0-5774 GCF_024701725.1 Ochrobactrum sp. XJ1
GTGTCCGCCCCCATCGGGCAAAAGCCTGCGGCGACTGACGGTCCACTGTGTCAAAGGGTATGAGCATTCTCCATCCGGCGGCATGCGCCGTCTCCGTCACCGCCCGCGCGAAACCGCAGTAGGCAGGAAAGCTACTGTCGCCGAACCCGAGGACAACCAGCGGAATTGCCGAATCCGCTGCCTGAAGCGAGAGCCTTTCAACGAACCCCTTGGCCGAAGCGGGCGCATCGCCTTCGCCATAGGTAGCGGCCAAAATGATAATGCGCCGGACCTGCCGATAACGGCCTGGATCAAAGGCCGACATCGGCGCAGCGTGAACCGTCTGGCCAGAATTGGACAGCGCCGCATGCAATGTTGCTGCAAAACCCCATGTGCTACCGCCTTCACTGCCGACGAGAATGATTGTCTCCGCTCGACCTGCAGCACAGTTTTCGTGAATGCGCGGCCTTCCGCGACGCCCGTCGGACCAGAGAAAAACGCCCGTACCCGCCATGACCGGAACGCCAAGAGCCATCAGGCCAAGGAGCAGCCCCAGAACGGAAGCCCCCCGTCCTGTATGCAGCATATAGATTGTTTCCGACAGGCGTCGCCACCCAGTCAGATCGCTCCAGCCGAGAAGCGCGCCCGTGCCTTGATCGATATAACCGGTTCCCCGGTCGGTCTTGAGGGTGAGAATGTCCGTGGGGTCAGACGGATCGGCGAATGACAGGCTGCGCAATTGCGCAACCTGAATCTGCCGCAACGGTTCGATCGTAGCCGGTAGCGCTCCGGTCCGGCCGCTTGCCTCGGTCTGCATGACCGGCGACACCGCGCCGTCCGGCAAGAGATCGAAGGTGGAAGCCGTCATCCACAGGGCCGTTGCAGACGAAAGGAAAAGTCCCGCTACGGCCAGCCGAGCGATTTCGACATGCAGACGCCCGGAAAGCGGGCCACGCAGGCGCGAAAACCAGCGCGGCCAGCCTCCGACCCGTCGTACGACAAGCGCCACCCCGGTCAGGTTCAGCACCAGCATGGCGGCAGCACCAGCAGCCATGACAATGCGGCCGCTATCATCGAGAAAGAGCGAACGATGCAGACTTGTCAGCCAGCGTTCGACCGGATTGGGATCGGCGGACGCGACACCCTGACCAGTAGAGGGGTCAATGACCGTCGCCCGGGGCGCACCGTTATCAAACCAATAGGCCGTCATCCGGCCGGACGGCGTCCGCCGGATTTGCTCTACTTGCGGATAGACCGCTTGAACACGCGCCGCCAGATCGGCGGTCGAAAGTGTCAACTCCCCCTGTGGAGACGAGACACTTTCGACAGCGGGAAAGATCGACAGGGCTGCACCGCTGATACTGAGCACAATCAGGAGCAACGCGGGAAGAAGTCCCGCCCAACGATGGATAACTCGGAACATGGCGGTCACCGATTAAAGAGAATAATCGGCTGTTGCGATGTAACGCCGTCCTTTGACTGGAGCTTTCGCACCGCCGGATGAGAGTGGTATAACCACCTCATTGGGACTGTCGCGCATGTCTTCCACAGCAGCGTCGACGTGCAATGTGTAGCCCGCATCAAAAAACGCGTCGGCCAAATCAACTGTGATTTCAAGCGTACGACCCGCACCGACACTCGCGCCGGTGATACCGTTGATCTCGCTCGTATTACCACCCGTTGCACGATACCATCCGGACAGGTGTTCGTAATATTTGGATTTGCCGCCAGCCATCCAAAGGCTACCGGCATATTTACCCTCAGCATCCATGATGTAATAAGCGAGATACGCGCCGTCACCGCCATAACTGTTCAGCGTCGTTGTCAGTGTTACGGGCCGGGCCATTGCGATATCCGGAAGCGTAAGCGCAGTGGTCATTGCCAATGCGGCAAGAAGTGCTTTCATGCCAGTCTGCCTCTTTCAAAGAAACGGCACGCGGACCTCGATCGATCCGCGCTTATGCCCGCTACTCTCGCAAGAAGAGCTGAACACCACCTGACACCGATGCGGTTTCTGCTTCAGCGCTTTGTAAGAAATGAACCGCTCCAAACCGCGATAAACGAAAACGGCGGACCTGCCAGCAGGTCCGCCGCGTCAAGCATTTACAGTAAATCCGCCAGCTATCGGTGCAGCGACATACGCTTAAGTGTACCGTCGCGAAGAATGAACTGGTGCCATATCGCTATCAGCGCATGAAGGCCGGCCAGATAAAGAATAATGGTGCCGGCATTCTCATGAAATTCGGCGATCAATCCGGGGGAGCCTTGCACTGGGGCCGTAATGGCTGGCACGGAAAGGCCGAAGAAGGATATCGCTACTCCCATCCGCGAGGCGGCATACCAGCCGCTGAACGGCAAGGCGATCAGCAGCAAATAGAGGATTGCATGGCCCGCCTTTGCCGCAAGGGCAAGTGTGCCTTGCGCCGGGGATTCTGACGGCGCGGCACCGGAAAGCCGCAAAAAGAGACGAGGTAACACAAGCACGAGTACGGCAAGCCCTAGAGAAAAATGCAAGAAAGGAGGATTCTCCGCCATACTGCGTCCACCCACCGACGTGAACCATGCTCCGAGGATCAACGCGGCGGTGAGCCAGTGAATCACGACCATGCTCTTTGAATAACGATCAGGACTGCGAGGCATAACAAGTCTTTCCTTGGATGAAGGCGCTCTCAATGGTAAGCGCCATGGCTTATTTCACGACGACATTTGGCAGTGAGTTTATCTCGAGCAAGGGGCTGGAGGGCGTGTCCGGCACAGCGCCTGACCGCTGTTCTTCGTCATGTCTTGATTTGCGGTGGCGGTCATCGTCGTGATCGTATTCGCGATCCTTATGTTTCATTTTGACTATAGCAAGCGTAGCCGGATCAACTTTAGCCCTGAAAGCAATTCCGGTTTTGTCGGAGCCACGGACCTCATAACAGCCGTCATCGATTTTGATCCGCGCCACGGCCCAGCCGCGAGAGGTAGCCATGGCCTGAACCGCGTCCCTGGATTGCCACTTGTCCATCGATACATGGCAGTCATCATCGGCTCGCGCCACGCCGCTTCCTGCTGCGATCATTAAGAAGGAGATTGCCGCAAGGTAATTTACCATCATATCATTGTTCCTGATCAATGCTCTTTGAAGAGAACAATGCCAGCCATTTCTGACGAACAGCTGAAGCTGGCAAGGATATGACGTCAGAGGAATGACAGCTTACGGCTTCAGTTAGAATATGTTCGCATCTGACCAGACGACACGGGTTCCCGTTTTCTATCGAATAAAAGGGGCTATTGGATGCGCGTCCTGTTGATCGAAGACGATATAATCCTGGGCAAGGCCGTTCGCGACCATATCGCTGTCAACCATTCCGTGGATTGGGTGACCCGCCTCGACGACGCAACCGAGCATGTCAGCTCGGCAGTCTACGACCTAATCCTGTTGGACCTGATGCTTCCCGACGGGCTGGGTATCAATTTTTTGCGCAATCTTCGCGCCAAAGGTAGCGTCACGCCAGTCATTATTCTCACGGCGCTGGATCAGATTTCCGACCGGATCGAAGGTCTCGACGCCGGGGCCGACGATTACCTGATCAAACCGTTCGATCTGGCAGAGCTTTCGTCGCGACTGAACGCTGTTGCACGACGCTATAGCGGCAATCCCAACCCTTTGGTCGAAATGCGCGACCTCCAGATCGATCTGGCCGCCAAGACAGTGAGGCAAGGGGGACGCACCATTGAACTGACCAGCCGCGAATGGGCGCTGCTGGAAACCTTCTTGCAGCGACCCGGCATTGCATTGACCAAGTCGCAACTCGAAGACCGGCTCTATGCCTTCGGGTCGGAAGTTGAGAGCAATACGATTGAGGTCCATGTCAGCCGCCTCCGTAAAAAGCTTGGGCACGGGATCATCGACACGGTTCGCGGCATCGGCTATCGGCTTGGAAACGCGAAATGATACAACCGAAGAGCCTGCAATGGAGACTTTCGCTCTGGCTCGGACTCGGTGCGACCCTGCTGTGGGTCATTACCACCATTGTGACAGCACACCTTCTGCGCCACGAGCTGAATAAGGCCTTTGACAGCGCCCTCGAAGAAACGGCGCAACGTATTCTGCCGGTCGCGGCGCTCGAGATTCTGGGGCGCGATGCCGACGACACCGAACAGCGGGTGGCGACCCTGCGCCAACACGACGAATATTTCACCTATGTGGTCCGTGACGCAGCCGGAACCGTACAGATGCGTTCACATAATGCGGATGTGACCATTTTTCCGCCCTATTCAATAATGGGTTTCAGCAGCACGCCAACTCACAGGCTCTACTCCGACGCCGCAATGCAGGGTAGCCTCACAATTACTGTCGCTGAACCCCTCTCCCACCGGCGCGAAACGGCGATGCACATATTATACACGCTTGCCGTACCTCTCACCCTAGCCGTCCTCCTTGGCTTGATCGGTGTCTGGCTCATCGTACGTCTTTCCATGGCTCCGGTGCGCAGTTTTCGCGATCAGATCGAGGCGCGTGGCGGCGGAGATCTGGATCCGGTTGCCGTAAATGGGCTTCCCTCCGAAATTGACACTGTTGCCAAAGCGGTAAATCGGCTGTTGGACCGGCTGAAACTGACCCTAGAAGCCGAACGTAGTCTTGCGGCCAAGTCGGCTCACGAATTGCGCACGCCTGTGGCAGCGGCGCTCGCTCAGTCGCAAAGACTAATCGTCGAGGCGCCCGATGCTACCACGCGCGAACGTGCGCAGGACATGGAAACGGCGCTACGCCGCCTCTCCCGCTTGACAGAAAAGCTGATGCAGTTGGCAAGAGCCGAGGGCGGACGGCTCCTTGCCGAAAAGCCAGTAAATATTGCTGCAATCCTTCGATTAGTTGTAGGCGAGTTCAACGGATCTACCGATGCTGTCGGTCGCATCGAAATGACTCTCCCTGATTACCCGGTGCTTAAGAGCATAGATGCGGATGCCTTTGCCATACTGGCGCGAAACCTGATCGAAAACGCACTCAAACACGGCGCACAGAATATGCCGATCAGCGTATTCCTAACCGCCGAAGGTGTTTTACGTGTTATCAATGCCGGCCCCACCGTGCCTCCCGAAACACTGGCTCGGTTGAGCGAGCCGTTCGAGCGCGGCCAGGCTCTGGTGCGTGGTGCGGGGCTTGGTCTTGCCATTGCCAGAACAATTGCAGGTGGAGCAGGCGGTCGGTTAGAACTATTCTCCCCTGCATTTGGCAAGGAAGACGGCTTTGAAGCAAAATTCATATTTTCCAAATGAACTCCTAGGCCGTGCTTCCCGACATCAGCAGAAATATATCTTTCCCTCAAGCGTGAGGCAGCATTTGAAGCTCGATTGTCCACGTAGAAGTGACTGATATTGAAACTATATTTCGCCCAACCTCTGGGTTAAGCCAACCCGCAGCCACCCGTGGGTTGGACGGGACAAAAGAATAAACCGAACCAAGATTGACGACCGTCAGTTTGTCGGACGACGACATCTTCTCCTTCATTTCATAGGCCATGACGCCACCAAGGCCGGCACCGAGCACAACGATGTGGGACAAGGGCATTTCCTCCTTGCGCGAGACGGCCCAGTTCCGCATTTTTCCATATGTAAGGCTATCGGGACTTGATTTGGCTCAAATGCAGGAAAGAACAGATAGCCCAGTGCAACTCTGAACGCCAATACAGGCCGACCGATCTCCGACAAGAATAGGCTTACCGACAGAATGGATTGTGTTTCGGCGTGGAATATTGACCCCACTAGCGGGCGAATACTTATTCAATTTTGACCCCCGCTAGATTTCATCC
>NZ_VDGD01000044.1:0-5174 GCF_024701725.1 Ochrobactrum sp. XJ1
AGCCGCGATATGCTGGCGGGCCTTTGCGAGCTTTTCTGGTGTCACGACCGCCTGGCGACCACCGCGCCGGCCCCGTTCCTCTGCGGCTTGCAGACCGGCGCGGGTTCTTTCCCGGATGAGATCACGCTCGAATTGAGCCAGCGCGCCAAACAGATGAAAGACCAAACGACCGCCGGGCGTAGTTGTGTCGATGTTTTCGGTGATGGATCGGAAGCCAACGCCCTTGGCTTCCAGCTCGGTGATGATGTCGATCAGGTGCTTCATTGATCGACCGAGACGATCGAGTTTCCAGACCGTCAGCGTGTCGCCCTCCCGAGCATAGCGAATAGCTTCCGTCAGTCCTGGTCGGTCGGTTTTCACACCCGATGCTTTGTCCTCGAATAGCTTTTCGCAGCCAGCCTTGCGCAATGCGTCGAGTTGCAGTGCGGTATCCTGGTCTTCGGTAGAGACTCTTGCATAGCCTATGGCAGTCATGAGACACGATTTGTCCGTTTTCTTGTTAAATGCGGACAATGTCCGATTTCCCGTCGAGTAACAAGCTTTGCGGACAAAATCTGTGGACACCGCAAAACGTCCGTTTGTCGGACACGCATTTTCCAGTTCGCTGCACTCTCTCCAACGAATCTGGAAGATCAGAGAATGGCGCGAAGAGTATTACTGAGCGAAGCATGGTGGCGACAGGCGACAACCATCCCGGTTGACGAAAGGGAAATCGCCAAACATTACACGCTGGATCGATCGGAACTCGACCTGATCATGCGGCAGAACAAAGCCTCGAATCGGCTGGGCCTCGCCTGTGTTCTGGCCACACTGCGTTATCCTGGCCGACCGCTAGCGGATGGCGAAATCCTGCCGTCTGGCGTCTTGCGGTTTCTGGCGCGGCAGATCGGCGTCGATCATCGTGAGATCGATCGTTATTTCGAACGGTCGCAGACCCGACGCGAGCATCTCGCGCTGCTTGTCGATCGAATGCAGATGCGCCCTTTTGTCCCTGCAGATGTGCGGATACTGACCGGTTGGCTGACGCCTGCCGCACAAACCATGCGCCAGGCCGATGTATTGGCAGATATGGTAGTGGAGGAACTGCGACGTCGGAGAACTCTCCTGCCGACGCGCGCGGCGCTCGAAGCTATCATTCATGTGGCGATCAGGCGCGGCATTCGGATTGCTCATCGGGCCTTGGCGGGCGGGATGTCAGAAGGCCAGAAGCTCGATCTGGACAAGCTTCTCGACCCGCGTGAGGGGACGAGCGTGACCGTCCTTGCCTGGGCAAGAACACCGGCATTATCGCCAGCCGCGGTCAATCTCGACAGGATTGCCGAGCGCATTCGCTTTCTGCGGTCTCTGAACCTGCCGATGACGTTGATGGAGCGCATTCCGGCCAAGGTCTTTGACGAATTCGCGGCAGAGGGGACACGAATGAGCGCGCAGCATCTGCGCGACCTCAATCCCGAACGCCGGCATGCCGTCCTGGCTGCGACGGTGCTCCACCTTTCCCACCATCTCACCGACTGCACCATTGACATGTTCAAGAAACTCATGGGAATCCTGACGCGGCGAGCCGATAACCAGGCCGCCGCTCGCGTCATCCGATCCGTCCGCGACGTGCAGAAGCCATTGAAGGACGTTTCGAAGGTTTGCCATGCGATCATCGAGGCGAGGGACAAAGGCGAGGATATCGCCAAAGCGCTCGAACGGGTCATCCAATGGCCGGCCTTTACGACCAGTGTCCAGGCGGTCGATATGCTGATCGCTCCGGATGTCATCGACGGCAAAATCGAAATGCTCCTGCGCTATCCGACGATCCGGAAACTGGCACCGCAATTCCTGTCGACACTCGTGTTCCGCGGTCACGCCGTGGCGGCGAACCTCCTGCGGGCGCTATCCGTGATCGCGGATCTCTACCACAAGGGCAAACGGGCGATACCGGACAAGGCACCGATCTCCTTCGCGCCGAAAAGCTGGATGCCTCTCATACTACAGGATGGTAAGATCGATCGCAGGGCCTATGAACTCTGCCTGTTCAGCGAACTGAAACGCCGGCTCGATGCCGGCGATGTCTGGGTAGAAGGGGCCAAGCGCTTCCAATCCTTCGAAAGCTTCCTTATCCCCACGCCGACATTCGAACTGATGCGCGAGGAAGGGCCGCTCCCGGTCGCAGTCGATACCGACGTGGAAACTTACCTCAGCCAGCAGCGCCAGATCCTGAACGGCGGGCTGGCCGACCTTTCCCGTCTGGCCGTAGCCGGCGAACTCGACGATGTCGAACTGACCGGAGCGGGGTTCAGCGTCACGCCGCACAAGGCAATGTTTCCAGACATCGCCAAGTCGCTGAAGCGACAAGTGGAAAGCCGTCTGCCTGCGATCCGCATCACTGACCTTTTGCTAGAGGTTGATGCCCGCACGGGATTTTCGAACGCCTTCACCCATCTGCGCAGTGGTCGAACGGCCGACAACAAGCTTGCGCTCCTCACCGCCATCTTGGCGGACGGCATCAATCTCGGTCTCACCAGAATGGCGGACGTTTCTCCCGGGAACACGATGCGCCAACTCGCCTGGGCGCACGACTGGCATATTCGCGAAGAAGGCTACACCGCCGCACATGCCGTTCTTGTCAACGCCCAGAGGCAATTGCCTCTCGCAAGCTTGTGGGGTGACGGAACAACTTCTTCCTCAGATGGCCAGTATTTTCCGGCGGGCGGACACGCCGAGGCGATCGGCGATCTCAACGCCCGCTATGGCCCGAATCCCGGCGCCAAATTCTATCGCTTCACCTCAGACCAGTATGGCGCTTTCCATATCATCGCCATGAATGCCAACGCCAGCGAAGCAATCTACGTCCTTGACGGTCTGCTCTATCATGGCAGCGACCTCGCCATCGAAACCCACTATGTCGATACAGGCGGGGTCAGCGACATGAGCTTCGCTCTTTGCCATCTGGTGGGGTTCCAGCTTGTGCCCCGGCTACGTGGTCTCAAGGATCGCAGACTTTATCTCTTTCCTGGCGACACGCCTCCCGAAAATCTGGCGTCGCTCGTCGGCGAACCCATCAACGTCGAGCGGATCAAGGCAAACTGGAACGATATTCTGCGGCTGGTCACGACGATCCGTTCCGGTCAGGTTCGGCCTTCAACCCTGCTGGCCAAGCTTTCCGCATTCCCGCGTCAGAACGGACTGGCGCTGGCGCTACGGGATCTTGGGCGCATCAATCGGTCCATCTTTCTGCCCCAGTGGTGGCAGAACCCCGAAATGCGCAGGAACGCGACTGCCGGCCTCAACAAGAGCGAATCCCAGAACACCTTGGCCCGCGCGCTGTTCTTCAACCGTCTCGGAGAATTGCGGGACAGGACCTTCGAGAGCCAGTTCTATCGGGCGTCCGGGCTGAACCTGCTCATCAATGCCATCGTCTACTGGAATACGCTCTATCTCGAACCGGCTTTCGCCGAGCTCAATCGAGAAGGCATTCCCACGCCGCCCGACGTGATCAAACACGTCACCCCGCTCGGGTGGCAGCATATCAGTCTCACCGGCGATTACATCTGGACCCCGACGGATAGCGCCGATCTCAGGCCACTGCGGCGCGAAACATCCATTCTCGCTGCGTGACCACCCCATGTTCTCAAACGTCGGACAGATCCATCACTTCGTGGCGTGACACCTTCTCGGAAGCGTGTTGCCCACTATAATGATATAGTGTACTCCCCTATATCATTATGAAGGAGTTTTGGCGATGAGTTCATCCCACGGGCATGCGCATGACCACACCCACCCGCACGATCATGGCCGTTCGCTCGACGCCGCCCATGAGCATTTCTTCCTTGGCGACAACCACGACCGGAACGAGCGGCGCACGTGGCTGGTGATCGCGATCACCGCGACCATGATGGTGGTGGAGATCGTCGCGGGTAATATGTTCGGGTCGATGGCTCTGACGGCGGACGGCTGGCATATGTCCACCCATGCCGCTGCCCTCCTCATCGCTGCGCTGGCCTATCTCTACGCCCGCAAGCACGCCAGTAACCGCCGCTTTTCCTTTGGCACCGGCAAGCTCGGAGACCTCGCAGGCTTTGCGAGTGCCGTGGTGCTGGCGCTGATCGCGCTGCTGATCGGCTGGGAGAGTTTCCTGCGCTTCCAATCACCCGTCGCGATCAATTTCAAGGAAGCCATTATGGTGGCTGTCGTCGGCCTGATTGTGAACCTTGTGTGCGCGTGGCTTCTTAAGGACGACCACCAACACGGGCATGACCATGGCCACGGGCACGCGGCAGGGAAGGATCAAAACCTTCGCGCCGCCTATGTCCACGTGCTGGCTGATGCCCTGACCTCCGTTCTGGCGATTGCCGCGCTAGTCTTCGGCAGCCTCTACGGCTGGCTATGGCTTGATCCGGCAATCGGCATTGTCGGAGCCATCGTGATCGCCCGTTGGTCGTGGGGGCTGATCCGCGACGCAGGCGGTGTGCTTCTCGACTACATTCCGCAGGGCGAAGACCTGCCGGAGGAAATTCAGGAGATCATCGTCAAAGAAGGCGCTGAGATCGTTGATCTTCACATCTGGCAGCTCGGACCTGGCCACCATGGCGCGATCGTCTCGATTGTAGCCGATCACCCTCAAACGCCGTCATACTACCGCGCAAAACTTGCCGCCATCCATGATTTGTCACATGTGACGGTGGAGGTCGAAGCTCGCGCGGCCTAGCCATCAACCGTTGCATCCGAGGAGTATCCGCATGACCCACACCATCCGCGAGAAGCAAAAGCTAATCAACCGCGTACGCCGTATTCGCGGGCAGATGGAAGGCATCGAGCGGATGCTTGATGAGGAAAAGGGCTGCGTCGAGGTCATGCAGTCGATCGCCGGAGCACGGGGTGCGATGAACGGCCTCATGGGCGAGGTGATTGAAGACCACATCCGCATGCACCTTGTCGCAGAGGGGCTTACCCAGAAGGAACGAGATGAAGGCGCGGCCGAACTGATCGACGTCGTCCGCGCCTATCTCAAATAAGGTTCGTAATGAAGAATGACTCGCCCTGCACCGATGTCTGTCGCTTCGACCCACGCAACAAATGGTGCTTGGGCTGCGGCCGGACGGCCGATGAAATCAAGGCTTGGTGCAAACTGTCGCCCTACCACCGCACGACCCTATCGACCGAGTTGAAACGGCGCATGAAGCGCC
>NZ_VDGD01000045.1:0-4599 GCF_024701725.1 Ochrobactrum sp. XJ1
TGGAAAATTGCGGCCTGTTTCGCCTGAATATCTACGAGCCCCTGGCCTTTCCGGCCAGAGAAACTTAACGTGACAACTCCACAGAAGCTCATCAGCTGGCTCATAAGCGATGGGTATCGAGAGATCTCGGTACTCGGATTGAGCCTCGGTTCGTGGGTCGCAGGATTGGTAGCGGCCCATGATACCAATGTTAAGAAAGCCTCCCTGTTTCTCACAGCCGGAAGTCTTGCAGATATGGTCTGGACCGGGCGCGCAACGCGCGCCATACGCGAGAGCCTTGAGCCTACGATAGACTTGTTTCATCTCCACAGGGCCTGGGCGCCGCTCGATCTGGGAAACTATGTCTACAGTCTCGCGCGACCCGCATTGGATATTCAGATTGTTCTAGCAAAAAGAGACAAGGTTGTACTGCCAGAATTGTCAATTTCTCTGTTGGATAGTCTCAATAAGTCCGGTGTAAATCCGAATGTTTTGCAATTAAACTGTGGTCACTATTCACTTGCCATTCCACCGTACATTTTAGTCGCCGGATTAAATCTAAAAAGGTTCTTGTCGGAGTCTGGCAGTCCAGATCATAGGACGTGACCTAGACTTTGTGAATGCTCATCATCGAGGGCTTCAAAGGCTCAAAGAACTTGCAGGACCAGACGGCGATATCGTAACGGGACACCATCGCAATGTCTTGCAACGTTATCCCGCAATGAGTGACGATGTGCCCTTTCCAGAGATAAGGCCGCCTTTAGCTCCCTGAACAATTTGGGACAGAACCCGTTTTGCCACGCTTTTGATAACTGGCGCACCTTTGTAAGACTCAATGAGAGCCTTGCTGAGTTCTGCTTAACATGCCCGGCATAAACTGATAGGAAAGCCGCCAAAGACGGCTATTATATCCACGCCAAACATGAGATGTCTGGCGGTATCCTGTATAATACGCGACAGCTCATATTCCTCTCACGTCTTACGCGAACGAAAGGCACTGAAAAAATCATATGCGCTTGACGCTTTATACGGACTTTTCGCTTCGCGTCTTAATCCATCTGGCACTTTACGAGGATCGCCTGTGCTCGATTGGAGAAATTGCAAACGCATATTCGATTTCCCACAACCATTTGATGAAAGTCGTCAATGGTCTTGTGAGCGGCGGTTTCATTGAAACTGTTCGCGGCCGAAGCGGAGGCCTACGTCTGGCGCGTGCTGCGAAGATGATATCGGTCGGCGCCGTTGTCCGACATACTGAAGAAGGGCTTCATCAAATGGCAGATTGCCCGGGATGCGCACTTTCACCCGCTTGCGGCCTCACAGGCGTGCTCGCTCAGGGGGTTGAAGCGATGCTTCGTGTCTTCGATAGCTATACGGTTGAAGACCTGCTGACGGACAAGATAGTCATGCGCCGATTAACTGAACGCAAGCCGCCGCTGGGCTTTGACCTGGTGGATTAGCCCGGGGAACGGGCTTTCACCCGTTCCATATTGTGTCGTCGCACAACGTTCGAGGGCGACCTCACGCTGCCAGAAGTTCGTCGGCAGGTCCGAAAAATTCATAGTGAATTCGCTCGGAAGGTACACCAGCAAGCGAGAGCGCTGACACGGCGGCACGCATAAACAGTCGCGGTCCACAAATATAGTAGTCGGCGTTTGTCACTGGCGTGTGGTTGATGAGCCATTCATCGGTTATCAGTCCCGCGTAATCGTAATCATCGCCCGCATTTTCACCGGCAAGTGGCGTCTGATGAAAATCGCTCACACGAATATCGCTGCCTTTAGCCGCAAGCGCACGTACATGATCGCGCATCGCGTGGGTCTCACGGTTATGTGTGCCGTGAATATATTGCGTTGGAAGTGCCGGATGTTGATCGGCAATGGTTTCGAGCATAGCGACCATTGGCGTAAGCCCCACGCCGCCAGATAACAGGACAACCGGGCGGGTTGGCTGTTCGTTGAGGAAGAATTCACCTGATGGCGCTGCCACCTTGATGACGGTACCAACACTTGCCTGATCGTGAAGCCAGCTCGAGGCTGCACCACCCGGCTCCTTCTTGACCGAAATGCGGTAGGTCTTGCCGTTGGTTGCGCTGGAAATGGAGTAGTTCCGCTTGATCGGCGCCTGATTGTCGATTTCAAACCAGAAAGTCAGATATTGCCCCGCCTTGTGCTCCATGACCGGCCCGCCATCCACGGGGCGGAGAACGAACGACGATATAGTGCTGCTCTCACGAATAATTTCTTCGATACGAAAATCCCGCCAACCATTCCAACCGCCATCGGCGACTTTCTGCTCGTCATAGATACGATTTTCCCGCGCCATCAGTATGTTCGCCAGGAACCAATAAGCTTCTCCCCAGGCTTCCAGAACTTCATCCGTTGCAGCGTCGCCCAGAACAGCTTTGATCGCACCCAGCAGGGCCTCGCCCACATGCGGGTAGTGTTCCGGCAGGATCTGAAGGCCGACATGCTTTTGTGCGATCCGCTCCACTGCCGGAGCCAGCGCACCGAGATTGTCGATATTGCCGGCATATGCAAGAATGGCCCCCGCCAGTGCTCTGGGCTGCGATGAGGCGTCACCATGATGAGACTGGTTGAACAGGTCCCTGATCTCAGGATTCTGGAACATGCGCGAATACATTTCATGAACAATATCAAGCCCATGGGAATTGAGCGCGGGAACGGTAGCCTTGACGATAGCAACCGCGCTTTCCTTCAGTGTCTGCGACATGTGTGTCTCCGTATCAAATGCATGTCAAATGGCCCGATCATTGTCCGGCCCTGTTGTGCATTTCGACGGTAAGGTCGCCGGAATGCGCATTACATAATAAAATCATGTATCTAATATGCATCTATACGTCCGCACGAAAACATGCAAATGATATACTTCTTTAGGGGTGCGGCGAAACGTACCCGCATGTCGGGCGCAAAAACAAAAAAATTATTGAGAAAAGCTGCCCAGCAGAATCTTAGCTAGTAAGTGGAAATGAGCCACATACTCATGAAAACGTCGATGACACGAGACCAAACGGCACAAGGATTGACTGCAATCCGGCGGGTGATAATTTCTCCAATCTTCGTTTCGAAAATCGTTTATGGTCAGTCTCTGATTGGAGGGACTTCAAATGATGGGGCTGAAGCAATCTGGCATATACCTTGACTGCGATCTGGACTGTTAAACCGCCGTTACTCACGGGATTTCTGATCTGACAAAATGATGCAGCCGAAGCTGGTGAGCCGCCGACGAAGCGGTGAGGGCGGTCACTGAAATAGCTAAGGCAATCCGGGTTGGCTATGCGGGAACTGATCCGAACGAATAACTGATTTATGGGGCATGGGAATGTTGGGGTTGATTTTGGCGGTATCTGTCATGAGTTGGCAGCCACCCGCAGAACAGGTAACGCGACCGGTTATACAGATTTCAGGTCAATGCCGTGGCTGCGGCTGCAAGGGCGGCCCCGGCTGGCGTATTCATGCCACGGGACGTTGCGCTAGCTATCGAAATCTAGCACAGAACTGTGGTTCTCCACCGTCAGAAGCACTGTGCACATATGAACTCGGCGGTGCGAAGGTCAGGGAAACTCCCTCGTCTTCATTTTACGCACCATCCGACGCCAAGACAGTGACAAAGCCTGCGAAACCCAGCGGATCGATTGCGGGACGCGCATCTGTTATCGATGCCGATACTATCGAGATACATGGCCAACGCATCCGAATTTGGGGTGTTGACGCGCCAGAGGGTGCGCAGACATGTAAAAATGCATCCGGCAGTGAGTATCGCTGTGGACAAATCAGTTCGATGAAGCTGGCCAGCTATCTCGATGAGGCTCAACCCATTATCTGTGCTCAACGGGATGTCGATAAGTATAATCGCATTGTAGCATCGTGCGTGAATACCTTCGGTCAGGACCTAGCGACATGGCTCGTCCGGAACGGGCATGCTCTCGATTGGCCAATGTATTCAAAGGGCGCTTATTCTAGCGCTCAGTCAGAAGCCAAAAGCCGAAAGGCAGGCATCTGGCAAGGAACTTTTGTCGAACCATGGGTATGGCGGAAATTGAGCAAAGGCGCGATGTGAGGAGTGGTTGGCTCTCTGACCTAAGCGAGATACTGTAGAAATAGCCAAAAAAGTCAATGACTTGTTTTAGCAAGTTAAAGTTGCGACGTTCCCAGCAAAATAGAGATGCGACAGATGCTGACGTTCAGCCCCCATTCCGAGAGGCTGGTCGGGGTTGCAAACGAGGAATGGGGGCGGGTGAATATCCACCTCTTCGGCTTTAGATCCCATGAGGAGTGAACAGCGGCCGTCGCTCTGGCAGAGTGAGGTTGCATCAAAACACTCGCTCAGGAGGAGCAATTTATGGAACCCGCATCCATTCATCCGACCGCTGTCCGCACTGATCTTGGCGCAATTTTTGTGGCATTGGAACTGAGCCGATCGACTTGGTTGATCACTTCGTTGTCGCCGGGCAGTGGCGAGAGGATGTCGAAGCATGTAGTGGCCGGTGGCAATGTAGCAGAGCTGCTGGATCGATTTGAGCGGTGTTGTCACGTTAACTGGGCTGCAGTTGCCTGCCTGACGGTTTGGGCGTAAATTTTGGCGATGCAGACATCAGAT
>NZ_VDGD01000046.1:0-3827 GCF_024701725.1 Ochrobactrum sp. XJ1
CTTGAGTTATCCGCAGCAACCCATAATGCGAAGGAAGGCGGCCAGATTGCCTAAAGTTCGGGGTTTCGGGCCACCTTCCTCCGCATTATTTCAGAGCGTGTCGAGCCAGGCGAGAACGCTCGTATCGCGTTTCCACGAGGGCTGGCGGGTGGGTGTTTCGGGAGCACCGACCTTTTCCAATGCCTTGCGCTTTGTTTCGAGGTTGGCTCTGGCGTAGTGGTTGGTTGTGTCGAGGCTCACATGACCGAGCCAGCTACGGATGACCGTGACGTCGACGCCCGCCGATATGAGATGCACGGCGGTTGCATGCCGGAAGGCGTGGGGCGTCACATGCTTGTCGCGCAGGGTTGGTGAGGTTTCGGCCGCTGCCTTCACATAGGCGGCAAGCTTGAACCGGACCCCCGATGCGCTGAGCGGTTCGCCATAGCGGTTAACGAACAGCCTCTGGTTTGGCGCCCGTGGTTGCCGTTCGAGCAGCTTCTGCAACAATATCACGGTTTCCGGCCAGAGCGGGCAGATGCGTTCTTTTCGACCCTTTCCGGTGAGGCGCACGCAGCTCGGACTGTCGAACCGGACCGCATCGGGGCACAGATCGAGCGCTTCCTGTATTCGCGCGCCGCTGTTGTAGAGGAACGAGAGCAAGGCGTGGTCGCGCATACCTTCGAGTGTCGAACGATCAGGCTGAGCCAGGATAGCCGTCACTTCCGCCGGGTCCAGATAGCAGGGTTCCGACACCGGACCGCGCTTAATCGGGATGTTGAGGATTTCGACGCACTGGGCGATCGATCCGGGATCCTTGGTTGCAACGAAGTTGAAGAAGCTGCGTATCGCTGCAAGCCGGCAGTTTCGCGTGCCGATCTTGCCGCCGCGTTCGTGTTCGGCGTGACCGAGGAACGCAATGACCTCTCCGGCGGTTAGATCCGCCAGCGTGATCATCGCCACCTTCTTGCCTGAGCGCTTTGCGACGAACCGGAGGAAGAGTCGCCAGGCATCGCGATACGACCGGACCGTATGGATGGAGGCATTGCGCTGCTCGACCAGCCACTCGTAGAAGAACGCGCGCATCAGCCACGGGAACTGATTGTTCTTGCTCATGCCCGCACCTCCTGCCCGATATTGAGGCATGGCGCGCCCAGCACGCGGAACCGCTCATTGGCGTGATGCAGCAAGTCCTGCGTGACGGTGATGTAGACCAGGGTCGAGTTGATGTCCCGATGGCCGAGATAGGTCGCAAGGAACGGCAGACGATCCTGCGGATTGATGCCTGCCTCGTACCATTCGAGGATCCGGTTCACGACCATCGAATGCCGCAGATCGTGCAGGCGAGGTCCAGTTCGCCCCCGAGGCGGCTTCAGCCCGGCGCGGCGTATGACGTCAACCAGCAGCCAGGCGACGGCCTGCTTCGTATAGCGGTCACCACGCTGTTCGTGCCAGAACAGGCCGGAGCGCGGATCAAGGAACCCACCGGCGCGGCGTCGCGCTTCCGTATATGATCGAAGTTCTACCATCACACTGTCGGGCAGCGGCAGTATCCTGGTCTTGTAGAACTTGGTTTGGCGGATCGTGATCGTGCCGCCTTGGAAGTCCACGTCACCAAGATCGAGGCGAGCCAGTTCGCTTCGCCGCAGACCGGCGCAATAGGCGAGCAGCAGCATGGTGTAGATGCTCGACGGACGAAGCGGCGATCGAGGTGAAGGGTAAGAGCGGGCGATGTCGAGCATACGCAGCACATCGGACGGTGTGTAAATATGCGGTTTTCGCCAATGTCTGGCCACTTCCTTTTCTGGGCGCGGGTCAGGTCGGCGGGGCGGGATCGATGGGTCCTGATGGCGCAGGATTTTCGTGAGGACCCGTCGGAGCTTTTCGCACTCGTTGGGATGATTGCGCGTCGTTTTCGCCGCGGACCAGTGTTCAAGCATCACCTCGAGCGGCTGGTCCTGAAGCTCCGGGTTTAGCTGAAGAAAGCGGTCGAGCCGCCATAGCCGCATCGCTTGCGCAGTGTATTTGTAACCCCGGTTGCGCATCAATGTGACGTGCTCAGCCATCATGTTGCCCAGCACACTGCCGAATGGCCTGGGTCGGTATAGTTCGGCAAGCGCGCGATCCGGATCGCTGGAGGCCAGCGCGCGCCACACCGGCTTGCACTGTTTGATATTGCAAGCCTCACGCAGACTGGCGACGGGATTGCGTTCGATCGCTCCGGTTTCTTCAAGGTGATCGAGGAAACGGTCGATAATCCGGGTGCGGTGCAGCCGTGTCGTCGAGGCCCACCGGCCAGGCGACACATGCAACCATGCCACCAGCATGTCCTTGTCGAGCTTGCCGTGGCGTTCGGCGACATCCTGGAAGATGTTGAGCGCCTGCTTGTAGTAGATGGGGCTCTGCGTGGTGCGCAGGTTGAGGCCTGCAATGTACCGCGCGATCAGCTTGCGATCAGGGTCGGGCCAGTTCGTCATGACCGCACCTCCCGTCCCGGCACGTCGAGCGCGATGGCCCGAAGGTCCTCGGTGGCGAGCTTCAGATAGGGAGCTGTGGACTCCGTAGAGCGATGCCCGAGCAGATCGCCGATCACCTTCTGCGGCACGGCGGCGCGCAGCATTTCGACGGCGCGTGCATGGCGGAAGATATGGGAGCCGCTTTTACCAGCCGGCGTGATCCCGGCAGTCGTAAGCCGCCGCCGCACCATATTGGCCAGCATGCCGAGCTTACGATAAGGCGCGCGTGTTCGGACAAAGATCTCGCGAGCATTTGTGACAGGCCGCCCCGTCTGCAGATAGGCGAGCACGGCCTCACCCACCGGCGCCATCAATGGCAGGAATGAGTTGGCCCGGGTCTTGGTGTGCCTGATGCGGATCACTTCCGCCCGCCAGTCGATATCCTCGATCCGCAGGTTGCAGATTTCGCCCGATCTCAAGCCATAGGTCGCCAGCAATTGCAGGATGGCATGATCCCGCAGGCCCGTCGGCGTCTTATCCTCCCCCGAGGACTGCAAAACCGCCGTGACCTGATCGGGCGTAAGGATCGATGGCACCCCTTCATACGCATAGAGCAAGGGGGCGATGACATGCGGCGATAAATCGATGGCGACGCGCCCTGTTCGATGGAGATAGCGCAGCATCGAGCGAAGGCGCTCCGCCACATCCTTCACAGACCGGCGCGTCTGATGAGGGCTGCGCGTGTCCATGTAACGGTCGATGTCGCTGACGGTCATTGCCATCAGGCTGTCGGGACCGTGCCGATCGAGCTGCCAGACCAGAAAGTTACGGCCCTCCCACATCAGCGCGTCGATGCTGGCCGTAGCAAGGCCTCGTTCTTCGCGCAGCCAGGTCTCGTACTCGTCGCAGATGGCAAAGCGCAGTGCGTCGGCCGCGCAGGTCGCTTTCGGCGGGGACGGCCATTGGCCCTGTGCAAGCCGCAGCAAGGCATGGATTCCGGAGCGCGGGATAGAGTGCCAGTATGGCCCCGGAGATCGACCATGGCGCTTCCGGAACAGCGCTACCGCATGATGCAGGTAATGAACCACCTGCGTCTCGGTCACCTCCACAACATCGATGTTCTGCTGTGCAAGGTATTCGACGAACCCGCGCGCATAGGCGCAGTAGTTGCCGATCACCACCGGGCTGTATCGTTGGTTGGTCAGTACAATTCTGAGCTCGGCGATGAGCTCGTAATCAGCATTCAACATTATTGATTCCTCTGCTTGTCAAAACGACAGCAAAGGTCCGGCACAAAATAATGCTGAGCAAATCCCGCTCGCGGAAGCTGGAACCCCGCGGATTTCCAGCGGTGCGGCCGCCTTCCTTCGCATTATGGGCTGCTGCGGATAA
>NZ_VDGD01000047.1:0-3182 GCF_024701725.1 Ochrobactrum sp. XJ1
GAGGCCGGACGAAGCGCTTTCAGTTAAACTCAGGCAGTTGCGCCGGTCACGGCCTTCCAGTGCGCCATGGCGCGGATCCGATGAATGTGGGTGGCGAGGGCGGAGTGTTTTTGATGCGACGTCATCGATCGCGTGCTCGGCATCCAACGCGTGGCGGGGTGAGGGCACCGTTACCTTAACGTGAGCGCCACGTAACTCATTCTTTGACGCAGTTTCTATGCAGATTTCAGGCAAGCGATTTCCCGCCACATGTTGGTGGCGGCTTGTCGTAATTCACGATGATCGGCAGCGTCGAATTGGTTGCGCGGGAAGTAATATAAGTTGTAGATCGGATCATGTATCGACGTGAAGTTTTGCACATGTCGCGCCGATTTAAAGCGCTTCATAACCCGCTCGCGTCGTCGGATCGGCTGACGCGAATTCTCTGCCCGATTGTTCAAACCCTTATGCTGGCGATGATCGCAAATGTTAAGGCCTATGTCTCGTTTGGCAGCGCCATAAGATCGTAGTTTATCGGTGACCATAACCCGCGGTGCGCAACCTTGAGCAGAGAGAAGCTTGCGCATGAAACGCTTGGCAGCCTTGGTATTGCGGCGTGTCTGGACCAGAACATCTATCACGAAACCATCCTGATCAACCGCTCGCCAAAGAATGTGATGCTCACCTTTGATCGTAATGACAACCTCATCCAGATGCCATTTGTCACCAAAGCGTGGTGTGCGGCGACGAATATTACTGGCATAGGTCCGTCCGAATTTCTCAGCCCATTCGTACACAGTCTTATGTGTGACGAAGATCCCACGATAAGCCAGCATGTCTTCAACCATGCGAAAGCTTAATGGAAAGCGGAACTACAACCAGACAGCTTCCGCGATAATCTCAGCAGGATAACGATGGCGATGATATAGCGGAGAACGAGGGTCGGTCATAACACGTTATCGCCGTTGATGCTTACCCTCAGGTTAAGGTAACGGTGCCGACGAGGCCGCAGCGGACGGGTTAAGGTGCTCGCCTGGCATTTCGTTGCCCGCAGCGAGAAATCGGGAAAACCGCCGCGTTCACCATCTCCGTCATGCCCGATTGGCACGCGGCGACCTCAGTAGAGAAACCTCATATGTATGATTTAGTTCCTGAACCTTCTTCTTTATCGCACGCATTGCAACCGGAGCGCAGACCGATAATTTCTCTGCGGGTCAAAAGGCGCGCAGCATACCGAGCCCTTGATATATCCGGAAAGATTGATCGTGAGACAGCCATAGCATGGCCTAGGTATTGCGCCAATCTCGATCAATAGTGCCTTCCTGCGCCTTATGATAATATTGGCTAGCGACGAGCCATCCTTTCGTCGGACGAAGAGGCGGGATGCAAGTTAAAAGCAGCAGGGGTAGGCTCGTAAAGAGATGCACCCATAAGGGAGGCTCGTAGGTTATCTGCAGCCATACAGCAAATACCATGCTAGGTATACAGCCGAACATCATGATAAAAAACGCTGGACCATCTGCAGGGTCTGCAAATGAATAGTCCAAATCACATACTTCGCATTTTTCTCTCAGCGTGAGGAAGCCTTGAAAAAGATGACCTTCTCCACATCGAGGACACCGGCCGCGCACGCCTGTGGCGATGGGAGAGAGGCGCGGCCACTGATATTGAGTTGGCATATTGACTCCTGTTTTTTCGCGCTTGCCGGCGGGTATGATCTGTAACTCGCAATCGTAGTGAAACCAATAAACCATTAATATGTTTCAATTATTGGAAAATAATATTGCGATCTAAAGCTTTAGTATTCTGAGATCGGAAAAAATAACTACGTCCTTAACACGAACCTGATCGAAGATTAGGTTGAACGATTCGATGAATTTATAATTCTCTGTGGTTCACCTAAGACTACGGATGATTACATAGCCTCGACTGAAGCTGTTCGTCCAGGCAATCCCGACGAGACTTACACTATGCAAGCGGCTGCACTGACAGTCCCCACAGCACTGGCTGTGCTGCTCAACGGTGTAGAAATGTAGGGACCTTTGAGACATCCTTGTTTTGAACTTCGATGACAAGGACAATCGAGATGATGACATTCCGACGGGAAGTTTCGCATAAGCTACGGGGGCATTGCCAAGTTGTTTGAATAGGGCTTTGAGCAGCTTTCGCCTGTGTTTATCAAGCGGTCATTTCGGTCGTGTAGTCACGCCATAATGCAAATGCATCGGTACGTGCATGGCGGTAGGAGATAGCAGTGAGATTATAGCGGCGAGGACGGAAGATGGTGTTGATTTGATCGTGTGCTGACAAGAAGCGTTGGGCTTGACGAGGCGATTTGAACCGCCCCATGATTTTCTCCCGTTTTCGGCTCAGGCGGTGCGAATTTTCAATTCTGTTGTTCAGGCCTTTATGAGCACGATGATCGGCATCTGGCGCGATTTTTTGTACTGGCTTGGTATAGCTGCGCAGCTTATCCGTCACAACGACACGTGGTTGACCGTATTGCCGGATCAGTCTGGTGAAAAAACGCTTGGCAGCCTTTGTGTTACGGCGTGTTTGAACCAGAATATCAAGAACATCGCCATCTGCGTCAATGGCCCGCCAAAGCCAATACTTCTTTCCCCCAATCGTGATGACGACCTCATCAATGTGCCATTTGTCGTTTGGCTTTGGTCGATCCCTGCGGATACAGTCCGCAAAATGACGACCAAAGCGATTAATCCAGAGGCGAATGGTTTCCCGGCTGACAATGACGCCGCGCTCGGCAAGCAGGTCTTCCACATCGGCCGTGCTCAGCGCAAACCTGTAATAGGCCCATACTGCATAAGCGACAATCTCACGCGGAAAACGAAATCCCTTCAACCGGGGAAAAGAACTCGGTAATTTCATGCCTCATCGATACCGGAAACAACTAGATCAAACAACTTGGCAGTGCCCACATGATCTATGCGATATGATTTTCGGAATATGGCAAGCGCGCAAGCGACATCGTCGGACGTCTCGATTTCAGAATGTACAAGGTGCAAACGCGGGGCTTGATCATCCAGATCCATTTCGGGCCTCTTGGCTGTAAAAGCATGTTCGCGACCAAGAGTCTGACATGGTATTCCTACTAACCTGTTGATTTGGAAAAGCTACCCCAACTGCATCATGCCAGTGGTGAGGGTATCCGATTATACTGCTTCCTGCAAAAGTTGAGCAAA
>NZ_VDGD01000048.1:0-2624 GCF_024701725.1 Ochrobactrum sp. XJ1
TGCATAACGGCAATCTAGGTGAGATTCAGCGTCAATCAGGATGAGACTCGCGCCGGGGTGTGACGGAGTGAGGGCGTAGCCCGATCGTAGTCATACCCCGGCGTGGCGCAGAATTTGGCGTCTCAAGATCGCGGTCGGTCCGGTACATTTGCGGTTTTCTGGATTGGAGAACCAGTTTGTGCCGGGTTGCCATGTAACCGATCATCAGATGAGACTCTTCATGAAGTACCGACAAACGCATTCCGTAGAGGTCGCCGCAGCAAAAGCGTCGATCAGCCGAGCTACGGCATACCGCCTCGACAAGGAGGTGCAACTACCATCTCAGAGCAAAGCGCCGCGTGGACGCCGCCGCCCTGATCCCTTGGAGCCAATATTCGAGACTGAAGTCGTCCCGCTCTTGAAGGCCGCACCCGGCATCCGTGCCGTCGCTGTCTACAACGAGATGCTGCGCCGACATCCAGAACTGTCTGAAGGTATCCGCCGCACGCTTGAACGACGCATTCGGTCGTGGCGTGCTGTCCATGGCGAAGCGCAGGAGGTTATCTTCCGCCAGACGCACGAGCCAGGCCGGTTGGGCCTTTCGGACTTTACCGATGCCAGCGGTCTTGGTGTGACCATCGCCGGCCAGCCGCTTGATCACCTGTTCTATCACTTCCGGCTTGTCTGGTCGGGCTTCGAACATGCCCATGTCATTCTCGGCGGAGAAAGCTTTGTCGCGCTGGCCGAAGGGCTTCAAAATGCTCTATGGTCCGTGGGTGGTACGCCGCTTTATCATCGAAGCGACAGCCTTTCGGCGGCATTCCGCAACCTCGACGCCGATGCCAAGGTCGATCTCACGCACCGATACGACCAGCTTTGCTCCCATTATAGAATGACGCCGACGCGCAACAACAAAGGCGTCGCGCATGAGAACGGCTCGATAGAAAGCTCCCATGGCCATCTCAAGAACGCCGTTCATGATGCCCTGCTGATGCGGGGGACCAAGGAGTTCGACGATCTCGGTTCTTACCGCGCCTTTGTCGACGAGATCGTCAGCCGTCGCAATGCTGCCCATGGCAAGCGTATCGATGCTGAGCGATCCCATCTGCAGGCGCTGCCCGAGCGCAGGACCACGGACTTCGAAGAGATTGTCGTCACGGTGTCCCGGACGGGCGGCTTCACCTTGCGCAAGGTCTTCTACACCGTGCCATCCCGCCTGATCGGCCACAGGCTACGAGTTCGCCTGTTCGACGATCGGCTGGATGTCTTCGTCGGCGGTACGCATCTGATGACGTTGCGCCGCGGACGCGGCCACCCCGACGGGCGACACGATCAGGTCGTCAACTACCACCACGTCATCCATTCCCTGCGCAAGAAGCCGATGGCGCTCCGCGGCCTCGTTTATCGCGACAAACTCTTCCCGCGTCCGGAATATCGCAAGGCCTTCGAAGCCCTCATCGAGCATCTTCCCGACAAGCAGGCTTGCAAGATCACCGTTGAGCTTCTGGCATTGGCGCATGACCGCGGTTGCGAGCGCGAACTTGCCAAAGAATTGGCCAGAACCCTGGATGCGGGCGATTTACCGGATCTGGCCGCCATGCGAACGCTCTTCGGTCCGGATCCAGCCAAGCTGCCGACCGTTCATGTGCAGCTCGCATCGCTCAACGGTTATGAGGCCCTGATCGGGACAGGAGAAGCCGCATGAAGAACGCTCACGTTATCGACGAAGCACGGCTCGCCATCATGCTCAACGAACTTCGGCTACCGACCATCAAAACGCTGTGGCCGCAATTTGCCGAGCAGGCGGACCGGGAAGGATGGCCAGCCGCTCGCTTCCTGTCGGCTATTGCCGAGCACGAGCTGGCAGAGCGTGCCAATCGCAGGATTGAACGACATCTCGCCGAAGCGCACCTGCCGCCCGGAAAGACCTTGGACAGCTTCGCCTTTGACGCGGTACCCATGATCTCGAAGGCGCAGGTCATGGCAATTACCGCTGGCGACAGTTGGCTCGCCAAGGGAGCTAACATCCTCATGTTCGGTCCGCCCGGCGGAGGAAAGAGCCATCTTGCTGCCGCTATCGGCCTTGCGCTGATCGAGAACGGATGGCGGGTCCTGTTCACCCGGACTACCGATCTTGTGCAGAAGCTTCAGGTCGCCCGCAGGGAACTGCAGCTTGAGTCTGCCATCGATAAACTCAACAAGTACGACTTGCTCATCCTCGATGACCTCGCCTACGTCACCAAGGACCAGGCGGAAACAAGCGTGCTATTCGAGCTGATCTCGGCACGATACGAGCACCGGTCGATCTTGATCACTGCCAACCAGCCGTTCGGAGAGTGGAACCGGGTCTTTCCAGATCCTGCCATGACACTCGCAGCAGTCGACCGGCTTGTGCACCATGCCACGATCTTCGAGATGAATGTCGAAAGTTATCGCCGCAGAACCGCGCTTGAGGAAAAACGCCAGCGGGGCCGACCGGCCTCGTTTGCGACAATCAGGACCTCAACGCTGTCTGTCGCGCAGCGGCAATCAGAAAACGAAGAAGAACTTGTCAACGGCAATCAGCATGATAATTTGATCCCGACCGCGACCTAAGAATCTCATCCAGATTGTCGCAAGCGTCTCATCCTGATTGTCGCGCTATA
>NZ_VDGD01000004.1:0-432058 GCF_024701725.1 Ochrobactrum sp. XJ1
GATAATTTGATCCCGACCGCGACCTAAGAATCTCATCCAGATTGTCGCAAGCGTCTCATCCTGATTGTCGCGCTATACCCAGGCGATCTTCCACGCCTTCATCGTCTCCCTGTTACCCGCCCAACACGTATAAACAATATCCCCGTTATGGCGATTTGATTTTACCTCACGTAGTGGTTTCCCATCGGGTCGGCGGACCGGCATATATTTGGGACCAAACCCTTCTTCGGTCAGCGGCCTCAATGCGGTCATCAGGTGAATATGTGGATTGCCGCCCTTGTCGTGATAGACCCAGTCAGCGATCATACCCTTCGAAGTCAGATTGCCCCGGACGAACTCCTGAACCAAACCGATATTCTCCGCCCGTGTCAGTTCCTCCGGCAGAGCAATAATCAACTCACGGGCAAGTTGTGCATCCACCCGCGTCTCAAATGCATCGACAGCATTCCACAGCACCTCACTTGCTTCAGCGACAGTCTTGCCTTCGATTGCCGACCTCAGCCACGCTGGAATATCTTCCGGCAACGCCAGTTCTTCATGGACCAAATCATCGTCGCCGCCGCGATAGTTAAACAAGGTTCCGGTCTGTTCGTCTCTCATCCGGGTGCGATGACGATAAGAGGCAGCAGAGATGATGTTGCGCCCCGCTCCCCTGCTGATCATCTGCGCTCGCACGAACATGATTGCCACAATATTCTCCTGACCATCTGACAACGCCAGCGAGTGCCCCCAGACAACCGCCCGTCGAAGGTCTCATAAGAGAAACGTCACCCAACGTTGACCGTTAAATTGATTAAACTATAAATATTTTATATAGTCAAATTTGAGTTGAGGTAGCTTTCTGCGGAAAAAAAAAATCCTCAGTACCTGACGAAAATGCATGAACTTAAAAATCAGCCAAATACGCAAACATGGAGATATTCATACAGTTAAGCTCAGCCATAGAGTTTCTCTATGTATGAACAGGTAGGTAGAGATCTCATCTCGCAGATCTAATCGTGCGGAATCCAGATAAGCGGCTTCAAGTGAAGGCAAACATATCCCTGTTCAATACCGCTCGCGGAAAACTCAATTTCGAATAGCAATTGTGGCTCGCCCCCAGCCATCGACCGTTAATCAAAAGTTTCTTCAAGCTGATAAAACTGGCGAGACCACAGGCAACATCGACGAGCATTAATGCTTGCGCGACAGCGGCAAAACGATGTTAGAAGCACTGGATTAACGGTACGAGAAAATTAGTCTTGTTCCTTTGCCTTGACAAAACCTGTAACCTTCAGCCAAATTTGAACAAATAGTGAACATGAAGGGTAAATGCAATGCGTATCACAGGAAAGCTCGACTATCTGGAAATGCCCGCGGCAAACGGATCGCTTGATGCGACGAAGAGTTTCTATGCACGAGCCTTTGGCTGGTCTTTCACTGATTATGGCCCGACTTATTCAGCCTTTTCGGAAGGACTGGACGGCGGTTTTGACGCCGATGGACAAGCGACAGCAAAGCCTCTGCCCGTGCTCTATGCGGCCCGGCTGGAAGATGCTCTGGAAGCCGTTACCGATGCGGGCGGCACTATCGTAAAGCCCATATTCTCTTTCCCCGGCGGGCGGCGTTTTCATTTCACCGATCCGGCCGGAAATGAACTGGCTGTCTGGAGCGACCGGTAATTCCGTTTGCGGCGGCAGTATATCGAGCGTCAGTGAATATGCTCGACGGAAGCGCGATCTACCGTTTCCATCTGCAAGGTGGTGTGGTGGAGATCAAACTTTTCCTGCAATACCTGCTCAACCGCGCGACGCACGATCTCGCTGTCTGCCCCATTGGCCAGCACGATATGCGCAGTCAGGGATTTCTGGTTCTTGGTCAGCGACCAGACGTGCAGGTCGTGGAGTGTCGCCACACCGGGCACAGCCAGAACGGCCTTCTGCAGATCATCGAGGTCAAGTCCAGCGGGAACGCCTTCCAGCAGAATATTGATGCATTCCTTGAGCAGAACCCATGTGCGCGGAAAGACCATGAAGCCGATACCGATGGCGATTAGTGAATCCACCCACTCCCATCCGGTCAGATAAATGATCACAGCGCCGACAATCACGCCGACAGAACCCAGCATATCCGCCCAGACTTCAAGATAAGCGCCCTTGACGTTCAAGCTTTCGTCCTTGTGCCCCATCAAGACCCGCATGGATATCAGATTGACGATCAGGCCAAGCACTGCAACGACCATCATGCCGACGGACTGCACATCGGCAGGACGCGAAACACGTTCATAGGCTTCATAAAGGATATAGAAAGCTACACCCAGCAACAGAAGCGCATTGACTGTCGCCGCGAGAATTTCAAAGCGGGCATAACCGTAGGTGCGAAGAATATCGGCTGGCCGTCGACCCAAATAGATGGCGATCAGGGCAAGGAGGAGCGCAAAACTATCCGTTGCCATGTGCATGGCATCGGATAAAAGCGCGAGACTGCCGGTGACGAAACTGCCGACGATCTCGGCAACCATGAAAAGGCTGGTCAGCGCAAAGGCGACCCATAATCTTGGAAGTGGCGTGTCGCTGACGTCTACGTGATCGTGATCGCCGCTCATGCCGTCCTCCGTTCAGATTATGTTTTAGAGCATTTCCTGTTTCTCATGAACCATTGGGAAAGCTCTATCTTTTTGTTTTTACGCATGTCTTTAATCCGAAATCGGTTCCCATTTTTAGGAGACATGCTCTAGCTTGCTTCGCGCAACTGTTCCGCAGTCTGCAAGTCCACGGAAACGAGCTGACTCACGCCCTGCTCGCCCATCGTCACACCGAAGAGACGGTTCATGCGAGCCATGGTAATCGGGTTATGCGTGATCACCACGAAGCGCGTTTCGGTCGAAGCCGCCATTTCATCCATCAGATTGCAATAGCGCTCGACATTATGGTCATCGAGCGGTGCATCCACTTCGTCGAGCACACAGATTGGTGCCGGATTGGTGAGAAACACTGCAAAAATGAGCGCCATAGCTGTCAGTGCCTGCTCACCGCCGGAAAGCAGCGTCATGGTCTGCGGCTTCTTACCGGGCGGACGGGCGAGAATTTCCAGACCAGCTTCCAGTGGATCATCGCTTTCGATCAGCTGCAATTCAGCCGTTCCGCCGCCAAAGAGATGCGTGAACAGACGCTGGAACTGCACATTCACCACGTCGAATGCAGCCAGCAGGCGCTCGCGTCCCTCGCGGTTGAGGCTCTGGATTGCCTGGCGCAGCTTCTTGATTGCCTCAATCACATCTTCACGCTCGGATACAATAGTATCGAGACGTCCTGACAGTTCTTCCTGTTCCTCATCGGCGCGCAAATTGACAGCACCGAGCCGCTCGCGCTCAATCTTCAACCGCTCCAGCTGGCGTTCCAGCTGATCGGGATCAGGCAAAGCTTCGTCCGGCCTTAAACCTGTCTGGCGAATAGCCTCATGCGGTGGGCAGTTCAAAGCTTCGGCAATACGGGCTTCGGCATCTTTGCGCCGCTCTTCTGCCGCCGCGAGACGTTCTTCGGCACGCGCCCTCTGTTCGCGGCTTGCCGCCAATTGCTGGATGGCAAGAGTTGCCATCTTGTCGAGTTCCGCTTGCGCGGCCTCGGCCTCAGCCAGAACATCGCCAGCCTGTTTTCGAAGGGTATCCGCCTGCGAAAGTTCGTTCAAAAGCGCCCGGCGGCGGTTCTCGATCTCGTCGGGCGCTTCCGCAAGAGCCTCGGCCTCATCTGCCGTTTCCGCACGACGATCATTCAGCGCAGCAATATGACGGTCAGCATTTTCAGCGCGGGATTTCCAGTTACGGCGTTCCAGCGCAATCATTTCCAGTCGCCGTTTGCGGGCGTCGGCTTCGCGCCGCAGCCCCTCATAGGCGGCGCGCGCTTCTGCCAGAGCCGTGCGATCCGACATGACTTCGCTGCTTAATGTGGCAAGGCGTTCGCCAATCGCATCTATATCCGGCATTTCGCCGAGCCGGTCTTCAGCTTCCGCGACCCGGATCTGCGCTTCTTCGAGGTTTTCTTCCAGATGCGCCTTGCTGTCTTCAAGACCCGCACGGCGTGTAGCCAACTGACCTGCTGCACGCTCGGCAGCCGCCAGGGCCTCACGGGCTTCATCAAGCTTGCGCTGGTTTGCACGCCATTGATCGCGCGCAACGCGCTCCTGCTCTACAGCCTCGCGGACGCCTGTCTCGGTGTGTTGCACATTCTGCTCGGCCTGCTCGACACGCTTGCGCGCGGCAATCGCTTCCTGTTCGAGCTCCGCCAGCCGGTTTTTCTGTGCCAGTCGCTGGGCTGCCGGGGTCGGCGCATCGGCGCTTGCCGTATAGCCATCCCAGCGCCAGAGCGCACCGGCCTGGCTCACCAGCCGCTGACCGGGCCGCAACATGGCCTGCAAGCGCTTGCCTTCGCTCTCCGAAACAACGCCAACCTGTGCCAGTCTCCGGCGCAATTGCCGCGGCCCTTCCACCAGCCGATCCAATGGCGTCACGCCTTCCGGCAAAGCGGGATCGGAACTGGCAGCAGGATTGTAAGCCCAGTAGACCGGCGCGTATTCATCGCTGGCCGCATCGAGATCTTCACCGAGTGCCGCACCGAGTGCTACTTCATAGCCCTTCTCGACACGCAACTCTTCAACCACCGGTGGGAATTGCCCCGTTTCACCAGCATTCAAAATACGGGCCAGCGTTTGCGCTTCCGTTTCGATGCGATTCAGTTCGGTACGCGCCTCGCTCAAAGGTTGGCGGCTGGCGGCTTCGGCTTCGCGCGCGCTTGCAACGAGCTCTTCCGCGCTTGCGACCATTTCCTCGGCCGAAGCCAGTGCGTCCGCACAGCGATCGACTACGATGCGCTTTTCCGCCGGATCGAACAATCCGCCGATCTGCTCCGCGACAGCAGCGATGTCGCGCGTTATCGTTTCCATCTGGGCAGAAAGCCGGTCACGACGGTCACGTGTTTCCTTCAGTGCCCGTTCAATCTGCACACGCTCTGCGGCGGCTTCAGCACGCTCAGCCGTCACACGGGACAATGCGTTTTCGCTATCCTGCAAGCGAATTTCCGCTTCCTCAAACAGCGCGTGCAGTTCCTGATCACGCTCGCCGGATTCTTCGGCAGAAGCGATCAACTCCTGCTCCTCGTCGTCGAGCCGCGCCAGAATGTCAGCATTCTCGCGCATCATTTCTTCTTCGCGCGCAATGTCGGCAGAAAACTGCTCAAGACGCTTTATCAGCTCTGCCCGGCGGGCACGAAGACGTTCGCCTTCCTCATCAAGCTGGGTTCTCGCAATGGAAAGACGCTGCAATGCGGCGGCGGCTTTCGCTTCGGCCTCGCGCAGTTCGGGTAGTTTGTGCGCGCCGACCGCCTGTGCCTTTGCCGCGTTCATCTGCGCTTGCGCCATGTCACCGACAGCTGAGGTTGCCTGCGCCAAGGCGCTTTGCGCTTCGCCTTCCTGTACCTTCGCCTGTGACCAGCGCAAATGCAGAAGTGCAGCTTCTGCCCGGCGAATATCTGCAGAAAGTGCCTTGAAGCGGTTCGCCTGCCGCGCCTGACGTTTCAGACTTTCGATCTGGCTTCCTAACTCGCCAACCACATCGTCGAGACGCTCAAGATTGGTTTCGGCAGCGCGAAGGCGCAACTCGGCCTCATGGCGGCGGGTGTGCAGGCCGGAAATACCAGCCGCTTCTTCCAGGAGCGCGCGACGTGCTTGCGGCTTTGCCTGAATAAGCTCACCAATACGCCCCTGCCCGACCATCGACGGTGAACGTGCGCCGGTGGACTGGTCCGCAAAGAGAAGCTGCACGTCCTTGGCGCGCGCTTCCTTGCCATTGATGCGATAGACCGATCCTGACTCCCGTTCGATGCGGCGAGAGACCTGCAATTCGTCTGCATCATTATAAGCGGCAGGCGCTGTGCGATCGGAATTATCGAGAAAAAGCGTGACTTCGGCAGTATTGCGCGCGGGCCGCGTGGCCGAGCCTGAAAAGATCACATCGTCCATGCCGGAGGCTCGCATGTTCTTGTATGAGTTTTCACCCATCACCCAGCGCAGCGCTTCAACCAGATTGGACTTGCCGCAGCCATTCGGGCCGACTACGCCAGTCAGTCCGCCTTCGATGACGAACTCCATGGGCTCGACGAAGGATTTGAAACCGACAAGGCGCAGCTTGGAGAAGCGCATCAGAATGCCCCTCCCATTGTGACTTCAGAAACATAAAAAGCGGGCGCAGAGGAGCGCCCGCTTATCGATCTGAAAAACGGATTAGAGAAGCTTGTCGATGATTGCCGACATTTCGTCAACCGAAAGCGCTCCAGCGTATTTTTGTCCGTTAATGAAGAAAGTCGGCGTTGCACTCACACCGAAATCCTTCGATCCACGCTCCATCGTTGCTCTCACATCATCGAGAACTTGCTGGTTCGTCAAGCAAGCTTTGAAGGACTCCTGTGTAAAACCGGCAAGTTTTGCAATTTGCAGGAGAGCTGCTTCACCATCTTCAGCGGTCGCCCACTGCTGCTGCTGCTTGAAGAAAACGTCGACCATAGGGAAGTAACGGTCTTCCGGGGCGCAGCGCGCGAGCATGAAAGCGGCGGTCGCGCGCGGATCGAACGGGAACTCACGGAAGATGAGCCGTGCTTTGCCCGTATCGATATATTTTTCCTTGATTTTAGGGAATGTATTGATCGTGAAATCTGCGCAATGCGGGCAGGTCAGCGATGCATATTCAACGATGGTGACCGGTGCATCAGCCTTGCCGTAGACCATGTCCTTCAGCTTGCCGGGTTCGGCAATCTTGGCCGCATCGACAGTGCCTTCAGGATCGCGCTGCTGCGCATTCGCGCCACCGGCAAAAGCCAGCCCGGCAGCGGCCGCTCCAGCAAGAGAAATAACGTGTCTGCGATTAAACGCTGCAGGCATCCGAATCATCCAGTCCTGTTTCAATAGTTGACTTCGACATACAATCTAAAGCGGCAGGCCGCACTTCGCTAGACCCACAGCGTTCACATGAAAGTCAGCACCTTGGATTATTTGTCTTCAAATTTGCGACAATAAACCAAGATGCCAAACACAAACTGCTGAAAGCTTGCATCAAATTTATGGCAGCGAGCCAAATTCAACTATCCTTGTCTTTTCGACCAGCCGTCCGCTTCTCTGCGAGAATGTTCTTGCCAAGGCGCGCAAGAGCTGCACGAAGCGCATCGTCTTCGATACCGTCCGTAGCCTTTTCGATGCGACGCTCTTCGGCAGGCCCAAGCGGTGCCAGCCGCTTTATGCGGCGCTTGGCCGGGATGATCGGCGGCTTCTGCTCGATGCGAATGCGCCCAACTGCGGAGAAGCCGAGAAAGCCATTGATGCGGCTGATGATCTCGCCTGTTTCATGCTGAACCTGCAGGGCTGCGAACCCTTCGCAGGCTATAATCAGCGTTGCAGGTGAAAACGGATCATCCTCGCGCAGACGACGCGGCCAGATAATGCGCAAAGGGCGGGAGGTCGCGCCGATGGCGGGACCGACAATATCTTCCCATGACTGAAGCAAGGCGAGATTGATGCCGGCACGCTTTTGCAGCATCGGATCCACCAGACCCGAAGCCATATCTGCCAGCGACCTGAAGCCGCGCCTGGATGTCGGTTCGCTCATCGCGCTCCATTATAGCCGCGAAACCATTCCACGAACAAAGGAATACCCTGATCGAGCGTGGTTTTCGGGCTAAAGCCAAGGTCTCGTGCAGCAAGAGTGATGTCGGCATAGGTGCGGGGCACATCAGCAGCTGGCATGGGTTCCAGCTTGCGAATTGCCTCCCTGCCAGTCGCTTTTTCGATAGCTGCGATAAAGTCGTTGAGCATGACCGGCCGATTGTTACCGAGATTGTAGACCGGTGCTGTATCCTCAGGTTCGTCGAGAATACGTCTTACCGCCCCAACCACTCCGCTGACTATGTCCTCCACAAAGGTGAAGTCCCGCTGCATCTCGCCATTATTGAATACGCGGATCGGCTCCCCCTTAAGGATCGCGGATGTGAACAGCCAAGGCGCCATGTCAGGCCGCCCATAGGGACCGTAGACCGTAAAGAAACGCAAACCGGTGGAGTAGAGTTTGTGCACGTGACGGTATGAGTAGGCCAGTAATTCGCCGGAGCGCTTTGTTGCCGCATAGATGGAGACCGGGTGATCGACGGGATCGCTTTCCGAGAAAGGCACCTTTTCGTTCGCGCCATAGACCGACGATGAGCTCGCGTAGACGACCGGCGGACGTTTCTCCATTCTCAACGCGGTTTCGAAAACGGTTATCTGTCCCTGCACATTGGCAGAAATATAGGCCGCTGGGTTCTCTATTGAATATCGCACACCTGCCTGTGCTGCGAGGTGCACAATGACATCCGCATCTCGATCAGAGCCGATTGCCGTGTTGAACGCTTCTGCATCGGAGATATCCGCCTTCGCAAACCGGAAGCCGTCACACATGTGAAGCTTGGAAAGACGGGTTTCTTTCAATGCGACCGGATAGTAGTCGTTCACATTGTCGATGCCGATCACCTGCCAGCCTTCATCCAACAGACGCTGTGCCGTATGAAACCCGATAAATCCGGCTGCACCCGTTACAATCGCTTTCATGCCGGTGATTTCTTTCCGAAAATATACGAGGTGAGTCCTGTGCGCCTTGCCGCCATGACCCGCCGAGATGCAGCAGCGTTCAACGCTGCGAGGAAGAACATGGTCGAGGATATGGTGACCTCGTGCAAAAGCGGATTGTGCAACATGCCGTAGCTGCCACACACCACCGCGAAGTAGAGCAAGGCTCGCCGCATCGCCCAGCTATCGGCAGTCCGCCACAAATAAACAAAGATCGAGATAAAAGCTCCAGCCATGAAGATGAGACCGACAATGCCATCGTTCAGCAATTCATCAAGGACCGTATTGTGGACATGGCGGAAACCGTCCAGCATCACAGCCTTGTCTCCGGCCTCTGCCCGCACATAGTCCATTTTCGAATAGGAACCGACGCCTGTAAACGGGTGCGCCACGATAACGCGGGACGCGCTTTTCCACATTACCTCGCGGATATCAGCAGAAACCTTGTCCTCCCAATTGGAACTGTTGCCGGTGTCGTAATATTCAACCATTCCGGAAAACCGTTTGGAAATTATATCGCCGACGGGACCGACAACGACAAGAGCCGCGATTGCAGCAAACAGTACAGCGTAAGCCGCTCCCTGTTGCCTGATGCTGAACCGCCTCAGGAAAATAAGGATTTCTACGGCTGCAAATATCGGCAACACAACGATGACTGCTCGTGTTTCAGAGGTCAAAACTGCGGTGAACCCAAGAACCAGCCAATGTGGACCGTTCGGCAAGTAGCGCGGAGCCTTGCGCAACGGAATTGCAGCAGAGATAGCCGCTACTCCGGCAACGAATGCAAAGACTGCTTGATTACCGCCTATGCCAATGCGCCCGCCATTGGTCACGGAAAGATAGACTGCGATAATGACGGCAAGCAGCGTTCCTACACGCGCGCCAAGGACATAGGCCCGCAGAGGATCGCGGACAAGCACCATCCCCGAACCCGCAAAAGCGAAAATGGTGATGAGCAGGGTGTAACCAATCTGCCGGTTATCCTGAAAAGGTTCGCCCCGTAACAGGATCAGACCTAACGACCAGACGGCATAGAGGATTATGAAGAGATAGAATTTTTTGGCGAACATGCGCGTCGTCGCGTGGCGTCCGCAGGCAAGATAAATACCAATGCATGAAAAGATAAAAAGTATCAGCGGTCCAAGCCCGATCCGAATGGGCATGGCTGCTGACGCGGCTCCAATGACCCAAGAGTCCACTCGGCGACGCAGCAGAAAAGATTTTTTAAAGTAACTCAACCCTAACCCTCTCTTAAGCTCTTCTTATGAAGAGCGTAGGCGATTCGTCTGGCATAGTCAGTCACTCGAAACAAAAGGGTGCTTATCCTTTTGTATGCCGGTAGTCGCTTCTTGGCGTAGGTAGCGCGCCCCTGAGCAATCGTAGAAATCGCGATATCGGAAAACTCGACGACCGGCTTGTCGGTCGTAAAAATTTGATACGCGCCAGCCCACCCTCTTTCCAATGCGACATCATAAGGCAGCCGCATGGGACGGAGTGCCTTTAGCATTTTCGACGCACCTTCACGGGTTACGACATATGCCGCTGAACTACCCAGCGGACCATGCAGGCAGCGACCTATGGAGAACTGATCGTCAACTCTTTGAAAGGATCGAAACGCAGCTACTCTGTGATTAACAAGCTTCATCGCATCCCAACCCGTCACCTTCGTCAAATGCGTCAGGAACGGTTGAAATGCAGAGGTAAAAACGACGTCGTCTTCCACGATAACAGCGAACGGTTCTGGCGCGATGGCTATGGTTTCCAATGCCCCTATATGGCTGAAATAGCAGCCGATTTCCGCAGGCAACGCCACTTTACCATGCCAACGGCGGAATCCTGCATCATCAAAATCCGTCAGTTCTTCCGGAGACAACAGCTTGCCCTCGACGGCTTCCACGCGCCGGAGTTCGATCGAAAGCGCATCCGCATTGGATTTCAACCTGTCCCAGCGATCCCGTGACCGCGCAAGATTGATGACATAGACAGGTACAGAATGGTCCACTTATTCTCTTTCCAATGGGGCACATCAGGAGACTCATGCGAGACTTTTATGCGCTAAGCCCCAATATGCACAGCATTGTTTCTATCAATTGTAAAAATAAGGCATTAATCAGAATGCAGCCCAATTGTGACCCGATGCCCTTCCCATGTTGAATTCCACCACATCCACTCGAAGCACAAAGCTCCTGCGCTGGTATGACCGACACCATCGCGTTTTGCCGTGGCGTGTAGGTCCTGCCGAACAGGCATCCGGCGCAAAACCTGATCCCTATCGGGTCTGGCTCTCCGAAATCATGCTTCAGCAGACAACAGTGGAGACGGTCAAGTCCTACTTCATGAAGTTCGTTGAACGCTGGCCTTCCGTTCAGGCCATCGCACAGGCAAGCGAAGACGATATTCTGCGGGCATGGGCCGGGCTCGGTTATTATTCGCGTGCGCGCAATCTGAAGAAATGTGCTGACGCCGTAGCCTCGCAGCATAACGGCAGATTTCCAGACAACGCCATTGCATTGAAGGATCTGCCCGGCATCGGGGATTACACTTCCGCCGCGATTGCAGCAATTGCCTTTGGCGAAGCGGTTGCCGTCGTCGACGGCAATGTGGAGCGCGTCATTTCACGACTTTACACAATCGACACGCCCCTGCCCGCAGCGAAAACGGAAATCCGCGCACTCATGGGGCAGTTGACCCCAATCGACAGGCCGGGAGATTTCGCTCAGGCTATGATGGATCTGGGTGCAACCATTTGCACGCCGCGACGCCCAGCCTGTGCGATCTGCCCCCTCAGTGATGACTGCATGGCTCTCAAATCTCGAGATCCGGAGGAGTTTCCGGTTAAAGCTCCTAAAGCGGAAAAACCCGTTCGCACCGGCGCGGCATTCGTCGCCATTGCCCGGGATCGTTCAATCCTCCTGCGCAAGCGAAAAGGGGAAGGCTTGCTTGCCGGGATGACCGAGGTTCCGGGCAGTCACTGGACCGCGCGTATAGACGGAGATGCAACAATCGACGCAGCACCGTTCCCGGCACAATGGATCTCTTCCGGTTCAATCAAGCATGTTTTTACGCATTTCGAGCTGCGATTGGCGGTCTATCGCTCCGAGAATGTCAGCAAGGCATTGTCCAACGAGGGATGGTGGTCCCGACCAGACGAGCTTTCGGATGAGGCACTGCCAACCGTCATGAAAAAGGCGATCACCGCCGCCATACCAGAAGCTTTCAAACGAGGGAGGAGAAACCATTGAGCAGTCCCGTCAAGCACGTCGTCTTCGATATCGGCAAGGTTCTGATCCACTATGATCCTGAACTTGCCTATCTGGATGTCATTCCCGATGCTTCGGAACGGCGTTGGTTTCTGGAAAACATCTGCACCAGCGCATGGAATATCGAGCAGGATCGCGGCAGAACCTGGCAGGAAGCGGAAGCGCTTCTGATTGATATACATCCGGAGAAAAGCGATCATATCCGAGCGTTCCGGCAAAACTGGAACCGCATGGTGCCACATGCTTATGAGGACAGTGTCAAGATTTTGCGCAGCCTGATTGACCATGGCAACGATGTTACCATGCTGACGAATTTTGCTTCAGACACTTTCCGCGAAGCACAAACACGCTTTCCATTTCTGACCGAAAGCCGAGGTGTCACCGTATCGGGTGACGTCCGCATGCTGAAGCCTGACCGGGAAATTTACGACCACCACGTTGCATCCTTCGACCTCGATCCTGCGGCAACGCTTTTCATCGATGACACGATGCACAATGTGGATGGCGCCAGACAGGCCGGATGGCAGGCCGTGCATTTTACGGATACGGACAAGCTGAGCGCCGATTTGAAAGCTTTGGGCCTCACTTTCTAAATCTTAAATAGCGAAGGCGCCCGAAGCCGATGCTTCGAGCGCCTCACTATCAGACTATGCTGGAGGCCGTCCGATAACTTGTCGTTTGCGCATCTTATCCGAAAACCGCTTCGCAATTTTCGGGATGCGCCCTAAGCGCCTGCGACTGCCATCTGGTCACGAATGACCTTGCGCAAGGCATCAATTGGCTTCAACGCGCCGTTTTCCTCGTAGTGCCAGAAAGTCCATCCATTGCAGGCATCAAAGCCCTGAACCTTTGCACCGATACGATGGATCGAACCCGCTTCACCGTTGGCAGCCAGCGTACCATCGGCGCGAACAATGGCAGCAAAACGGCGACGTTCATCACAAAGCACCGTGCCGGGGCGAAGGAGGCCCGCTTCGAGAACGCTGGTGAATGCCACACGCGGTTCGGCCCGTTTGCCAGTCATCACCGTCAGTTCGGCCTTGCCTAGCGGCTCGACAGCATCAATGCGCGCTGTTGCAGCGTCGATATAGCTCTGCTCGCGTTCGATACCGACGAAATGACGTCCGAGGCGCTTGGCAACCGCACCCGTCGTACCGGAACCGAAGAACGGGTCGAGAATGACGTCGCCCGGCTTGCTGGAGGCCATCATGATGCGGGCAAGCAATGCTTCCGGCTTCTGGGTTGGATGAACCTTGTCGCCATTTTCGTCTTTCAGGCGTTCGGAACCGGTGCAGATCGGGAAGAGCCAGTCCGAGCGCATCTGTACGTCGTCATTGGCGGCCTTCATCGCTTCATAATTGAAGGTGTAGCCTTTGCCTTTCTGATCACGCGAGGCCCAAATCAGCGTTTCATGGGCGTTCTGGAAGCGACGACCACGAAAATTTGGCATCGGGTTCGTCTTGCGCCAGATGACATCGTTCAAAAGCCAGAAGCCGAGATCCTGCAGTTGCGAACCGACCCGGAAGATGTTGTGGTAGGAGCCGATGACCCAGATGGTGCCATTCGGCTTCAGGACACGACGGCAGGCCATAAGCCATGCACGGGTGAAGGCATCATAGGCCTGAAAGCTTTCGAACTGATCCCAGTGATCATCAACTGCGCTGACCATCGACTGGTCGGGACGATGCAAATCGCCGCCCAGCTGGAGGTTATAGGGAGGATCGGCAAAAATGACGTCCACGGAATGATCCGGCAGGCGTTCCAGAGCCGCTACGCAATCACCTTTGATGATGGAGTCAAGCCACGCGGTACGCGGAGCCTCGATGGGCAACTCATGTGCAAGACGTACAAGAGACATGGGATACTCGATTACCTGTGGACGCAAAAAACTTGTCCTTATGGTTACCGGGTAGGGTAAATATGCAGTTAACGCCAAGTGATTGAAATCGTAAATCTTTTCTTAATCGAGGTGGAAAGTCCGCAGTTCCGGGCTTTTCAAGGTTAATTGACGTTCGACATTTTGCCGCCTGTCATCTTAACGCCGTGATCGCTATGCAATTGTAACTTTAACCTCTGGCCCTTGATAAGGCTTGGTTATTCCTTTTTGCCTATAATCGGCAGTCAACTTCTGATTTTGCGTGGCGGGCATGCGGGCCGCCCGCGTGCCCGGTGTATTTTATGATGAATATCGCTGAACTGCGACATAACCGGTATTTGCGGGTTCTATTTGTACCCTTTCGCATGCGTGCACTGGTTCGCGGCAGCGAAATAGGTCTCGTTATCGCCGGTACCATCATCGGCATCATTTCAGGGCTGATGGTTGCCGCTATTGGCAGTATTTCCCAATGGATGCATCAGGCAATCTTCGCGCTTGAACCCGGCGAGAAACTGAGCTCGGCGGCATCACTGCAACCCAGCGCTTATATTGCTCCCCTTGCCGGTGGCATCTTGATGGGGATCGTGATCTGGATTCTCGCGCGCTGGCGCAAGCGTCCGATCGTGGATCCTATCGAGGCGAATGCACTCCATGGCGGCCGTCTCTCGCTGACGGACAGCTTTATCCTCGTCGGACAGAACCTGATTTCCAACGGCTTCGGTGCTTCTGTCGGCCTCGAAGCCGCATATACGCAGCTTGCGAGCGGTTTTGCATCCCGTATCGGCCGGGCGCTCAAACTTCGTCGCGCAGATTTGCGAACACTGGTTGGTTGCGGCGCTGCGGCTGCCATTGCAAGCGCCTTCAACGCCCCCCTGACTGGTGCATTCTATGCATTCGAACTCATCATCGGCGTCTATTCGATTGCCACGCTGGCGCCCGTCGTCGTGGCAGCCATAGTTGGTGCACTGGTGACGCAGGCAATCGGTGGGGCGCCGTTCATCATCGATATCGGTCAGATAAACGACATCACGCCGCGCGACTATGTGCCAGCACTCGTTCTGGGTTTCTTTTCGGCAGGTATTGCAATTCTCATCATGCGTGGAGTCACTTTTGTTGAAACGACCGCCCGACGCAGCATAGTGCCCAATGTTTTGGCGCCAGCAATCGGTGGCGCCGTTGTCGGTATGATCGCGTTCTTTTCTCCGCAGGTTCTGGCATCGGGCCACGGAGCGTTACACCTCGATCTGAATGCAAACATTACAATACCGGCATTGTTGCTGCTGATCTTCACCAAGTCTCTCGCTTCCGCTGTCTCCATCGGTGCGGGCTTTCGTGGGGGCTTGTTCTTCGCATCGCTGTTTCTGGGTGCCCTGACGGGCAAGCTGTTTGCAGCCGTGGCCGGAGCCGTTCTACCTGCCGGTCTGGCACTTGCACCTGAAGTATATGCAGTTATCGGCATGAGCTCACTTGCCGTCGCAGTCGTTGGCGGTCCGATGACCATGACCTTCCTTGCATTGGAACTTACCGGCGATTTTCCAATCGCCATGCTAGTCCTCGGAGCTGTCGTCTCGTCCTCACTGATGGTGCGGAAGACCTTCGGTTACTCCTTCGCAACATGGCGCTTCCATCTACGTGGCGAGGCCATCCGGTCCGCCCACGATATCGGCTGGATACGCAATCTAACCGTAAACCGGATGATGCGTCACGACGTGCGGACCGTCCTGATAGATACCGACATCGAAACATTCCGGCATGATTTCCCGCTTGGATCGACCCAGCGCGTGATCGCGGTCGATGATGAAGGACGCTATGTCGGCATGATCCCTGTTCCGGAAGTCTATTCCGACAGTTTCGACACATCCGACGGAGAGCACAATATCCGCGAGCTTCTCAAATATCAGGACGAGTTTCTATTGCCCCAGATGAATGCCAAGGAAGCCGTCGCGCGTTTTGACCGGGCAGAAAGCGAAGCGCTGGCCGTGGTAAACAATGCGCAGGAGCGCAAGGTACTTGGCCTTCTGAGTGAAGCACACACGCTACGTCGCTACAGCGAAGAACTCGACCGGCGGCGGCGCGAAGTTTCCGGGGAGGTCTGAATTCGCACCAACCCCGATTTGACGGCTTCGCCATAAAGGTGTAGCTCAATCGCGGTGTTTCCGGCTGCTGCCGGTGCCCACTCCTCCCAATAAAAAGGCTATGATCATGGCGGCACCGTCCCTCATCATTTTCGATTGCGATGGCGTTTTGGTGGATTCCGAAATCATCGCGGCAGAAGTCGAATCCGCCCTCCTCACCGAAGCCGGTTATCAGATCGCGGCTGATGAAATGGCCGAGCGTTTTGCCGGTCTGACGTGGCAGGATATTCTTCTGACGGTAGAGCGCGAAGCCGGAATTCCGCTTTCAGCATCACTTCTCGACAAATCCGAAAAAATTCTGGACGAGAAGCTTGAGAACGAAGTTCAGGCGGTTGAGGATATCGTGGATGTGGTCTCGGCGCTGAAACTGCCGAAGTGCATCTGCTCCAATTCGACCAGCCATCGGTTGGAAAGCATGCTGAAACGTGTCGGCCTTTACGAACTGTTTGCGCCGAACATCTTTTCGGCCAAGGAAGTCGGCACCAAAAAGACCAAACCTGCGCCGGACGTGTTCCTTTATGCGGCCGAGCAATTCGGAGTCGATCCGAAAGATGTAATCGTGATTGAAGATTCCGCGCATGGCATTCAGGGTGCTCGCGCTGCTGGCATGCGTGTGATCGGCTTTACGGGTGGTGCTCACACCTATCCGGGGCATGCCGACAAGCTGACCGATGCCGGTGCGGAAACCGTCATCCATCGCCACAAGGACCTGCCGAGCGTTATCGAGGCCCTGTCCGTCTGGACCGATGCCTGAGTGAATTGATCCGACGCCTGGCTATTGTCAGGCGGCGGATTGCTTGTTGCGCCCCTTGGGCGGGGCATTGAGAATTGCCAGAAGCTCTTCGGCTTCACTCTCCGAGAGGCCGATCAGCATACGGGTTCCCATGATGACGGGTTCGCCAGTGGACGTATCGAAGATCGCCCAGGTGTCCGTCGGTTCGAGAATGCGTTCATATTTCTGTTTCATGAGAACACACTAGCGTAAATCTGTTGCCATTCATTTCACGCAGGCAGTCGCATTTAATTCGAATTTTATCGATCTGCATTTTTCTACAGACCATTTCATTCAAACAGATCTCGATACAGCTTTCCTACGCTTTTGCCTGGCTTTGGGCGAACCGGTGGTTACCAGCGTCACGGCGTCATCGGCACGCATAGGTTTGCCATAAAACCAGCCTTGCGCAGTCATCGGCGTTTTCATCTTGCGGAAATAATCAGCCTGGGCTTCTGTCTCGACCCCTTCAATGACAAGGTCAAGATTATGCTGCCGCGCCATCGATATGATCTGCGGAACGATAGACACCGTCTGACTATCAGTACAGACGGTGCGCGTGAATGCCTTGTCAATTTTGATCGCATCAATCTGTAACTCGCCAAGATAGGCAAGGCTTGAATAACCCGTTCCGAAATCGTCGATATAGACCCTGTGGCCCTGTTCACGAAGCCGTCTGATTCCTTCCGACGCTTTCGAGAAATCCACCGCTGTACGTTCTGTAAGCTCAAGACCGATCTGGCTGGGATCGATACCTGCATCGCGCAGTTTCGGCTGGATACTGTTCTGGAAGAACGACGCCTGGACGTCACTCGCAGTAATATTGATATTGATCTGAATGTTCCGGTTGCGACGGAGCAAATCCCCCATCTCCTCGATAACACGTTCGACGACATAGGCTGTTACCCGGCCGGCCATGCCTCTCTCTTCTGCTTCCGCGATAAATACGTCAGGCGGAATCAGACCACCGGTTTGCAGCTGCCAACGCACCAAGGCCTCAAAGCCTGTCACTTTAGCATCTGCCACATTGACCACCGGCTGGTAGACCATCTCAAGCTGCTGGGCATTCAGCGCTTTGTTGAGCATGGAAGCCAGAGGACGCTCGCGATTACGATAAGCAAACCAGCTCAAGCCAAGAGAAGCACTGATAATCAGACCAAAACTGATTGCTATGAAGGATTTCCATCGGGCTGACGCACTGGAATTGTCCAGCCGCACTTCGAGAGCAATGCAGATGCCGGTGTTGTCATCGCAACGATATTCCGTGATGATTTTTCTCAAAACATCGTATTTTCGCCCGAGGTCAGTGAAATTCGGGGCTGGCAGATTGCCTGAGGGATAGCCGTAAAGGCGTGCGAAATGTTTCAGATCCGCGTCGCGCATATAAACAGCGAAGCCGTATTGCGGCGTGTGGAGTAGATCGAATGCAACAGAACTTAATACAACATTGGCCCCGCCATTACCGATCACCGAACCAAGGCTGCCCGGTGTAATCAGAGATCTCTCGCCATAAACATAGGTGCCATCGCTCAAATGAATGTCGGCAGGCGATCGGCTTGGCTGCTCTGGAATATCGCTAAGAAGCGTCGAACAGATCAGGCGATCTCCACGGAACCTGCCAATATCTTTGATATGATATCCCGAAAAAACCAGCTTGCGCAGATAGGTCATTTCTTCCGCGGAGCACATTTTATAGGGGGAACGATTGGCTGCGTCGATTGTTTCGTGGGCCGAAATGGCCAGACGATTAGCATGAGCAACCAACGCGGCCATGTAAATATTCATGTGCCGCTCTTCATCGACTATTCGAAATCTGTTACCTACCCACTGCCCGAAAGCTGCACCTAGAAACAGCATAAAAAGCAAAATAAGCGGAACAGGCTGTAGAAGTTTACTGTGATCAAATCGCATATGATCCGTGCCCCTAAAATATATCACAGTATGCCCGGGTATTAACGTCTCCAGCTATCGCTGCCGCCTAATGATGCCACTAAAAACCCGACATTAAAAATCATAACACGGAACAGATCGATTGCATGATTACCATTCAAACTGTCATTAATGCAGGATTAAAATAAGAGAACTCAGCAGACCCATCGACAGTTCACCCAAAAATAAAATATCAATAATTAATGCGCGGGATAAAATCTCCGCGCATTACTCAAAAGAATTATACTGTCAGTAAATACCTATCGGAAATTCCTTACTTGGTATTGTACGGACCTTCGTCAAAACCAACAAAAATCTGGATATTGTTTTTGTCCGCCGTCGGCACGGTGATTGCCTTGTCATTGAAGACAAACTGCGTTGCGGTATCTCCATTGGCTATCGTAACCGCCTGCTTGTGCAGCTTGGAATAGATGACTTGATCGCCCTGGCGGACGGCAACACGGATTGGCATAGTGATGGTGCCGCTCTTGTATTTTGGTCCGGGTACGACCTTACCGGCAGCAGCGACATCAATCGTCATGGTCCCTGCGCCATGTTGGCAGGCGCGGGTCGTATCGGTCAGGGCGGCTTGATAGATCACACGTGCGGGATCCTTGTCACCGCCCTTCTCATATGTATTGAAGAAGGCCGTGCCGTCACGCAGCGAAACCGAAGGACAGAAGGCGCGCAACTCGGATTCCTTGATGCGCTGGTCGCCAGTGGCGGCGGGAGTGGTCAAGGAAGAACCTGGACCTCCGTCGGCGGCCTTATCAGTGCCACTGGTTGTGCAGCCTGCAAGGGCTGCGAGCAAAACCGTTGCAAAGACTGGAAACAACGATGAACGATTCTGTGGTGCTGTTTGCATAAACCCGGCTTCCCTGCACTGTTCGACCTGTCTTTTACATCACGCATGTGTGTAGCGCGATGACGTTTTCCCGTTTTTTGCTCCAGAGAGCAACCCCCATCCGCGTCAACATGCTTTAAAACCTTGCGGCTTTTTTAGGGACGCTCTATTGCATTACCCGGCTCAAAACCGCTCCGATCCGAAATGAAGGCCCAAGAAATGAAATTTGTAAGCACGCGTGGGGAAGCGCCGGTCCTGGGGTTCAGCGATGCATTGCTCGCCGGTCTAGCCCGGGATGGCGGTCTCTATCTGCCACAGGATTATCCTCAGTTTTCACCAGAACAGATCCGCGACCTGCGCGGAAAATCCTATGTGGATATCGCGCTGGCAGTGCTCACTCCATTTGTCGATGGCGAAATTCCGCATTCGGATTTCCGCCGTATGGTGCATGAAGCTTACGGTACTTTCCGTCACGATGCGGTCTGCCCGCTGGTTCAAACCGGCGCTAATGAATTCGTGCTTGAACTTTTCCACGGCCCGACGCTTGCCTTCAAGGACGTCGCCATGCAGCTTCTCGCTCGCATGATAGACTATGTGCTGGCACAACGTGGCGAACGTGCAACTATCGTCGGCGCCACATCGGGCGACACGGGTGGTGCAGCCATTGAAGCCTTCGGCGGTCGCGACAATACCGACATCTTTATCCTGTTCCCGAACGGTCGCGTATCGCCGGTGCAGCAGCGTCAGATGACATCGTCCGGCTTCTCCAACGTTCATGCCCTTTCCATCGAAGGCAATTTCGACGACTGCCAGAACCTTGTGAAAGGCATGTTCAACGACCTACAGTTTCGCGATGCGCTGTCGCTTTCGGGTGTAAACTCGATCAACTGGGCGCGCATCATGCCGCAGGTCGTCTATTACTTTACGGCGGCGCTGAGCCTCGGCGCGCCGGATCGCGCTGTATCTTTCACCGTACCAACGGGCAATTTCGGCGATATTTTCGCGGGCTACGTCGCCAAGCGCATGGGTCTCCCCATCGACCAGCTGATTATCGCCACCAACGATAACGACATTCTCTCACGCACGCTGGAAACCGGCGCGTATGAAATGCGCGGCGTTGCACAGACGACATCGCCTTCGATGGACATCCAGATTTCCTCGAACTTCGAGCGTCTCCTGTTCGAAGCACATGGACGCGATGCAGCAGCACTGCGCGGCCTGATGGACAGCCTGAAACAGTCGGGCGGCTTCTCGATCTCCGAAAAGCCGCTCTCGGCGATCCGCAGCGAATTTTCTGCGGGCCGCTCGACCGTCGATGAGACCGCGGAAACGATCAAATCCGTGCTTGAGGCGGACGGCTATCTGCTTGATCCGCATTCGGCAATTGGCCTGAAGGTCGCTCGCGAAAATGTGTCCAATGCAGCGCCGATGGTTGTCCTAGCAACCGCTCATCCGGCCAAATTCCCTGATGCTGTAAAGGCTGCAAGCGGTGTCGAACCGCAGCTTCCGGCATGGCTTTCGGACTTGATGGAACGAAAAGAAAGCTTCACAGTTCTTCACAACGACCTGAAAATCGTGGAAGAATACGTTCGCCGCCATTCGAGAGCTTAAAAATACCGGCTCCGAGACGAGAACCAGAGCGGGAATGCAGGGAGCAGTTTGCTTATGGGTGTTGAAGTAACGCGTCTTTCCAATGGATTGACGATAGCCACCGATACGATGTCCCACGTGGAAAGCGTGGCGCTTGGAATTTGGGTCAAGGCCGGTGCGCGAAACGAAGCTGCCGACAGGCATGGCATTGCTCATCTTCTTGAGCATATGGCATTCAAGGGAACTGAAAACCGTACTGCCTGGCAAATAGCATCGGATATCGAAAATGTCGGCGGCGAAATCAATGCGGCCACCAGCGTCGAGACCACGTCCTATTATGCGCGCGTTCTACGCAATGACGTGCCGTTGGCCATCGATATCCTCTCCGATATCCTGACCGCCTCCAAATTCGACGAAGCTGAACTGGAGCGCGAAAAGCAGGTCATCATGCAGGAAATCGGCGCGGCACACGACACGCCCGACGATATTGTTTTCGACCGTTTCACCGAAACAGCTTACCGCCATCAGCCGATCGGGCGCGCCATTCTCGGCGAACCTGAGACGGTGATGTCTTTCACCTCCGCCGATCTGCGCCAATATATGGACGAGCAATACAGCGCCGACCGCATGGTCGTGACGGCTGCAGGCGGCGTCGATCACGACGCCTTCGTGAAGGAAGTCGAAAAACGCCTCGGAGGCTTCCGCGCCCACAATACAGCCCCCACGCTCGACCTTGCTCACTATGTCGGTGGCGATTTTCGAGAAAATCGCGAACTCATGGATGCGCAAGTTCTGATCGGCTTCGAAGGACGCGCTTATCACGTACGTGATTTCTACGCCTCGCAGCTTCTCTCCATGGTCCTTGGCGGCGGCATGTCCTCACGCCTCTTTCAGGAAGTACGCGAAAAGCGCGGCCTCTGCTATTCGGTCTATGCCTTCCATTGGGGCTTCTCGGATACCGGCTTGTTCGGCATCCACGCTGCAACGGGTCGCGACGAACTGGTCGAACTCGTACCCGTTCTGATCGATGAACTGCACAAGGCAGCCGACTCCATCAGTCTGGAAGAAGTGGACCGGGCACGCGCGCAGTATCGTGCAAGCCTTCTTATGTCGCAGGAGAGCGCCGCAAGCCGCGCGGGACAGGTTGCGCGCCAGTTCCTGCTCTATGGGCGTCCTGTCGAGAATAGCGAGCTGATGGACCGTCTTTCGCTCATTACGCCTGAACGGTTGACGGATCTGGCCGGACGACTGTTCCTTGACAGCAAGCCCACCATCGCCGGTGTCGGCCCGATTGGACGACTGATGAGCTTCGACGGGCTGTCGGATGCTCTTTCCACCAGCGCACATGCGAGAAAGATCGCTGTTTAAGGGAATATGTAATTAGGGGAATAGGGGAGTATGTGACGTTGAACATTTTGTCTTTGCTACTCCCTTCTCCCTCCACTCCCTTTCTCCCCTGAATGTCATGATCGGCCTGCCTTTCCGTAGAAGCAATCCGACCGTCCTGCGTGGGCAGCGCATCTATCTGCGCGAGCCGATGATGAGTGATTTTGCGAGCTGGGCCAGCTTGCGGGAACAGAGCCGCGCGTTTCTGGCACCATGGGAGCCGACATGGCCCGCTGACGACCTTACCAAAAGCGCCTTCCGCCATCGGATGCGGCGTTTTCAAGATGAAATATCGGCTGGAACCGGCTACCCGTTTTTTGTGTTCCGCAACAGTGACAACAAACTTGTCGGCGGCATTACTCTCGGGAATATCCGGCGTGGTGTCGGCCAGAATGGCATGATCGGCTACTGGAGCGGCGAGCCTTACGCTGGCAAGGGCTATATGACCGAAGCCCTATCGCTGGTTATCCCCTTCGCATTCGATCAACTCCGGTTGCACCGGATTGAAGCAGCCTGTATCCCTCATAATGAGCGTTCGATACGGCTTCTCGAAAAAGCCGGATTTGAGAGAGAAGGACTGCTGCGTTCCTATCTCAAGATAAACGGCTTCTGGCAGGACCACCTGCTTTTCGCCCTTATAGAAAGCGACAAACGTATGACGGATAACCGCATGATCAATGGCAAGGTTGGACGCTCGTGACGGGTTTTGCGGATAAGTGGTTTGTTGCTGGTGTGCGATTTCTCGCGCTCATGGTTTTTCTGACCGTTTCGGTCGTCCAGGCATCGGCCATTGAACCGATCAAGATTTCCAAGGAAGATACTGCCCTCGACCTGTCTCGCGCTGTCGAACTTCTGCGCAACAAGGGCGAAAGCGTGCAGGTATCGACCGCACCGGGTCCTGACGGCATTGTCCGCCGCATCGAAGTGCAGGCCGATCAGAACAGTAAGGCATCCGGCGACTGGGCCGCTTTCTCGATTGCAAATCCCACCGACGAGCAGATCGACCGCCTGATTGTGGCTCCGCATTTCCGTCTTGTCGGCTCCGGCGTCATTTGGCCCGATCTTGGCTCCCCGCGTATTGCATCGATCACACCAAGCGAGGGCTTTGCCCTCGACCGCCAGCCAAGCGCCGATGCAGACGTTTTCCGCATTACGCTCAATCCGGGCAGCGTTGTCACCTTCGTGGCCGAACTGTCTTCGCACAACTTGCCCCAGCTCTATCTCTGGGAGCCGGAAGCCTACAAGGACGCGGTTAACTCCTACACGCTTTATCGCGGTATTCTGCTTGGCATTTCCGGACTGCTGGCGCTGTTTCTGACCATCCTTTTCGTCGTCAAGGGCACTTCGCTGTTCCCTGCAACCGCCGCACTTGCGTGGGCGGTTCTGGCCTATATCTGCGTCGATTTCGGCTTCTGGAACAAGTTGATGGAGATAACGCCGGGCAATGAGCAAATCTGGCGCGCGGGCACCGAAGTGGCACTTGCCGCCTCACTTGTGATTTTCCTGTTCACCTATCTCAATCTCAACCGCTGGCACGATCATTTCAGCTACGGCGCGGTAACATGGGTTCTGGGTCTGCTGGCACTTGCAGGGGTTGCCGTCTTCGATCCGCCCGTGGCTTCCGGTATTGCGCGTATTTCGCTGGCACTTACCGTTGTGTCCGGTGTCGCTATTATCGGCTATCTGGCGGTCAAAGGGTATGATCGCGCCGTCATGTTGATACCAGCCTGGCTTCTTACCCTCATATGGCTTTTGGGTGCCTGGATGACGGTTTCGGGCAGGCTCGATAATGATATCGTGCAACCTGCCCTTGGCGGTGGTCTTGTCCTCATCGTTCTTCTGATCGGCTTTACCGTCATGCAGCACGCCTTCGCTGGCGGGGCGCTGCAACAGGGCCTTCTGTCCGACATGGAGCGACAGGCTCTCGCCGTCATCGGTGCGGGGGATATCGTATGGGATTGGGACGTACCGCGCGACCGCGTGGTGACCACGCCCGACATAGCCAATTATCTTGGCAATACGGCCAACAGCCTGCAAGGTCCGGTGCGCAACTGGCTTCCCGCCATGCACGCCGACGACCGCGACCGCTTCCGCTCGACGCTTGATGCCATTTTGGAAAACCGGCGTGGACGTATCGGTCAGATTTTCCGGCTCCGTGCCAATGATGGCCACTATCACTGGTATGCGCTTCGTGCACGCCCCGTCATTGGTTCAGATGGCGAAGTGGTGCGTTGTGTCGGCACGCTGGTCAATGTAACGGAACAGAAAAAGGCCGAAGAACGCCTGTTGCACGATGCGGTGCACGACAATCTGACCGGGCTTCCAAACCGCGAACTGTTCCTCGATCGTCTCAGCAATGTCATGAACATGGCGCGTGGTGAAAGCAATCTGCATCCAACGGTATTCATCATCGACATAGACCGCTTCAAGCAGGTCAACGACAGCCTTGGTATGTCAGCGGGCGATACGATCCTCCTGACGATTTCGCGCCGTCTGGCGCGCCTCATGAAGCCGCAGGATACACTCTCGCGCCTGTCTTCCGACCAGTTCGGCCTGCTGCTCGCCTCTGAAAGCGATCCGGGGCGCATCGCCTCCTTTGCCGAGGCTCTGCGTCAAGCCGTTCGTGCACCGATTGCCTATGCAAAGCGCGAAATTGTTCTGACAGCGTCCGTCGGCCTGATTACCTGGACGAAGACAGCAACAACCGCCGAAGACTTCGTGAAAGACGCCGAACTTGCCATGTATCAGGCGAAGCGCTTCAGCGGTGACCGCATCGAGCCATTCCGTCCAGCCTTCAGGGCCATCGGCAGCGACAAACTCCAGCTTGAATCCGATCTGCGACGCGCGCTGGAACGCGACGAGATCAGCCTCGTCTATCAGCCCATCGTCAAGCTCGACGAGGGCACGATTGCCGGTTTCGAAGCGCTCATGCGCTGGGAGCACCCACGGCGCGGCGCCATTTCGCCCTCGGAATTCATTCCGATTGCCGAGAATTCCGGCCTTATCATCCAGCTTGGCCTGTTTGCGATGCAACGGGCTGCAGAAGATCTGTTCGCATGGCAGGAACAATTCCCGAAGCTCGAACTTTTCGTTTCGGTCAATCTGTCATCCACACAACTCATCCGTCAGGACCTCATCAACGATGTCCGCTCGGTGCTTTCGCGCATTCATCTCAATCCGGGCAGCCTCAAGCTTGAACTGACTGAATCCGTCCTCATGGAGAACCCGGAGCAATCCACACACGTGCTCGCACGGCTTAAAACGATGGGTATTGGCTTATCGCTTGACGATTTCGGAACCGGATATTCTTCACTGGCTTATCTCACGCGCTTCCCGTTCGACATCATCAAGATCGACCGATCCTTCGTGAAGGGCGACCAGCCGCAGAAAGCCACCCTGCTGCGTTCAATTGTGAGCATGGCGCATGATCTTGGTCTTGCTGTCGTGACCGAAGGTGTGGAGAGCGAAAGCGATGCGCTTCAGCTTCGTCAGATGGGTTGCGAATATGTGCAGAGCTTCATGTTCGGCCAGCCGACGAGCCGCGACGAAGCAACCCGCATGATCCGTGAACAGCTCGACGCTGCGGCGGCCTGATTTGGGCAGTAGGAAAATATGGTCGTTTCGGCCGTACGCAATTCAAACATATTGCCTTACTGCCCTATTGCCTTAATCCTGCTCTCAAGCATGCCCTGCATCGGAAACAAGCCGGGACATATCGATGCCCATATGGAGCATCAGGCGCGAATATTTGCCCTCGATGTCGCTGTCGAACAGCATGTCGAGCGGCGCGTCGCAGGTTAGCCAGCCATTCTCGGCAAGTTCCACCTCGATCTGGCCCGGCGCCCAGCCGGAATAGCCTAGCGCCATCAGCGCGCGTGACGGCCCCCTGCCCCCGTAAATGGCGCGCAGAATATCGACCGTTGCTGTGAGGCAGACTTCCTCCGAAACCGGCATGGTGGAATCAACCATGTAATCATCGGAATGCAACACGAAGCCGCGCGTGCGGTCCACAGGCCCGCCATTGCGTACCATCATATGCTGCGCGCGATCCGGCAGAATAATCAGCTCATCCTCATCGATGACCCCGATCTGACGTAAGAGGTCTGGAAATTCGACCGGCTGAAGCTGATTGATGATGAAGCCCATCGCGCCTTCATCGGAATGCGCACAAATATAGACCACCGACCGGGCAAAACGCTCGTCGCTCATTCCGGGCATGGCAAGCAGGAACTGCCCGTTCAGAAAACCCTGCTCCTTGTTTGGCGCCTTGAGAATGGTCATGAATATGAAGGTAGCAAGACTACGCAAAATAACAATGGTCATTTATTTCCCGCCTCGGATTCGACGTGAAAACTCGTTCGGATAACCAACTAGGCTTCCTCAGCACAAGCAACCGATGGACGTCGCAGCTCGACATTATTGGACTTGAAGCGACCATCTTTTCATTCCATCTTTTGCCCATGAACATCCGAACTCTTGCACTCGCACCGTTTCTGTTGGCCTCGCTGGTACTTCCGGCATTGGCCTCGACCTCTGACTGGACCGAGACGCCCGGTGGGCGTGTTCGCGTCATCATTGAAGACAACAGCCCGAACAACGCGACCAGCAACGAACGGCGCGGTGCCTTGCAAGTTGAGTTGCAGCCAGGCTGGAAAACCTATTGGCGTAATCCCGGCGATGCAGGAGTTCCGCCGCAGATCAACATCGAAGGTGAGGCGAAAGCACAGATCGATTTTCCTGCACCTGTCCGGTTTGGCGGAGAAGATGAAGGCGGGATTGGATATAAACAGCCCGTTTCACTGCCGATAGTCTTTCACCTCACAGCCGCCGACACGCGGCTGAAAGGCCATGTTTTCCTTGGTGTCTGTGAAAAAATATGCATTCCGGTGCAGGCTACGTTCGAATTCCCACTCAATGAAGATGGACAACAGGATTCGCCACAAGCGATAGCGGCCCGCACGATCATTGAGACTGCGTTCGACCGGCTACCGACGGCGGCAACCTCAACGTTCGGCATAAGCGATGTGAAGCGGGAAGGAGACCAAGCCGTCTTCGATCTTGCTGTTCCCGACCCCGCCGCCCCTGTGGAGCTGTTTGTCGCCAGCGACAAGATCAGGATTTCCGATGCCGTCGCAATTGAAAGTAGTCAGCCCGGCCACCGTTTCACTGCAAAGGTGCACGGGGAGGCAGATAATGCCGTCGTTGACTATACCATCGTGCAGAACGGGAAAGCCGTCTCCGGTCAGGTGACGCTGGATTAGTTTTTCCTGCTTCTATACTTGTTTTAAAATTGTCCAGCGACCTGTTATCGGTTTAACTGTGCCGCCCGCGCTTCGCGGTGCGATTAGAGTTTGACAGTAGGCAGCGGAGCAGACGGCCCCCTGCCCCGAGGAGAAATTAGATGACGATCAAAGTTGGCGACAAGTTGCCTGCAGCGACTTTCAAGGTGAAGACCGCAGACGGCGTCAAGGAAATGACGACCGACGAAGTCTTCAAGGGCAAGAAAGTCGTTCTCTTTGCCGTTCCAGGCGCCTTTACGCCGACCTGCAGCCTCAATCACCTGCCGGGCTATCTCGATAATCGCGACGCGATCCTTGCCAAGGGTGTCGACCAGATCGCGGTTGTTGCGGTGAACGATGCTTTTGTCATGGGCGCTTGGGCACAGAGCACGGGCGGCGAAGGCAAGATCCTCTATCTGGCCGATGGTTCGGCAGTGTTCACAAAAGCGGCAGGCCTTGAGCTCGACGCAACGGCTGGCGGCCTTGGCATTCGTTCTAAGCGTTATTCGGCAATCGTGGAAGACGGTGTGGTCACAACGCTCAACATCGAAGAGCAGGCCGGACAGGCGGTTACATCGGCTGCGTCGGGCATTCTCGAACAGCTTTGATCTAGAGCATTTCCAACGATTTCATTAGAGCGCGTTTCGATCTGACTGGATCAGATCGGCGCTCTAACAAAAAAGGGCGGCAATGCCGCCCTTTTTCATACAAATTTATTGCACTTTCAGTGACTTACGCCCACCATACTTGAATGGCTCCATGCCCTCCCGGGCAAGTTCGTCGGCGCGTTCATTTTCCGGATGTCCGGCATGACCCTTGACCCAATGCCAGTTGACCTTGTGCGGCTTGCGCGCTTCATCAAGCGCCTGCCAAAGCTCAGCATTCTTGACCGGCTTTTTGGCTGCAGTCTTCCAGCCATTGCGTTTCCAGCCTTCGATCCAACCGGAAATGCCGTCACGCACATAGACCGAGTCCGTATAAAGATCGACTTCGCACGGTTCTTTGAGTGCCGAAAGCGCCGAAATAGCCGCCATCAACTCCATGCGGTTGTTAGTCGTGTCGGCTTCACCGCCCTTCAGTTCCTTGACATTATCATTCCAGCGCAGGATCGCGCCCCAGCCGCCGGGGCCGGGATTGCCCGAGCAGGCACCGTCCGTATAAGCCTCAATCCGCTTCACGCAGCTGCTCCCTGCTGCTCAAGACCATATTCGGCAGCAGTTTCGATCTGGCGATGGAAGCGGATCTTGCGCACATACTCCATTGGGTCTTTCTTGACCACGAAACTGCCTTCGGGAACATTCAGCCAGTCATAAAGCCGGGTGAGCATGAAGCGGATGGCGGCCCCACGCGCCAGAACCGGCAGTGCATCGGCTTCCGCCGCAGAGAGCGGACGAACCGAAGTATAGCCGCGCAGCAGTGCTGCACCTTTGGTGCGATTGTAGGAGAAGTCTTTCTCAAAGCACCATGCGTTCAGGCAGACGGCAACGTCGTAGGCCAGAGTGTCCGTGCAAGCGAAATAGAAATCGATGAAGCCCGAAAGCCTGTCACCAAGGAAGAAGACATTATCCGGAAAAAGATCAGCATGGATCACGCCCTGCGGCAGGTCGGCAGGCCAGTTCTTTTCCAGAAAAGCAAGATCAGCTTCCGCCTCGCGGACGAGGCCCGGTTCCACCGTATCCGCGCGCTCACGCGACAGGTTCCACAACGGGCGCCAGTCGGCAAGCGTCAGGCCATTGCGGCGGCGCAGCGAAAAATCAGCTCCTGCCAGATGCATATGTGCCAGCCCTTCGCCGACCGCTTCGCAATGCTCCACCGTCGGGCGGCGCATCCACATGCCTTCAAGAAAAGTGACGATTGCAGCAGGCCGTCCGGCAAGCTCGCCAATTGTCGTGCCATCACGGCGAACCACAGGCTGCGGGCATTCCAGCCCACGGCTAGCCAGATGCTGCATCAGGCCGAGAAAGAACGGCAGGTCTTCGCGATTGGTGCGCTTTTCGTAAAGCGTCAGGATAAACGAACCAGAGGTCGTATGCAGAAGATAGTTGGAGTTCTCCACTCCCTCCGCGATACCTTTGTAAGATGTCAGTGTTCCGATATCGTACTGCTGCAGGAAAGCGCCAAGTTCGATTTCATTGATATCCGTATAGACGGCCATGCCGCTTATTTCCCTTGTATGATCTTGGGCATCAATTTCGGAATACCGACCACCCGGTGTTCCCCGTTGACGAATGCCATATCCTGCACCGTCAGTTCCACATCGCGAATCTCGCGATTCACAAGGAAATTCTCGGTTTCGACCGTAGTTTCGGCCAGTTCAATCTTGACGTTGAAGCGTGCTTTGAAGGCATCGATGATTTCATCGACGATGATTTCAGGCGCGGAAGCACCTGCCGATAACCCCACAACCGATATATCACCGATGCGGTCCCACTCGATATCAGCCGCGCGTTGAACCAGCATCGACATCCGTGCGCCCGCCTTCTCCGCTACTTCAACCAGTCGCTTGGAGTTGGAGGAGTTGGGCGCACCGACGATCAGAAAAAGATCGCATCCGGGAGCGGCGGAACGCACTGCATCCTGCCGGTTGGTCGTGGCATAGCAGATCGATTCCGCAGCAGGCGCGGAAAGGTTTGGAAAGCGTGCTTCTAATTCTTCGATAATGCCGGCTGTGTCGTCCACCGAAAGCGTCGTCTGCGTCACGAAGCCGAGATTGTTCTCATCATCGAAATGGCAGCTGCGCGCATCCTCAACCGTTTCGATCAGTGTCACCGCACCGTCCGGCAATTGCCCCATCGTGCCAATCACTTCCGGATGACCGGAATGGCCTATCAGAATGACATGGCGACCGAGGCGCTGATGACGCATGGCCTGCTTATGAACCTTGGAAACCAGCGGACAGGTTGCATCGAGATAGAACAGGTTCTTGGCTTCCGCATCGGCAGGCACCGATTTCGGCACACCGTGGGCGGAGAATACTACCGGCTGATCGCGGTGCTCCGCGGGTATTTCGTGCAGTTCCTCGACAAAGATCGCGCCACGCGACTGCAGACCCTCAACTACATATCGGTTGTGCACGATCTCATGACGAACATAAACCGGCGCGCCATATTTCTTCAGCGCCAGCACAACAATCTGGATCGCCCGGTCCACTCCGGCACAAAAGCCGCGCGGCCCGCAAAGACGAATTTCCAGTGATGGTCGCTGATCGGTCATGAAGCGTGCTCGCAAGGTTCGGCGTGGCTTGAAACTTTAAGCGCGTAACGCGTTTAAGTTTTTGTTTCACACATGTCTTTGTCCCCAAAACTGGTGCGCTCTTTTGGGAAACATGCACTCGTCTGGGAGTTGGGCTGCAACGAGGCCGTTGTCAACCCCTCACCGCTCTTCGTCTTTATCTTCGCTGTCTCGGACGGAAAACCGGTCTCCACTTTTCCTAAGACAGCGATAGCGCCACAACCACGTCCCGACAACCCCTATCAGGGCCAGAGCGAGGCCGTACCATGTCATTGCATACTGCAAATGGTTGTTGGGAAAATCGATAATCGTCACGCCACCGATAGGCAGACCACCTGGATTAGATTTGTTATCTGCATCGACGAAGAACGGCACGACCTCATCCAGATTTGGCAGATCGGCGCTTTCGGCCATCGCCGTCCAGTCTTTCCAGTAGAAAATATTCTTGGCGATATCGTTGTCTGGAAGGAAAAACCCGGGCTTTGCCGACAAGGGGTCGCGTGCCAGACCGGTCACACTCACCGGGCCATCAACCTGTCCTTCAACACGTGTTGAAGGATCTTTTTTTTCGTAGGGAACGAAGCCGCGATTAACCAGCACGAAACGCCCATCTTCAAGCATCAATGGCGTATAGACATTATATCCGGCGGCTCCTTCATAGGTGGCCAGAAAATGCCGCTCTCCCTGATGCATGAAAGTGCCCGTGACCGTCACCGGGCGATATTCGACCGATCCCTCCTGCTTGTAGATTTTTTCCATTTCGGAAAGCGGCAAAGGCGCTTCATGAACGCGCTGTTCGGTCGATGCGATCAGCGCTTCCTTCCATTGCAGGCGTTCCACCTGCCAGGTGCCAAGCGCCAGCAAAATGACGAGCGCTATGGCGGATGCGATCACCACACCCCACGGAAAACGATGCGACTGCTGTGCTGTCGTCATTTACTGTCATCCTGTCGGCTGTCTATCCGCCCCGGCGCTGCCTTGTTGCGATATTGCATATTGATAAGGATGCCTTTGGCCCATCGCATGGCGACGAGGCTGAGGATAATGGCGAGCGGCACCCATAGGATGAAATGTACCCAGAGCGGCGGCCCCACGTTCACTTCCATCCAGAGCGCTAGACCAACGACGATGAAGCCGATAATCAAAATGACAAACGCCGCCGGACCATCGCCGGAATCAGCAAACGCGTAATCCAGTCCGCAAGCCGAGCAGCGTGGAGCGACTTTCAGGAAGCCGTCGAACAGCTTCCCCTCGCCGCAACGCGGGCAGTGTCCGGCAATGCCACTTTTTATGGGATCGACCGGCGGATAAATGTTCTGATCCGGCATTACGCTTCCCTTCTCAATATCTTTTCACAAACAAAAGGCGGCCATGTTGCCAGGGCCGCCTCGGAATTTTTAACCGCTAATGATCAGCCGGCGTGCATCGGCGCGCCCCATCCACCCCATACATAGATGGCGAAGAAAAGGAACAGCCAGACCACGTCAACGAAGTGCCAATACCAGGCAGCGGCTTCGAAACCGAAATGCTGCTTTGGCGTGAAATCACCGCCGATTGCGCGGAAGAGGCAGACCAGAAGGAAGATCGTGCCGACGATAACGTGGAAACCGTGGAAACCGGTCGCCATGAAGAAAGTCGCGCCGTAGATCGAATCCTTGAACGCAAACGGTGCGTGGATGTATTCGTATGCTTGCACAAAGGAGAACAGAACACCCAGCGCCACGGTGATTGCGAGACCAGTGATCATGCCCTTGCGGTCATTGTGCAGCAGCGCATGGTGCGCCCAGGTCAGCGTCGTGCCCGACAGAAGCAGGATCACGGTGTTGTAGAGCGGCAGGTGCAGCGGATCGAGAACCTCAATGCCCTTCGGAGGCCAGACGCCGCCTGTGAACGTGGCGCGCGCTACCTGATGCACTTCATTCGGGAAGAGGCTTGCATCGAAGAACGCCCAGAACCACGCCACGAAGAACATAACTTCCGAGGCGATGAACATGATCATGCCGTAGCGCAGATGCAGCGACACGACGCGGGTATGGTGGCCCTCATGCCCTTCCTTGATCGTATCAGCCCACCAGCCATACATGCAGTAAAGCACGATCGCGAGGCCGATGAAGAATATCCACGGCGTCACAATGTTGAGGCCGAAGAACGGCAGCTCACCGGCATTGATGTAACGCATCCAGGCAATACCGCCGACGGCAAGCACGAATGCACCCACCGAGCTCAGGAACGGCCAAGGACTGGGCGCGATAATATGATAGTCGTGATTTTTCTGATGAACGTCGGCCATGTCTCTCCCCGTAAATCCCCTTAGGGGCTCCTCTCTCGTACCTTCCTGCTTAACCCCCTAACGCGGTGCCAAGCAAGTCTGTCTGTAACAAGCGGTATTTCTTATCAGAATAAAACCGCTTCATTGTTTTGTCTTTGCGGCATTATGCGCCGCTAGAACATTTCGTGATTCCCGGGATCATTGGAAATGCTCAATCTTCTTGTTTTATGCGCATTATCCTACGCAAAGCCGCTTCGCACTTTTGCTGGAAATGCTCGATCTTTTGTTTTTACGCATGTCTCCTGAAACCGGTTCCCACTTTTGGGAGACATGCGCTAGGCATCAGCTTCCGTTGGTTGGCGTCTCGGCCTTGGCATTTGCGACCGGCTTCGGCTTTTCAATCGGAAAGAATGTATAGGACAGTGTGATCGTCTTGACGTCTTTCAGATCGGGATCGTTGACGATCTCCGGATCAACAAAGAACACCACCGGCATTTCCATGTCTTCGCCCGGCTGCAGGGTCGTATCCGTAAAACAGAAGCATTCAACCTTGTTGAAGTAAGCTCCTGCCCGACCTGGCGCGACGTTGAAGCTTGCGCGACCATAGGTCGGCTGATCGAACAGGTTACGCGCTTCATACTTGATCATCGTCGTTTCGCCGATGCGAACCGTGACCTCGCGCTGTACGGGCTTGAAATCCCATGCCAGCCCATTGGCCGTATTCGCGTCGAAACGCACCTTGATCGTCTTGTCGAGGATAGTATCCGAATATTGCTCCACCCGCTGCGTCGTGCCGCCATAGCCCGTCACCTGACAGAAAATACGGTAGAGCGGAACGGAAGCGTAGGCTGCACCGATCATGCAGACAAAGAAAGACAGGCACGCAAAAGCAATCGTCGCATTGGAGCGCTGTTGCTTCTTCAGCTTTTGATCCTTTTCCTGCTGATCCGCCATTTTCTCCTCCCAGATTAAGTTTAAAGCGTATCGCGTATTATCTACTTCATACGACAAGCTTTAAACCGTTGTATGTATGCAGTCTTTATCCCAAGATCGGCTCCCGTGTTTGGGAGACAAGCTAGATCGGCCGCACCAAAACATTCACACCCAGTTTCGCAATTGTGCCGATGTAAACAAGCAGCACGAACAGCGCCAGAGCGATTGCCAATCCCCAAGAGCGATTGCGCTGGGCTCGCTTCTGCTGTTCCGTCGGAACAATCAGCTCCAGCTCGTTGTCCGTCGGCTTCTGTACGGTTTTATCCATTAGAACCCTCCAAAGGCGACCAACGCCTTCATTACCAGTGCCTCGACAAGCAGCACCGCAAACAATCCCGACAGGTATAGCAGCGAGAAGCGGAACAACTTGCGGGCGGCGGCCAGCATTTCAGGCTGTGAACCGGCAACCCACATGCGCCATGCATAGTAAACGAAGGCCAGTCCAAGCAGCGTGGAAATAGCGCCATAGACCGGACCCGCAAAGCCTAGCACCCACGGCAGAACGCCAACTGGCGCCATGATGATCGAGTAGAAGAGTGCCTGACGCCGGGTCGAAAGCTCGCCCTTGACGTTCGGCATCATCGGAATACGCGCCGCTTCATAATCATTGGCTGAAAAGAGCGACAACGCCCAGAAATGCGGAGGAGTCCACAGGAAGATAATCATGAACAGAACGACACTGTCCCAGGTGATTTCGCCTGTCGCAGCCGCCCAGCCAATCATCGGAGGGAATGCGCCCGCCGCACCGCCGATGACGATGTTCTGTGGCGTCGAGCGCTTCAGCCACATCGTATAAACGACGGCATAGAAGAAAATCGTAAAGGCAAGCAGTGCGGCCGACAGCCAATTGACCATCAGGCCAAGCGTGACGACTGAAAAGGCTGAAAGCGTCAGGCCGAAGGCCAGAACCTGATTGGGCGCAATGATGCCAGCTGGAATAGGCCGGTTGCGCGTGCGCTTCATCACTGCATCAATATCAGCATCATACCACATGTTCAGCGCACCAGACGCGCCAGCGCCGACCGCTACGCACAAGATGCTGATGGCAGCGAGCACAGGATTCATATGTCCCGGTGCGACCACGAGACCGACCAGCCCGGTGAAGACCACAAGGGACATCACCCGGGGCTTCAAAAGAACAAGGTAATCCCGCGCAGTCGCTTCGGAGAGAGCGAGCGCGTCGTCGGTACCTGCGTTTTTTTCCACCAGAGACATTTTGACTTTAAAAACCTCAAATTCACCGGTCCGAACACCGCGCCCCTACAGCACGGATCGGCACAATCACAACAATGTCCTCCCGGAAACCTTTCTGTTCCCGCCGGAAATGCCGTGCTTGATGGCCGACTTTTTCGTCTACCGGCGACGGGCGGAACAGAATGCCGCCCGCCCATAGCACATTTTGTAAAGAAGGGCGAAGTCTTTTCCGGACTCCGCCCATCGCACGATTACTTGATGCGCGGCAGCTGTTCCCACTGGTGGAACGGCGGTGGCGACGAGAGCTGCCATTCCAGCGTGGTTGCGCCTTCACCCCATGGGTTTGCACCGGCTTCACGCTTCTTCGCAAATGCCTCGAAGACATTGTAGAGGAAGATCAGGACTGCGAAGCCCGAAATATAGGAGCCGTAGGACGACACCATGTTCCAGCCTGCATAGGCATCCGGATAGTCGATGTAACGGCGCGGCATGCCAGCAAGACCGAGGAAGTGCTGCGGGAAGAAGACCAGGTTCACGCCAACGAAGGTGACCCAGAAATGCAGCTTGGCCGTAAACTCATTGTACATGTAGCCGCTCATCTTCGGGAACCAGTAGTACCAGCCCGCGAAGATCGCAAACACCGCACCCAGCGACAGAACGTAGTGGAAGTGCGCCACAACGTAGTAGGTGTCGTGCAGTGCGCGGTCGAGACCGGCATTGGCGAGCTGAACGCCCGTCACACCACCTACCGTGAACAGGAAGATAAAGCCGATTGCCCACAGCATCGGTGCGCGGAACGTGATCGAACCGCCCCACATCGTCGCGATCCACGAGAAGATCTTGATACCCGTCGGAACAGCGATGACCATCGTGGCGAACACGAAGTAACGCTGCGTGTCGAGTGACAGGCCAACCGTATACATGTGGTGAGCCCAGACGACGAAGCCCACGACACCGATTGCCACCATGGCGTAAGCCATGCCGAGGTAACCGAAGATCGGCTTGCGCGAGAAGGTCGACACGATGTGGCTGACAATGCCGAAGCCCGGCAGGATCAGAATGTACACTTCCGGATGCCCGAAGAACCAGAACAGATGCTGGTAAAGGATCGGATCACCACCACCGTCCGGCGTGAAGAAGGTCGTTCCGAAATTGCGATCGGTCAGCAGCATGGTGATGCCGCCTGCCAGAACCGGCAGCGAAAGCAGCAGCAGGAATGCCGTCACCAGAACAGCCCAGGCGAAGAGCGGCATCTTGTGCAGCGTCATGCCCGGAGCGCGCATATTCAGGATCGTGGTGATGAAATTGATCGCGCCGAGAATCGACGAAGCACCGGAAATGTGCAGCGCCAGAATGGCGAAATCGATTGCCGGACCAGGCTGGCCGGTCGTCGATAGCGGCGGATACAGTGTCCAGCCGCCACCAGGGCCCCAACCACCGGGTGCCGAAGGCATGAACAGCGAAATCATCAGCAGCAACAGCGCAGGCGGCAGAAGCCAGAACGAGATGTTGTTCATGCGCGGGAAAGCCATGTCCGGCGCGCCGATCATCAGCGGCACCATCCAGTTGGCAAAACCACCGATCAGCGCGGGCATGACCATGAAGAAGATCATGACCAGAGCATGCGCGGAGGTGAACACATTGAACATCTGCTTGCCGGCATCAAGCGCGGCATCGCCCTCAACACCGTAAACCATGGACGCCAAGCCATGGAAAATCTGGATGCCCGGTTCCTGGAGTTCGGCGCGCATCGCGATTGACAGGGCGCCGCCGATAATACCGGCGATGATTGCAAAAATCAGGTACAGGGTACCGATGTCTTTATGATTGGTCGAGTATACCCAACGAACCCAGCCGTGCGGCTTGTGGTCGTCGTGAGCACCATGCTCGTGAGCTGCTGTGCCAGCCATGGAATTCGCTCCCGTTTTTCAACAGTCTTGGCGTTCGGGATCAGAGACCCGCCGCAGCCACTTTATCGTTTGCGCCACCTTCAACAGCGGCCTGAAGCGCCTTGTTCGCGCCGTTCAAATCCGATCCCGCAGCGGCGATCCAGGTCTGATACTGCTCTTTCGAGACAACGCGCACGGCGATCGGCATGAAGCCATGATCCTTGCCGCAAAGCTCAGAGCACTGACCGTAGTAGAGGCCTTCCTTGTCTGCTTTGAACCAGGCTTCGTTGATACGACCCGGAACAGCGTCCATCTTCACGCCGAAAGCCGGAATGGTCCACGAATGAATCACATCGGCAGCAGTGACGAGAAGGCGAACCGTTTCGCCGACCGGAACCACGACTTCATTGTCGACGGCCAGAAGACGCGGATAACGCGCGCGATCTTCCTTGCCGGCAGCGGCGCGATCGCCATCCTTCAGAAGAAGGGCATCAAAGCTGACCGGATTATCGACCTGATATTCGTAACCCCAATACCACTGATAACCCGTTGCCTTGACCGTCAGCGTCGGATCTTCCGGCGAATACTGCGCCGTCAGAAGCTGGAAAGACGGAACCGCCAAAAACAGAAGAATGATCACAGGCCCGATGGTCCAGACCACTTCAATAGCGGTATTGTGACTGGTTTTGGACGGCTCCGGATTCGCGCTCGCACGAAAGCGAAACACCACCCAAAGCAACAAAAACAGAACCAGCAAGGTAATTGGAATGATGAACCAGAGCGTATAGCGCTCAAACCAATGAATCTGTTCGGCAATTCCAGTCGCTGCGTCCTGAAATCTCCATTCCCAGGGACGGGGCTGGTCCGCAAAAGCGGCACCAGTCGTCCACAGCACTGCAAGAGCGCCGCCGAAGGCGCCCTTCGTTGTGGCAACAATCTTATCCACCAGAACTCTCTCCCTTTTCGCCCTTTCGAGCTGGACGCCGGACGCTAAAGACGGCCGCATCCCCCGTCGGCGTTCAAACCACACCTTAGCGCACACCGCAAGGAAGGCGAATATGTTCCTGTGCGGCATTTTTGCGCGCAGTCCATGTGGGAAAGAGCCGATGTCCGAGTTTAATCAATGCGCCGGAGCTGCTCGTTTTCACCGTGAAAACTTGGGAAAACCGTACGAAACCCATAATGAAGCCATGATTTGACAAGACGTTTCCTTTAACGTGCCGCGTGACAATCGACGCAACAGACGGTATCACCGTTGCTATGATGGCCAGGACTGATAATCGCCAATCACGGCGCTTTTCATGGCCAATGCAGCGCGTTAACGTCCCGGTGATTCGATCTGGAGATTTCATGACTTTTCGCATGCTTGCCCGCCGCACGATCAGCCAGCGCCTCGCAACACTTGCAACAGGCGTCAGCTTGGCGCTTGCCGTTGCAGCGCTTCCTTCGGTTGCTCAGGAAACACCGGCGCAGTTACAAACCCCACAAGAGGCCCCCGCTGCCCAGTCGCAGGCGGCTCCGAGCAGCCCGCAGCAGAGCGGCAAGCTCAAGTCGCAGCATGGCGCATGGTCCGTTCTGTGTGATACGCCCGCGGGCGCCAAGACTGAGCAATGCGCGCTGATCCAGAATGTGGTCGCCGCAAAGCGCCCCGAACTGGGGCTTTCGGTCGTCGTTCTCAAGACCGCAGACAACAAGGCGCGCATTCTTCGTGTTCTGGCGCCACTAGGCGTTCTGTTGCCCAACGGTCTCGGCCTCAATGTCGACGGCAAGGATATCGGTCGCGCCTATTTCGTCCGCTGCTTCGAAGACGGCTGCTACGCCGAAGTGATCCTTGAGGATGAACTTCTCAAGACATTGCGTTCCGGTAAGGCTGCGACCTTCATCGTCTTCCAGACGCCGGAAGAAGGCGTGGGCATTCCTGTCGATCTCAAGGGGTTCGGTGAAGGCTTCGACGCTTTGCCTTGATAACAACTGAGATGACCGGTTGTTCTCAACCGATTTAAGGCTTACATCCTGCAGCAAACACATGCTGCAGGATTTATTTTATGAAAAGCCTGATCGACAGTTTCGACGCCAGCCGCGACGATATCGAGCGTCTTGTCGCCCAAAGCCTGAAGGGCAGCGACGACGGAGAGCTCTTCGTGGAATATCGCGAGGCGGAGGCGCTTGTTTTCGACAATGGTCGTCTCAAGACCGGCTCCTTCAATCAGGATCAGGGATTCGGCCTGCGCTCGGTCGCAGGCGAAGCCATCGGCTATGCCCATGCGGGCGATCTTTCGCTTGCCGCCTTGAAGCGCGCTTCCGATGCGGTTTCTGCAACCCTTAAGGGCTATGGCGGAAGCTATTCGGCGGCACCTGCCGGCACGAACCGTCACCTTTACCCGGATGAAAACCCCATCGGTTCGCCGACATTCGATTCCAAGGTGCAGCTTTTGCAGCAAATAGACGCCTATCTGCGTGCCAAGGACCCGAAAGTACGTCAGGTTTCCGTTTCGCTCGCAGGCTCGTGGCAGCAGGTCGAAATTCTGCGCGCCGACGGTCATTTCGTACGCGATATACGGCCTATGGTGCGCCTGAGCGTTGCGGTAGTTGCAGGCGATGGCGACCGTCAGGAATCAGGTTCGCATACGGTTGGCGGACGCAAGGGGTTTGGCGAGTTCATCACCACTGAAAGCTGGCAGCATGCCGCCGATGAAGCATTGCGGCAGGCACTCGTCAATCTGGAAGCTATCCCCGCCCCGGCAGGCACATTCGACATCGTTCTTGCCAATGGTTGGCCAGGCGTCATGCTGCATGAAGCCGTCGGGCACGGGTTGGAAGGTGACTTCAATCGAAAGAAGACCTCTGCCTTTGCCGGTCTGCTTGGACAGCAGGTTGCCTCCAAGGGTGTCACGGTCGTCGATGACGGCACGATTGCCGAGCGCCGGGGTTCGCTGACCATCGATGACGAAGGCACCCCGACCAATCGCACCGTGCTGATCGAAGACGGTAAACTCGTCAATTATATGCAGGATCGCCAGAACGCCCGCCTGATGGGCATGGAAGCTACCGGCAATGGACGCCGCGAATCCTATGCTCACGCACCTATGCCGCGCATGACGAACACCTACATGCTTTCCGGCGACAAGACGCCGGAAGAGATCATCGCCTCCATGAAAAAGGGCATCTATGCCGTTTCCTTTGGCGGTGGTCAGGTCGATATCACCTCCGGCAAGTTCGTATTCGGCTGTACGGAAGCCTACATGATCGAGGACGGCAAGGTCGGCGCGCCGATCAAGGGAGCGATGCTGATTGGCAATGGTCCGGATGCGATGCAGCGGATTTCGATGATCGGCAACGATATGAAGCTTGATACGGGTAGCGGCAATTGCGGCAAGGGTGGTCAGTGGGTACCTGTCGGCGTCGGCCAGCCGCATCTGCGCATGGATCAGGTAACGGTGGGAGGCACGGCTGTATAATAGCCCTGCCGTCTTCCGCGCTTTCGCTCAGATGCCTGCTTTTTGTGTCATCTAACTTGCAGATATCACCGGTAAAGTGCAGGCTGTCAGGGTAACAGCCTGCATAGCGATATTCGATGTCAGGCCGATCTGGAGAGAGGAATGCCTGAATCGCCTTACGACTGGACGGGCAAGCGAACGGAAAAACGTGACCGGCAAAAGCGTATGCTGGTCGTGACAGCCATCACGATGGGCACACTCATTCTTGTCCTCGGCATGGTGGACGGCCTGCTGATCCTGCTGGACTGATATGCTGCCGATTTACGAAATCGATTGTGCCGGGATAGAAAACCCTGACGATCTTTGGCGGCGGTATCTTTCCGCTGTTCCAGCCCAAGACCCGGAATCATTCGGTTACACACTCGACTCATTCTGGGACGCTGTGCAATGGCAAGGTCCAGGCTGGCCCGGTGAATGCGAACTCGTTTTCAGGAACTCCGAAGCTCTGGGCAAATTGAAAACACGCGGCGGCAAGCCGTTTCTCGAAGCGTTCAAGCGCCTCGTGAGCGAAACAGATCGGATAGTCGTCAGATTCGCGTAAAAACCGGGTCTCGATTTATATGCCCGGATTTTCTTCCAGCAAACCGGTCACGAAATCGAACAGACCCGGGCGGCGGTCACGACGAAGACGTTCAGCTTCAATGATCGACTTGATGGCCGCAAAGGAGCGATCAAGATCTTCATTGATGACAATATAATCGTACTTCACCCATTTCTGGATTTCAAAACGCGCATTCTGCAAACGGGTCTCGATGACATCCGCCGTATCTTCCGCGCGACGGTTCAGGCGCTGCTGCAATTCGCGCATGGTGGGCGGAAGAATAAAGATCGACACCACATCGGCTGGCATCTTTGCTTGCAACTGGTCTGCACCCTGCCAGTCAATGTCAAACAGCATATCCTGACCGTCGGCCAGCGCGATCTCAGCCGTTTCGCGCAGCGTGCCATAGAAATTGCCATGGACCTCGGCCCATTCAATCAGCTCATCATTGTCACGAAGGCGTTCAAACTCGCGGATCGTCTTGAAATGGTAGTGAACCCCTTCGATCTCGCTCGGGCGGCGCTGGCGCGTCGTCACGCTGATCGACAGCGAGAGGTTCATCTTCTTGTCTTCCAGCAACAACCGGGCAATGGTGGACTTACCGGCTCCGGATGGCGACGAGATCACCACCATCAAGCCTCTACGTGCGACGCCATTTTCAACCGAAGAGATGGCCATGATACCTGTTACTCCAGATTTTGTACTTGTTCGCGAAACTGGTCCACGACTGCCTTCAGTTCCAGACCGATGGCTGTGATCGACGCTGCATTCGATTTGGAACACAGTGTATTAGCTTCACGATTAAATTCCTGTGAAAGAAAATCGAGCTTGCGCCCGACGGGGCCACCATCCGCCAGAAGCTTGCGGGCAGATGCCACATGGGTCTCCAACCGGTCAAGCTCTTCCTGAATATCGGCCTTGGTCGCCAGAAACGCCGCTTCCTGATAGAGCCGCGTCTCATCAAGCTCGCGTGCGGAATCCATCAGCAGCGCCACCTGTCCAGCGAGACGGGCCTTGATCGCGTCTGTGCTCCGCGACGGGTCGCAGCGGGCATTCACGGTCAGGCGCTCGATACTATCGACATGCGCGGACAGAATAGTGAAAAGAGCCTTGCCCTCCTGCTTGCGGGCATCGGCGATTGCGTTCAGCGTTTCCTCAAAACCTGAGACGACAGCGGCTTCCAGTCCGCCGCGCTCGTCTTCGTCATCAGCCATCTGTGCCTGATCGATGATACCGCGCAACGAAAGAATGCCGTCTACGCTGGCGGGGGCCAGTCCGTGCGTTGCCTGCAAATCCGCACCGAGTTTCAGGATCTCGGCGAGCATGGCCTGATTGATACTGAAACCGGCCTGTGCCTCGCTGCGTTCCACGCTGAGGCTTGCCTGAAAATTGCCACGCGAAAAATGACGCGCCAGCATGGAGCGTACAGGATGTTCGGCGGCTTCAAGGCCTTGCGGCAAACGCAGCCGAAGGTCGAGCCCCTTACCATTGACGGAACGCACTTCCCAGACGATGCGCGCTTCTCCGCCTTCCATGGCATGTTGCACGGCATGGCGTGCAAAACCGGTCATGCTTTGGAGCGCCATGCGTTCCATCCCCCTCAACTCACGCCCGCGACAGTGCGGACTTACTCTAAAAACCAATCCGAAGCCGGTGGCGAACACCGGCTTCGGTTACACATTCTCAAACCCACCAAAGCCGTAGCGAAAAGCTACTGCCCCGCGCTTTGGTTTGTATTGCTGCCGCTATTGTTCTGTTGCTCGATATTCTTTTGCTGTTCCACGGAGCGCCATTTACGGACGTTGGCGTTGTGTTCCTGCAGCGTCTTCGAGAACACATGGCCACCCGTGCCATCGGCAACGAAATAGAGGTCTTCCGTATCCAGCGGATTAGCGACAGCTTCCAGCGCAGCCTTGCCCGGATTGGCAATCGGCGTCGGCGGAAGACCGTTGATCACATAGGTATTGTAAGGTGTCGGCTTTTCGATGTCCGACTTGAAGATCGGCCGATCAGAAGGTTTGCCAGCTCCGCCGAACAGGCCATAAATAATGGTCGGATCGGACTGGATGCGCATGCCCTTCTTCAAGCGATTGACGAAGACCGACGCCACATGCGGGCGTTCCGACGCGATACCGGTTTCCTTTTCAACGATGGAAGCCAGCGTCACAAATTCGTTCTTGTCCTTGATCGGCAGGTCGGAACCACGCTTTGCCCAGGCGTCGTCCACGAGCTTCTTCTGGGAGGCGACCATACGATCGATGATTTCCGAACGCGTCGTGCCACGCGTGAAATTCAGCGTATCGGTGAAGAGCGAACCTTCCGGCGGCATGTCCTTCGGCATGTCACCAACCAGTGTCGGATCAGCCGAGATACGATCGAAAATCTGCTTGACCGTCAGACCTTCCGGAATGGTCAGCGGATACATGATGGATTTGCCGCTGATGAGGATATTCATCACATCGCGCATCGAAGCGCCCGCCGGAATGGCGTATTCGCCCGCCTTCAGATCATTTTCATGACCGAGCGTCCGCATCCCATAGCGGAAAATACGCGCGTCACTGACGATTTCACGATTTTCCAGGCTGTTAGAAACTTCGGCGATACCAGCGCCGCGCTTGACGAGAAACGTCGTTTCGGCAGTAAGCGGACCTTGTCCGTCAAACTGCATCTTGCCGAAATAGAACAAGGCCGACGCGCCGAGCAGAACAAGCACGACCAGCGACAGCATGAAATTCATGAAAACTACGATCTGGCTGCGGGCATGGCGCGAACGCTTGCGCGGCGGCGGCGTTCCCGGCTCGGGACGCAGAGCTTCAGACGCGGATTTCGGCACGAACGGCTTTGAAGTCGCGTTCGTTTCCTGCGTCACGCCCTTGGGCAGTTCGTCTGCAGGGGGTGTTCCGGATGGCGCCTCTGAATTCACTCAATCACCTCGGTCCAGAGTATTTCGTTAGTTTGAACCAAACCACGAGAAAGGCTCTGTCTATCTATTTTTGCGAACCTCCCGACACATTGTGCCGAATGCCCGCCCAGAACGGCTTTTTGCACTTATTTCGTCAGAATGGGATAACACTCTTCGGAGTCGTGACCACACTAACCGCAGTTCGCGATTTTAAACATCGCATCCGGTTTTATTTTGGCAAAAACGCGGAGAAATCCCCGCGTTTTTTTAAAGTCGATATTCTATTTTCAGAGAAACCGATCACGAGTATCGGCGCAGGACCAGCGAAGCGTTGGTTCCGCCAAATCCGAAGGAGTTCGAAAGAGCCACATCGATCTTGCGTTCACGCGCCTTGTGCGGAACCAGATCGATCTTCGTCGAGACAGCCGGATTATCGAGATTGAGCGTAGCCGGCGCGATATTATCGCGGATGGCAAGCGTCGAGAAAATCGCTTCGGCTGCACCGGCAGCACCAAGCAGATGGCCGATAGCCGATTTGGTCGAGGACATCGAAATCTTCGACGCAGCATCGCCAACCACGCGCTCTACAGCGCCGAGTTCGATGGTGTCAGCCATGGTCGACGTGCCATGGGCGTTGATGTAGTCAATCTGGTCCGGCGTGATTTCAGCGCGCTTCAGGGCAGCGACCATGCAACGCTCGGCACCCTCGCCGCTCTCGGTCGGAGCAGTGATGTGGTAAGCATCGCCCGAAAGACCGTAGCCGATAACTTCCGCATAGATTTTCGCGCCACGCGCCAGTGCGTGTTCCAGCTCTTCGAGAACCACAACGCCCGCACCTTCGCCCATCACGAAACCGTCACGGTCTTCGTCATAAGGACGGGAAGCTGCGGTCGGATCGTCGTTACGCTTGGTGGACAGCGCCTTGCAAGCGGCAAAGCCTGCCAGCGAAATGCGACTAACCGGCGATTCCGTTCCACCAGCAACCATGACGTCCGCATCGCCGAAAGCGATCAGACGGGCTGCGTCGCCGATAGCATGTGTGCCGGTTGCACAAGCCGTTACAACCGAATGGTTTGGGCCGCGCAGCCCGTGCTTGATCGAAACATGGCCGGAAGCCAGATTGATCAGGCGGCCAGGAATAAAGAACGGAGAAATGCGGCGCGGGCCTTTGTCGCGCAGCGTGTAGCCGGCCTCGACAATACCTTCGATACCGCCGATGCCGGAACCGATGAGAACACCAGTACGGACCTGATCCTCGTCGCTTTCAGGATGCCAGTCGGCATCGTCCAGCGCCTGATCGGCAGCGCCGACAGCATAAACGATGAAAGGATCAACCTTACGCTGTTCCTTGGGCTCCATATGGAGGTCGGCGTTGAAGGTGCCATTGGTGCCATCGCCAACCGGAATGCGGCAGGCTATCTGGCAGGCCAGATCGTCAACTTCAAATTCCGTGATGCGGCGAGCACCGCTTTCACCGGCAATAAGACGCTTCCAGGTCTCTTCGACACCGCTGGCAAGCGGCGACACCAGACCAAGACCGGTGATGACGACACGCCTCATATCCACCCCTTAAAACTTTGTTATGTCACGAACACCGCCCCGCAGGCTTTAACCGGCAGAACATATGTCCGGGCCTGACTGGAAGGGATGGTGCTCCAATTGTTGAAACCGGAGCCTGCCATGTCGAACACGATCTTCGATCATTGTTCCGGCAGTTTCACAAACAGGCCGCTGAACAGCCCTTGTGCATATTCGTTCTGATCGTGACCACGAAAGAAACGACCAAAAACAAGCAGGGCCGGGATTCGTGAGAACCCCAGCCCGATGCCCAAGTTCAGATTAGGCGGCAGCCTTGTCGATGAACTTCACAGCGTCGCCGACCGTAAGGATCGTTTCGGCGGCGTCGTCAGGAATTTCAACGCCGAATTCTTCTTCGAAAGCCATGACCAGCTCGACCGTGTCGAGGCTGTCTGCGCCGAGGTCATCGATGAAGCTTGCGCCTTCCGTGACCTTGTCGGCATCTACGCCCAGATGTTCAACAACGATTTTCTTGACGCGCTCTGCGGTATCGCTCATGTCGGAACCTCGACCTGTGTGTTTGTTGCTCTGCCTTGGTTAGCGGCATGCAGGATTGTAATCAAGTTATAAGATGTCTGCCAAGTTTCGAGCGAAGCCGCCCGGACAGTCATCCTGTGGATATTCCTTTCGGAACAGGATCGCGGCACTTCTACTCAGAATGCCGCAATTCTCGATGGGCGCATTACCATGCTTCTTGAGCAAGGCAAAGCGCCTTTTCCTTCTTCAGCCCCCGTATTAAGGCATTTTATACCATAATAGGGAGAAGAAGGAGGGTTAGATCATGGCCATGCCGCCATTGATGTGCAGGGTCTGGCCCGTCACATAGGCAGCCTGGTCGCTTGCCAGATAGACAACTGCCGCTGCAATATCACCACCAACGCCCATGCGCTTCATGGGGATATTGCTCATGATCGCTTCCTTCTGCTTTTCGTTCAGCTTATCGGTCATGGCCGATTCGATGAAGCCCGGAGCGATGCAGTTAACCGTTACATTGCGGCTGGCGATTTCCTGCGCCAGCGACTTGGAGAAGCCAATGAGGCCTGCCTTCGACGCGCAATAGTTTGCCTGACCCGGATTGCCGGTCACGCCAACAATCGACGTGATGTTAATGATACGACCATTGCGGCGGCGCATCATCGGATGGGTCAGCTCACGCGTCAGATTGAATACCGACGTCAGGTTGACGTTGAGAACCGCATCCCAGTCTTCGTCGCTCATGCGCACAAATAGGCCGTCGCGGGTAATGCCGGCATTGTTGACGAGAATGTCGACGCCGCCCATTTCCTCTTCCGCCTTCTGGCCGAGAGCCTTGACGGCTTCACGGTCAGAAAGATTGGCCGGAAAGATGAAGGTGCGGTCACCAAGTTCAGCGGCAAGCTCTTTCAGCTTTTCTTCGCGTGTGCCGTGCAGGCCGACGATTGCGCCCTGCGCATGAAGAGCGCGGGCAATCGCTTCGCCAAGACCACCGGTTGCGCCGGTTACCAGAGCCTTGCGGCCAGTCAGATCAAACATGCGAAATCCCTTTTAGCTTCTCAATTTCCATCGCATGATCTTATCCGAAAAGTCTGCAACTTTTCGGGATCAAGCGCCGAGAACAGCAAGCGCTGCTTCGATTTCTTCAGCCGAACCAACGGCGGCGCCAGTCACATCCTTCGAGATGCGGCGCGCCAGACCAGTCAGAACCTTGCCTGAACCTACTTCATAAAGCGTGGTGACGCCATTGGCCGCAAACCATTCGACCGTTTCGCGCCAGCGCACCTGACCTGTAACCTGCTCAACCAGCAGATCGGCAATCTCGTTGGCGTCGTTAACCGGCGCTGCGCGCACATTGGCGATGAGCGGCACGATCGGATTGTGCTTTTCAACCGAAGCAAGCGCTTCACGCATTGCGTCAGCAGCGGGGCTCATCAAAGTTGAATGGAAGGGAGCGGATACGGGCAGCATGATGGCCCGCTTGGCGCCCTTTTCGGATGCAAGCTTTGCAGCCAGCTCGACCGCAGCCTTGGAACCGGAAATAACGAGCTGCCCACCACCATTATCATTGGCGATCTGGACCGAGCCGGATGCCTTGGCTTCAGCGCAAACAGCTTCTACGTCGCCATGCTCCAGGCCGATGATCGCGGCCATCGCGCCTTCGCCAACGGGAACAGCCTTCTGCATCGCATTGCCGCGAATGCGCAGGAGGCGCGCCGTATCGGCAAGCGAGAATGTTCCGGCTGCGCAAAGTGCTGAATATTCACCAAGCGAATGTCCGGCAACGTAGGAAACCTTGTTTTTCAACGAAAAGCCGCGCGCTTCCATGACGCGCAGCACGGCCATTGAAACAGCCATCAGCGCAGGCTGGGCATTGGCGGTCAGCGTCAGGACATCTTCCGGCCCTTCGAACATGGTAGCGGAAAGCTTTTCGCCCAGTGCCGCGTCCACTTCATCGAAAACGGCGCGCGCTTCAGCGAACTGTTCGGCCAGAGCCTTGCCCATACCCACAGCCTGACTGCCTTGTCCGGGGAAAGTAAATGCTACCGCCATTGATGCCTCGTTCTGGTTTTGAGCATATGATAATGTCGAAACCGATATCCGTTTCGCCGACATGCCCTGCAATTAAATGCACAATTTGGCCGGATGTGCCTCAGTGAGGGCAACAAAGTCAAGTATCTCCCGGCTTTTGTGCGGTTTGCGCCTTGCAAAGCCGGGGAAAAACACGTAATAGCCGCCCGTTCATTGCTCGGCACCAGCTGGGGGCTGAACGGAGGGCCGGTTGTTTGTGCAGTCAAATTCACGAACATCCGTAGAAGTCTCAAGCGCTTCTGCCTCCCGTGTCTCCGCTCTCGATCGTCTCAGTGAGCGTCCTTTCTTCACCGGATTTCCGGCAAAAGAGAAGTCGCAGAGGCTTAGCCGTTGGTGTCGGCATGTTGTAACAGAAGAAAGGCAAAGCCAATGGCTCTTTATGAACATGTGCTTCTTGCCCGCCAGGACATTTCCCAGCAGCAGGTCGACGCTCTCGTCGAACAGTACAAGGGTGTCCTCGAAGCTAATGGCGGCAAGTTCGGTAAGGTCGAAAGCTGGGGCCTGCGTCCCCTCACCTACCGTATCAAGAAGAATCGCAAGGCGTATTACACACTCGTAAACATTGACGCTCCGGCCGCAGCCGTCGCCGAAATGGAACGCCAGATGCGCATCAACGAAGACGTTCTTCGTTTCCTCACCGTTCGCGTTGAAGAACACGAAGAAGGCCAGTCGGCCATGCTCACCCGCCGCGACGACCGTCGCGAACGCGATGGTGATGATCGTCCTCGCCGTCGCGAAGGCGGTTTCGACCGTGGTGATCGCGGTGACCGTGGCGATCGCGGCCCACGTCGCCCACGCGACAACGAAGCTGGTGAAGGAGCATAATCATGGTTGATATCAATCAGATCCCGACCCGTCGTCCTTTCCATCGCCGTCGCAAGACGTGCCCGTTCTCCGGCGCAAACGCACCGAAGATCGACTACAAGGACGTCAAGCTTCTGCAGCGTTACATTTCCGAACGCGGCAAGATCGTTCCGTCCCGTATTACGGCTGTCAGCCAGAAGAAGCAGCGTGAACTCGCCAAGGCGATCAAGCGCGCTCGTTTCCTCGGCCTTCTGCCTTACGTTGTGAAGTAAGAACGAGATTCTGGGAGGCGTTCTCGCAGAGATTGCCTCCCAACCCCTTCCTTCATTGCGATGGGCGCAATGAAGCGTAATAAAAACCCAAGTTGGGGCAACGGCCTCTAACTGCACGAACCGGCAAGACCGGAGCAGGACAGCGAAACTGATGAAATTCAATGGAACCATTATCGGTATCGGCATATTGGCGGGGCTTGCCTCGGCCTTGATGTCGTCCGGCGTCATCGCCCAGGGTGGTGCGATGGCTGCTATGGCCATGGTTCTCTACTTCCTGACACCACTTCCCATCTTCGTTGTTGCCCTTGGCTGGGGTTCGAGCGCCGGTATCGTTGCCGCCGCCACAGCTACGGTTGCCGTCGGCGTTGTCGCCGTCCCGCTTGCAGCACTTCTGATGGCATTGACCAGCTTCATTCCCGCAGCAACCGGCGCCTATCTGTCCGGCCTCGCGCGGCCAGCCGAAGAACTCGGCGGACCGCAGGATGTTCTGGTCTGGTATCCGCTTTCAGACATTGTGTTCCGGCTTGCCATGATGGTGGCGCTCAGCTTCATCGTCATCGGTGCGATCCTGGGCTTTGGCCCGGACATGGCGCGCGAACTCGCAAATACGCTTATCGACCGGGTTGCCGAAGCCGATCCGCAGTTCACGGCCAGCGATGACATTCGCAGCAATGTAACGTCGCTTCTGATGGTCGCCTTGCCTGCAATCCAGCCGGCAACCTGCCTCGCGATTCTCGTTGGCAATCTTTATCTGGCACAGCGCCTGATCTCCATGTCGGGTCGCCTGCGCCGTCCGCGTGATGACTGGCCCGCAACACTGCGTATGCCGCGCCCGGCCTTGCTCGTCTTCGCGGTCGCTCTTGCGGTTGCATTTGTTCCCGGCGGCGCCGGATTGATCGCAACCGTCGTTGCAGGCGCGCTTAGCGCTGGTTTCATGATGTCAGGTCTTGCCATTATGCATTTCCGCACACGCGGCAAGGTGTGGCGCCCGGTAGCGCTGTGGCTCGCTTACTTTGCGATCATACTCTTCGCATTCCTGCTTTTCATCTTCATGGTTCTCGGACTTTTCGACACTTCGCGCGGCGCGCCGGTCTCGAAAATGCCGGGCGCTGACAGTCAGTAACCGAATCAGAAACTCGAAAGGAAACTCCAATGGAAGTCATTCTTCTGGAACGCATTGGCCGCCTCGGCCAGATGGGCGAAACCGTCAAGGTCAAGGACGGCTATGCTCGTAACTTCCTGCTCCCGCAGGGCAAGGCTCTTCGTGCCAACGAAGCCAACAAGAAGAAGTTCGAAGGCCAGCGCGCTCAGCTCGAAGCCCAGAACTTGGAGCGCAAGAACGAAGCTCAGGCCGTCGCTGAAAAGCTCAATGGCGAAAGCTTCATCGTTGTACGTTCGGCTGGTGAAACCGGCCAGCTCTACGGCTCCGTTTCGACCCGTGACATCGCCGACATCATCTCAGCCAATGGCTTCACCCTGCACCGCAACCAGGTTGAACTGAACCATCCGATCAAGGCGATCGGCCTGCACGAAGTCTCGATTTCGCTGCATCCGGAAGTTCAGGTTCAGGTTACGGTCAACATCGCACGTTCGACCGAAGAAGCCGAACGTCAGGCAAAGGGTGAAGACCTGACCTCGATCGAAGCCATCTACGGCATCGAAGAGCAGCCTCTGTCGGAAGAAGTTTTCGACGAAGAGGACGAAGCTGAAGATCAGGCTTAATTTAGCCACCTATTATCTATGGGAATGCAAAGCCAGACAGTCCGCATTCCCATCGTGGTAAACTTTATATGATCGTGCCCGGCGGCCTCCGCCGGGCATTTTCTCTTTTCAGATCGGCAAAACTCCTTATTCTACATATTAGTATTGGATTGGAGAGGTGCTGACGGAAACGTCCGCGTTGCTTGGGCATTACTCCCGAGGCCGATTGACCGAGGGGATATTGCCTGAAAATCTGATGACAGAGTGGCTCTGATACTTATGCACCGCCGCCTGCCATGCAAACGCATGGACGTAAGCCTGCTTCGATCCCCAAGAGGAGATGGGGCCGATGTATGGAATTATGCGTACTGTTCTTTCGCATATGATTAAAACCGGCGACCTGACGGTCACCGATTCTAGTGGTGCGCTTACCCGGTACGGCGACAGGACTGGCGAACCAGTTCATATACACTTCAAGACGAAGCACGCCGAGCGGGCCGTAGCCCTCGACCCGGAGTTGAAACTCGCCGAGTGTTTCATGGATGGCGAGATCGATTTTTTGAAGGGCGGCATCTACACGCTCCTTCAGGTGGTATTCGAGAATACCGGGCCGACTGCGGCGACCGAACCGTGGATGAAAGCTCTGGCGAAGCTGCGCATTTTTTTCCGTCGCTTCCAGCAGATGAACACGATTTCGCGGTCTTCAAACAATATCAAAAGTCATTATGACCTTTCCGGTGAGCTCTACGATCTGTTTCTCGATCCCGACAAGCAATATTCCTGCGCCTATTTCGATCCGCCAAACGCTACACTCGCCGAGGCGCAGCTTGCCAAAAAGCGCCATATCGCGGCAAAATTGCTGGTGAAGGAAGGCGACAAGGTGCTCGATATCGGCTGCGGCTGGGGTGGTATGGGGCTCTATCTGGCTCGTTATCTCAAGGCCAATGTCACCGGCGTAACCTTATCCGAAGAGCAGCATGCCATTGCCAATCAGCGAGCGCAGGATGAAGGACTGGCTGACCGTGCGAAGTTCGAATTGAGCGACTATCGCAACATCGACGACAAGTTTGACCGGCTGGTATCGGTTGGTATGTTCGAGCATGTTGGTGTCGGGCATTTCGCCGAGTATTTCCAGCACGTCGCTCGCCTGATGAAACAGGATGGCGTTTTCCTTCTGCATGCCATCGGACGCGCCGATGGACCGGGAGCGACCAATCCGTTCATCCGCAAGTACATCTTTCCGGGCGGGTATATTCCGGCACTTTCTGAGGTTCTGCCGCATATCGAAAAGGCCGGGCTCTATGTCACCGACGTAGAAATCCTGCGGCTTCATTATGCGGAAACGCTCAAGGCTTGGCGGGAAGCGTTCATGGCCAATCGTGACAAGGCCAAGGCGCTTTATGACGAGCGTTTCTGCCGCATGTGGGAGTTTTATCTGGCTGCGTCTGAAAGCGCTTTCCGCTGGCAGAACATGATGGTGTTCCACATTCAGATCGCCCACAAACAGGAATCCGTTCCGCTAACCCGCAACTATATTGAGGCCGAGGAAAAGCGTCTCAAGCGCCTCGACAGCGCGCCCAAAGGCGCCAACAGCGAGGGGCGGGCCGTCAAGAAAAGCATGAACGCCTGAGGTGAAGCCGATCTGCTATAAATAAGGCGGGCCGTTCCGTTGGAGCAGCCCGCTTTCTCTGATCTTATTCCGGCTTTGGCACGCCTGCTTCCCATTTGTCCCAGTGGGTGACGATGTCGCTCACGACCGGAGCGCCGACGAGGTAGATGTTTTCGACCGTTTCCGCAAACCCCCCTGCCGTTTCGCCCGGCGCTGGATCCAGATGCTGCAGCGTGGTTTCTTTCGGATTTCCCTGATCGAAGTTTACCGAACCACGCAGGCTGAGGATGCGGTCTGTACCGTGCTGCCGCTTGATAACGAGCGCAAGCGCTGCGGCTTCCATCTCGGTGGCGAGATAGTCGTCGGCACCATAGAGCTTGGCTATATACTGAGCCTCTTTCGACAATCCGGGACCATGGAAAAATGTATCTCCGGTCATATGCGTGCCCGTCTTCAATGCCGGTTTCGCCTGCGCAGCCTTGTCGGGATAACGCATGCGATACGCCTGGGCCTCCGGCGAATCGCGAAGCTCCGCATTGGAGCCCAAACGCATTGCCGCTGCGACCAAATCAGGATCAAGCTTGAAAACACGATACTCTTCATATCCCTTTCGTGGGATGAATACCGGTTCGCCCGGCTTGCCTTCTTCCGGTGCCCAGCGATGGCCCAAATCGTAATCGACGAGCCACGTCGCCCAGCTGACATCACCTATCGTTCCGCGTGAAGGTGGTGTGCCGGCCACACCGGACAGGATGTAATAAGTTTTAGAGAAGTCGAAGGCTGGGTCGAGCATGATTGCCTGCATGCTGGCCGAGGAGTTCACCTTACCCATGCCGAGAACTGAGCCGCATACACCGTCAACGTTGCAATAAACGGGTTTCAGCGCCCCTTTGACTTCGATGGGCTTCGCATCCTTCCAGTAATGCTCGTACCACCGTTGAAACTCACCGGCCCGGTCGCCACTGTTCTGACCGATCTCGAACATGGCGGCGATAAACACTTTGACCTTGATCGGTTCCGAGGCTGCCGACGAAGCCGTTGATGAAAAAAAGAGAGCCAATGCTGTCAGAAGCCAGGCTGCAATGGTGCGGTGTCGCATGAATATTCCTCGTGAATGTAAGGCGGGCTTTGCTTTGAATGCCCGCACAGATCAGGGAGCTTTGGGGTGGGAGAAGATTAATATCGCCGATTGCTCCCCGCAATCTCCGTCAATAGGAAGTGCATAAAGGCAACGCCTGAACTGTGGATCAGTGTGAATCATGGTATAGGTTTTCTCTTCCATCAGGAATCATCCGAAGCTGCGTTGCGTTTGGCATCGCTTGATGGCTAGCTGGGTGCATCAGGGACAGGATTTAGAATCATGGCGGAAGCGGCGGTACGCAAACTCGACGATGCGCGGGATCAGAAAGACGCGCTCTATCGGGAAGCACCCCATAATATTGAAGCGGAACAGGCGCTGCTGGGCGCGATCCTGATCAATAACGATGCCTTTTACCGGGTATCGGACTTCCTCAAGCCAACCCATTTTTTCGAACCCTTGCACCGCCGCATCTATGAAATCACGACCGATCTCATTCGCGTCGGCAAGATGGCCAATCCCGTAACGATGAAGACCTTCCTGCCTACCGAAGGCAAGGTGGGTGATCTCACGATCTTCCAATATGTGACTCGCCTCGCAACCGAAGCCGTCACCATTATCAATGCCGAAGATTACGGCCGCGCGATTTACGATTTGGCGACGCGTCGCGCGCTGATTGGCATTGGCGAGGACATGGTGAACGTTGCCTATGATGCGCCTGTCGACATGGCACCGCAGGAGCAGATTGAAGACGCCGAACGCCGCTTGTTCGAGCTTGCCGAAACAGGGCGTTATGATGGCGGTTTCCTGCCCTTCAAGGATGCAGTGACCACAGCAGTTGACATGGCCAACGCCGCCTTTATGCGTGATGGCCATCTTTCGGGTGTTTCCACCGGCATCCATACGCTCGATGGCAAGATGGGCGGTCTACAGCCTTCCGACTTGATCATCCTTGCAGGCCGTCCGGGTATGGGCAAGACCTCGCTTGCCACCAACATCGCATTCAACATCGCCAACGCCTACGAAGGCGAACAGCAGGCCGATGGTAGCGTAAAAGCCATAAATGGCGGCGTCGTCGGCTTCTTCTCGCTCGAAATGTCGGCGGAACAGCTTGCAACCCGTATCATTTCCGAGCAGACGGAAGTCTCCTCTTCAAAAATCCGTCGTGGTGACATCACCGAAACCGATTTCGAGAAGCTTGTTGCATGCTCACAGGTGATGCAGAAAATCCCGCTCTATATCGACCAGACGGGCGGTATCTCCATTGCGCAGCTTGCAGCGCGAGCACGCCGCCTGAAGCGCCAGCGTGGCCTCGACGTTCTGGTGATCGACTACGTGCAGTTGATGACCGGCTCGTCGAAGGCCTCAGCGCAGAACCGCGTGCAGGAAATCACCGAAATCACTACCGGCCTTAAGGCGCTCGGCAAGGAACTCAATGTTCCGATCATTGCGCTTTCACAGCTCTCCCGTCAGGTGGAGAGCCGCGACGACAAGCGCCCGCAACTCTCCGACCTTCGTGAATCGGGCTCCATCGAGCAGGACGCCGACGTGGTGCTTTTCGTGTTTCGCGAGGAATATTACGTCAAGAACCTCGAACCGCGTGACGAATTCGACCCGAAATATGAAGAATGGAAGCAGCACTTTGAAAAAGTGCGCGGCACAGCTGACGTCATCATCGCCAAGCAGCGTCACGGACCGACCGGCACCGTCAAGCTCGCCTTCCAGTCTGAGTTTACGCGATTTGCAGATCTGGCCGAGGGTTCCTATCTGCCGGATCAGTATGAATAGTAAGATCACGATCAAGATGGAGCGCGTCTGATGGCCAAAGCGCGCGTTCAATTCATCTGCCAGAATTGCGGCGCGGTTCATTCGCGCTGGGCGGGCAAGTGCGATTCCTGCGGTGAGTGGAACACGCTTGTCGAGGAAGGCACCAATAGCGGCATTGGGTCTGGTCCCGGCGCCATGTTGTCCAAGCGCAAAGGTCGCGCCGTCGCCCTTACCTCCCTGTCTGGCGACATTGAAGATGCGCCACGCATCATTTCCGGTATCAGCGAGCTTGACCGGGTTACCGGCGGCGGTTTCGTGCGCGGTTCAGCCCTTCTGATCGGTGGCGATCCCGGGATCGGCAAATCCACGCTGTTGACGCAGGCTGCAGCCGCCCTTTCCAATCGTGGCCATCGCATTGTTTATGTTTCGGGCGAAGAAGCCGTCGCGCAGATACGTCTGCGTGCGCAGCGTCTCGGTGTGGCATCGTCAGCGGTGGAACTAGCTGCCGAAACCAACGTCGAAGACATCATCGCTACTATTTCTGATACCAAGCGACCCGATCTCGTCATCATCGATTCGATCCAGACGCTCTGGACCGATATGGCTGATTCTGCTCCCGGTACGGTCACGCAGGTGCGTTCGTCGGCACAAGCCATGATCCGCTATGCCAAGCAGACTGGTTCAGCAGTCGTGTTGGTGGGACATGTTACCAAAGACGGCCAGATTGCAGGCCCTCGCGTGGTCGAACATATGGTCGATGGCGTCCTCTATTTCGAAGGTGAAGGCGGACATCACTATCGCATCCTGCGCACGGTGAAGAACCGTTTCGGCCCCACCGACGAGATCGGTGTATTCGAGATGTCCGATGGTGGGCTGCGTGAGGTTTCCAACCCGTCCGAGCTTTTCCTCGGAGAGCGTAACGCCAAGGCTCCAGGTGCGGCAGTCTTTGCCGGCATGGAAGGCACGCGCCCGGTGTTGGTGGAGATACAGGCGCTTGTCGCCCCTTCCTCGCTCGGCACCCCGCGTCGTGCGGTCGTCGGCTGGGACGGCGGACGACTTGCCATGATCCTCGCCGTGCTCGAATCGCATTGCGGCGTTCGTTTCGGCCAGCATGATGTCTACCTGAATGTCGCGGGCGGTTATCGTATCAGCGAGCCTGCCGCCGATATAGCTGTGGCTGCTGCACTAGTTTCATCCATGGCCGGTATTGCCCTTCCGCCAGATTGTGTTTATTTCGGCGAAATCAGCCTTTCCGGTGCTGTTCGCGCGGTAACGCATGCAGTACAGAGGCTCAAGGAAGCCGAGAAACTTGGTTTTCGGCAGGCAGAAGTGCCCGGCGGCAGTGGCGAACTTTGGAAAGATCGCAACTTCCGGCTTATGGAAACTTCGGCTCTGCCCGACCTTGTTGCGCGCATCGCGGCTTCAGGCTCCGGAAAGAAGCAATAAATCTGGAGTTTTATGACTGGAAGAATCTGTCAACCTTCCGGTGATAAGCTCCAGCATCTTTGACTGCCCTGCGTATTAAAGTGATTGCGCACAATAACTGAGGACAGGCAGAATGCCGATAACCATGCTTGATGGAATTCTACTCGGGATAACGCTGGTTTCAGCCGTTTTGGCGATGGTGCGCGGTTTTTCCCGCGAGGTGCTGTCGCTGGTATCGTGGGCGGCTGCGGCCGCTGCGGCCTACCTTTTCTACCAGCCGGTTCTGCCTTTCGTGCAGCCCTATATCAACAACGAAACCATAGCGAAGATTGCCGCCGCTGGCGCCGTCTTCCTCGTCGTTCTGATCATCGTTTCGCTGATCACCATGAAGATCGCCGATTTCATCATCGACAGCCGTATCGGCGCGCTTGACCGCACGCTCGGCTTCCTGTTCGGCGGCGTGCGCGGTGTGCTTCTCGTTGTCGTTGCCATGCTGTTCTTCAACTGGCTCATCCCAACGAACCAGCCAGCCTGGGTGACAAACGCGAAATCGAAGCCAATGCTCGATTCGTTCGGCCAGCAGCTGATCGACCTTCTGCCGGCTAATCCCGACCAAATGATCGACAAGTTCAAGCCACAGCAAAATGCTCCGGCCTCTGGCGAGCAAGAAGAAGCGCCTGTTCCGGACGATACGCCTGCACAGCAATAAGCTGTTCCAAGATATCGAGAAGCCGTCGGCACTGCTGGCGGCTTTTTCAATTCTGGATGCAAAAGCCGACAGATGTGAAATAGCCAAAATGACGCGTACACATTGTCATTTCGGTTCCGCGAACATATTTCAGGCGGTAATTTGCGAGATTATTCTTGGACATCGTGCGATACTAATGTTCATGAGACTATATCGACGCAGCGGTGAACTCTTCGCTTTTAACAAAAAGCCATCTTGTGATAGAGAGGCGCTTTAGTTGCCTCTGCAATCGAAAGGCCTTGCGGCAATGACCAGCCATTCTTCTGAAAATGCCTCCTTTATGCTGGACGAAGACACCCTGCATGAAGAGTGCGGCGTATTTGGCATACTTGGCCATGAAGACGCAGCCGCGCTGACCGCATTGGGCCTGCATGCCCTCCAGCATCGTGGGCAGGAAGCCGCCGGTATCGTTTCTTATCACAATCGCCGTTTTCATTCCGAACGCCATATGGGTCTCGTCGGCGATCATTTCACCGATGCAGCAACGCTGAACCGCCTACCCGGTGACCGCGCCATCGGCCATGTGCGTTACTCCACCACCGGCGAGACGATCCTGCGCAACGTGCAGCCATTGTTCGCGGAACTGGAAGTCGGCGGCATTGCCATTGCCCATAACGGCAACTTCACCAACGGCATTACGCTGCGCAAGCAGCTGATTGCTTCCGGCGCGATCTTTCAGGCAACTTCCGATACGGAAGTCGTGCTGCATATGATTGCCCGTTCGCGCCATTCATCTTCTTCCGACCGTTTCGTCGATGCGATCCGGCAGGTCGAAGGCGGCTATGCCATGCTGGCGCTGACCCGAACCAAACTGATCGCGGCGCGTGACCCTATCGGCATCCGCCCGCTCGTCATGGGCGAGCTCGACGGCAAGCCAATCTTCTGCTCGGAGACCTGTGCCCTCGACATTATCGGTGCGAAATATGTTCGCGACGTCGAAAATGGCGAAGTGGTCATCTGCGAGATTCAGAAGGACGGCTCCATCACCATCGAATCCATCAAGGCTGAAAATCCGCAGCCCGAACGGCTCTGCCTGTTCGAATATGTCTATTTCGCCCGTCCCGACTCCGTCGTCGGCGGTCGCAGCGTCTATGTCGCGCGCAAGAATATGGGCATGGAGCTTGCCAAGGAAGCCGGCATCGAAGCGGATGTTGTCGTGCCGGTGCCTGACGGCGGCACACCTGCCGCACTCGGCTTCGCGCAGGCAAGCGGCATTCCGTTCGAATATGGCATCATCCGCAACCATTATGTGGGCCGTACCTTCATCGAACCGACGCAGCAAATTCGCGCGCTTGGCGTCAAGCTGAAGCATTCCGCCAATCGCGCCATGATCGAAGGCAAGCGGGTCGTGCTGGTGGATGATTCCATCGTACGGGGCACCACGTCCGTTAAGATCGTCCAGATGATCCGCGACGCGGGCGCAAAGGAAGTGCATATCCGGGTGGCAAGTCCAATGATCTACCACCCGGATTTCTATGGTATCGACACCCCCCATGCCGATAAGCTGCTGGCCAACCAGCACAAAGACCTGGAATCCATGTGTCGCTACATCGGCGCGGATTCCCTGGCGTTCCTTTCCATCGACGGGCTTTACAAGGCTGTTGGTGGGAAGCCGCGTGATCCGAAGGCGCCAGCTTTCACCGATCACTACTTCACGGGCGAATATCCGACCCGCCTTCTCGATCAGGAAGTAGAGAGCAACGTGCATACGCTGTCGCTGCTCGCAAGCAACGGCTGATCGCCCAATTCTTCACGCAGGCGGCCCAAAAGGCCGCCTGTTTCATGTTCTTGCATCATATGGGGACTAGATGAGCATCGACCTTACGGGCCGCATCGCACTGGTAACAGGCGCATCGCGCGGTATTGGCTACTTTCTTTCGCTTGAACTGGCAAAACGCGGCGCGCATGTGATTGCGGTTGCCCGCACCGTCGGCGGACTTGAAGAATTGGACGACGATATCCGCAAACTGGGAGGCAATGCGACGCTAGTGCCTCTCGATATCACCGACATGGAAGCGATCGATCGTCTCGGCGGCTCCATTCATGAGCGCTGGGGCAAGCTCGATATCATGGTTGCGAATGCGGGTGTCCTTGGCACGATTTCACCGATTGGCCATGTCGAGGCCAAGACGTTCGAGAAGCTCATGAACGTCAATGTTACTAGCGTCTGGCGCCTCATTCGGTCCACTGATCCGCTGCTGCGCGCTTCCGACGCGGGACGTGCCATTCTGCTTTCCTCAGGCGTGGCGCATACCTGCCGCGCTTTTTGGGGTCCCTATGCTGCCTCGAAAGCTGCTGTCGAAGTCATGGCACGCAGCTGGGCTGAAGAAACGAAGCAGATGAAGCTCAAGATCAACTCTGTCAATCCGGGCGCCACCCGCACCGCCATGCGCGCGCAGGCCATGCCGGGCGAAGATCCTGAAACGCTGCCAACACCGCAGTCAGTCGCTGAAAAGATCGTCAAGCTCGCCGATCCGAACCTTGAAGTTAGCGGCAAGCTTTTCGACGTGCGTCAGGAACGCTTCCTCGACTATCATCTGCCGAGCTGATTTCGGTCCTCCGGCCTTGCCTATATGCAAGGCCGGTTCGATGTATTTACTTATTAAGTTTTCCCGCCTGGCCATCTGTTGGCTCTTTTTTCAGCGGGCATTTCTCCCCCTCTCAGACCCCTTTGTCACGTGCTGCCAAATTTGGCGCGCGTTCCCTTTGCTATTGGAGGACTTATGACCAAAGATCACCAGCGTTTCATTATCATCAGCGGCGGACCCGGATCAGGCAAAAGCACACTGATCGATGCACTCGAGAGGCAGGGCTTTTCCCGCACCGTGGAAGCCGGACGCGCCATTATTCAAGATCAGGTCGCTATCGGCGGCAAGGCCCTGCCCTGGAGTGATCGCGCGATTTTTGCAGAGCTAATGCTTTCATGGGAAATGCGCTCGCACACGATGGCGAAACAACAACGCGGGACGGTCTTCTTCGACCGCGGCGTGCCCGATGTAATCGGCTATCTGATGCTGTGCAACCTGCCCGTTCCCCAACACATGGAAAAGGCCGCACGGCAATTTCCATACTACAGAACAGTTTTCCTGGCTCCGCCTTGGAGAGAAATCTTCGGTCAGGATGCTGAGCGAAAGCAAGATTTCGAGGAAGCCGCACGCACTTTCGACGCGATGGATAAAACCTACAGACGGCTTGGATATGAAATCGCACTCCTGCCGAAATCATCGGTCGAGGAGCGCGTCAGTTTCATCAAGCAGACATTGCCGTCAGTTTTCCTCTGACGGCCTATCTTCTTCAGTGACGGCCTCTTCCTCGGCCTTTCGATCAGCAGCTTCGCGCTTGTTCCAGGCAGCCAGGCTGAACGGAAGAAATGCGAGATAGGCAAGCGCCGTGAGGCTTAAAGTCTGCCAGGTGAAGCTCATCAGGAAGGCGACGTAAACCACCACGAACAGGATGAGCGGCATGACGATATCGCGCCGGACGAGGCTTCCGGCGGACTTGCCATTATAGACTGGCAGACGACTTACCAACAGGAACGCGATTGCCACGGTATAGATCGCCACGCCAAAAGCGAGCCCCCGCGTTGGCGTCAAACCCAGAAAGCCAAGATAGACCGGCAACAGAACGAGCATGGCACCGGCCGGTGCGGGCACGCCAATGAAATAGTTACTTTGCCATGCCGGACGGTTCGGGTCTTCGAGCATGACATTGAAACGCGCAAGCCGCAGGCAGCAGGCAATGGCATAAAGAAGTGCTGCGATCCAGCCGAACGAGCGCGCCTGATCGAGCATGAAGGCGTAAAGCACCAAGGCGGGCGCTACACCGAAATTGACGATATCGGCTAGCGAATCCATCTGGGCGCCGAACTTGGACGATCCCTTCATCATGCGGGCTACGCGCCCATCAATGCCATCCAGAAAGGCAGCCACGAGCACCATCACGACGGCAAGCTCGAAGCGGTTCTCGAAAGCTAGACGGATACCAGTCAGACCGGCACAGATGGCCAGAACCGTTATGACGTTGGGAACGACAATACGCAGCGGTATCTGCGACAGCTTTGGGCCGCGCGATAAATCCACGCGGCCATTGGGCTCAAAAGGCGGAAAAGGCGTCTCCATCGGCTCAGCCGATCCGCACCACAGGTTCGCCGCGCATGCTGCCGTAATCGGCCAGCACGGTTTCACCGGCGACTGCCGTCTGGCCAACTGCAACACGAATGGTCGCATCAGCCGGAAGATAAACATCGACGCGCGATCCGAAACGGATCAGGCCGAACCGTTCGCCCACGGACAAATCATCATCCTCGTTCGACCAGCAAACGATGCGCCGCGCGACCAGACCGGCAATCTGGACAACACCGATCTTGCCATGCGGGCTTTCGATAAGGACGCTGTTGCGTTCATTTTCCGTGCTCGCCTTGTCCAGTTCCGCGTTGAGGAACTTGCCCGGACGATGCACGACCTTGTCGATCTTGCCACGCACCGGAGACCGGTTGATGTGAACCGAGAACACATTCATGAAAACCGACACGCGCATGCGTGGTTCAGCGCCAAGATCCAGCTCGGCAGGTGGCACAGCCGGTCCGACGAAGGAGACCTTGCCGTCAGCGGGGCTGATGACCAGATCGTCGTCCATCGGCGTCACGCGCTCCGGGTCACGATAGAAGTAGATGCACCAGACGGTCAGCACCATGCCGATCCAGAACAACGGGTCCCAAAGCCAGCCCAGAATTAGCGAAACCACGAAAAAGCCCGCGATAAACGGATAGCCTTCCCGATGGATCGGCACGAAAGTATTGCGGATGGTGTCAGTAAGGCTCATCGCTCTTCCTTTGAGTTTGGCCGTTATTTACCTCATCCTGTTCAGAATCGAAATCCATTTCGCAAATTATTCACGGCTGTTAGGGCACGTGATCGCGCCCTAATATAACTAGCTGCCGATAAACTGCCTATTCCGCCGCCGGAACACCACGTGTGACGATACCCAATTCGTCACTTTCGCGAACCTGACGCAGACGCTCTTCCGCCTCATCCGCCTCGCGCTGACGAGCCCACATGGACGCGTAAAGCCCCTTATGCTTGAGAAGCATGCGGTGAGTGCCGCGCTCGGCAATCAGACCGTCCTTCAGAACGATGATCTCATCCGCACTGATGACGGTCGACAGACGGTGCGCGATGACTAGCGTGGTACGCCCACGGCTAACGATGTCAAGTGCAGACTGGATTTCCTGCTCGGTCGCGGTATCGAGCGCGGAGGTCGCCTCATCGAGTATCAGGATTGGAGGCGCTTTCAGGATCGTGCGCGCAATGGCTACACGCTGTTTCTCACCGCCCGAAAGCTTGAGGCCGCGTTCGCCAACCATGGCCTGATAGCCTTCCGGCAGATGCTTGATGAAGCCGGAAATCTGCGCGAGCTCAGCCGCCTTTTCCACTTCTTCGGTCGTGGCATCAGGACGGCCATAACGAATGTTGTAAGCGATGGTATCGTTGAACAGAACCGTGTCCTGCGGCACCATGCCGATGACCTTGCGCAGGCTTTCCTGCGTGACGTCGCGGACGTCATGCCCGTCGATGGAAACCGATCCCGACTGGACATCATAGAAGCGGAACAGCAATCGCGAAATCGTGGATTTACCCGCACCTGACGGTCCGACTATCGCCACCGTCTTTCCTGCCGGAACTTCAAAACTGATGCCCTTGAGGATCGGGCGGTTCGCATCATAGGCAAAATGCACATCATCGAAACGGATTGCGCCGTGATCGATTTTCAATGCTGGTGCATTGGGCTTGTCGACGACTTCCTGCTTCACATCGAGAAGATCGAACATCTGCTCGATGTCGGTCAAACCCTGACGGATTTCGCGATAGATGAAACCGATGAAATTGAGCGGGATGGATAGCTGCATCAGCATGGCATTAATGAAAACGAAATCGCCGATGGATTGCGTTCCGGCCCGGACTTCCAACGCCGACATGACCATGACCACCGCCATGCCGACACCAAAGATAACGGCCTGACCGAAGTTCAGCCAGCCAAGCGACGTCCAGGTCTGGGTTGCAGCCTTTTCATAGCGAGCCATCGAAGCATCGAAGCGCTTTGCTTCCATGTTCTCGTTGCCGAAATATTTGACCGTTTCGAAGTTGAGCAGCGAGTCGATTGCCTTGGTATTGGCATCCGTATCGGAGTCGTTCATTTCGCGGCGAATATTGATGCGCCAGTCGCTCGCCTTGATCGTAAACCAGGTATAGAGCCAGACCGTCGCCGCGACCACAAGCAGATAGGAAATGCCGTAAGCGAAAGCGAAAATCACCGCTGTCAGCGCAAACTCAAGAATGGTGGGCAGGGTGTTGAGGATCGTGAAACGAACAATCGTTTCGATGCCCTTGGTGCCGCGCTCAATGACCCGCGAAAGCCCGCCCGTGCGTCGTTCAAGATGGAACCTGAGCGATAGCTGGTGCATGTGCACGAAGGTTCGGTAGGCCAGCTGGCGCACCGCATATTGCCCGACGCTTGCAAACAATGCATCGCGAAGCTGGTTGAGGCCAGCCTGTACGATCTTGGCGCCGTTATAAGCCAGCACAAGCATCACTGCGCCGACCAGAAACAGCGGGATATAATCCGGCGGGTTCAATTGACCAGTCAAGGCATTCGTCACCCATTTGAAGAAATAGGGCACGAGGATGAGCACGATCTTGGAAATCACCAGGTAGAACGTGGCCCAGACGACTCGCATACGCAGATCGGGCCTGTCGGACGGCCACATATAGGGCCAGAGATTTCGCAGTGTCTTGAACGTTTCGCCAGAGTCGGCGGAAACCGTTTTGGGGGAACTCATGGTGCGTTCTTTCAAGTCGGTGGGCTCAAGCGATTTCGTACGAGATGAAACTCCGTTATCGCTCTATCTCTTTGTTTTCACGCATGTCTTTATCCCGAAACCCGTTCACACTTTCGGGAGACATGCTCTAGCCGCAGCATCTGCTCTTGAAGGAAGCAAAATGCGTGCGGACAGCGTTTAGTTGCCGCCAGTTGACGCTGTAACGCGAGGACTGGCGCTCCGGCCGATAGTCGATAAGACCAGCCTGCACGAGGACCTTGAGGTGTTGGGAAACCGTTGATTGTGCAAGGTCGAGCTTGCCGACAATATCCTTGCAGCAGCAGGCGTCCTCCATCATCAACTGGCGAATAATGCGAATGCGGACAGGATGGCCCAGCGCGGCGCAAATGCGCGCTGCCGCTTCATCATCAATGCCGAGCTGCGCCAGATCGGCGACAGTTTCGGTCGAGCTTTTGTCCAGAACCATCTTCATCGTATATCGACGATATACGATTATGCTCTGAAGTTCAAGATTTGGAGACGTTCATTCCAGAAAAGACAGCCAAAACGGAAACACACTATCGTGACAGGCGCTTATTGCCGAAGCGCACCTCCCTGCGTTAGGAGCCGCGCATCAGTTCCATGAACTCTCCGTCAGTTAGCTCTATCTTCCAACTGGCGTTTGGCCTCGCCATCGCCCAAGGGTTCCTTCGGCATGTTGAATACCTGACCCGGCCAGATGAGATCTGGGTTGCGGATTTGGTCGCGGTTGGCGAGATAGATCGTCGTATATCGCGTACCCTTGCCATAGGCGCGCTTGGAAATCGTCCAGAGATTATCCCCACGCCGAATGATGACGGAGCCATCGACTTTCTGCAGTGGAGTTGCCGACGAAGCAGCCTTATCACCGATCGCTTCCGATGCAGCCGCCGTCTGACCGTCCGTGTCGGAAGCAACAGCCGAGATATTCTCACCAGCTTCGCGACGGAACGGGACGCGGGCTGTGGCCAGAACCTGATTGGCATTGTCGAGCAGGTCAGCGCGAACGATGTAATCACCAACGCTGAGCGGTTGTTTGCTCTGCACGAGGAAACGGCCATCAGGCGAAATGAGGCTTGCGCCAAGCAATGTATCATTGGCGTGGACGATCACGCGATTGCCGCCTTTGGCTTTACCCGCCACGAAAACAGCCTGACCTTCAATCTCCACAGCCTCAATTGCAATCGGCAAATCCTGTGCAGGTTTGGCTTCCGGCTTGTCGGCCTTAGTCGCAGCTGCAGGGTTAGCTCCCGCATCGTCCTGTGGCTTCTCTGCCGTTTCAGGCTTGGTAATCAGGCGGCTCGCCTGCCCCGGCTCCTCAACCAGCGCCAGCACCTGCCCCGACTTGGTTTCAGGCACCGACACGATGGCGGTCTGGGCGGAAGTGGCAACATTGTTGTCAGCACCAGTTGAACGCAAGACCAGCTGATGATCACCTGCCTTCAAAGGATTATCCAGAACAATGGCAAAATCCCCATTGGCTCCGGCCTTGGCTTTGCCCACAACGGTGGCACCTGCGACAACCTCGACATCAGCGCTGGGAAGGGACTTGCCTGCGATCACGACCGAACCGTCAGGCTCGACACGAAGGAGATCGAAAACCGGCGTTTTGCTGGCCTGCTCTGCGGGAGCGGCATCAGCCTGCTTGGCTGGCTCTTCTGATTGCACGCCTTGCGGCTTCGCATCATTTGCCGCAGCATCGCCCGCAGGCTTGGCAGCGTCTGGCGTCTTCATCTCGGATGGTGTTGCTTCTGGCTGCGCTGGCGCATTGCTCGAAGCTGGTGCAGTGGCATTAGGTTGCGGGGCTTCAACGCGAGATCGTGTTGCATTCCAATAGAGACCGAGCCCGGCGACGATTGCGACGAGCCCGATACCGAGCAATCCTAAACTGTTCTTTTGCATTTCGTTTCGAAATCCACGCCAGAGACTATAATAGCGGGTTTATAGCTTTTGGCTTCCCCCTACAAGGAATCTGCACCGAAACAGCAAAAGGTACGAGGCTTTTTATTAGCTAGGTTACTGTTCTACACAGTTTGTCGGCTTTGATTGGTCCGGATCGTCCATAAGGTTATAGAGATCGGCCGTTTCGCCCTTGGTCCACCAGATATAGACGCCACCGGCATATTTGGCTCCAGACCCTGAAATGACGTTGGAAGCGACAATAGTCTCGTCTTCAAGCTCCAGTTCAGCAAGCGAAATATCACCAGCATTGTAGTAGGTTACCGAGACATTCTTCTCGCCACATTTATACAGAACGGAGTTGGTCGTTACTTCGGTATCGTCCGGCAGTTTGATGTTGATCTCGCCAGCCGATGCGGATGATGCGGCAAAGGTGAGCCCGAGAAACACAACCCAGTTCTTCATATCCAATCCACTTCTCAATCTGGAGTACATACGGATTGAGATATAACAATCACTGTGAATGTCCACCCGGAACCTGACGTAAACGTCTCACTGACGGCAATCTTCACTGCAAAATGAAATCGCAGACGCTTGACGCTGAAAGGTCAAAAGCGCACAAGAAAATCATGTCTGAGATTCGATCCATCTGTGTTTATTGCGGCTCGTCTACGGGCCTAAATCCCATCTATCGCGAAGCGGGCGTCACACTCGGCCGGTCCATCGCCGAACACGGTCTGCGCCTTGTTTATGGCGGTGGCACGCGCGGCATCATGGGCGCGGTTGCGCAAGGCGTGATGGAGGCCGGCGGCGAAGTCACCGGCATCATTCCGACCTTCCTGCTCGACAAGGAAGCGAGCCTTGAAAAGGCCGAACAGCTCACCGAACTTATCGTCGTGGGTGACATGCATGAGCGCAAACACCTCATGTTCCAGAAGTCGGATGCGTTCGTCACCCTTCCCGGTGGCATCGGCACGGTTGAGGAAATCGTGGAAATGATGACCTGGGCGCAGCTCGGCAAGCATCGCAAGCCGATGGTGTTCGCTAACATCAACAACTTCTGGCAGCCTATGCTTTCGCTTCTTGAGCACATGACGACCGAAGGCTTCCTGCACACCGCACATCAGGTGAATCCGTTGGTCATCGACAAGGCGGAGGACATCGTTCCCGCCATTATCGCTGCCAACGGCAAGGCGCATGAAGGCGACCAGAAGATCATCGAAAAGATGTGATTGCGGCTTTCGCCCAAAACACAAAACCGAGTAACAAGGGCGGAGTGATCCGCCCTTAATTTTATCCGGGAGGGGTTGATGAAGACGATCGGGCTTATAGGCGGGATGAGCTGGGAAAGCTCGCAGGAATATTATCGCATCATCAATCAGGAAATCCGCACACGGCTCGGCGGCACGCACTCCGCCAAGAGCCTGATGTGGTCGATGGATTTTGGTGAAATCGAGCAGCTTCAGCATCAAGGCAAATGGGACGAGCTGACCAGGCTCATGATCGAGGCCGCGCAGAACCTTGAAAAGGGCGGCGCGGATTTCATCCTGATCTGCACAAACACCATGCATAAAATGGCTGCTGACGTCGAAAACGCCACATCGATCCCGCTTGCGCATATTGCTGACCCGACAGCGGAGAAGATCAAGGCTGCAGGCTTGTCAAAAGTTGGGTTACTTGGCACCGCCTTCACGATGGAGCAGGAATTCTACAAAGGCCGCCTCGCGGCCAAACATGGGCTTGAGGTTCTGACGCCCGACGATGCCGACCGCAAAACCGTTCATGACATCATCTATCACGAGCTGGTTGTCGGCGAAGTACGCGATGCGTCACGCGAAAAATACCGTGCTGTCATCAGTCGGCTGGTTGAGCGCGGGGCCGAAGCCATCATTCTCGGCTGCACCGAAATCATGCTGCTCATCGGCCAGCAGGATAGCCCCGTGCCAGTATTCGATACGACGCGCCTACATGCCGAAGCGGCGGTGGATTGGGCGTTGATTTAAACGCTCACTTCTTCACCAGCGTCGCCACAGCTTCAACATGTGGCGACCAGAGGAACTGGTCAATCGGCGTGACACGCGTGACGCGATAGCCGCCCTTCGTCAGAATGGCGAGGTCGCGGGCGAGCGTCACCGGATTGCACGAAACCGCGACAACCTTCTCCACCTTGGACTTCGCCAGTTCAAGCGCCTGTTCTTCCGCACCTGCTCGCGGCGGATCGAAAACCACGGCGTTGTAAGGCAGCAATTCCTTCGGCATCAGCGGACGGCGGAACAGGTCGCGACGTTCGACTGAAACGGGCTTCAATCCCTGCACATGGCGCACGCCACGGTCGAGAGCCGCAAGGGCCAGCGCGTCGTTTTCAACGGCATGAACTGCACTCTTTTCAGCAATACGCAATGCAAATGTGCCGACACCGCAGAACAGGTCCGCCACACGCTTGGCCTTACCGACATGGTCCAGAACAAGCTGCACCATCGCCTCTTCAGCATCGGCTGTTGCCTGCAAGAAACAGCCGGGCGGAACAGGAACCGGCACCTTGCCGAAATGGATGAGCGGCTTCTTCGGCTCGACAATGATCTCGCCTTCATGCGAAAGGCGCGCAAAGCCCTTTTTCATGACAAGCGCAGTTAGCGCGCGCCGTTGCTCATCGCTCAGCTTGCCGCAACCGCTTGCCGCAAGATCGAGGCCGGATTCCGTCTGCGTCGCTGCCAGCTTGAACGGTTTGGAGCCAGGTGCAATCAAGGCCCCGACTTCACGCAGGTCGTCAAGCCGCGCAATGATTTCCGGCACCGTGACCGCACATTCGACGATATCGATGATTTCATGGCTGAGGTGACGGTTGAAGCCGAGTAACACGCCCTTCTCCGTCTTTCGCGCCGCAAAAACAGCGCGGCGGCGCGTGCGCGGCTGGCAAGCCACCAGAGGCGCAACCTCCGTGTCGATCCCCCTGCCCTTCAGCGAGGAGACAACCAGTTCTCGCTTCCACAGGCGATAGGGTTCATCCTGCCAATGCTGCAGTGCGCAGCCACCGCAATCCTCGAAATGCTGGCAGGCAGGCGCCTGCCGCTCGGGCGATGTTTCGAGAAGCGCCATAACCGTTGCGCGGTTTTTGTCGCGCGCAACATTGGCCACTTCGCCCGGCAGTGTGAAGGGCACATAAATCTGGCCATCAGGAAGGTTGGCGACGCCATCGCCGCCCGCACCAATCGAGCGGATTGTTATTTGCCCCATTGCCTGCGTTGTCATAGGTCCTTCTTTCCTGCCAGGAGATATTCACGATTGCCATCGCCGCCTTCGATTGGCGACGGGCAGAGGCCGAGCGCGCGCCAGCCGGGCAGCGTCTCAAGCCATGATTTCAGTTCTTCTGCTATGCGTTCGCCATCTTTCGGATCGCGCAAAATGCCGCCCTTGCCGATAGCCTCGCGGCCCGCTTCAAATTGCGGCTTTACGAGAAGCGCGCAGATAGCACCTTTTTGCACAAAGGCCAATGCCGGAGGCAAGGCAAGTTTCAGCGAAATAAAACTCACGTCCGAAACCACGCAATCGATTTCGCGTCCATCGAGATGGGAAAGTTCCAGAGCACGAGCGTTGAGCCCTTCCTTGTTGGTGACGCGAGGATCGGCGCGCAAGCTTTCGTGCAACTGGTCGTGGCCGACATCGATGGCAAGAACATGGCTTGCGCCGCGCTTCAGCAAAACTTGCGTGAAACCGCCTGTCGATGCGCCTATGTCGAGCGCGGTGCGCCCCTTCACATCAAGCTCGAAATGGTCAAGCGCCGCGATAAGCTTCAAGGCAGCGCGAGAAACATAAGCACTCGCCGGATCATCCACGGCGATCTTTGCAGTGCGCAAAACCGTCTGGCCCGGCTTGGTGACGGGCTTGCCGTCCACCTTGACCGTGCCGCGCTGGATTGCATCACGCGCCCGCGAACGCGTCGCAAACAGTCTAAGCTCCACCAGCAACTGATCGAGCCGCAGGTTCTTGTCGCTCGTTTCTCCGCTCATCAGTCAGGCGCTAAACGGCGCTGCAACCGCCTCGCGGCCAAGAGCTGCAAACACCGCATGCACGATGCCTGCCCGGTCAAGACCGGCCTCCGCATACATGGCATCCGGCTTGCCGTGGTCCTGATAAGTATCCGGCAAGGTCAAAGCCCGCACCTTGAGGCCACGATCCAGAAGGCCGTCAGTCGCAAGGAATTGCAGCACGTGGGAAGCAAAGCCACCGACAGCACCCTCTTCCACCATAACCAGCACTTCATGTTCGCGTGCCAGACGACGGATCAGATCGTGGTCGAGTGGCTTGGCAAAGCGTGCATCGGCAACCGTGGTGGAAAGACCGGCGGCCCCCAGCTCATCGGCGGCGGCAAGACATTCCTGCAAGCGCGTTCCGAAGGATAGCAGAGCAACCTTCGTGCCTTCGCGCACGATACGTCCCTTGCCGATTTCGAGCAGTTGTCCACGCTCTGGCAGGTCAACACCGACACCATCACCACGCGGATACCGGAAAGAGATCGGGCCTTCATCATATTCGGCAGCCGTGCACACCATATGGCGCAGTTCGGCTTCATCCGATGCAGCCATCACTACAAAACCGGGAAGAGCTGCGAGAAAGCCCGTGTCGAAGGAGCCTGCATGGGTCGGGCCATCGGCACCAACCAGTCCGGCGCGATCAATGGGGAAGCGCACCGGCAGATTCTGGATCGACACGTCATGCACGACCTGGTCGTAACCACGCTGCAGGAAGGTGGAATAGATCGCGCAGAAGGGCTTATAGCCCTCGCTAGCCAAACCGGCGGCGAAGGTTACCGCATGTTGCTCGGCAATACCGACATCGAATGTGCGCTGCGGAAACACTTCGCCAAAAAGATCAAGCCCGGTGCCCGATGGCATGGCGGCGGTGATCGCCACTATTCTGTCGTCGTGACGGGCTTCCTCGATCAGGCTCGTGCCGAAAATCTTGGTGTAGCTCGGTGCATTTGCAGGCGGCTTCGACTGCTTGCCGGTGATGACGTCGAACTTATTGACACCGTGATATTTGTCGGCGGCAGCTTCTGCGGGCGCATAACCCTTGCCCTTCTGCGTCACCACATGAATGAGCACCGGGCCTTCCTGCGTATCGCGTACGTTTTTCAGGATCGGCAGCAGATGATCCAGATTATGGCCATCGATAGGACCGACATAGTAGAAGCCCAGCTCCTCGAACAGGGTACCGCCAGTGAAGAAGGCACGCGCATATTCTTCCGATTTGCGAGCCTTGTCCTGCAAAAACTTCGGCAGTTTCTTGGCGACCTGCTTGGCGGCCTCGCGAACGCTGCGATAGGTCTTGCCGGAGACAAGACGCGCCAGATAGGCGCTCATCGCACCGGTCGGCGGCGCAATCGACATATCATTATCGTTGAGGATGACAATGAGGCGCGCGTCGAGCGCACCAGCATTGTTCATCGCCTCATAGGCCATGCCTGCCGACATGGAGCCATCGCCAATGACGGCAATAACATTGCGCTTTTCGCCCGAAAGATCGGATGCGACCGCCATGCCGAGGCCAGCGGAAATCGATGTCGATGAATGTGCAGCACCGAAAGGATCATATTCACTTTCAGTACGCTTGGTGAAACCCGAAAGGCCGCCGGTCTGGCGCAACGTGCGGATACGGTCGCGGCGCCCGGTCAAAATCTTGTGCGGATAAGCCTGATGACCAACGTCCCAGATGATACGGTCGTGCGGCGTGTCGAAGACATGGTGCAATGCCACTGTCAGCTCCACCACTCCCAGTCCCGCTCCCAGATGCCCGCCGGTGGTTGAAACCGCGTCGATCAGCTCTGCACGCAATTCCTGCGCGAGCTGCGGCAGATCAGATTCCGGCAATGCGCGCAGGGCTTCCGGGATCGGTGCCTTGTCAAGCAATGGGGTCGTGGGTCGGGACATTAAAACAACCTGTTTCTGGTTCGGTTTTGTTGTCGGTATAGTAGCAACGCGACAGGATCAAGCAGGGCGGGACATCGTGTCCTACAGCGGGAGGCAATCCACATTATTCAGGCAGAGGTATGAAATCCTTCTCGTCACCGGGCACGATGTCGAAACGCCCGCTGCGCCATTCTTCCTTGGCCTGCTCTATCCTCTCTCGCGATGAGGATACGAAGTTCCACCATACATAGCGCTTCGAGCCGAGAGTTGCACCGCCAAAAAGCATAATATGAGCACCTTCCGGCCCGGCCTGCACGACAATATCGTCGCCAGGGCGGAATGCCAGCAAGCGGTCCGGTGGGAAGACCTCACCGCCAATGCCGACATTGCCCTGCAGCGTATAGATGGCGCGTTCTTCGGCCACGGGCGGGATCGGAAAGCGCCCGTTCGGTTCTATACGAATATCCGCATAAAGCGTATCGGCGTGCTGGATCACCGGAGACTCCAGCCCCAGCATGGAGCCCATGATCAGCCGACCAGAGAAATCGCGATCCTCCATCACCGGCAGTTCTGGCGCATTAGTGTGAAAGAATTCCGGGCTGATTTCTTCCAGCGCATCGGGCAGCGCGAGCCAGGTCTGAATGCCGGAAATGGACAGTGGCCCGTTGCGCTCCTCTTCTGGCGATCGTTCGGAATGCACGATGCCACGACCGGCGGTCATGAGGTTCACGTCACCGGGACGAATAACCATTTCGGTGCCGAGACTGTCTCTGTGGCGGATATGTCCGTCAAACAGATAGGTCACGGTCGAAAGTCCGATATGCGGGTGCGGGCGCACATCCAGCGCATCACCATCCCTCAGAACGGCGGGTCCCATGCGATCAAAGAAAATGAACGGCCCGACCAGACGGCGGCGCACGGTCGGCAAGGCTCGCCGCACTTCCAGTCCACCGATGTCGCTTGTGCGTGGAATGACCAGCGTTTCAATGCTGTCTACCGACGTCTTGTCGCTAAGAACCGGATCAGGACACGGAAAGAAACTCATGCAACGCAACTCCAGCTATTGCTCTACAACGCATATATAAGCGGCGCCGTCATTTTATCGAATGTAGCCCCAAAACAAAACCGCACCGACAAGCGGTGCGGTTCGATCAGGATGCAAATTCTGTCAGCGTCCCTGCAACAGCTTGGAAAGCGAGCTGGCGTCAGGTACCTGTCCGTTGGTCGTCAGCTTGTCCACCAATCCCGGCAGAACCTGCGACAGCTGATCCAGAAGTTCCTGCTGGTCGATACCGGCGTGCTGAGCAATTTCGCTCAGTGTTTTCTGGCCGATTGCGTCGCCAAGCTGGCCCGGCTCGATTGAATGATTGGTTCCCTGGCCGACCCAGGAATCCACCTTTTCACCGAGGCCAGCCTGTTTCAACTGATCAAGGAGGCCGCCAAGACCGCCGCCCAGTGAACCCGGAGCCGAGGGAGCTGCTGAGGCATTTCCGGCAGCCGCACCGCCAAGCAGGCCGCCAAGCCCGCCAAGGATACCGCCGAGCAGGCCGCCGCCCGCTTGCGACTGATCCGGTACTGGTATGGGCTGCGCCTGAGTGGCCTCCGTCTCTTCGCTATTACCCTTCAGCATCTTGCCGATCAGCAGGGCGCCGAGCGCGATCAGAACCGGTTTCGCAAGGCTTCCGCCGGGAATGGGCGAATTGCCTGAGTTGTCGTCATAACTTCCCATCACACGATACTCCCTGTTATCCGATGCCAACTGTGCATTCGGTAAGTTAAAGTTAAATGGGTTTCCCGATTTGACAAGCATTATACCTTGCAAATTTTATAGCAGTGTGAAAATTTCCTAAGTGCGTGATGCAAAAGTGTATTTACGCATCGGGAGATATTAGATGTCTGTTATAAGCTGGATAATACTAGGCTTGATTGCCGGCTTCATCGGCAGCAAGATCGTTAATAAAAGTGGCCAGGGCCTGTTCCTGGATATTGCTCTCGGCATTGTCGGCGCCATTGTCGGCGGTGTGATCTCGTCTCAGCTTTTTGGACGTGGCGTCACTGGCGCATTCGATCCGATCAGCCTTGTTATCGCGATCATCGGCTCAATAATCGTGTTGTGGGTATACCACGCAATTACCGGCAAGCGTTCCATCGGCTGATGTGATAGTTACAGATTTCAGGCTCCGGCTCGTCCGGAGCCTTTTTAGTTCTGTCGGCCGAAAGACCTGCCAATCCATGAGCTTTCTGGAACCATATATTGCAGCCTATGGCGCGCTCGCGCTTTTCGTAATCGTATATTTTGAATCTTTCGGCGCACCCTTGCCCGGTGAAAGCGCCCTTATAGCAAGCTCGCTGCTTGCCTTGCATGGAACGCTCAATATCGAAGCCGTACTGATTGCCGTATTCATCGGCGCCGTACTTGGCGATTGCACCGGATACCTGATCGGTCGTTTCGGTGGCCGCCGCCTGATCCTGCGATACGGGCACCTCGTCAAGCTGACGCCTGAACGGCTGGAACAGTTCGAGAAACTTTTCGACAGCAAGGGAATTTACGTGGTCGCGACGGCTCGTTTCGTCGTGCTCCTGCGACAGCTCAACGGCATCGTTGCGGGTTCGATGAAAATGAACCCGCTGCATTTTCTGGCGGCCAATATCGTCGGAGCTGCAGGATGGACACTGGTCTGGGGCCTAGGTCCCTACATGCTGAGCGGGATTCTCGCGCCTTATGTCACCCAGCTCAAAACGCTGTTCTGAGCAGAATTATTGGACCAGTTTATTCCGGATCGAGCGGTTCGGTTCCGACCGGCTGGCCGTCGCGGCCAATGCGAATCTTCTCCACCTTGTCCTCGGCAGACTTCAGAAGCGTATCGCAATGCTTTTTCAGAGCCTCGCCACGCTCATAGATGCGAATGGACTCTTCCAGCGGCACGTCGCCCCGCTCCAGATCGTCGACGATCTTCTCAAGCTGCTTCAACGCATCCTCGAAGCTCATTACTGCAATGTCGGCGTTGGACGGTTCGGTTACCATGATTCATCCTTTCAACAGCCGCGTAATATGCGTAGACGCGGACTGCGACAAGCCCTCTAGATCATATCCACCTTCAAGCACACTTACTAGCCGGTGATCGCAGAACCTTTCTGCCCGCTCCATGAGTTTGCCCGTCGCCCAGTCAAAATCCGCTTCGTCAAGATTAAGCTCGGCCAGCGGATCGCGAAAATGAGCATCGAAGCCCGCCGAAATAAGGATCAAATCTGGCCGGAAATTGTCCAAAGCGGGCAATACACGACTATTAAATGCCTCGCGGAATTCGCGGCTTCCCGTATCGGGGGAAAGTGGTGCATTGAAGATGTTGCCGACGCCGGTTTCGTCCTTCGACCCCGTTCCGGGATACAAGGGAAACTGATGCGTCGAACAGAACAGGACGCTTGGATCGTCCTTGAAAATATCCTGCGTTCCGTTGCCGTGATGGACATCCCAATCGACGATAGCGACACGTTCCGCGCCGTGACGCTGCTGTGCATGACGGGCGGCAATCGCAATATTGTTGAAAAGGCAAAAGCCCATCGCAGTGGAACGCTCGGCATGATGTCCCGGCGGGCGGGCTGCAACGAACACGTTGTTTGCAGCACCGGAAAAGACATCATCGACCGCCGCTGTCGCCGCACCAATCGCCGTCAGCGCTGCATCCAGACTTTTCGGGCTGACATAGGTGTCGCCGTCAAGCTTCACCACGGGCGCTGGCGCTGCCTCGTCCGAAGCAGGCTCCGGTATTCCGGCGCGTATGGCTTCCAGATGCTTTTCCGGATGGGCAAGCAACACTGACGCCTCGTCGCCGCGCGGCGCTTCCACCCGGTCGAGCCGATAGAAATCCGGCCCCTCCAATTCGCTCATCAAGGCCCGGATACGATCCGGGCGCTCGGGATGGCCGGGCGGGGTCAGATGTTCGAGATAGATCGGATGCCAGTAAAGCCGTGTCGTCATCGATTCACTATAGCATCTCACCGGCACATGGCCATGACGGCCATGCGCCAGCTTTGTCTGAAGGAGACTAGATGATTTCCGTACGGGCGATGTGGATGCCGAAACCTTCAAGGCCAACATAGTGACGCTCACGCGATGCCAAAAGCACAATCGACGTGATTCCGAGATCCTTCAATATCTGCGCACCAAGGCCGATCTGACGCCATTCCTCCTCGCGGGCAACCGCTTCGGCATGGCTTTCATGCTCGCTCTGGATCGCGTCACGGGCGCGGGTGTCGTGGTGATCGGAACGCACGCCAACAGAACCTTCGCGCAGATAGACCAGTACGCCGCGACCTTCCTTGCCCATCTTTTCCATGATGGCATCGAGATTGCTGCCGCCTTTGCCAAAAACATCGTTCAGCACATCTTCGCGATGCAGGCGGACCGGCACTTCCTCGCCGTCACGAATATCGCCGAACACGACGGCTACGTGCTGCATGGGTTCCCATGGCAGTTCGTAGGTGTAGGCATGGGCCGCACCTGCACAGGTCTTGACCGGTGCATCACCAACGCGCTTGACCAGCGTTTCCTTGCGCTGGCGATAGGCGATGAGGTCGGCGACCGTAACCCGATGCAGCGTGTGCTTTTCAGCAAAGGCCTTCACGTCCGGACCACGCATGACGGAACCGTCATCGTTGACCAGTTCGCAGATAACGCCGATGGGCGGCAGGTTTGCGAGCTTGCAGAGGTCGACAGCGGCTTCCGTATGGCCGGAGCGCATCAAGACGCCGCCTTCGCGGGCAACCAGCGGGAAAATATGTCCGGGACGCACAAAATCCGAAGCACCGGCATTCGGGTTCGCCAGATTGCGCACGGTCAGCGTGCGGTCTTCTGCCGAAATGCCGGTCGTCGTGCCATGGCGGTAATCGACCGTCACAGTGAACGCTGTTGTGTGAGCGGATTCGTTTTCGGCAACCATCGGCGCGAGGTTGAGACGCTTGGCTTCGTCGCGAGTCATCGGCGTACAGACGATGCCGGACGTATGGCGGACGATGAAGGCCATCTTTTCCGGCGTGCAATGCACGGCGGCAACAATCAGGTCGCCTTCGTTCTCGCGCCCGTCATCATCCATGACCACAACGATTTCGCCGCGTTCGAAAGCGCGAAGCGCATCCACGACCTGTTTCTGGTTATAGCTCATTTCGACCTCTATGTGTCAGGCAACCAACGGGCCCTATCGTCGGTCAGATATGGCCAGTATGGCCGAATTCAATCAGATGCGGCCAGTCTGGCCCCAAATTGTTTAGACGCGGCCAGTCTGGCCGCGGTGACGCAGATAATGATCTGCAATCGCACAGGCCACCATCGCCTCGCCGATCGGTACGGCACGAATACCCACACACGGATCGTGACGACCCTTGGTCTTCACATCCACTTCCTTGCCGTCCTTGTCGATGGAGCGGCGCGGGGTCAGGATCGACGAGGTCGGCTTGACGGCGAAACGCGCCACAACCGGCGCACCAGTCGCAATGCCACCGAGAATCCCGCCAGCATGATTGGACAGGAACAGCGGCTTGCCGTCATTGCCCATGCGCATTTCGTCGGCGTTCTCTTCGCCGGTAAGACGGGCAGCCTCGAAACCGTTGCCGATTTCCACACCCTTGACCGCATTGATCGACATCAGCAGGCTGGCAATATCCTGATCGAGCTTGCCGTAGATCGGCGCCCCGATACCAGCAGGCACACCTTCAGCGATAATCTCGATGACTGCGCCGACCGACGATCCGCTCTTGCGAATGCCATCAAGATAGTCTGCGAACAACTCGACCGAACCGGCATCCGGCGAGAAGAAAGGGTTGTTGTCCACTTCCGACCAGTTCCAGCGACGGCGGTCGATACCGTGCACGCCCATGGCCACCAGCGCGCCCTTGACCTCAAGCCCCGGCACGACCTTGCGCGCTATGGCGCCTGCTGCCACACGAGCTGCCGTTTCGCGCGCCGACGAACGTCCGCCGCCGCGATAGTCGCGAATGCCGTATTTGACGTCATAGGTATAATCGGCATGACCGGGACGATACTGACGGGCAATCTCGCCATAATCCTTCGAGCGCTGATCGGTGTTCTCGATCATCATCGAGATCGGTGTGCCAGTCGTCGTCATGGTCACGCCGTCGTCGCCCAGAAGAACACCGGAAAGCACGCGAACCTGATCCGGTTCGCGGCGCTGCGTCGTATATTTGGACTGGCCGGGCTTGCGCTTGTCGAGATAGGCCTGAATTTCGGCTTCCGTGAACGTAATGCCGGGCGGGCAGCCGTCAACAACGCAACCGAGCGCCAGACCGTGGCTTTCGCCCCAGGTGGTTACGCGGAACAGATGACCGAAACTATTGTGAGACATGCGCGACGCCTGAATAAATTGTCCTTGTCCGGAGCGGGTCAAGGAGAGAGCAGCTACTTTACGGCCCGGTTTTATTGAGCTTTTTGACGCCGGTCAAATCAAGCTCCTTGAGGACGTAAAATTTCCTTCTGAAGTTCGATATCCGGCATTTTTTTTGACACATTCCGCACGCTACACTGTGAGATATCCGGCGCAACGCGCTGAAAATCGCAATCACGACAATCGTGTCGAATCGGTCAGGCGACAACCCAACCCGAGGCACAACCAAAGGAACGGAAAGTCATGCATTATCTGGTCGGATTAATTCTCATCGTGGCGTCGCTTTTCTCGACGGTAGCGATGGCAGACGATGCCGAAGGCAAGATCACCGGTATCAACAAGGACAGCGAAACCATAACACTCGATGACGGCCAGACATACAAGCTGCCCGGTGAGTTCGATTACAGCGCGATCAACAAGGGCATGAAGGTCCTTATCATTTATGACATGGTCGACAGCACGCGCTTCATCACCGACATTCAGGAAGCGCCGTAAGCACGCCCCCAGAAAGAGAATGAGCGGCTCATAAGCCGCTCTTTTCATGTGGGCTGAAACCAGCCACTTCTGACAACACGCGCCCAATCGGCGCGACCGTTGTTCTCCGCCATCCGGACCATCCGCGCCGTATCGTAGGGAATATTGCGCAGGGTTATCTGCCAGCCAGACCCGGTCTGTTCGATGACAGCGTAGGATGCATTGGGATTGCCGGTCTGGACGACGTGCGGAACCGGATGATCGTCGTCGTAACCGGGGCAACCCACGCTTCCCGGATTGACCAGCATTCGCCCATCTCCCAGGCGAACGATCCTCGGCGTGTGCGTATGCCCGCAAAAGATCAGCGATGCAGCTATATCTTCAGCTTCGGCCTCGATCTCATCTCGGGTTCGCAGAACGACTTCGCCGTTCGCGGTCACTTTCTCCATCCAGTAGGTGGTATCGCTTGACGGTGTCCCGTGGCAGATGAATATCCGTCCATCGACCAGAGACTGCGATGCGGGCATTGCAAGCAGCCATTCGATGTGTCGGTCATCAAGCTGCTCGCGCGCGACCCGATCCGACGGCCCCATATCTGCGAGCGGCTTTTCGACAAGCCAGCGATCATGATTGCCACGAATGCAGATCATTTCTCGCGCCATCAGCATATCTGCTGTCTCACGCGCGGCCAAAGGACCACTTAGATGATCGCCGAGATTGATAATCGTCTGGATTTGCAAAGCATCGATATCGGCCAGCACTGCAGCCAAGGCGTCACTGTTACCGTGAATATCCGATATGACCGCGAAACGTTCGAAAGGCATAAAACGCCTCCACCGCTGGCAAAATTATGTTTACGGTCACTATAGACTGATTTGCGGGATCAAACCCACTCCAGCTTGCCGTTTGCAAACTTCAGAATCTTGTCCTGCGGGATGGAGAGATTGGCAGCGGCGTGGCCGTCCATGTCCCCGTAGAGGTAAAACAGCGTGCGGATGCAGCCACCATGCGTCACGCAGATAGTCGGCCATTCCACGGCTTCCACCCAGCGCCCGATGCGGCGCGACAGGCCCATGTAGCTCTCGGCGGTTGTGCCCGGCGGCACGAAATTCCACTTGTCGCGGGCGCGCGCTTCCAGAAGGTCTTCACGCTCCCTGGCAATGTCTTCCATCATGAAGCCCTGCCAGTCGCCGAAATTGACTTCCATCAGTTGTGGATCGGTGCGGTATTCATACGGATCAAGACCCATGCGCAAACGGATACGTTCCATCGTCTCGCGCGTGCGTCGCAGCGGGCTTGCAACGAAGTCGAAGCCTGCACCCTCGCCAATCAGCGATTTCAGCATATCGCCGTTGCGGTCGGCCTGGCTGCGCCCATTATCGTTGATATCGATATCAAGCTGCCCCTGAATACGCTGCGAAACATTCCAGTCTGTCTCGCCGTGACGCGAAAAGTAGATGATCTCCCGAGCCACAGCCCTACCCCTATCTGCCGCCAATGAATAATCTGGATAACTTCCCCGCAGCGGGAAAGACAAAGAAAAATCCCGAAAAGCCGGTCAGCCTTTCGGGATTTTGTATTCGCTGCTTCAGTCTTTCACGACCGAAATATCCGGAGCGTCAACCGCTTTCATGCCGATGACATGATAGCCGCTATCCGCGTGGTGAACTTCGCCAGTCACCGAACGGGACAGGTCGGAAAGGAAATAGAGGCCGACATCGCCCACTTCCTCGATGGTGACGGTACGGCGCAGCGGCGCATTGTATTCGTTCCACTTGAGGATATAGCGGAAGTCACCGATGCCCGAAGCGGCAAGCGTCTTGATCGGGCCAGCCGAGATTGCATTGACGCGGATGTTCTGGGGGCCGAGATCGACGGCCAGATACTTCACGCTTGCTTCGAGAGCAGCCTTGGCAACACCCATGACGTTATAGTTCGGCATGACCTTTTCGGCGCCGTAATAGGTCAGCGTCAGGATAGATCCGCCGTCCGCCATCAGCTTTTCCGCGCGACGCGAAATAGCCGTCAGCGAATAGACCGAGATCAGCATCGTGTTGGTGAAGTTGGCTTCCGACGTATCGACATAACGACCCGTCAGCTCATCCTTGTCGGAAAAGCCGATGGCATGCACCACGAAATCGAGCTTGCCCCACTTCTTTTCAAGCGTCTCGAAAACAGCATCCATGCTGGCAGCATCAGCCACATCGCAATGTCCTGCCACGAATGCGCCGAGCTCTTCAGCCAGCGGTTCGACACGCTTCTTCAATGCATCGCCCTGATAGGTGAATGCGAGCTCTGCGCCTGCATCACGAGCGGCCTTGGCAATACCCCATGCGATGGAGCGGTTGTTGGCGACGCCCAGAATCAATCCACGCTTGCCCTGCAACAAACCTGACTGTGCGGTCATTAGGGGTCCTCATTGAAAACAATTAACTTGTTGCCCTATCGCACAGGCTCGGCTCTCCTTCAAGCAATTGCAGTGAAAAAGCCGGGCATTGTCACTTTACTGCCGCAAAGAGACAACACCCGGCTTTAAACGATTGAAGTCGAGTTTTGGTTAAGCCTGTGCGGCGATTGAGCATTTTCAGGGCGTGATGCGTTAGCGTCTCAGCGCCCTGGTATCAGGCGACTCTGCGCTTTTGCAGGAATTCTTCCAGTTCCTTGTCGCCGCCTTCCGGCAGCATGATCCGCACATGAACGTAGAGATCGCCGCGCCCATCAGCTTTCAACGGGAGGCCTTTTTCTTTCAGGCGCAGCACGCGATCGGAACTCGACCAGGCCGGAATTTTGACTGCGATACGCCCATCCAGCGTTTCGACTTCCTGCTTGCCGCCCAGAACCGCATCGGCAAGCTCGACCGGCAGATCTACATGGACATCACGTCCTTCGAGGCGAAACCGCGGATGTGCCTTGAAGTGTATCGTGACCAGCGCATCGCCTGCCGTTCCGCCCATCAACGGCTCGCCCTGCCCTTTCAGGCGAATGGTCTGACCGTCTTCAACGAATCTCGGCAACTTGATCTTCAGGTGCTTGCCATTCGGGAAGATCGCCTCGACCTTCTCCGCACCGGCCGCCTGCTCCAGCGTAATATTAATAGACGCGGAAAGGTCAGCTCCCTTGGCCGGGCCGCGCTGACGCGCACCACCACCAGCACGGGCGCCTCCACCGAAAGCGCCGCCGAAAAGGTCGTTCAGAATATCATCCGCGCCGCCGAAACCGCCGCCTTGCTGAAAGCCGCCGGGACCAGAACGGAATTCAAAGTGACTGTTGCCGTCGCCACCTTGCCGGAAACCGGCAAACGGGTCGCCATGAGCGCCGCCGAAGCCCTGTCCGCCGGTGAAACCCTGAAAGGCAGGCTTGCCTTCGGCATCGATCTCGCCCCGGTCAAACTGACCACGCTTGTCCTTGTCGCCCACAATTTCATAGGCCTGGTTCAGTTCTGCAAAGCGCTCCTGCGCTTTCGGATCATCCTTGTTCTGATCCGGATGGTGCTTTTTGGCCAGTTTGCGAAAAGCCGATTTTATTTCCTCGGGCTTCGCCGTTTTGGCGACGCCCAGCACGCTATAGGGATCGCGCATATAGTTCCTCTTTCAGGAAAATAACTATGAGATGAGTAAGACTCGTTGCCCATAATATGCGCATATGGCCGGAAAAGTTCCAGTCAGGCCGGGCTTTTCTTTTCAAATGGGCGCGAACGAAGTCACCGTCCATTGACCACCACGCTGCATGCAGGTTTCGCCGCGATAGATGGAAACACCGTCAAAAGCTTCACGCGAGGTTTCGAATTCGCGGCAAAGCTGGCTGTTCTTGCTGTTCTCGGCAATGGTAGTGATCGTGCCCTGGCTGCCCGTATCGGGATTGGCCCACGGTACGGGCTTCTTGCCCCATTCCGTGAAATTGAGCGCTGAAACAACGTTCCTGATCGCGGATTGGTCGGAAAGCTTGCCAGTATCAGTCTCAACCGGCTGCGGCTGTTTCACCGATCCGGTGATCGTGGAAGAATCGGGAACGGCCTTTTCAATGCTCACGCCACCCATGGCGCAACCGGCAAGCGAGAGGATGCATATGCCAATCACGGCCTTGCGCAGCGCATTTGCGCGGCAGCTCAGGCTCCAGAGATTGTCCTTGTGGCGAAGCGTCTCGACAGCCAACGCTATTCCCTTATTTTTACACGCTAAAGATGCAGGGATTATGAGTGAACTTGAGTTAACAAGCAGTGTGCCGGAAAGGTAAACAAATCGGAATCAGAGCACAACGCCCAACTCCGCACTTTATTCAGCCATCAAACGATGTGCCCGGTTTTCTGCATCCGGTTCGAGAAAGACCAATCAACCGGCAGCTCGTTGCCAGTCCGAAAATGAAGAGTGCGGCGCGTTCACCGTCGCCGTGCGTGTTGCGTAGCCGTTCCGGCCAGCCTGCTTTACCTTGTAAAGCGCGAGATCGGCCCGGGCAAAAACGTCAAGGTCACTCGTTTCGTTGTCGCGTTCCTCACTGGCAATGCCGATACTGACAGTCATGGCGAGTTTCTGTCCATTGAAGGCAAGCGGGGCATCGTTGATCGCCCTGACGATGTCGCGTGCGATTTCCGTCGCTTCCTGCTCGTCCATCTTTGTCAGCAGAATGGAAAACTCATCACCGCCGAGACGTGCCAGCACACCGCGCCGATTAAGGACGTCGACCGCCACATCGGCAAAATGCACGAGCGCCTGATCGCCCAGCGCATGACCATAGGTGTCGTTCCATTGTTTGAAATTATCGATGTCGATCAGCATGACGCTATAGGCTGTACCGTCCTCGCTGAACGCCAACTCCGCCCTTGCGAGTCTTTTCATGAAATGACGGCGGTTCGGAAGCCCGGTCAGCTCGTCCGTTTCTGCTACCTTGGCCATATCGCCATGCAAGCGGTTCATCGCCATGACGATAAAGCCGAAATTCCAGATCATGCCACTATAGATCACACAGACAAGCGCATAGCTTTCGATGGTAAAATAGAGCGACTGATCGAACTCACCCACCCATGCGGCGATGTTCAGCGAGGTCTCAATGGCGTGCCCAATGATACCGAGCAAAAAGGCCATGATCGCAATCTGACCGCCGAGACCAATGCCCTTCTGCCGGGCCAGATAGAAAACCGTCATCCCCATGGGCACTGACTGTCCCACGGCATAAGCAATGTTGCGCCCCTGCCAGCTCGAATGAAATGCCGCCATGAAGGCGAAACTTGCGAGCGATATTCCCATCGCCAGCCGCCAGCCGCCTTTGTGGCCATAGAAATAACGCGCACCAACCCAGGCAAGGCAGAAACCGTAAATGATGATGGTATTACCGGTGACCGCAGGCCAGAACGCGCCCTCATTACCCTGCAGCGAAAGCACGAAGCCTCCGACCAACAGAAGCGTCGTCGAAAGAAGCCAGATTCTGGCAGGCCGGAATTTGCGATAAGAGAAGGCGATAGCGGTCCAGATGATGCAGACCGTCAGCGAATTTAAGAGAATTACAATATAAAGCGTCAAAAAATCGAGTTTTGGCATAGCCCCACCTTGACCGGCGCCCTACAAGAAGTTGCCCGCTAAGTAAAGCCATGTCGAACCCTGCGACGACACATCCCGGCAAGACCATGGACAAAATGCCGGTTATGGAAGAAGCTCCCTCCTGACCCGCCCCATTGGGGTTTCTTGGCGGGGATTCCCTTGCAGGATGATCCGCAAATTCCGACAGGCTTTTGAAATATCCAAAATGACAAACGCAAGCGACGACTTCACCGAATCCTCCCAGCCGTTCAAACTTTTTGCAGACTGGCTGACCGACGCCAAAGCGAGCGAACCGAACGATCCCAATGCGGTCGCGCTGGCAACAGTCGATCCCGACGGCCTACCCAATGTGCGCATGGTGCTGTTGAAGGATTTCGACGAACAGGGGTTCGTCTTCTACACCAATTATGAAAGCACCAAGGGCAAGGAAATCCTGTCAGCGGAAAAGGCTGCGATGTGCTTCCATTGGAAGACGCTGCGCCGTCAGGTGCGCGTGCGCGGCGCGGTGGAGAAAGTCAGCGATGCCGAGGCCGATGCCTATTACGCTTCACGCCCGCGCGGCAGCCGCATCGGCGCCTGGGCATCCAAGCAGTCACGCCCGCTGGAAAGCCGTTTCGCGCTGGAAAAGGCCGTTGCGGAATATACCGCAAAATATGCCATCGGCGACATTCCACGCCCGTCCTACTGGTCGGGTTTCCGTATTCGTCCGGTCTCGATTGAATTCTGGCATGACAGGGCCTTCCGCCTGCATGACCGCGTTCTGTTCACACGCCCCGCACCTGAGGGCGACTGGAACAAGGAACGGCTTTATCCATGATCCCATAATAAGAAGGCCACCGGACACGGTGGCCTTCTTATTTATACCAGCGGCTTGACCGCCACCCAGAGACTTCCGAGAACGAGCCCGAGGAAAATCAGCCAGCCAACAATATTGTTGGATTTGAACAGTTTCAGGCACTGGTCGGGATTGTCGATATCGAGCACGATGATCTGGCGATAGAGATGCACGCCTGCTGCGAGCAATCCGGCCAGTGCTGGCATCGGCACCTGCGCCACGGCGAAAGCCGCCGCGAAGAAACCAATAGCGCCGCCATAAAGGATCATCAGCGCCGTCTTGGTGTGCTTGCCGAACAGGCGCGCCGTGGAGCGCACGCCCACCAGCGCATCGTCTTCCTTATCCTGATGCGCATAGATCGTGTCATAGCCGATCGTCCACAGGATCGCGCCGATATAGAGAAGCACCGGCGCAAGGCTGAGCGAACCTTCCACCGCAGCCCAACCCATGAGTGCGCCCCATGAGAAAGCAAGACCAAGCACGAATTGCGGCCAGTTGGTAATGCGCTTCATGAAAGGATAAGCGGCGACGATCAGAAGCGAGAAAATGCCCAGTCCAATCGTAAACCAGTTGAACTGCAGCACCACCACAAGACCAACCAGCGCCTGCAGAACCAGAAAAATCTTGGCCTGACCACGTGTCACCTGCCCCGACGGCAGTGGCCTTGAACGCGTGCGATCCACCTTGTCGTCAATATCCTGATCGACAAGATCGTTATAGGTGCAGCCGGAGCCACGCATGGCAATGGCGCCGATCAGGAACAGAACGAGATGCCAGATCGAAGGCATGACGGCCCAGGCGCCATCGCCCGGCTTGGCGCCCGCACCTGCCACCAACGCTGCCGACCACCAGCATGGCCAGAGCAGGAGCTGCCATCCGATGGGACGATCCCAGCGGGCGAGCTGCGCATAGGGCCAGAGCCAGTGCGGCAGCAGCTTATAGACCCAATGGCCCGATGGAGCATCCTTTACACGCCCTTGCGCATTGCGTGACTGAATCGATCCGTGTAGTTCGGGCTGTGACATGGCGAAATCCTTGATATATGCAGCCATCACTATAACCCCGACGAAGACGGAGCAAGCAATGAGAGTTCTTTTAATCGGTTCTGGCGGTCGTGAACATGCTCTGGCCTGGAAACTGTCCGCTTCTCCGTCACTGACAAAGCTCTATTGCGCTCCCGGCAATCCGGGCATTGCGACGGTCGCGGAACTCGTCGACATCGGTGTCGATGACCATCAGGCTCTGATTGCCTTCGCCAAGGACAAGAAGATCGATCTCGTGGTGGTCGGGCCTGAAGCGCCACTGGTGGCTGGCCTTTCCGATGAAATGCGTGCCGAGGGTATCCGTGTGTTCGGCCCCTCCAAGGCTGCGGCACAGCTTGAAGGGTCGAAGGGTTTCACCAAGGATCTCTGCGCGCGCTTCGATATTCCGACAGGCGCTTATGGCCGCTTCAACAATGCGCCCAAGGCCAAGGCCTATATCCGCCAGCAGGGTGCGCCCATCGTCGTCAAGGCCGACGGGCTTGCAGCAGGCAAGGGCGTGATCGTTGCGATGACGCTCGATGAAGCGCTCGACGCCGTGGATGCCTGTTTCGAAGGTGCATTCGGTTCCGCCGGTGCCGAGGTGGTGGTTGAGGAATTTCTGGACGGCGAAGAAGCAAGCTTCTTCTGCATATGCGATGGCAAGACCGCCTTGCCGCTCGGCTCGGCGCAAGATCACAAGCGTGTCGGCGACGGCGACACCGGCCCGAATACAGGCGGCATGGGTGCCTATGCTCCGGCTCCGGTCATGACGCCGGAAATCGTCGAGCGCACGATGCGCGAACTGATCGAACCGACGATGCGTGGAATGAAAGAAATCGGCGCGCCTTTCTCCGGCATCCTGTTCCTCGGCCTGATGATCGGCAAGGACGGCCCCAAGCTCATCGAATACAACACCCGTTTTGGTGACCCGGAATGCCAGGTGCTTATGATGCGCCTCAACAGCGACCTGCTCGCGCTTATCAATGCCGCCGTGGACGGCAAGCTGGATCAGGTCTCTCTCGACTGGAAAGACCAGCCTGCGCTGACGGTGGTGATGGCTGCGGAAGGCTATCCGTCCAATGTGAAGAAGGGCAGCGTCGTCCGCGATCTCGACAAGCTCGAAGGCATTGATGGCGTCAAACTCTTCCACGCGGGAACGGCGGAGAAGGACGGCAGCATCGTTGCCAGCGGAGGCCGCGTGCTCAACATCACTGCCATTGCCGACACGGTCGCCGAAGCACAGGCGCGCGCCTATGAAGCCGTAAAGCTCATCGACTGGCCGGAAGGCTTCTATCGCTCCGATATCGGCTGGCGCGCTGTCGAGCGGGAAACCCAAGCCGACAAGAAATAGCCTCGACAGCATTATCTGTAACCGCCGAGTTTCGGCCTCACAGGCGGACAATGCCTAGTGGATTGCATTTGACGTTTGATACCCGTCCGATATTAATCCCGTTTCAAACGTCAAATTCGAAAAATCCACGAGATTGTTCACCTCCGTACAAATGGCTGTGAAGCCGCAGCACAATATTGACGTTTACGTAATAAGCCGATAGCTCTTGTATTGAACAGCCAAAATGGCTCCTGCCGGATTGCATGAAGCACCGGCGCAGGGCGGGCTTCCGAGGAGAAGTCCGCGAAACATACTCGGAGGAAAGATGTATCGCGCGCCGGTTTCTGAAATTTCTCATACGCTGATGAAGGTTGCAGGGCTGGAGAAAGCCCTCGACGACAACCGCTTCCCCGAATTCTCCGCCGATCTTGCCGCTGCCATTCTGGAAGAAGCCGGCAAGTTTGCCTCAGAGCGCGTCGAGCCGCTGCGCATCACCGGCGACAAGCATGGCGCGACCGTCAAGGACGGCGTTGTCACCACCGCGCCGGGCTGGAAAGAGCTATATCGCGACTGGATCGAAGGCGGCTGGAACTCGCTGACCGGCACGCCGGAATATGGCGGTCAGGGCCTGCCCACGATGATGTCGGTGGCAGTGAGCGAAATGTGGAACTCCGGGACGCTTGCCTTCGCCATCGCGCCGACACTGACCATGGGCGCAGTCGAAGCGGTCGAAAAGCACGCCTCCAAGGAGTTGAAGGACATCTATCTCGAAAAGCTCATCAGCGGCGAGTGGATGGGCACGATGAATCTGACTGAACCGCACGCCGGTTCCGATCTTGGTGTACTGCGTACCCGTGCGGAACGTGCCGGTGACGGCAGCTACCGCATCTTCGGCCAGAAGATTTTCATCACCTATGGCGAGCATGACCTGACCGACAATATCGTGCATCTGGTGCTGGCGCGCCTGCCCGATGCCCCGGCCGGGACGAAGGGCATTTCGCTTTTCCTCGTACCCAAATTCCTCGTCAACGATGATGGCTCGCTTGGCCGCAGGAACGATCTGTTCTGCTCCGGCCTTGAGCACAAGATGGGCATCCATGCCTCGCCAACCTGCACCATGATCTATGGTGATGGTTTCGTGAAGGGTGAAGAACAGGGCGCGGTTGGCTACCTGATCGGCGAGGAAAATCGTGGGCTGGCCTGCATGTTCACCATGATGAACAATGCGCGTCTTCTGGTCGGCATTCAGGGTGTCGGCGTTGCCGAGGCCGCTTATCAACAGGCCCTTGCCTATGCCAAGGAGCGCAAGCAGGGCCGCGCCATCGGTGCTGATCCTAAGCAAGGCATGAGCCCGATTATCGAGCATCCCGATGTACAGCGCATGTTGCTGACCATGAAGGCGCTAACGCAGGTTGCCCGTTCGATAACCTATTCCTGCGCACATGCCATCGACATGAGCCATGCAACGGAGGGCGCAGACCAGCAGTTCTGGTCGGATCGCGCCGGTCTGCTGACGCCGCTCGCCAAGAGCTTTGCGACCGATGCAGGCGTGGATGTTGCTTCGCTGGGCATCCAGATTCACGGCGGCATGGGCTTCATCGAAGAGACAGGTGCTGCGCAATTGCTGCGTGATGCCCGGATTACCCCGATCTACGAAGGCACCAACGGCATTCAGGCCATCGACCTCGTGGCGCGCAAGCTGCCGCTTGGGCATGGCGAGCATATCAAGGGCTTCCTTGCAGAATTGCAGGACGACGCCGACAAGGCCGCCGCATCCAATCGTCCGGAACTCGGCGAAACCGGCGCTCGCCTTTCCAAGGCCATCAATGAGGCCCGCGAAGCCACGGACTGGCTGCAAAAGGCAGTTGCCGAAGGGCAGCTTGAGGCAGCACTTGCCGGAGCCACGCCTTATCAGCGGCTTTTGTCGCTCGTTTCCGGCGGCGCCTATCTCGCGCGTGCGGCGCTCGCGGATGACGATAGCGGCCGCGCAGTGCTGAGCCGCTTCTTTGCGGAAAATATGCTTGCCGAAGTATCGTCCCTGAAAGACACCGTCATCACCGGCGCTGCCAGCCTAGCCGCCGCCAAATCCGCGCTGGAGGCATAGGCATGAGCGAACACATCCTGATTGAGCGCAAAGGCGCGATCCAGATCATCCGTCTTAACCGGGCCGACAAGAAAAACGCCATTACCCGCGCCATGTATGCCACCATGGCAAAGGCGCTCAAGGACGGCGATGCCGATGACGCGGTGCGTGTGCATGTGTTTCTCGGGGTTCCAGGTGCATTCTCATCCGGCAACGACATGCAGGATTTCATGGTGGCTGCGATGGGCGGCGATCTCGGCAACGACATTCTGGATTTTCTGGGTGCTCTTTCCAGCGCAAAAAAGCCGATCATTTCCGGTGTCGATGGCCTTGCCATCGGCATCGGCACGACCATCCACCTGCATTGCGACCTGACATTTGCAACGTCGCGCGCCTTGTTCCGCACACCTTTCGTCGATCTCGGCCTTGTGCCGGAAGCAGCTTCCAGCCTGCTGGCACCACCGCTGATGGGACATCAAAAGGCATTTGCCCTGCTGGCGCTCGGTCATGGATTTACCGCGGAAGCCGCGCAGGAAGCCGGTATCGTCTATCAGATCGTTGCCGAAGATGCGCTGGAAACGGAAGTGATGAAGGCCGCAGAAGAAATCGCTGCCAAGCCTCCGCAGGCCATGCAGATCGCCCGTGCGCTGATGCGCATGCCAGCTGAAAAAGTTTCCGAACGCATTGCGCGTGAGGCCAAACATTTTGCTGAACGGCTTACCTCAGATGAAGCCCGCGAGGCCGTCATGGCCTTTCTCAGCCGAAAAAAATAAACCCGAACGTTGTGAACGTTCGGGGGCTTTTTGGAGGTCAGCCAAGATTTTTTGAAGGGGTCGCCTTATCTCAGGCGACCCTTTACCCTTTCTAGAGCGCATCTCGTCCGAAAACCGTTTCACACTTTTCGGGATGCGCTCCAATTCAATTTCGAGCAATGATTTCCTTGCCGGAGATCACCAGACGGACGCCAAGCGTACCTGTCTTGCGGCGAGCAAGAAAACGCGGACGGCGACGGCGCGGCTCCTGTCCCTGACGGCGAGCCTGCGGCTGGCTGGTGCGGACCGCACCGGTGCTTTCGTAAAGCGGGCGGGCAACGCCGTCCTCCTCGACCAGCATCATCGGCAGATTGAAGCTTGCCGCCCAGGCGCGCCAGTCGGCGGCAACGTCAGTCAGATCATGTGCGACAAGCAAGGGAACGGAGAGCTGCGGGTCTTCATGCATCAGCTCCAGCGTCACCGTGATTTCGCCGAACTCGTCTTCCACCGCACGGGCGGCAACGCCGACAAATGCGTTGGCCGGGAGAGCGATCGACATCGGCAGACCGCTTGAAGGCAGAACCTGCCGGATCACTGCGCCGCGCTCGTTGATGGTGAAGGTAACGTCGCTGCTCCCGTCATGGGTCGCATAGCTCACAACCTGCGGAAAGTGAAACGGATCAAGCCGCAATTCCCGTCCTGCCCAGTCGGGCTTCAGTCCCTTGCTCATCATTTTCGACGCCTCTGTCTCTCTGCTTTTTATTTTTGAGAGCCGGTTATTCCGACTTCCCTTTGTCGAGCTTTTTGCTCTTCGTTGAGATGGAGAATAGGCGCGGTTTATTACCGACGGGCTTAATGAGTTAAGTTAACTTTTTCCTGCCTTTTCCTTTGGTTAGCAGATTGCAACCAGGTGTAAGAATTCGGAAATTCTTCTGAAGAAGTGTTTACTAAAACAAACGGGCGGTTAATACCGCCCGTCTTACTTCCTGGAATTGTACTATTTTTACAGAACCTTGCCGGGGTTCATGATGCTCGCCGGATCGAAAGCCGACTTGATGCGGCGCATCAGGTCAAGCGCGACATCCTGCTTGAAGAAAGCCAGTTCTTCGCGCTTGAGCTGACCAATGCCGTGTTCTGCCGAAATCGAACCCGTATAGCTCGCGACGATCGTGTGGATACGGTGGTTCAGCTCGTGCCATCGCGCAAGAAAGGCTTCCTTGTCAGCGCCTACCGGCTGCGAAACGTTGTAATGCAGGTTACCGTCGCCGATATGGCCGAAGCAAACGATGCGCGCACCGGGAATCATTTCCAGCGTCGCGGCATTGGCTTCGTGGATGAAGGCGGGGATGGATGCGACCGGCACCGATATATCGTGCTTGATCGAGCCACCTTCCGGCTTCTGCGCCCAGGACATTTCCTCGCGCATTTTCCAGAAGGACTGCGCCTGCGCCACGCTTTCGCCGATGGCCGCATCCTGAATAATATCGCTCTCGAAGGCTTCGGTCAGGATCGTTTCCAGCGTCGTGCGCGCATCTTCTTCTGAGCGAGTAGAAGAAATATCGATCAGCACATACCAGTCATGCGGGCTTTCGAGCGGATCGCGCACGCCATCGACATGGCGCACCGTAAATTCCACGCCCACGCGCGGCATCAATTCGAAGCCGGTCAGCGACGGGCCTGCATGTTCCGTTGCAAGCTGGAACAGGCGCAGCACGTCTTCCGGATTGCGCAGTCCTGCATAAGCCACGCCCTTGCCCTTCGGCTGCGGGAAGATTTTCAGCACCGCAGCCGTGATGACACCAAGCGTGCCTTCCGAACCGATGAAAAGGTCTTTCAGGTCGTAACCGGTATTGTCCTTCTTTACATAGCGAAGATCGTTGAGAATCTCGCCGGTCGGCAGCACAACCTCAAGGCCGAGGCAAAGCTCGCGCATGTTGCCATAGGCAAGCACTGCCGTGCCGCCAGCGTTGGAACCAAGATTGCCACCGATCTGGCATGAACCTTCGGCACCCAGCGACAGCGGAAACAGGCGACCGGCTTTTTCAGCAGCTTCCTGAAGGTTCTTCAGGATGACACCGGCTTCAAGCGTTACCAGATTGCCGACCGTATCGAGGTTACGGATACGGTTCATACGACCGAGCGACAGAATGATGGCTGCGCCGCTTTCATCGGGCTGCTGGCCGCCAACGAGGCCCGTATTGCCACCCTGCGGCACCACCGGTGTTTTCGTCTCGCTGGCAAGCTTCATGATAGCCGCGACTTCTTCCGTCGACCCCGGACGAAGGACGAGAGGTGTGCGACCGTGATAGAGATCGCGTTGCTCGACGAGATAAGCGGCGAGATCTTCCGGCGCGGTGAGCGCATTCTTTTCGCCCACGATGGCGGAGAAACGTTCGATCAGAGCGGTATCCAGCATAGTCTGTCTCTTACATAGGAGGATGTTAACGCGGGGCCGCCGCGCGTTTCAAACGGTCGTTGATGGCCTCGCCGAGACCTTCAAAGGGGATAGGCTCTACGGCAATGGTGGTGGCACCTGTCGCATCCAGCCTGCGCATGAAATCGAACAGATTGGCCGCTGCTTCGCGCAAATTGCCATCAGCGCTCAAGTTCATGATCGCCTTTGCTGTATCGGCCCCGGCCACGCGCTGCGGGCCAAAGGCAAGCAGGGCTTCGCCCGGCTGCACCGAGCCGACACCAAGCCGCATCGCAGCATCAGGCGCATAATGCGAGGCCATCATGCCCGGTGCCTGAATTGCCGATGTTTGGTCGGCGCGCACGAGCTTCTCACCAATCACGGCTTCGATTTCTTCCGCAGCTAGTCCGCCCGGCCGGAGCAGATGCACTTTATTGCCGTCTACCTTGACGATGGTGGATTCAACCCCAACGCCGCAGGGACCGGCATCGAGGATCAGATCAAGCTTGTTGCCGAGGTCGTCGGCAACGGCACGAGCGCTTGTCGGGCTGATGCGGCCTGACGTGTTGGCGCTTGGCGCTGCAACCGGACTATCAAGCTCCTCGATGATATCGCGCACACGGCCAAGCGGCATGCGGATGGCAAGGGTCGAAAGCCCGGCGGTTACAAGCGGATGGATCGGGCGATCCGTATCCTGCCTGTCCTTCAGCGGCAGCACGATGGTCAGCGGGCCGGGCCAGAACATCTCGGCAAGCTTGCGCGAAAGAGCGTCGAAAGTGACATAGCGCTGGGCCATCGCAATACCGCTCACATGCGCGATCAGCGGATTGAACTGAGGCCGCCCCTTGGCCGCGAAAATACCCGCCACACCCTCGCCGTTCGCAGCGTCGGCGGCAAGGCCATAAACGGTTTCGGTCGGAATGGCGACGAGACCGCCGCGCCGCAGCACTTCCACCGCGCGCTGGACTGCCTCATCATCGAATTTGGCTACATCGGACACTGGTTTTCCGCCTCTCGAGCGTCCCAAGTTGGAGCGCATCCCGAAAAGTGTGAAACGGTTTTCGGATAAGATGCGCGTCAAAACAGACAGTTAGAGCGCCGATCTGACTCTATCAGATCGAAATGCGCTCTAAGCCCGTTCTGCCTACACAAGCACAGGCTCCTGTGCAAGTGATGTACAAGCGATGTACAAGCAAGCTCGGACTCTATCCGGGCACAATCACGGGAAGACGATCATGATTGCGCATGAAAAATTGCGTTTTGTTAGGTTTTTCAGGGTATGATGATATTATTCATGCGTGAGGTGAATAATGTTATCGCGATTTATCGCTATTTCGCTGACGGCCATCGGACTGCCCGCGATTGCTTCCGCAAACGGAGGTGAGCGCGCGGCATTGACCTATCAGGTCGGCTCCATCGATTATATCGGCTATGACAAGATCGGTGCCAACGGCCTGCCGGTTTGCGGCACCTGTGCGCAAAAGCAGGCAGCCGAACTGGACGCACAGAAGGAAATCGAGGCCCGCCGCAAGCGCGCCCGTGCCTATATGGCGCGCATGCAGGGCCAGCCCGTCCCGGACGACCTGCTTGAGCCGACAGCCACGCCGGCAGAAGATTTTGACCCGACCAAACCTGTGCGGGTCGTCGGCGATCCCTGGGCCGGGGCATCCGACGAAATCGATCTCAGTTCGCTCGAACTCAGACCCAGCCTGAAATAAAAATGGCGCCCGAAGGCGCCATATTTTTGTGGTTCGGCCAATGATCAGCCCGCGATTTTCGAGAAATCCGCCACCTTGCCGGTAGCTGCACGAATCTGGTCGAGCAAGGCCAGACGATTGGCGCGGACATTCTCGTCCTCGTCGTTCACCAGCACCTTTTCGAAGAACGTATCGACCGGACCACGCAGCTTGGCGAGCGCCAGCATCGCACCGTTGAAATCTTCACGGGCAATGGCAGCCTCGGCATCTTGCGAAGCCAGAGTGACGGCTTCGAACAGCGCCTTTTCTTCCGCTTCGTGGAGAAGAGACGCGCTTACGCTGTCTGCAACCTTCGTACCCTTCTTCTCTTCGGCAGCGAGAATGTTGGCGGCGCGCTTGGTGCCAGCCAGAAGGTTCTTGCCGTCTTCTTCGTTGATGAAGACGATCAGCGCTTCCAGTCGACGCGCGACCAGCAGCAGATTGTCGGCTTCCGGCGACAACACGGCATCAATGGCGTCGTAGCGTGCACCTTCTTCTTTCAGATGCACCTTGAAACGGTCATGGAGGAAGGATAAGAGATCAGCCAGCACCGGCTCGGACGATGCTTCCGCCTCGGCGCGAACCTGCTTTTCATAGCTGGCCAATGCGTTGTCAACGTCCTGTTCGCCGTCGATATCACCGGAGTTTTCCCCAGCAAGCTTGGTTTCAAACTCGCGCAACTTGCGCTGGACCTGACCTTCTTTCAGCGCGGCAAAGGCCGAGCGGAAGAGCGGCAGCAGCGGGAACTTCCATTCCTGCGACAGCAGGAGACGGATCACACCCAATGCCGCACGACGCAGAGCAAACGGGTCCTTCGAGCCGGTCGGCTTTTCATCGATCGCCCAGAATCCGACCAACGTGTCGAGCTTGTCGGCAAGCGCGACGGCAACCGAAACCGGGTTCTTCGGCACAACATCGGACGGGCCTTGCGGCTTGTAGTGTTCTTCAATCGCAGCAGCGACGGCTTCATCTTCGCCCTGAAGCAACGCATATTTGCGACCCATTGCGCCCTGAAGTTCAGGGAATTCGCCGACAACTTCCGTGGTGAGGTCAGCCTTTGCCAGAACTGCCGCGCGCGCAGCAAGCTTCGGATCGGCACCCACCAGCGGCGCAATCTGCGCAGCCAGTTCGCGAATGCGTTCAACGCGTGCGCCTTGCGTGCCAAGCTTGGCATGGAAGGTCACATTCAATGCATCCAGACGCGCCATGCGCTGATCGAGTGGCTTCTTCAGATCAAGACCGAACTTTTCCGCCGAAGCGACGAGCTTGTCGAGGTCGGGCAGATCATGCTGATCGGTGTGCCAGAAATAGAGTGCATCCGACAGGCGTGCGCGCACGACCTTGCCGTTACCGTAAGCGATTTCCGCGCCGCCGTCCCGGGCTGCGATGTTCGACACCAGAATAAACCGGTTGGAAAGCGCTTCGGCTTCGCCCTGCTTGCGGGTGACAAAGCACTTCTGATTGGCGCGGATGGTGAGGCGAATGACTTCCGGCGGGATGGCCAGAAACTCTTCCTCGAATTCGCCCATCAGCACGACCGGCCATTCGACCAGACCGGACACTTCTTCCAGAAGCCCATCGTCTTCGACCAGCTCAAGACCGGAAGCGAAGGCGAGATTATGCGCGTCCTGCGAAATGATTTCCTTGCGGCGCTCGGCGTCGAGAACCACGAAAGCCTTTTCAAGCTTTTCGACATAATCCTCGAAGCGACGTACCTTGATTGCCTGACCGTCGCTCAGGAAACGATGGCCATAGGTGACATTGCCGGACTTGATGCCATCGACATCGAAATCGATAACCACGGTTTCCTCGGTTTCAGGACCGAAGGTACAGAGGATCGATTGAAGCGGGCGCACCCAACGAAGCGAACCCGGCTTGGCCGAAGCCGCACCCCAGCGCATGGATTTCGGCCATGGGAAATTGCGGATCGTCTGCGGCACCAGTTCGGCGACGATTTCTTCGGCTGCGCGGCCCGGTTTCGTCAGATGGGCGACATAGAAATCGCCCTTCTTCGGATCGGAATGCACATGAGCCTGCGCCACATCCGTCAGACCGGCCTTGCGCAGAAAACCTTGAATGGCCTGTTCCGGTGCTGTAACCGACGGACCTTTGATGTCTTCGTGCACGTCCTTGGAACGCACGGTGAGGCCGCGAATATCGAGCGTCAGACGACGTGGCGTCCAATAAGGGGTCGCAGCTTCATAGGTAAGACCGGCTTCCACCAGACCATCGGTAATCATCTTCTTCAGATCACCAGCAGCCTTGCGCTGCATGCGGGCGGGGATTTCTTCGGAAAAGAGTTCGAGCAACAAATCAGGCATGTTCTTTACTCGCCCTCACGCTTGAAATTGAAACCACCGGCATCCGTCAAAAGGAATGCCTCGCCGCACTGACGCGCAAGATTGCGCACACGCAGAATATAGCTCTGACGCTCGGTAACCGAGATCACGCCGCGCGCATCCATCAGATTGAACACGTGGGATGCCTTGATGCACTGGTCATAGGCCGGGAAAACGCTCTTATGCATTTGATGATTGGCGTTCGGACCAGGCGCACCAGCCTTCAGAATAGCCTCGCACTCGCGCTCGGCATCGATGAAATGCTGATGCAAAGCCTCGGTATTGGCCATTTCAAAGTTGTAGCGGGAATACTCCTGCTCAGCCTGCAGGAACACCTCGCCATAGGTGACCTTTTCATCGCCTTCGAGACCGTTGAAGTTGAGGTCGTAAACATTGTCCACACCCTGCACATACATGGCGAGGCGTTCGAGACCATAGGTCAGTTCACCGGAAACCGGCGAGCATTCGATGCCGCAGACCTGCTGGAAATAGGTGAACTGCGACACTTCCATGCCGTCGCACCAGCATTCCCAGCCGAGACCCCATGCGCCGAGCGTCGGGCTTTCCCAGTCATCTTCCACGAAGCGCACGTCATGCAGCGTCGGATCGAGACCGATGGCGCGCAGCGAACCGAGATAGAGATCCTGAAGGTTCGGCGGCGATGGCTTGATGATCACCTGATACTGGTAATAGTGCTGGAGACGGTTCGGGTTTTCACCGTAACGGCCATCCTTCGGACGACGCGATGGCTGCACATAGGCAGCCTTCCACGGCTTCGGCCCCAGCGAGCGCAGCGTCGTTGCCGGGTGGAACGTACCCGCACCCACTTCCATGTCATAGGGCTGCAAGATAGCGCAACCGTGCTCCGCCCAATAGTTATGGAGCGTCAGGATCAGACCCTGAAAGGAACGGGTGGGATGCATATGTGCTGGCAACGTACTGGACACGGGGTCGGGCCTTGTAATTGAAATGATGGCCCGGTCTAATTTGTCAGCACGGCAGGGTCAAGCACAGGCTGCCAGTTTCGGTGTCACACCATCTTGAAACCGGCAGCCTGAAGCTCTTAGTCAGTTGCCGGTTTTTCTGGAGCCTTGTCGGACGGTGCGGCAGGCGCAGGCGATTGCGCAGGAACTTCCGGCTTCTGCTCGACAGGCTTTTTCTCGTCGGGCTTTGCAGCATCGGCAGAAGATTGCCCCGGAATATCCGGCAAACCCTTCTTCAGCTTCGCCTCGATCTTCACCAGATCTTCCGGCTCGGGCTTGCCTGCAATGGCATGGTTCCACTGGAATGTCGCTTCCAGAAGACGCCCGACACGCCAGTAGGCATCGCCCATATGATCGTTGATCGTCGGGTCTTCCGGACGAAGCTTGACCGCCTTTTCCAGTTCGACCACCGCCTCGTCATACCGGCCCAGCATGTAATAAGCCCAGCCCAGCGAGTCGACGATATAACCGTCCTGCGGACGCAGCTCGACCGCCTTCTTGATCATGCCCAGCGCTTCATCGAGATTTTCACCCCGGTCGACCCAGGAATAACCAAGATAGTTCAGCACCTGTGGCTGGTCGGGATAAAGCTCCAGCGCCTTGCGGAAATTGGGCTCCGCCTTGTCCCATTGCTTCAGGCGTTCATAGGCGATGCCGCGCTGATAGAAGACCGGCCAGTCCTTGCGTTCCGGCGTCTTGATCTGTTCCACCGCAGCATCATAAATCTTCGCCGCATCGGCGAAATTCTTGTCCTGTGCATAGACACCACCTAGCGCCAGATAAGTGCGCATATCGGTCTTGTCACGGTCGAGCAGAACTCTCAGCTGCTTGACAGCGTCGGCAGACTGGTCGTTTTCCGCCAGATTGAGTGCGCGCTGCATTTCTGCATCACGGCGATAAGGCGACTTCTCCGGCACGCGACCATAGTAGTCGATGGCCTTTTCCGGCTGGCGCAACTTGGCGGAAATATCGCCCAGCTGATAAAGCGTTGCGTCATTGTCCGGACGCAGCGGCAACGACATCTGCAGATAAAGCTTTGCAAAGGCTTCCGCGCCGCTGCGGTTGATCGCAGTGCCAAGCGTATAGAGCGCTTCGGCAGTCCCTTCCTGAGCGGTTTTGATCAGGCGGCCATATTTCTCGCCAGCCTCGATCTTTTCACGCATTTCGGTGATCGTCATGCGACCGTTCAAAAGCTCGGCTGCATCATTCAACGTTTTGATGGCACCTTCCTTGTCACCCTGACGAAGCTTGAAGGAGGCATAGGCCATCACGATGCGTTCATACGTGTCGGGGGCAGCGCTCCCACCGGGCCGGTCGTCGATGGCCTGCTGGTAGAAATCACGCGCTTCCTGCTTCTGGCCGGCGAGATCGGCTATCAGTGCGGAATTATAGGTGCGGAACAGACCATACCATTCCGGTCCCTGCATTTTCTGGATATCGGCGAGCGCCTGTTTGGGGTTGCCCTGCCCGACCTTCACCCACGCGCTCATGAAGCCTGTCGCAAGGCGATCCATATCGGATTGCAGCGACAGCATCAGAAGCGGCCCGACCTTGCGATATTGCTTGCGGTCAATGGCGTCGATGGCCAGCGCCACGCGCGAAAAACGCTCGATGTCCGGGACGTTCTTCAGTTCTTCCGCCAGAGGCAGCGCATCCTTGAAACGGCCCTCCGTCAGCAAAACCAGCAGCAGATCCTGCTTGATCTGCGCATTGCCCGGATCGAAGGCCATAGCCTGACGATAAAAATCGACGGCAGTAGCGAGATTATTGTCGGATTCGGCGGTGCGTCCGGCAAGATAGGCCCCGGCAAACGAACCCGCGCGGACAGGAGGCGGTGCAGGATCATTTGTCGCCTTGGCCAAAGCACCGCTTGTCGGGATCGCGATTCCCGCCAGAAGCGAGAGCAGCAAACCATAAAGCGGGCGGTATTTCGATCCTTGCCGCATAAAGCCCTATCCTCTTCTCAAATCCCTGTGACAGATACCGGCAAGCAAACCCTCAAGTGGCTCAAAAGCCGGGGCGCGCTGTCTCTTTGCCGGAAAAGGCACCCCAAGCATGGCCTTTTTGGGATGGCGGGGCAAGAAAAGCATCCGTGATGGGACGCTTTTCCTGAGTATTCTTCACCCGCAAGAAATGCTGGCGGGAGCTTGCAGCTGTTGCCGGTCAGTTCACGCGGCTGATGCAGAAATCAATGACTTCGATCAGCGCGTCCTTTTGAGGCGTCGCTTTCAGAGGTGCCAGAGCATCGCGGGCAATTTCGCCGAAATGCCGCGCGCGCTGAACCGTGTCGGCAATCGCGCCGTGCTTCGTCATCAGGCCGATGGCCTTTTCAAGCGAGGCGTCATCGCTCGCACCGTCTTCGATTGCCTGTTTCCAGAAAGCGCGCTCATCGTCGGTGCCGCGGCGATAGCTCAGAATCACCGGGAGCGTGATCTTGCCTTCGCGGAAATCGTCACCGGTATTCTTGCCGAGATCGGCTGCCGAGCCGCCATAATCGAGCGCGTCATCGACCAGCTGGAAGGCAAGACCGAGATTGAGGCCATAATCGCGCAGCGCCGCACGATCCGAACGCTGTGCGCCGGCGATGATCGGGCCGACTTCACCGGCAGCCGAGAACAGCGCCGCAGTCTTGGCCTTGATGACCGCCAGATATTCGTCTTCGGTGGTTTCCATGTTCTTGGCAGCAGCAAGCTGCATTACTTCGCCTTCGGCGATCACCGAAGCCGAGGTCGCCAGAACGTCGAGCGCGTCGAGCGAACCGACATCAACCATCATCTTGAAGGCCTGCCCCAGAAGGAAATCGCCGACGAGAACGCTGGCCTGGTTGCCCCAGATCATGCGCGCCGTGCTTTTGCCGCGCCGCAGATCGCTTTCATCAACCACATCGTCGTGCAGAAGCGTTGCAGTGTGCATGAATTCCACAGCAGTCGCGAGACGCACATGACCGTCGCCTTCGTAGCCGAACATGCGAGCTGCCGCGAGCGTCATCATGGGACGCAGGCGCTTGCCGCCAGAGGAAATCAGATGATTGGCGACTTCCGGTATCATTTCAACATCGGACCCGGCCCGGGAAAGGATCATCTCGTTCACCCGCGCCATATCGGCCTTTGTCAGATCGACAAGCGGTTGAACCGATCCTTCCTGTTTCTTTTTACCGTCCAGATTCAGAACCACACCCAATGCCATTTCTCCTAGCTGCCCGGTCACATTATTGAAACGGACCGGATTGCTCAAGACGCAACTGCCCCCAAAGCGCCCTCAAAGCGATACTATTCCAACGCCTGTTCACCATTGAAGGAAGCTGTTGTCAATGCGGTGCATTCGCTACAAACTGTTCAAATGATCGAACTTATCCGTACGAATGATTCCGTTCTGCTGTCCTTTGCCGAGGCCTTGATGAAAGAGGCCGGGATCGCCTATTTCATTGCCGACACGAATATGAGCATCATCGAAGGCTCTTTGGGCGTATTGCCGCGCCGCCTTCTGGTCAGCGAAGAGCAGCTTGAAGAAGCAAGGCAGATTCTGATCGATGCCGAGATTGAACACGAACTGCGCGATCGATGACTTCGGAAGCAAGTTTTGAAACTGAAGATGAGGCTGGAGAAACGCTCGATGTGTTTCATCGTGGGGCGTTTCACCTCATCCAGCCCGCATTGAAAGGCCATCGTTCCGGTGTGGATGCGATGATTCTGGCAAGCTCCGTTCCAAACGGCTTTGCCGGGCGCGTTGCCGATCTTGGCAGCGGTGCGGGCGCGGCAGGGCTTGCTGTTGCGTCGCGCTGCCCTGACGCCAATATCACCCTCGTCGAACGTTCCGCTTTCATGGCGGGCTTTGCCCGCAGAAGTGTTGCACATCCGCTGAACGCCGCTCTGGCAGGCCGTATCAGTGTGATCGAAGCCGACGTCGGCCTGAGAGGCAAGGCGCGCATCGCCGCAGGACTTGTCGACAACAGTTTCAACTTCGTCATCATGAATCCGCCCTTCAACGAAGCGCACGATCGCAGCACACCCGATCCGCTGAAGGCGGAAGCGCATGTCATGCCCGAAGGCATGTTCGAGCAATGGGTGCGCACTGCGGCAGCCATTGTGAAGCCCGGTGGAGGCATTGCCATTATTGCCCGACCCGGTTCGATTTCTTCCATCCTCGAAGCACTGTCGGGACGATTTGGCGGGCTGAGAATCATTCCCGTTCAGCCCCGCCCCGAAGCGGCGGCGATCCGTATTGTCGTGACAGGCACACGCGGGAGCCGCGCCGGTCTTTCGCTGATGCCGGCGCTTATTCTCCACGGCAGCGACGGCCACGGCTTCACCCCACGCGCCAACGGCATCAACAATGGGCTCGACGCTCTGATCTAGAAACGCGGCTGTGCCAGCACGACCAGATTGCGGTCCGGGTCGTGCAATCTCAGAATCGTCGTATAGTCAGCTATCTCGACATTTCCGGGGCGAATCCCATCGAATGAAAGACGCGCATGTTCGGCTCGTACATCGCGGACGATGAGTGTCAGTGTGCCGTGCCCTGCTTCCGCCGGGTTCTGGTAAAGCTGGAAGCCCGCACTCAACCCGTGATGCCATTCAGCCAGTCCCTGCATCGGTCGCGCATCGGGATTGCGATCGAAGATCGTGGCAAACCATTCCGTGCTGCGTTCGAGGTCGGAGCAATTGAGCTGGGCGAAAATAGCAGTGAGCACCATCGTGGTGTCCTCCCGGATCGGATAACACGGTAGCATTCCGGAAGTTCCGATGGTCCAGACCTGCCGATTTCGGTCCGAGCGGGTGATTTTGGTTGAAACCCTATATTCGAGCCAATATTCCTAAAACCGCAATTTTCGTTCTGCGGCTCCCCGCCGCCCTTTTCCGAAAAAGCGCAAACAGCAAAACGACAAGAACAGGCAACGGGAACCAATGAACCATAGCCCAAATCAAAGCCGCCCCGTATCCATCATGCGGCGCTTTCTGGATAGCGAATCTGCAGGGGGTGTAAGCCTCATGGTGGCGGCAGCGCTTGCGCTGATCGTGGCGAATTCTCCGTTCTCGCAGGCCTATTTCGATATACTGCACACTCATATCGGTCCGCTGAGTCTGACGGACTGGATCAACGATGCCTTGATGGCGGTGTTCTTCCTGCTTGTGGGGCTGGAGATCAAACGCGAATTTCTCGACGGTCAACTGGCAAGCTGGCCAAACCGAATGCTGCCCGGTATCGCCGCTGCGGGCGGCGTCATCCTGCCAGCCATCATCTTCACCGCGTTGAACTGGCACGACCCTGCCAAGGTACGCGGCTGGGCTGTGCCATCTGCCACCGACATCGCCTTCGCGCTCGGCGTTCTGTCGCTTCTGGGTTCACGGGTTCCTTCCAGCCTCAAGGTGTTTCTGGCGACACTTGCTATCCTGGACGATCTCGCAGCCGTCGTCATCATCGCCATTTTCTATACGGCTGAAATCTCCATGCCATATCTTGGCGGAGCTTTCGCCGCCGCTATCGTTCTGTTCGTCATGAACCGGATGGGCGTGATGAAGCTCCTGCCCTACCTGATCGGCGGAGCAGCGCTCTGGTTCTTCGTGTTGAATTCCGGTGTTCATGCAACGGTTGCAGGCGTGGTGACAGCACTTATGATTCCGCTGAAGGCCGCGCCCGGCAGGCCTGACGACATGACCTCGCCGCTGCATGTGCTGGAACACGCGCTGGCCAAGCCTGTTGCCTTCATCATCGTGCCGATTTTCGGCTTCGCCAATGCGGGCATATCGTTTGCCGGTCTCGATGCCTCGGTGATGCGGGATACACTCACGCTTGGCATTATGCTTGGCCTCTTCATCGGCAAACAGCTCGGCGTTTTCGGAGCCGCCTGGCTTGCGATCAAGACAGGCCTCGCACAAAAGCCGCTCGGGGCCACGTGGATCCAGCTTTACGGCGTGGCGGTCCTGTGCGGGATCGGCTTTACAATGAGCATCTTCATCGGCCTCCTCTCCTTCCCGTCCGATCTCATGCAGGCGGAAACGAAGATCGGAGTTCTGGCCGGTTCGGGCCTGTCGGCCATTTGCGGCTATATCCTGCTGCGGCTGGTCACAAAGCCGAAAAACACCTGACAGAAACGACATCACCGCCCGGAAAACAAAATTTCCGGGCGGTTTTCTTTGTGTTTCCCAAATGGCTTCCTACATTCCGGCTGAGAGCCTGAATGATTTCAGTTAGCAGGAGTTTGCCTTGCCCGGTTTATTGACGCGCCTTGTTCCACGCCGCTTCCGCCCGGTTTCCATCGAGATACCTGTCGTGCGGCTGCATGGTGCCATCATGTCCGGTGGATCTGCATTCCGTCCGATGCTTTCACTGGCGTCGACCGCAGCAGTCCTTGAAAAGGCGTTCACCGACAAGGAGACGCCCGCCGTCGCCATTTCGCTCAACTCGCCCGGCGGATCACCGGTTCAGTCCCGACTGATCTACCGGCGTATCCGCGACCTTGCCGCCGAACACCAGAAGAAGGTTTTTATCTTCGTCGAAGATGTTGCCGCCTCGGGTGGCTACATGATCGCGCTGGCTGGTGACGAAATCATCGCCGATCCGTCATCCATCGTGGGTTCTATCGGCGTGGTGTCGGCCTCGTTCGGCTTCCCCGAACTTCTGAAAAAGATCGGTGTGGAGCGCCGCGTCTATACGGCAGGCTCCAACAAGGTGACGCTCGACCCGTTCCAGCCGGAGAAGAAGGCCGACATCGAGCGGCTGAAATCACTGCAGCTCGAAATCCACGAGACCTTCATCGACATGGTGAAGGAACGGCGCGGTACGAAACTTGCAGAAGACAAGGACCTGTTTACCGGGCTGTTCTGGACCGGCATCAAGGGGCACGAGCTTGGCCTGATTGACGGGCTTGGCGATATGCGCAGCTTCCTGCGCAAAACCTACGGCGACAAGGTTAAGCTCAAGCTCGTGGAACAGAAACGCGGCCTTCTGGGGCGCAAGATGCCCGGCATTGATATGGCACTCGGTAATCTTGAACCGGCTTCCATTGCCGCGCATCTCGGCGACGGGCTGCTTTCAGTAGCCGAAGAAAAGGCACTTTGGGGCCGTTATGGCCTGTAAAAACAAAGCGAAGTCGAAAATCAGCGTCGATTTTCGAACCAAAGCTTTGAATTCCCTCGTTTCACCATGATATGGTGTCAGAAAGCGGGGTGGGCCGCTTCCCGCCCCTTCATGAACATTCGGCATTTCGGCGTTGCGATCCGGCGATCCGAAATGCGACCCTTAAGGACTTGAGGCCATGCCCCAGCTCATCTTTCTGCTGCTGATCATCGCCGCCGCCTGGTACGGCTATCGCTCGTTCAAGCGTGAAGCCTCGCGCGTGTCCCAGCGTGTGCGTCAGGCAGAAAAGGAAGCGCAGAACCGGGCTCAAGGCACGTTGGTGCAGGACCCTAAAACCGGCGAATATTACGTCAAGAAGGACTGACCTGTCTTGTAAGAGAGGTTGCCAACGAAGTGGTGCGGTTGCTCGCCGCAGCCGGATGCCATGTTTTCTCAAGAGCGGTTCCAATTTTAACAATGTCGTCGGAGCCGCTCCAACTATTTGTTTCATAGCATTTGCCTCACGCAAAACCGTTTCACACTTTTGCTGGAAATGCGCTATTCCCGGTCCGTAGCCAGAAATGACCCTTTCTCCGACAACCAAAACGCCCGCGAATGCCGGGGCCGCACATGCGGTGACGCGTCTGGCACCGGCCAAGATCAATCTCGCACTGCATGTTACAGGGCGTCGTGACGATGGCTATCATCTGCTCGATATGCTGGTGGTCTTTGCGCGCTATGGCGACATCATCCGCATCGAGCACGCCGAAGAGGATAGCTTCACGGTCAGCGGCCCTTTCGCAAAAGGCATACCGCTCGATGGTGGCAATCTGGTTCTCAAGGCACGCGAGGCCTTGCGTGATCATACGCAAAGGGCATTGCCGCCCGTCGCCGTTCATTTGGAAAAGAACCTTCCGATTGCGTCGGGTATAGGCGGCGGATCGAGCGATGCCGCAGCAACGCTGCTCGCGCTCGATGAATTGTGGGGGCTCGATCTCGGTTTAGAGCAACTCGCCGCGATGGGGCTTACCCTTGGCGCCGATCTGCCCATGTGCCTGCATGGCGCATCCAAGGGCACACCGCTTGCCGCGCGCGGCATCGGTGAAGACCTGAGCCCGGTTGTCGGATTTCCAGCCCTGCCGATGCTCCTCGTCAATGATGGAACCGCTGTTGCAACGCCGGATGTCTTTCGCGCACTCGACAAACGCGACCATCCAGCGCTGAACCTTGGCTCCCATGCAGATATCGCCCCCCTTTGCGCCTATCTGCAGACAACCCGCAACGATCTTCTGCCTCCGGCCCTAAAACTTGCTCCCCAGATCGGTGACAAACTTGACCTGCTTCGCGCAAGCGGATCGCTTTACGCACAGATGTCAGGCTCAGGTGCAACCTGTTATGCGATCTACGAAGATATGGCCGCCACAGAGCAGGCAGCAGCACTTCTCTTGGCCGAACAACCCGACTGGTTCGTCGTCGCGACCCAAACGGCTCCCTCCCAAAAGTAGTTTCTGAACGGCCTCCCAACCAAAAGTCTGAAAAATCGCCTTATTGTTCACTCTCATTGGACAATATATTGGGACAGACTGTTCGCTCTTTTTGAACAAAACGCCTTCTACAACAGTTTCGTGAATACTGATATATAATATAACTTATTGATTATATTTAGTTATTTCTCATAAATTATCTATATTCCATAAAATTGGCTGCACGAATGTGTGATTAAGAGAACATTTTCGTGACTGGAACTTTTACCCACTGTCACCCATTTCAGCTGCATCGGAACGACGAACAAAACGCCGCTCCACTTTCCAAGGAGATAGGAAAATGAAAAAGATTGTTCTTGCTGCCGCTGCCCTCGCTCTTAGCGCCGGAGCTGCCTTTGCTGAAAACCCACGCGTTGGCGAACCTGCCGATCTTTATGCAAACGACCGCACCCCGGTTGCTTCCCAGAAGGTCGACTACACCGCTCCCGCTTCGATCAGCCAGTCCTCATTCCAGGACGGTTCGGCTCATCGCTTCGGTGACGCATCGCCTTCGAGCTACCAGAACTAAGTTTTCCGAAAACTTAGGCGCAGGACGTCGTCAAAAGCCTCCCAGCGGATGACGCCCCGATGAATTCCCAAGCTGGATATTCCTCCCAATCATTCAGCTTCCCCAGTTATCTCCCCGATGGATGGCATAGTGCCACCCGGGAGCCCCGGAAAGGCTTCTATGCCATCCGAAGGGGCGATTTTAAGGATTACGAAGATGAAAAAGTTTGCTCTTGCTGCTGTTGCCGTTGCCCTTAGCGCCGGTGCTGCTTTCGCTGAAAACCCGCATGTCGGCGAACCTGCCGATCTCTATGCAAACGACCGTACGCCGGTTGCAACGCAGAGCCAGAAGCTCGACTACACGGCTCCTGCTTCGATCAAGGCTCCGGTCTATCAGGACGGTTCGGCTCATCGCTTTGGCGATGCTTCGCCTTCCTCTTACCAGAACTAATCCGGCCAGAACTAATCCGGTCAGCATGTCTGACGAAAAGGGCGAAGCTTCCAGCTTCGCCTTTTTGTTTTGTTCAGTCTTCGTCGGGCGGCAGAATGGGGTGTTTGAGACGGACCGGCCGCAAGTGCTGTGGAAGCAGATCAAACGCCACGCCGTCGAGCAACAGCGGCTTCAAAAGATCCAACCGAACCAGAAGCCCGGCATCGAGCGTCGCCTTGTGGCCGAAGATTTTACGGACCGTGCCGAAGCCGCTATCTTCCGGCAGTGAAAAGCGCGCAGTACCCCCATCATTATCCATGTGGCGGCGGAGGACTTCCTCCCATCCTTCCTGCGGAATAGCGCCCGGTTTCAGCAACAGTACCCACGGCGTGCGGATTTCTGCGAGCGCCGCCTCAATATCCATTTCGGCATAAAAGCTACAGCCGGCACCGAGCGCGACGAGAGCGGTTTCGTCCGATGACCCCCGGTCGACGACCGTAACACGGCGCAGCAACCCCTCCACAACAGCCGGCACCAAAGCCGAAAGCGTGTGGGCCAGTGCTCTTTCTGAATTCAGGGTTTCGATGACCACGGACAACATGCGCGTTTCATATATCAAGAACGCGTGAACGGAAAGCTGCTGCACATATGTTCTTGCTTTGTTCTAAATCTTGCGATAGGAATAGATTCATCAGAACAGAATCGCATGGCAACACGGCACGCGCAACAGAACAGTTTTCAGCCCTGAAGGGGGCTCCTGTTCCCCGGTTTGCTTTCGCCGTGGCTGCACAACGCCAGATGTTTCCATTCAGGGAGACGAAAATGGAAGTGATCCAGCAGGCAGATATCATCAAGCAGGCCGACATGGCTGCCTTCGGTAGTGGACGCGCGGATCACGCCAATGCGATGATCGGTGAGGCAGGCCTGCGCATCGATCATGCTCGCAGGCGCGGACGCGGCGCGGGCATCAACCCGACCGGACGCTTCGAGCCGACGACGCGGCATGATTTCGATGACGGCTGGACCACGCTTGAGGAACTGCCGCCGTTCAAGACCGACGTGCAGATCGAAAAGCCGCGCACGATCATCACCCGCAATGATTCACCCGACATCAATTTCGACCGCTCGATCAATCCCTATCGCGGTTGCGAGCACGGTTGCATCTATTGCTTTGCCCGTCCGACCCATAGTTACATGGGGCTTTCTGCCGGTCTCGATTTCGAATCCCGCCTGTTCGCGAAGCCGGATGCAGCGCGCCTTCTGGAGCGCGAGCTCGCCAAGCCCAATTATCAGCCGAGGACCATCGCCATCGGCACCAATACAGATCCCTATCAGCCGGTCGAGAAGAAATGGCGCATCATGCGCGAAATTCTCGAAGTGCTGGAGGCTGCCAATCATCCGGTAGGCATCGTGACGAAATCCGCCCTGGTGGTGCGTGACGTCGATATTCTAAGCCGCATGGCCGAGAAAGGGCTGGCCAAGGTCGCCTTGTCAGTCACGACGCTCGATGCTCATCTATCTCGCACGATGGAGCCGCGCGCCTCGACGCCGACACTGCGGCTTCAGGCCATCCGTAAGCTGGCCGATGCGGGTATTCCAGCGTCCGTCATGATGGGGCCGGTCATTCCGGGTATCAACGATCACGAGATTGAGCGCATTCTGGATGCAGCCTATGCGCAGGGCGCGCGCGAGGCGGGTTATGTTCTGCTGCGCCTGCCGCTCGAAGTAGCCCCATTGTTCAAGGACTGGCTGCTGCGCAATTACCCGGATCGCTATCGTCATGTCATGTCGCTGGTGCGCTCCATGCGCGACGGCAAGGATTACGATGCCGAATGGGGCAAGCGCATGCGCGGCACAGGTCCCTATGCATGGCAGATCGGACGCCGTTTCGAGATCACAGCACGCAAGCTCGGTTTCAATGCGCGTCGCCTTCAGTTGCGCACCGATCTGTTCGAACCGGTCGAAAAGGGAGGCAAACAGCTTTCACTGTTTTAGGCGAGGCACACAAAGGGGCTCCAAAAGGCGAACTTCACCTTGGGCTGGTGCCGCTTTTCAAACTGCATATCCTATCAGTCGTCAGTTCAATTCCCGTCTGATTTCTTTTCGGACGGAGGGGCTACCTGCTTTCACGCCACCATCCTCGAGCAGGGCCCTTGCGGAGAATCGGAAGCAATGCGAGCATCGCCGCCAAATGAAACGCTCGGCTTCTGATTCTCCGCTTCTCTTTGATATCCCACTCGCGCCTGACTTTTCTGAAGAGAAAAGATTGCTTGCGCGCGGACTGAAACACATCGTCGGCATAGATGAAGCAGGACGTGGACCTTTGGCCGGTCCTGTCGTGGCTGCTGCCGTGGTGCTCGATATCGACAACCTTCCAAACGGTCTGGACGATTCCAAGCGTCTCACGGCTGTAAAGCGTGAAGCGCTCTACGAAACCATTCTGGAAAAAGCCATCACCGTTTCGGTGGCAAGCCTCAGCGCGCGCAGCATCGATGCAAGCGATATCAGGAAAGCCGCGCTTGAAGCCATGCGTCGCGCTTCTGTCTGCCTGACCTTGCAGCCATGCCATGCGCTGATTGACGGACGTGATGTTCCGCCCGGACTTCGCTGCCCCGGATCAGCTCTGGTCAAAGGCGATCAGCGTTCCGTCTCCATCGCCGCGGCCTCCATCGTCGCCAAGGTAACGCGCGACCGTATGATGATGCGTGCCGGAGCGGCGCATCCACCTTACGGACTGGAAATCCATGCCGGCTACGCGACCGTGAAACATCGCGCCGCCATAGAAACGGCTGGTCCCGTTCCCGGCATCCACCGCTATACTTTCGCGCCCATCAAAGGCCGCTACAGCGTTTAAACAGTTGCAAGCTTGGCCGCGAAGCCGAAAAGCAGCGCTGCAAAGCCCCAGCGCTGTACCGACTGTATGGCAGGATAACGTTTGAACAGGCTTCCAAGCGACGAACCTGTGAAGGCGTAGATTGTGTCGAACGACAATCCCACGATCGTCATCACGGTCCCCAGCAACGCGAACTGGAGCGTAATGCTGCCATTTTCGGGATGAATGAACTGCGGCAGAAGGACCGAACAGAAAAGCAACGCTTTCGGGTTGAGCAGATTGGTGAGGAGACCCTTGCGAGCCGAAGCCAGATAGGACCGGCGTTCGCGCACGCCGCCAGCTGCATCCACTGTCGGCAAGGGGTGGCGCAGAATGCCGATGGCAATCCAGACCAGATAGCAGGCACCGATGATCCGAACGAACTGAAACGCGACAGGAAAAGCATGAAGAAGTGCAGCCAGACCAAGTGCGGCAAGGGCGACGTGACAAGCGCGCGCGATTGCAAGCCCTGCTGCCGCTGCAAGCGCATGTGTCCTGCCCTGTGCTGCACCAGTCTGGAGGAGCAGAAGCATATCCGGTCCAGGAATAAGAAATGCAGCAGCCAGTGCGCCTGCATATAACCACATCTCGCTCATCGATATCGTCCACCAGAGCATTTCCAGCAAAAGCGCGAAGCAGTTTTGCGTAGGCTAATGCGAAAAAAGAGAGTGCCAGCCGGTCCGCTATGCGAAGCAGCTGCATGGTCGAAACTATGCGGAGATAGATGCGCATGCCCTTGCGATTTGTGGCGCAATGTTACGGATTTGTGGTACATTCTGCCAACATAACAACTATGATTGTCGGATTATGCCAACACTGAAACTGGACGCTATCGACCGCAAAATACTGACCGCACTCCAGGACGATGCGCGGCTCTCCAATGTGCAATTGGCGGAGAAAATTGGTCTGTCGCCCTCTCCGTGCCTGCGGCGCGTCAAGATGCTCGAAAAGGCAGGCGTCATTCAAGGCTATCATGCAGCGCTGGATCGAAACGCGGTCGGTCTTGGGCTGACTGTTTTCGTGGGCATCCGGGTGGAGCGCCATCACGAGGAAACCGCGACGGCGTTTCGCACCTCCGTGCAGAATCTGCCGGAGGTCTTTTCATGCCATCTCGTATCGGGAGAATCCGACTTTCTGCTGCAGGTGGTGGTGCCTGATCTCGCAGCCTATGAGCGCTTTCTAACCGGCACGCTGCTGCGGCTTCCCGGCGTGATCGACATTCGGAGCAACTTCGCCATCCAGACGGTCAAGTCACAGGGAGAGCTGCCGCTCGCCCATCTCACAGGCCGCAAGGATTGACCTCGCGTTACACCATCGAAGGACAATCATGCCGGATATTGTCAATGCAGTTCTCGTCGGCTCTCAGGGCGTTCTTCTGGGCCGTCGCAGTCCGGATCGCCGCGCCTATCCAAACCGTTGGAGCTTTCCGGGCGGTCATGTTGAAGCAGGAGAGAGTTTTGAACGCGCACTCCAACGGGAAATCCAAGAGGAGCTCGGACTAACGCTTCACTCGTTTTCGTTCCTCACCACTATAGAGATCGCAAGTCCGGCAGCGTCATTCCACCTCTTTACCGTCACCGCCTGGGGCGGCCGCCCTGCCATTCGCGACCAGGAACATACGGAACTGCGGTGGTTCATGCCAGAGGAAGCCTGCGCACTGGATGACCTTGCTTTGGAGGAATATCGACCGTTGTTTCACAAATTGGGTGGCATGGCAGCCAGCCGCTGATCGGACTGTATCGAAATCGATTTCTCAACCCGGAAAACAAAAACGCCGCCCTTTCGAGGCGGCGTTTTCTAGAAAGCTGTATAAGCCGGGATTAGTTCAGGTTCGACTTGACCTGCGACAGAGCATCCTTGAACAGGTTGCCTGCGACCTTCGTGTCGACCTTGTCGGCAACGATCTTGCCAGCTGCAGCAACTGCCAGATCGACCGCCGAAGCGCGAACTGCGTTGATAGCATCGACTTCAGCCGTTGCGATCTTCTGCTCGGCAAGCTTGTTGCGGCGTGCAACATATTCTTCCGTCGCGCGCTTGGCGTCTTCGAGAAGTGCCTTGGCTTCACGCTCGGCGGAAGCAACGATGTCGCCCGCTTCCTTTTCGGCTTCCTTGCGCTTGCGATGATATTCGGCCAGCAGCTGCTGGGCCTCTTCACGAAGCGTGCGGGCTTCTTCCAGTTCGTTCTTGATGCGGTCAGCGCGCTCATCGAGCGAACGACCGACCATACCCGGAACCTTCAGGTAAGCCAGGATTGCCAGAAAGATAATGAGGCCAATCAGTGCCCAAAATGTAGCGTCCATTGTCCTCTCCTCAGGCGTTCGAAGCCTTGACGGCTGCTGTTACCGAAGCTTTGTCGGCCTTGGTGCCCAGAAGCTGTTCGACGATCTCTGCCGTGGTTTCCTCGGCAATGTTGCCGACGTCGTTCATGGCCTTGGCCTTGATCGCGGCGATACGTTCTTCAGCTTCCTTGAGCTTGCCTTCAAGTGCTGCTTCGGCCGTAGCGCGTTCTGCGTCGGCTTCGCCCTTGCCCTTTTCACGAGCAGCTTCGGCGATCGAAGCAGCCTTGGTGCGGGCCTGGGTCAGTTCCTGCTCGTAAGCAGCAATAGCATTGTCGGCATCCTGCTTGAGGCGGGCTGCCTGCTCGAGATCCTGAGCGATACGGTCGCGACGGGTTTCGATCACACCGCCGATGCGCGGCAGAACCACGCGCGACATGAACAGATAGAAAAGCCCGAAGGTGATCGCGAGCCAAAGGATCTGCGATGCGTAATGGGTGGAATCAAACGGCGGGAATACGCCGCTGCCGTGTCCGGCATCGTTGGCGACCCCGGTTTCGGTGTGCACAGCATCGGCTGCGCCGTGCTCGCCAGCAGCAGGTGCCGGTTGCGATTCGGTGGCGGTTTGGGCAAACGCCGTGGACACGAACATCCAGATTTCCCCTTTAATCCAGCACGATCTGATCCAGATGGAGAGGGATCGTGCCTTACTCAGACGTCATATGCAAAGGCCAGCCGCGCTGCATTTCAAGATACAGATCGCGGCCAGCCAGTTCCTTGCAACCGTTGATTAGACGGCGAAGAGGAGCAGAAGCGCGATGAGCAGCGAGAAGATGCCCAGAGCTTCCGTAACGGCGAAACCGAACACCAGACGGCCGAACTGGCTGTCAGCAGCGGACGGGTTGCGCAGAGCGCCGGAGAGGTATTGGCCAAAGATATTGCCGAGGCCGAGAGCCGTACCGGCCATACCGAAACAGGCGAGACCGGCGCCGATGTACTTTGCTGCTTCCGCTTCCATGTTAAGCTCCTTCTGGATTGAATATAAGCGCGGATTTCAGTTCTGGCGGTCGCCCGCCGGCTTGAACTCAGTGTCCCGGATGTACTGCGTCGTTGATGTACATGCAGGTGAGAACGGTAAACACGTAGGCCTGCAGGAAGGCTACGAGGAATTCGAGTGCGGTGATCGCCACCGTCATGATCAGCGGCAGGACAGCGCCGCCGATGCCAATGGGCCCAAGTGCGGCCAACGAGACGACGAAGCCCGCAAAAACCTTGAGCGTGATATGGCCAGCAAGCATGTTCGCAAAGAGACGAACCGAGAGGCTGATCGGACGCGACAGGAACGAGATGATTTCGATGGCGACAACCAGCGGCACGATGATGCCGGGAACACCGCTCGGCACGAACAGCTTGAGGAAGCCAAGACCGTGCTTGAAGAAACCGTAGACAATGACCGTACCGATGACCAGAACCGCAAGCGCGAAGGTCACGATGATCTGGCTCGTAACCGTATAGAAATACGGGAAGAGACCGAGGAAATTTGCGACCAGAACGAACATGAAGAGCGAGAAGACGAAGGGGAAGAACTTCATGCCCTTCGACCCTGCCGAATCCCGCAGGCTGGTGGCCACGAATTCGTAAGCCATTTCCGACACCGACTGCAGACGGGTCGGGATCAGGCCGCGGCCCGAAGACGTCAGATAAAGGAAGCCCGAAGCGACCACGACGGTTGCGACCATGAAGGCCGAAACGTTCGTGAACGAAAGGTCCACACCGCCTACATCGATGGGAATCCACCGGGAAACCTGAAACTGATGGATCGGATCGTTCGCCACCTTAACCTCGTCTGTCTTCCCTGCCCGAAGGCAATTTGGCCTGCCCGAAGGCGATTTGGTCTGCCCGAAGGCGTTTCAGTCTCGGACCAGAAGGCCCATTTGTTCACTTACACTTGAACGAACTTTACCGTGAAGCCCGTCAAGTCCTATTTCTTGTCGTTCTTTTCCGCGCTAGATTTAATGTTAGCCTGTTCGGCAACATATCCAGCGGAACGAAGCACGTTGAGGACGCCCGCACCGAAGCCCAGAAGGAGAAATACGATCAATCCCCAGGGCGACGTGCCAGCGACACGATCGATGAACCAGCCAATCAGCGCACCGACCAGAACCCCTGCGATAAACTCGCTGGAAATCTTCATGGCCTGCGCGACCGAGCTTGCAGTCGCCGATCGCTCATCCTCGGAAGCCGGTTGCTTGAGCACACCCTTCTTGGCCAGTTCGGCCTCCAGGCGGTTCAAACGCTGATCCAGCTCCCCGGAACCGGGTTCGTTCTTCGCATTCTTGATCGCACCGGATGGCTTTCCGGGTTCAGTCCCGCGCGCCATTGGCAGCTCCTTTTTTCAAGAAATACGAGGATTTCAATCCCATTTCCAAGTTGCGCGCAACATATTGACACGCCGCCCGCTAGTCAAGGCGGTGCAGGCATTGCTCCAAAAGGTTTTTTATCGAGCAATCTCAATTACTTAGATATTAGTGCGACTCATTTTCCGACCAAAGGATCAGATTGGCCACATTATTGGCTAAAAAAACGGAATCGATTTCGGATGGTCATGCCGCATTCAAGGCAGGAGGAAAGTCGGCCTTATGCGCCTGTTCGACCTTTTAGTCCGCTAACAAAAACGTGACTTGAAATCGGCCGATCCCTCTATTGCCGCGAGAAGGAGCAATCAGCTCCATCCGCCGCCATAGGTGCGATAGAAGATGTGGAGACCGATCTTGGCGACCTTCTTCATCGTCGGGGCCCAGAACGGACGAACATAGGTCGCATGATAATGGGTGGCGGAGCCAACTTCCGGCAGCCATATCTGACCGGCAGAGACGGTCTTTGCCACCTGCTGCGCCATGCGCCATTGCGGCATTTCGGTCACGCGGTGCTTCTGGCCGTCGCAAGCAAAGGAAAACTGGCAGGCATTGAGCCAGTCGCGATTCTGGTAGACCACACCGCAGATCGATCCCGGATAGGCCGGGTTGCGCACGCGGTTGAGGACGACCTGGGCGACGGCAACCTGTCCCTTAACCGTTTCGCCGCGCGCTTCATAATAGACAGCCTCGGCAAGGCACTTCTGTTCGCTCTTGCTGAAAGCGGAAGGCGGCAGTGGCGTAGCCGCCCATTCGTGGTCCTTCTCACCGATCGGTGGCACGAAGCGGCCTTCGCCCGGCTGGGGCTTCAAAATGCTTTCAAAGGGCGAGGTCTTGCCATAGTCCGGCGTCGCAGGCGCATAACCAAGGGCCAGCGCATCCGGCTGGTCATTGGTAATGAGCTTGGCGAGCTGGGTCGGCATTTCGGAGCGCGGCTTCGGCGGTTTGACCGCATGGAACGCCATGGTGATGGCGACTTCCTTGCCCTCCAATTTGTTAGAGAAGACCATTTTCGCGTCCGTCTTTTCCGGCGGACGCGTGATCATGCTGATCTTGTCGAACATGCTCCCGGCAGTGAAGGCCTTGGCGGGCGCCTTGGGTTTCACCGAGACGAGGCGGCCCGTCTTGTCGGAGCGATTGATGCGGTTTTCGTCCGGGTTCGGATCGTCCGGGCCGAGCTTGGCCGTCTTTTTACCCCCGGACAGCGCAACACGACCAATGCCCGGCACTTCGATGCCGTTGGTTGCGATGCTGCCCGTTACCGTCGTTGCATCCACGAATGGCATTTCGGCCTGATGGACGGAACCGACCGGCGCCTTGGCAACAAAGGCAGTCCAGCGATGCGATCCCAGATCAGCCGACGGCACCAGGCTCGCCATATCCTGAAAGGCAATCGCATTGGAATTGAAAAGATAAGTCATGGCCGCCAGAACCAGCGGCACCAGACGGTGCGGTTTATGAACTATCTGGCGTGGCTTTGCCCTTACGGCGTAATAGCGTCCCTCTTCCGGGCAATAGCCCGTGACAGGGTAATGCCACACCGGCTCGGCAACGGCCTTCCTTCGACCAAACAGCGCTCGTAAAGATACAAGACGCACCGCACACTCCACTCACACTGACTAAACTGATGCGGTGATAACGAAGTATTAACCTTGCCCACTGGGTGGAGGACACGCTTGCAGCTCTGGCGAATACAGTCATTATCAGCAGCGCATTAACCATGAACGAATATGGTTAATGCGGGGTTTAAGCAGTTTCAGCTTTGCGAAAACCGAATTGCTGTAGTGAGGAGGTGCATCATGGACAAGGTTACGGGTGGCTGCCTGTGCGGCAATGTTCGCTTTGAAGCAACGGGACAACCATATCGGGTCGGTATCTGCCACTGCCTCGACTGTCGCAAGCACCATGGAGCCCTGTTTCACGCTTCAGCGATATTTCCCGAAGCTGCGGTTACGGTCGAGGGAGAGACCCGTGACTATGCGGGACGATTTTTCTGTCCGCGTTGCGGGTCCCCTGTTTTCGGGCGCAGCGCGGATGAAGTCGAAATCAATCTTGGCTCACTCGACGCACCGGACCAGTTCAAGCCGACCTATGAACTCTGGATCATTCGCCGCGAATCCTGGCTGCCGCCATTCCCGGACATGAAGGGTTATGAACGCGACCGCGATGGGTCGAGCCGCTTCGAGGATTAGAGTGCATCCCGAAAAATGTGAAACGCCTGGCTGCACAGGGAAATCAGTCCAGTGGATTGATTTCTGATCCTGCTTCGACCGGACCAAGATGCGTGGAAAAACAAATACAATATAGCACTCCCGACACTTCCATTTTATTTAAAGTGGAAATGCTCCTGGCGCCATCTTTTCTTTAATGACAAACGTTCTATTTGTGATGAAGATAGTATCGTCAAAGTTTCGGGGAGGAAATTTATGCAGGTTTTAAAAATCGGGGTTATCGGGGTGGCGTTCAGTGCTTTTGCAATCATTGCCACAGCGCAAGCCGACGACTGCCAGAACGCCAGTTCGCAGTCCGCACTCAATGAATGCTATGGCAAAGCCTACAAGAAATCGGATGGCGAGTTGAACAAGATCTTCAAGACCTTGCAGCACCGCGCCGACGATGCGGACCTGAAGAAAAAGCTGGTTCAGTCGCAACGGACATGGATCGCCTTTCGCGACGCCGAATGCGACATGCAGACAGTTGGTGGCGGCAGTATTTCCGGCATGGCCTATTCGATCTGCCTGTCTGACCTGACGGCGGAGCGCGTCAGCGACCTCAAGAAATATCTCAAATGCGAGGAAGGCGACAGCAACTGCCCCTTCCCCGCCGCCAGCAACTGATCAGTTCCGGCTCTCATAGGCGGCATCGAAGAATGTCTTTTCCAGTTCGACCGCTCGCCGGAAGAACTGCTGGCATTGTTCCGCCGCTGCCGGGCCGACCCTATCGAGTTCCGAGCGCAGGAAACCGACAAATTCCACGAAGTATGGATTGTCATGCAGCACGATCCATTCCGCGAAAATAAAATCGTCGGGCAGAGGCTTTGGCGCTTTTTCAGCCCAGTCGAGATAAAGCCATTCGGCAACGGTCAGCACCGACAGGCAGACCGCATAGGAGCCTGAACGCGCAGCTTCCAGCATCAGTTCCTTGAATGCAGCGGTTGGCGTCGCATCAGGTGTATCGAAACGCTCGGCGTCAGCGACTGCGAGTTTCGCAAAGGAGCGTTCGAAATAGGAGTTCTCATCGCTGCTGATCATGCCGATGAAACGGCCCAATGTCAGCTTGGCTTCCATCCTGTCGCAATTGACCAGCGTTCCACCCAACAGTGACAGAAAGCAGTCGATAAAGCGATGATCCTGCACCAGATAGCGCGTCATGACATCAGGTGCGACCGTGCCCGTATAGATTTCACCGACGAGGCGATGGCCGACGGCTTGCGACCAGAATGGTTCGGCGACCTGACGAAGATTGTCGGTAAAACGACCGGCTTTGGCATCACTTGGCATGGAAAGACCGACTCCTTGCTATTTTCACGGTCGGACCTTATCGGTGCCATCCAGTATCAGCAATGAGCATGTCAAAATTCCCTATGCATCGCCCGCAGATTGGTTATGCTGCTGAAATAAAGTGGACATTTTTCTGAGGGGAATGATGAACACGTACTTTTCGCCTGCCCGTGCGGCACTTCTGCTTGCTGTTGCGATGGCTCTTCCGGCAGGAAGCGCATTCGCCAAATCCGCTTGCGATGGTGTGACGACAACGCTCACCAAACAGCAGAAAACGGATTACAGGTCTTTCATCGCGCAAAGTCTCGGCAAGAAAGTCAAACCGGCTTCCGTCAGCATCGAGAGCTTCATGCAATATGGTAACTGGTCCGTCGTCTATGCGGATGTTCCGGTGGCCGATCCCGGTTATTTCTTTTTTGACCTTTCCGGCAAGCTGCCGACACTGAAAGACGTCTGGGGCGGGATGGCTGAAAGAAGCGAGATACCCGATCTTGTCAAATGGGCGGAAAAGCTCGGCGCCAACAAGGAAATTGCCGCCTGCTTTGCCGATACGGCAACCGCTTCGTAAGTTCGAGAAACCTACACTCAACTTTCACTGACCCAATTGACGCCAGTGCCCGTAAGATGATTGACGGAGCAACGCAAACTTGCCACCTACTCATCACGCAATTTTTGAATCCAAGGTATAATTATAATGCAGTTTACCAAGGCATTTATAGCTGGCCTTGCCGGTGCCATCAGCAGCCTCCTTACATGCAATACCGCCACAGCAGAACTCATGAATCTGCGCGTGAGCAGCACATCCATGATGCCCGTCTTTGGGCCAGGCGATGTCGTCGCTGCAACCAGCTATAGACCACAGGAAAAGATCGAGCGCGGCGATCTCGTCGTCTATACTGTTGACTACGTTTCGAAGGAATTGTCGGGCGATGTACCGGTCAAAGCTGAATTCCTCGGGCGAGTGATCGGGCTGCCCGGTGAATCGGTCAAAATCGAGAACGGCATACCGCTTATCAACGGAAAAGCACTCGAAACAACGAAGATCACATCAACAATTGATGATGGTTGCCCTGAAGAAACCGTGTCGAACTCTTATTATCAGTGCCGTTTCGTGCGTGAGACAATACCGGAAGGTAAGAGCTATGTTCTTCTGAATACGGTCGATCATGGCTTTATCGACAACGTCAAGGAGAAGGCACTCGCTCGCGGCCAATATTATATCATGGGAGACAATCGCGATAACGCCAACGATAGCCGAGGAAAGTATGTTGGCCTCGTATCGAAAGACCGGATCAAGGGCAAGATTCGTATGGTGTCTGCGTCAGTCCGCAAGCCAGACCGGCAGTGGCGATTGGAAGGTTTTCCAGGCCTGGAGTGAACCATCCTCCGACCACACTTAATCGTGCTTCACAGACCAGCGGTCGATATCCACGCTCTGCCCGATCAATGCGAGGCCGTTGGCGATGGAATCGAACTGGTTCGAGCTCGTCACCACAGCGTCGGGAAAGCGGTTTTCAAACACCGTACGGATGACCGGCACGAAAGACGTGCCGCCGGTCAGGAAAACACGGTCGATAGACGCCGTTTCCAGCTCCGCTTTATCCACCGCCTGCTGCACCGACTGTTCAATCTGGCGCACATCGTCAGCGATCCAGTTTTCGAAATCGTTGCGCGTGATGTCGGAGCGGATTTCGAAATCATCGGCTTTAAAGTGCAGTTCCGACATGCGCTGCGATGAAAGCCTTACCTTCAGGTCTGAAACGGCGCGGTATATCTCATAACCGTAATCGTTCTCGATCAGGTTGATGAAATGTTCGAGGGGCTTTGGATCGACCGCTTGCCGGGCCAGTTCGTCCAGATCGCGAATGGTCGCTGGAGAGTTCATCAGGAACAGCGTGTTCCAGCGCGCAAAATTTGCATAATAATGGTTCGGTATGGTCAGCCTTTTGCCGAAGGACTGGTACTCCGTACCCTTTCCAAGCAGCGGCGAAACGGCATTATCGATGATGCGATAGTCGAATGTATCGCCTGCAATGCCCAGACCTGTCTGGCTGAGCGGCGTGAAGCTGAGGCCGTTCTTGCCCACTTCGAAGCGCACGATGGAAAAGTCGCTCGTACCGCCGCCGAAGTCGGCCACCAGAACGGTGGATGCTGCGTTCAGTTCCTGCGCATAGAAATAAGCCGCGGCAACCGGCTCATAAACGTAGTGAATATCGGTGAAGCCGAACGCCCTGAACGCCTTCTCATAGCGCTGCATGGCCAGCGCTTCATCCGGCGAAGCGCCCGCAAAGATCACCGGCCTGCCGATAACCACGCGATTGCCCTTTGGTGGCAGGCGGTCGCCCAGCCGCGCGGCGACCGTTTCGAGGAAGCTCGCCAGAATATCCTCGAACTTGAACCGCTTGCCGAAAACCGGCGTATCGGTGAAGGATTTCGATGCCGCGAATGTCTTGAACGACTGCAGCATACGCGTTGAATGCGGCGCGTTGACGAACGCGTCCATCGCCCAAGGTCCGCTTTCAACGGTGCGCTCGCCGGTTTCGCGATCTTGCCAGAAGCAAAGAATCGAGCGATAGCCGGTAATATCCACGCCATCCTTCGGCACGCTCAGGACGACCGTGGTTCCATCGGGTGCAGCCACGGACAGAACGGTGTTCGTCGTGCCGAAGTCGATGCCCAATGTCACGCCGTCAAAACGGCTCTGATCAGCCTTCGTCATCACTACACCTTCTTTGGAGAAAACCGGAGAGCGGGCGAATTAGCAGCCGCGCAAGCCAAGCTCAACCTGAAATTACCAAATTAAATGCTGGTTATGATCACGATCGCGATCATCGCGGTCCAGATGAGAAAAATTTCCGGTCGCACAAATGTTAATGCGTGTTTCCAAAGTTTACATGACCTCCTTCTTCTGCCTGTTAGGTTTCACCGCCGCATCTGGAGTGGTTCGTCTTTCATTCATATCCCCTGAACTGCTCCGCTTATTTGTTTTCACCGCCTTCGCAATGCCCGGATGTTTTCGATCCGGCTTCGCTATGCTCAAGGTTACCCAACAAATGAAAGCGATACTCATGGCGTTTCTCTCACGTACGGTTCTTGCCACTGTCCTCCTTTCGGCCAGTGCGCTTTCCCACGCTGCAAATGCTCAGGAGCCAGCCAATCAGCCGATAGCAAGTGGCTATCACAGCAGCGGTCAGGCCACCGCAGAGGTGAGCGGCGTCGTGGCAGATGGCGACAAGCTGACCGTCAAGGTCCGTTTCATCAATGCTAAGGAAGGCGGAAGCGTTTCGACAACGCTTTATACCGCGCTGTCGGACAAGGATTACGAGAATGACTATTATCTTCTCGCAGGCGACAAGAAATATCTTCTGCTGAAAGATTCCGAAGGCAAACCGCTGGCTCCGGCATCGGTTTCTCTTTTCGGCAATGGCCATGTTGTGGGCGTCTGGCATGGTGTCTTTCCCGCACCACCGAAGGGCCAGAAGGTGACGCTCTATATCAAGGGGGTCGAGCCGCTCGGGCCTTTCGCTGTTCCCGCCGAATAGGGGCTGGCCATGACCAATCAGATCAAAGGCTGCATCGCTCTCGGCCTCGCCGTGCTTTGCCTGCCATCCGTCGCGACCGCGCAAAATACAAGTGCAGATAACAGCGCTTATATCCGTGATCTTGTGCCCGAAATCCGCGATCTGGTTTCGGCATCGGGCAGCACCGATGGCAAGGCCCGTGGCCTGTCCGGTGCGGCACAGGAGATTGTCGAGAAGAGCGGCAATATCACCATGCGGGAAACGGAGGATAGCATCGTCCTTTCCGTGACGAGCGATATTCTGTTCGATTTCGACAGCGCCAAACTAACGGGCAAGGCCAAGGCGACGCTGACCGATATTGCCAAAATATTGGAAAGCATGCCGGATTCCGCAGTCCGTGTGGTGGGCCATACGGATTCCAAAGGGGCCGACAGCTACAACGATAAACTGTCGAAAAGCCGCGCCGATGCGGTCACCAAATTTCTCGTCAATAATGGCGTTCAATCGGCACGACTGAAACCGGAAGGGCATGGCGAAAGCGAACCTGTCGCACCCAATGAAATCAAGGGCAAGGACAATCCCGACGGACGGGCACAGAACCGGCGTGTCGAATTTGTGCTGCCGAAAACCTAAGGGCAAGACCAGACCAAACGCGACTTCCGGCATCATGCCGGAAGTCTGCAATCTCTGCCTCCAGATATATTAGTAGTAGCTTATTTTCATGCGGGACGGACGCCCTAATTCTCGATTGCCGGACTTGGCATCAACGTCAATTAGGAAACCGTCTCATGAGCACAAAACCAACTATCGTACTTGCGCATGGTTTCTGGGGAGGGGCAGCCCATTGGAGCAAGGCCATCCTCGCACTTTCCCGAATGGGACATGACAAGATAAGAGCCGTGGAGATGCCTCTGACGTCGCTTGCCGACGATGCCGAGCGTTTGCGCAAGATGACCGTACAGCAGGAGGGGCCGGTACTTCTGGTCGGGCATTCCTATGGTGGTGCGGTCATCACACAGGCAGGTGATCTGCCGAATGTGGTGGGGCTGGTTTACATTGCTGCCTTTGCACCAGATGCAGGCGAAAGCCCCGGCGGCATCAGTCAGGAACATCCACCTGCGGCATTCCCCAATCTGGCTCCCGACAGCGATGGATATCTCTGGATCAAGTACGATAAGTTTCACGAAAGCTTCTGCCAGGATTTGAGCGCCGACGAAGCTCTGGTCATGGCAATCACGCAGAAGGCGCCCATCGCCAATACATTTGGTGACACGATCACAGCACCGGCCTGGAAGAAGAAGCCAACTTGGTATCAGATATCGAGCCAGGACCACATGATCGCGCCGGAAAACCAGAAGCGAATGGCCGAACGCATGAACCCGCGCAAGACCATCACACTGGATGCAAGTCATGCCTCGCTTGCATCAAGACCCGACGAGGTCGCCGGATTGATCGCCGAGGCCGCAAACAGTGTCTCGTGAGAATCGAAAAGCAAAAAGCCCGGATCGCTCCGGGCTTTTTGTGTGTCAGCTTATTTCTTTTTCTTCGCGCGGCCAGCGAACGGATTGTCCGAGGTGCGCAATGAAAGCCTTATCGGCACACCCGGCATATCGAAAGTCTCACGCAGGCCGTTGATGAGATAGCGCACATAGGATTGCGGCATCGCATCGGGACGCGAGCAGGACACGACGAAGCCCGGCGGACGGGTTTTCACCTGCGTCATATATTTTACCTTCAGGCGGCGGCCAGAAACTGCCGGTGGCGGCTGGTGCGCGATGACGCCAGCCAGCCAGCGGTTGAGACGTCCGGTCGAAACGCGGCGGTTCCAGATTTCGTGGGTCTTGACGACATTCTCCATGAGCTTGTCGATACCCTGTCCGCGCTCGCCGGAAATCGGCACGGCGCGAAGCCCGCGCACCTGCGGCAGCAGGCGGGCCGTCTTTTCGTAAAGATCGGCCAGAACCATCTGGCGGTCCTCGATCAGATCCCATTTGTTGAATGCGATGATCGGTGCCCGGCCTTCACGGATGATGAGATCGGCAATCTGCAGATCCTGCTTTTCAAACGGGATCGTCGCATCGAGCACGATGATGACGACTTCCGCAAAACGGATCGCACGCAGGCCGTCAGCAACCGAAAGCTTTTCGAGCTTTTCCTGCACGCGCGACTTGCGGCGCAAACCGGCCGTGTCAAACAGCTTGATCTTGCGGCCACGCCATTCCCAATCTACCGAGATCGAGTCACGGGTGATGCCTGCTTCCGGTCCGGTCAGCAGGCGGTCTTCACCGAGCATCGTATTGATGAGCGTCGACTTGCCAGCGTTGGGTCGGCCGACAATGGCGATCCGCAGCGGCTTGGTCGCATCATAGGCCGGGATTTCTTCTTCATCCGGGTCTTCGATGTCATCGCCGATCAGTTCACCGACAGCCTTCGGCGTGAAAACCTCGTCTGCGGTTTCCTCTTCCTTCTCGTCGGCGAAGACGCGCTCTTCGCCCAGAAGCTCGACAATGGCGTCACGCAGGTCTGGCATGCCCTGACCGTGTTCGGCAGAGATCGGGCACGGTTCGCCAAGGCCAAGCTGGAAAGCGTCATACATGCCGGATTGCGCGCCGCGCGCTTCCGCCTTGTTGGCGACCAGCACGACCGGTTTGCCGGAACGGCGCACCACTTCGGCAAAAGTGCTGTCGGTCGGCGTCAGGCCGTTCTTGGCGTCGACGACAAACAGGATCACGTCGGCTTCCTGGATGGCAGCCTCGGTCTGGGCGCGCATGCGTGCTTCCAGGCTGTCATTGGCAGCTTCTTCAAGACCTGCCGTATCGATGACCTGAAACTTCAGATCGTAGAGCTTGGCATCGTGGATGCGCCGGTCGCGCGTGACGCCCGGCAGGTCATCGACCAGCGCCAGCTTGCGGCCGACGAGGCGATTGAACAGCGTGGACTTGCCGACATTGGGACGCCCGACGATGGCGACTGTGAAACCCATGGGAGAAGATAACTCCAGAAACCAGAGCGGTTCCGCTTTCAACCGAAACGTGGAACCGCTCTATTTATTTATCTTGACGCGCATCTTGTCCGAAAACCGCTTCGCACTTTTCGGGATGCGCTTGTTTTATTATGTGCTTTGCGCGTCAGGCACGTTGACACCAGCGCTGCGCATCAGATCGAGCATCGTATTGGAACGCTGGCGGATATTGGCCGGAGCAAGGCTGTCATTGGCAATTTGCTGGAACAGTTTGACCGCATCATCGAAACGTTCAGCCTTCCAGGCAGCCAGACCCAACGCTTCCCGTGCGCTTGAACGCATAGGATTGCCGTCTGCGGAAAGCGTCTCGACGTGCTTGGCGACGTCGTCGTAGGAACCGCTGTCGACCAGCAGATAACCGGCACGCAGGCGCGCGACATCGCGAAGCGGTGCAGGCACGGCGTTATCGGCAGCAACCTCATCGAACGCCTTCACGGCACCGGCTGCATCGCCCTTGTCAGCGATAACCGACGCGGCGCGAAGACGCGCCAGCACCGGATAGGAGCCGTAGCCGGTCTTTTCCAGATCGTCGAGCGCAGTCAGCGCTTCGTCGTTTTTGCCTTCCGAGGCGAGGTCCAGTGCGGCGAGGAACTTGTCACCGGAAGCGGAAGCCTTGCTGTCGACCCAGTGCTGATAGCCGACCCAGCCAGCTGTTCCCAGAACAATGGCCACAGCGCCGCCGATCAACAGCGGACCGAAATTCCGCCAGATCTGCTTTGCCCGTTCCGAACGGATTTCCTCGTTTACCTCGCGAATGAAACTGTCGTCTGCCATGGACCTGCCACTAAAGCCAAATTGATGTTCGTATTTGTTCGTTCTGGCGCTTTTAGTCGCATTTCGCGCCATATGTAAGACCCGTCAGCGAAATAAGCCGAAACACGTGTCACAAAGTGCATTTCGGTCCGATAATAGCCTTATTCAAGAACTAGCAACGGAATTACTGGAACTATTCCTCTTCCCCCCTCGTTTCGTGGTCCATGCGCATCCTGTCCCCCCGCCCTGTTCTTTTGTCCGCCCTGGTTCTGGCTACCTGTGCCGCACAGGCGGAACCGGTATCCACAAAGCCGCAATATGTGCTGATTTCCTTCGATGGCGCACATGACAATGCACTATGGACCCGCTCGCGCGAGCTGGCGAAGAAAAACAACGCTCATTTCACCTATTTCCTTTCCTGCGTCTTCCTGATGACCAAACAGGACCGGCGCGATTACAAGCCGCCCCATAAGCGGGCCGGTTCGTCCAATGTCGGCTTTGCGCTCGGCCGCGACGAAGTTGTCGCCCGCCTTGGCAATATCTGGCAGGCTCATCTGGAAGGCAACGAGATCGCCAGCCATGGCTGCGGTCATTTTGACGGCACTGACTGGTCGACCGCCGACTGGGACAAGGAAATCAAAGAGTTCCGCCGCATTACCGCTGACGCCTACAAGAATAATGGCATCAGTGGCGAGCCGGAAGGCTGGCGTGATCTTGCGCTGAAGGGCATCGACGGGTTTCGCGCGCCCTATCTCGCCGCATCGAAGCCGGTGCAGGATGCGCTCAAGGCAAACGGTTTTCGCTATCAGGCATCGTCCATCACGCGTGGCCCAGAAGAGCCAACCCTTGCCGGTCAGTTTGCTTCATTTGGATTGCCGCTTGTTCCGGAAGGCCCGTCGCAACGCCCTATCGTGGCAATGGACTATAATCTTTATGTCCGTCACTCGAAGGGCAAGGAAGCGCCACAGCAATCGGCAGCTTTCGAAGAACGGGCATACAAGGCTTTCCGCACGGCATTCGACAAGCAATATACCGGCGAGCGCATTCCGCTCCAGCTCGGCTTCCATTTCGTGCTGATGAATGATGGCGCCTATTGGCGCGCCATGGAGCGGCTCGTAACGGAAGTCTGCACCAAGCCCGACGTCAAATGCACAACCTACAGCGATTATCTGGACAGTCTCGACAAGGATGCCGTCCATGCAAGCCAGAACAGGTCGTAATCGTCCCCTTAAGCTGAAGGCGTTGCATCAAGATTTGCCTGATCGAGCGACGGCAGCGGCTCGTCGCGGATAACCGCCTCGAAAGCTCTCAGACGCTTGTAGATCGACAGCAATTCGATGATCGTCGTCCATGAGTTGACGAGATACTGGAACGATCCCTGCACCTGCGAAAAGACATTCGTGATCTGGTTCATCAGGCCAAGCGTCAGCTTGCCAGCCACAATCGACGGAACAAGGATCAGCGTCGGGAAAATATTATCGGCCTGAATATAGAAAATACGGGCGACGTTGAAATAGACATAGTGGAAATAGAGCCGGAAATAATTGTGCCGGACATTGCGGAACAGCTCGCCCAGCGTGACCGGTTGGGCACGATCCGCATGGTCTTCACCATAGACCAGTTCCTTGCGGTAGGCCGCTTCGACGCGCTGATTGTTGAACTCCAGCCCCGGCAGCTTGATACCAACCAGCGCCAGAAAACCGGTGCCGAAAGCAGCCCAGAAAATCGCTGCCACGACCAGCGCATGCGGCACCATGCCAACCACCGGCAGCTCACTGACCTTTTCCGAAAAACTGAACAGGACCGGCAGAAAGGCGATCAGCGTCATCACCGATTTAACGAGGCTGACACCAAGCTGTTCCAGCGTCGTGGAAAAGCGCATCGTGTCTTCCTGCACGCGCTGTGCCGCACCTTCGATGGAACGCAGTTTCGGCCAATGACTGACGTAGTATTCATTCATCGCCGAACGCCAGCGGAAGATATAGTGGCTGACGAAAAACAGGCTCAGAACACCGACAGTCACACCGATAAAGGCTATTTCGGCAAATGTGACCATGCCCCAGTAAAAGTCGGAGGCGCTGACGGCTCCGGGCGATGTGAGTGCCTTTTGAACCAGATCGTAGAACGGCCCATACCAGGCATTGACCGCAACGCTGACCTGCACGCCGAAATAGGTAGTGAACAGGATCAGTGCCGATCCAAGTATGGACCAGCGTTGCCACGGGTGCGGTGAAAACCAAGCCCAGAAAAGATAGAAGGCGAATGTCGCCACCGCGAAATATATATAGAACCAGAGAAACGGCGCCGACCAGAACAGGCTCGCACCGATAATCGGCGCTGCGTCTTGCGCCAGGGGTGGCAGGCCGAATATGGCACCCAGCCTTTCCCCTCCTTCATACCAGCCAAGCACCGCAAGCAGGCTCCAGACGAGCGCGGACCAGAAGAACAATTTCGGGCGGGGAAAGAACGACACAAACACTGAATTTCAGTCCAACTTCGTGAGGAATTTTCCGCATATGAAGCCGGTTCTCGCGCCTTTACCAGTTAAATTCCTGTAAGGTTTCAGCCCGATGTTCTGGCGCCGCGTCCTGCCATGATGCCAAGCACCGCGACGACCACCAGCGAGAACGCTGCGGCCAGACTTGCCGAAGTAAACGAACCGGAACGCTGCGCCATGAAGCCAGCCACCAGCGGGCCGATGATCTGGCCAATGCTGAAGCAGACCGTCATCCGCGCCAAAGCGCGTTTTGGCGAAGCCGGTGCGAGTGTGCGGGCGATCTGCAATCCGAACGCCGTCAATGCCATGAAAGTGATGCCCAGAAGCGCGCCGCCCACCAGAGGCCCGAGCGGAGGAGCCAGAACCACGCTCGCGGCAACGCCGACAGCTTCCAGAATGCCTGTCAGGGCAAATGCATTGAAAAGGCCGAATTTCCTGGCAGCCGGTGCCCACAGCCAGATCGAGGGCGCAGCCGTCAGGCCGGTCACAACCCAGACAGCCGCTTCCATCAGCGGGCCGCCATCGGTCGCGCGCACGATTGCAATCAGGAACGTTGCCGTGATCACGTAGCCAAAGCCGAAAATGCCATAGGCCAGCGCCAGTGCGTTGAAGGCGAAGCTCTTGGGGAGCGGCGGTTCACGCGTGCCACTGTTTCCGCCAACCGGCCCTTCCCTGACGAAAGCGCCAACCAGAACAACCATGACGATGGTCAGAACCGCAGCGCCGATCCAGTCGGCACGCCAGTCAAGCCCGGCAAAACGGATCAGCGCTACAAGAACGGCAGAGAGTGCAATACCACTGCCGACACCGCCGAAATGCAAGGCTCCAAGCCCCGCTCTTTCCGCCGCCGTGACATGGCTCAGCACGATTGCCGTGCAGAGGATCATCGTCACCGCACTGATGAAACCCGCCGCAAAGCGGATGATGGAGAACAGCCAGACACCGTCAAAAAGCGCCATGGCGGCGCACAGCAATCCGCTGATGGTCAGACCCGCAATCACGCTTTTCCGCTCGATGCCCGCAGACCATCCGTAACCGGCAACGACTGCCCCCAGCAGATAACCGATATAATTTGCCGATGCGATAAAGCCTGCATCGGCGGCAGTGAAGCCAATATCGGCCATCATTCCCGGCAGGATCGGCGTATAGATGAAACGCCCGATCCCCATGGCTGCGGCCATAGCCAGAAAGCCGCCGAAAGCATAGCGGACGGCAGTGCAATGTTGTGGGGATGCGGGCTTGGTCATCTCTAGGGAGGTCTCGGTCATTGGCGGGAAAATAAACCTCAATCATCCAAGGACAATTGAATTTTTCTGATCGCATCGATCACGGGGATTGAGGCTGCAACCACAGAGTTGGATTTGAACTCTATCGAAGCAGACCTACAATAGACTGAATACACTCTTGATGGAGGATCAGGATGAAAAGATCGGGACTATCCGTTTGCCTGTTGGCCGCCGTTACAATCACCGCCACGGGTACCGTTCAGGCGCAGGAACTGAAGACGATGGACGATGTCGGCGGCGCTCTGAACGCCTGCTGGTCGCCGCCTTCAGACAGCAAAAACTCCGCCGTTACCCTCAGCTTCAGCTTCAAGCGTGACGGAAGCCTGATAGGACCTCCCCGCGCCAGCGCGATCAACGTTCAAGGTGATGACAAGGCGAAAAAGGCATTCGTGGACGCTGCAATTGAGGCGGTTGAAAAATGCGCGCCGCTCAAACTTGCGCCATCACTCGCGCAAGGTATCGGCGGAAATGTCTTCACCATGCAGTTTCATTCGTCTGATTAATCAAGACGTCCGTTTTCAAATAAGGTCTTGCGAATCACATAAGTGTGCGCTTATGTGATTGCATGACTGAGAACGATACATTCAACGACATATTCAGGGCGCTTGCCGACCCGACCCGCCGGATGATTTTCGAAAAGCTGGCATCGGGCAGCATGAATGCCAGTGCGCTGCGGGAGGGCATGGAGATCAGCCAGCCCGCCATATCGCAGCATCTGGCCGTGTTGCGCGGTGCTGGACTGGTGCGGGAGGAACGCGAGGGGCGCTTCGTCAATTACCAAGTCGATCCGAATGGACTGACGCTCATCGCAAACTGGCTTGCAAAGTATCGCGCCTACTGGCCGAAACGTATCGACGCTCTCAAAACCTTGCTGAAGGATATGGACCAATGACCGACCGGCAGGAAGAACCACGCGAGAAAGGCATCGAGCTTGAATATGAGCTGGATGCTGCGCCGCAGAAAGTGTGGCGTGCGATCAGCATTCCGGAGTTTCGCGAAAACTGGCTTCCATCCGAGGCGTTGGCCGATTCGGAGCCAGCATCCTGCAAGCCCGGCAAGGAGATCAGCTACCGGATGCGGGAAAGCGAACCGCCTTTTCTGGAAAGCATCGTCACGTTCCGCATTGTGCCGGGCGTTTCCGGTGGCACCTATCTGCGCGTCATCCATGAACTAAACGACGCACGGCTGAAACGCACCGTGGCAGTTGCCGCCAACAGCAACTGGGCCACCATGATGCGCGCCGCCTAAACCATCTATCCCGGAATTTATGGCAGAGAGGAGTTCGCCGATGCGCGAAACGATGCAACTCGTCCCTATGGTCGTGGAACAGTCGAGCCGTGGCGAACGGTCGTTCGATATCTATTCGCGCCTGCTGCGCGAACGGATCATCTTTCTCAATGGTGAAGTGAATGACACCGTATCCGCGCTTATCTGCGCACAATTGCTGTTTCTGGAAGCGGAAAATTCCAAACAGCCGATCAATCTCTATATCAACTCGCCGGGCGGCGTTGTGACCAGCGGCCTCGCGATCTACGACACAATGCGCTATGTCCGTGCACCAGTGCACACGCTTTGCATGGGGACGGCCCGCTCGATGGGCTCTTTCCTGTTGATGGCAGGGGAACCCGGTCATCGCGCGGCCCTTCCCAACGCAAACCTGCTTGTCCACCAGCCCTCCGGTGGCTTTCAGGGGCAGGCATCGGATATCTTCATCCATGCCGAGGAAGCGCAACGAACCAAGCGGCTGATGACGCGTCTTTATGCCGAACATTGCGGTCGCACCTATGAAGAGGTGGAACGCGCCCTTGACCGCGATAATTTCATGACTGCGGAAGCCGGTCTCGAATGGGGATTGATCGACCGCATACTGGAACGGCGTGAAGTTCCAGCGGCGTGACGTCTTTCTGCAGCAGCGGTGCGCGTCCACCTATACTGCAGTTGGCTTTTCTTCAGTCTTCCTTCCGGCGATGGGAACACTGTCCGGAATATCGGAATGCAGGAAGTGCAGCAGCGTATCCTGAACCGATAACAGCCGGTGCGCGCAATCGCGCCAGCCGAACGGAATGTCTTTTGGCATGGGCGGGACTCGGCCTGGTTCCTGCCCTTCCTCCAGCTCGCAATTGGCGATGACAACCTGCAGGGCCTCCGTCAGCCAGGGCGGCGGTGGGGCCTCCTTCTTTCGCAGCGCATTGCCCAGCGCTTCACCGAACAGCAGCGCCGATGCGTAAAGGCGGATGCCACGCCGGTCGTACCGACCCGCCATTTCCGTAACCTCGCGCGCCACCAGCCGACCACGCAGCGACCAGCGCGCATTGCTGCGCGCCAGCGCAATACCGTCGCCGAGGGCGATCACTGCCCGGTGCGCGGATGTGAACTGGTTGATTGCACTCTGGGCGCGCACGAGGTCCTGTTTTTCGAGCGCCACTGCCGATTGCTTGAGTCCGTTGGCAAGACGGTCAAGCAGGCCGCGGACGGCCTTGTCGATCAGCAGCACGGGGCTTGGCGTCATCAATATCTGGCTGAACAGCAAGCCGACACCGGCACCGACCAGAACATCGACCAGCCGCGTTATACCGGCGACTTGCGGTCCCATGGCGAGAACCAGAATCGCAGAGACACCCGACTGGATGGCAATTGCCGGAGCCATGCCGAAAGAGGTCGCCAGCACCATGGCGACGAACGTCACTATGCTTGTGTGGAAGACCGGAACCGTTTCCGGCAAGAGCAGCGAAAGTTCTCCCACCAGCACGCCGGTCGTGACGCCGACCATCACCCCTATCGCCTGCTTGCCATGGTTGGGCAGGTTCGGTGCCAGACAGATCACGGCCGTGACCATGGCAAAGACAGGTTTCGGCTGCCCCAGCGCCAACTGGCAGATCAGCCACGCGACACCGCCTGCAAAGGACGCGATCAGGGAGTCACGCCAACTTACCGACCATTGCTGAACGACCTTATTCGCGCGCTGCCGCATAGATCTCTCCATCTGCTTATCGGCAGCTATCTATGGCAGCGCTCCTCTGCCTCAAGACTTGAAGAAACTTTCATATAGTTCCGGCTTGAAACCGACCGTCAGCTTTCCGTCCTTGTCGAGAACCGGACGCTTGACCATGGATGGCTGTGCCAGCATCAGCGCCCGCGCCTTGGCGGCATCGACGTTCTGGCGTTCTTCCTCGGGCAGTTTGCGAAACGTCGTTCCGGCCCGGTTGAGCAATTGTTCCCACGGAACGCTTTTCAGAAAGCGGTCGAGCGTTTCGCCGTCGAGCCCTTCCTTCTTGTAATCGTGAAATGCGTAGTCGATGCCATGGTCTTCAAGCCAGGTGCGCGCCTTCTTCATGGTGTCGCAGTTCTTGATACCGTAGATGGTCACGCTCATATCCGACTCCTTTGATCGTTTAGAGCGTGATGTTTTCAAGTTGAACCATTATCCCGCTCTAAACTTTTGTTTGAGCATGATTTTATCCGAAAACCGGTTTCCACTTTTCGGAATCATGCTCTAGCCGCGATCAAAGGCGATCGAAACCTCGGTTTCAACCTCTATCTGGAATCGTGAAAGATTATGCCCAGCGTATGCCGCTGGCCGGATCGGATACGGCTGACACCGTGCCGCATCTTGACGCGATAATCGCCGCGTGCGCCCTGCATCGGACGATCATTGACCGCAAAAACCACACCATCCCCCTGACGGAGCGGCACGACCTCCGCACGGCTCTGCATCCGGGGGCGCTGTTCGGTCAGCACGAATTCCCCGCCCGTAAAATCCTTCTCCGGTTCGGAAAGCAAAATCGCAACCTGCAACGGAAATGCGATATCGCCGTAAATATCCTGATGCAGGCAATTATAGTCACCCTCTACATACTGCAGGATCAGCGGTGTCGGACGGGTTTGCCCTGCCGCGTGGCACCGGTTCAGAAATTCGTCATGGGTCGGAGGAAAACGGACATCCGATCCCAGTCTCTCACTCCATCGATTGGCGATGGCCGCAAGCTGCGGATAGAGCGTCTGGCGCAGATTCCAAATTAAGGCAGGAACGGGATTTGCGTAATATTTGTATTCTCCGCGTCCAAACCCGTGTTTTCGCATCGAAATAACGGTTCGAAATGCGGCCATATTGTAGTAGCCGGCGGCTAAATCGCGGCAATCCTGTGGCGAAATTATGTTTTTAAGGATTGCGGCGCCGAACTCGTCCAGTTCGGCGCCGATTTTTTGCCAGTCATAGGCAGGGATATTATCCGCCTGAATGGGTTCATTTCTGTTCATGCCTGGCTCTCCCGCTTCAGGAGATCGCGCTTGCGCTCGACGCCCCAGCGATAGCCGGAGAGGCCGCCATCGTTGCGCACGACCCGGTGGCACGGAACCGCAACAGCAATCTTGTTGGCCGCGCAGGCCTGTGCCACCGCCCGCACCGATTTCGGCGCGCCGATGCGCTCGGCAATCTCAGTGTAACTCACTGTTTTTCCCGCAGGAATTTCGCGCAAGGCCTGCCAGACGCGCTGCTGGAACGCGGTTCCCTGCAGGTCGAGTGGCAGGTCGAGGCCGATGCGTGGCGCTTCGACAAAACCGACCACTCCCGCCACCATATTCTCGAACTCACGGTCCGCACCAATGAGATTGGCCTGCGGAAAGCGCTTCTCCAGATCGCGGATCAGTTCCTCGGGATCATCGCCCATCAGAATAGCGCAGACACCCTTGCCGCTTGCGGCCACCAGAACGGCCCCGAGTGCCGACTGACCGATGGCGAAACGAATATCCGCATTCTTGCCACCTTGCTTGTAAGCCTTTGGAGTCATTCCCAAAATCCCGTCCGAAGCCTCATAAAATCGGCTGCTGGAATTGTAACCGGCATCATAGATGGCGTCGGTTACACGGATTTCCGGTGCATCGAGCGCCGCCCGCATCTTCTTTGCACGATGCGCATCCGCATAGGCTTTCGGGGTCAGTCCCGTGAACTCTTTGAAAACACGATGGAAATGGGCAGGACTAGCCTTCACGGAAGCCGCTATTTCTTCAAGGGAGGGCACTTCTTCCGCCGTCTCGATGAAGCGGCAGGCGGCAGCTACCATATCGGCGTAACGGGTGCTGTTCTGCGTCGCCAACGTCTCGGAGAGATTCGGCTTGCAACGCATGCATGGCCGGAAGCCAGCGCGTTCTGCATCCTCGCAATCGTCGAAGAACTGCACATTTTCGCGTTTTCCACGCCGCGACGGGCATGATGGACGACAATAGACGCCCGTAGTGCGCACGGCATAGACAAATGCACCGTCCGACGCCTTGTCGCGGTCGAGCACTTTCTGCCAGCGGTTTTCATCAGGGTCGAGGGTCTTCATGGTCATAAGGTTCATGTTTGTGTTCCTTCAATATGAGCATGAAGGAAGGCTAATGCCACCGCGTCGAAGCTACACTCCGCTGCTTGCTTTCAAATTCGAAACAGTGCCGTTGCACAGTCTGTTCACAAATAAGGATCATGCAAGCTCCCGGCTTTTATACCATGATATGAAAGATAAACAGGGAGAAGACCATGACGACAATCGGCTTCATCATCGATGGTAAGGAAACTGTATCCGCATCGGGCAAGACATTCGACCGCAACGACCCGGTCACCGGAAAAATCGCCACGACCGCACCGGCGGCCAACCTAGCCGATGTCGATGCGGTTGCAAAATCTGCCGCGAAAGCCTTTGAAAGCTGGTCTGAAACCGGCCCGAACGAGCGTCGTTCGCTTCTGAACAAGGCGGCAGACCTGATGGAAAGCCGGGCCGATGAGTTCACCCGTCTCATGCTTGAAGAAACCGGGGCAACTGCCCCTTGGTCGGGTTTTAATGTCCATCTTGGGGCCGGTGTGCTGCGCGAAGCTGCCGCGCTCACAACACAGATTACCGGCGAAATCATCCCTTCCGACAAACCCGGCATCGTTTCCATGGCCGTGCGCCAGCCTGTTGGCGTGGTGCTTGGCATGGCGCCGTGGAATGCACCGATCATTCTGGGCGTGCGCGCAATAGCAGCGGCACTTGCCTGCGGCAACACGGTTATTCTGCGTTCGTCCGAATCCTGCCCCGGCGTTCATCACCTGATCGTCAAGACACTCAACGATGCGGGCTTCCCTGCCGGTGTGGTCAATGTCATTTCCAATGCACCCGAGGATGCACCGGAAATCGTCGCAACCCTTGTTGCCCATCCTTCCATCCGCCGTATCAATTTCACCGGCTCCACCCATGTCGGCAAGATCATCGCCAGACAGGCCGCAGAACATCTGAAGCCGGTGCTGCTGGAACTGGGTGGCAAGGCCCCCTTCATCGTGCTGGAGGATGCCGATCTTGACCAGGCAGTTGATGCTGCGGCTTTTGGCGCTTTCATGAATCAGGGTCAAATCTGCATGTCCACGGAACGTTTCATCGTGCATGAGAAGGTGGCTGATGCCTTCGCGGAGAAGCTTGCAGCCAAGGCAAAATCCCTGCCTGCCGGTGATCCGCGCGGCAACGTTGTTCTCGGTTCGCTGGTCGACCTCAAATCGGCTGAGCGCATGGATGCGCTCATCAAGGATGCGGTGGCGAAAGGTGGCAAGGTTCTGGCAGGTAGCAAGCGCCAAGGTTCGATCGTCGAGGCGACGATCATCGATTACGTGACGCCGGATATGAACATCTATGTGCAGGAATCCTTCGGGCCGGTAAAACCCATTATTCGCGTCAAGGATGCCGAAGAGGCGATCCGCGTGGCAAACGACACCGAATATGGTCTGTCATCGGCCATCTTCAGTCAGAATGTGAAGCGCGCAATGGCGCTATCGAAAAAGCTTGAAACCGGCATCTGTCACATCAACGGCCCAACGGTTGCCGACGAAGCGCAAATGCCTTTCGGCGGTGTAAAGTCTTCCGGTTATGGCCGTTTCGGCGGAAAGGCCGTCATCAACGAGTTTACCGATCTGCGCTGGATCACCATCGAAGGTCCGCAGCATTATCCGTTTTGAAGCAAGAAAGGGCGGCATTTCAACTCCGCCCTTTGACAAATGGTATTTGAATTAGGCCTTGCGCGCTTCCTTGATCGCTTCGATCAGTTCCGGCTCTTTCATGACCCCGCCATAAAGCTTGGTGCCGATAACGAAGGAAGGCGTACCGCCGAAATTGAAGGCTTCGCCCTGATCCATGTTGCGCTCAAGAATGGCGTTGATGCGCTTGGAATCGGCTTTATAGGCTGCATTGAGCTTTGCCGGATCAAGCCCACCCTTCTTCAGCGCCGCATCCACCTGTTCCGGCGTAAGACGACCGGGCGTTGCCATCAAGGCTTCCATGGCCTTTACATAGTTGCCTGACTTTTCCGCAGCCAGAACGAGACGTGCGGCATAAGCCGACGTGTCGCCGAAGATGATCCAGTCCTTCATGACAAGGCGTACATTGCCGTCATTCTTGATCACGCGCATCAGCTCGCCATGCCCCTTCTTGCAATAGGGGCATTGGTAGTCGAAATATTCCACGATGGTCACGTTGCCGTTCGGATTGCCCAGAACCGGAATTTCCTTGTCATAGAGCACTTCCGCAACCGTCGGCACGCGCTGCGCAAGGCTTTCGCCGCCTGAAATCGCAATCGTTGCGGCACCGGCTGCCGTTGCGGCCAATATCTGACGACGGTTCATCATGAGCTTGCTCCTTTGCCCGATTGGGATTTATCCAACACGACGACACGCGCACCGGCGGTGGCGCGCTTGTAGAGATCGAGAATGTCCTGATTGTAGAGACGGATGCAGCCGGACGACGCAGCCTTGCCGACGGACCAGGGCTCGTTGGTGCCGTGGATGCGGTACAGCGTGTCCTTGCCATCACGATAAAGATAAAGCGCACGGGCACCGAGCGGGTTGCGGATGCCACCCTCAAGGCCATTCGCATATTTTGCGTAATGCTCCGGATTGCGCTTGATCATGTTGGCTGTCGGCGTCCAGCGCGGCCACTGCGACTTGTATGCAAGCTTGGCATCGCCCTTGAAAGTCAGACCAGCGCGACCAACCCCCACAGAATAACGGATCGCCTTGCCGCCCGGCTGCACGAGATAGAGATAGCGCGCATAGGGATCGACCACGATGGTGCCAACCGGCTCCGTCGTGGCATAATCGACTTCCCGGCGCAGATTGCGATCCGCAATCTTGCTGAGATCAAGTGCCGGAATGAGATTGCCGCGGTCGTTCACCGCGCCATACATGGTCTCATACTCGCTCTTGGCCGTTTGTACTTCCGGCGCCGGTTCGCTGACCGGTTCAACGGCAACAGGCTCCGGCGTGAAAGCAACAGTCTGCGGCATGGTAACGGCAATCGGTCGATCTGCGGATGCGGTCGTACATGCTGCGGCAGCAAAAGGCAGACAGGCAACCACAGCCATCCGTAGCAGCGATCTCCGTGCATCCGGCTTTTCATTCAGTACCATCAATTTCCTTGCCCCCGGGCCATCTTGAAATCCTTTATTTCTAGAGCATTTCCTGTTTTTCCTGAGCCATCGGAAATGCTCTATCTCTTGTTTTTTCGCATTATCCGACGCAAAACCGCTTCGCAGTTTTGCTGGAAATGCTCTAGTCAGCGCTCACAAGGCCTACCGAACGTTCGATAGAGGCGGTCGTGACATCGCCCACCAATCTGGTCCCCTCCGGTTCTTTGCTGATGCGATCGAAGAAGATCATCGTCGGCGGGCCGGCGACACCAAGCTTTGCCATAAGATCGGCATTGCCGCTGGTAAGCTGCGAAATATCCGCCTTGATGAGCTGATAGTCGCCCAGCACCTTCTTCACGCTCGCGTCGGGCAAAACCCGGCGCTCCACGGTGGAGCAGCTTACGCACCAGTCCGCCGTGAAATAGACAAGCGTCGGCTTGTCGCCGCGCGCTTCAACAAGTTTCTCCTGAAGGGAAGAAACAGTCTCGACCGGCGCAAATTGCAGCGCGGCCAGATTCTGGTTGCCGCCACGGTTACCGAATGCGGCCAGCGGTTGCAACGGGTCTTTTCCGCCCGAAGCCACGCCGAGCATCAAAATGACGCCGTAAACGAAGGCTGCGGTGCCTATTGTGCGCGCTACAACGCTGCGCCCCGGAATCCTCAGAAACGCGAAACTTGCAGCCCCGAAAAGCAGGAGCGCCCACAGCACCATGTCCACGCCGGGCGGTAGAAGCAGGGCGGCCATGAAGATTGCGGTTGCCAGAAAACCGAAGCCGAAAATCTGCTTCACCGTTTCCATCCATGCGCCTGCGCGCGGAAGCGTGCCAGCGCCAAGCGTGGCGAAAGCAATGAGCGGCAGTCCCTTGCCAATACCGAGCGCAAAGAGCGCGGAAGCGCCCAGAGCCACATTGGCCGTCTGCGCAATATAGAGCAGCGCGCCTGCAAGCGGTGCCGTCACGCAAGGGCCGACAATCAGCACGGACGAGAAACCGAGAATGGCAGCGGAACGTTTGGAACCTGTCCGTCGGCCCCCACTCTGTCCAGTGCGCGACGAAATTGCGCTGACCCATGAATTTGGAAGCTGTATCTGGAACAGGCCGAACATGGAAAGCGCCAGAAGCGTGAATAGTCCGGCCAGTGCAAGCGCAGTCCATTTCGACTGCAGCACCATCTGCAGATTCTGCCCCGACCACCCTGCAATTGCACCCACCAAGGCAAAACCCAGTGCGAGACTGACGACGTAGACGGCGGAAAGCACGAAACCACGCTTTGCCGTCAGCTTTTCACCTTCGCGGGCCAGCGTTCCGGCAAGGATCGGATAAATGGGAAACACGCACGGCGTGAAAGCAAGCAGAACACCAAAAGCCAGAAACGCCGCGATCACCAGCCCGGTGCCGCCCTGATCGAGCAGCCCTTCGACCATGCCTTTTTCGGGTGCAAGGGCAAACGCCGTATTCTGCTCAACGGTTGGCATAGCAGCTGGAGCAAATACCGATGCCTGCGTCAGCGCTTTGGCCTTCTGCCCCATTTCGCTGGATATGGCGAGCGTGACCGGATCGACTGTTCTGGTTTCCGGACGGTAGCAGATGCCGTCTTCCTGACAGCCCTGATAGGTCAGTTCCACCGGCTGTGCATCTGCTTTCACACTTGCTGTGGCATGGGTGTAATAGACTTCAAGCCGTCCGAAATTCGGATCGTCCTTGGGCTGGCCGGGCTGCGTATCGACGGCAAGCGCATTTCCCTGCCCGTCCTTCGCCTCGATGTGATCGCGATAAAGATAGTAACCGTCCGCGATCTGCCAGTTCAGCACGAGACGGCCATCCGTATCCTTCAGCACACTCAGGCGAAAAGCCTGATCGACTGGCAACGGGTTCGCTGCCGATGCCGGGCCGAGCGCAAGAAACAAACTGATGAATAAGCCAGCGAGGCCCGTAAAGAAACGCATTACGATTTTCCGCATAAATTCGATTCGGACAAATTGATCATGTTGCAAAAGGCGAATGCTCCGGCCACCTTAAGACAGCCTTAAGCTGGCGCGGTGAAAAGCCCGTATGCTTCTAATTGTCAATGAAGGCGGAAACAGGAACTCATGCGCATACTCGTGGTAGAAGACGACGCGATCCTCCTCGACGGACTGACCGTAGGGTTGGGGCTTGCCGGTTTCACCGTGGATGCCGTTTCCAATTGCGGCGATGCGGAAGCAGCCCTTGCCGCCCAGAACTATCATGCCGTGGTGCTCGACCTGATGCTGCCCGATGGCTCGGGCCTCGACATCCTCAGAACGATGCGGCGCGGCCGCGACGAGACACCGGTGCTGCTGCTGACTGCCCGCGATCAGGTGCCCGAGCGCATTGCCGGCCTTGATGCAGGTGCCGACGATTATGTCGGCAAGCCCTTCGACCTGCATGAGCTTGCAGCCCGCGTGCGCGCGGTCGCCAGGCGCGGTGCAGGGCGCGCCAATGCCCTGCTTGAATGGCGTGGCGTGGAACTGGACCCTGCGGAGATGTCGGTGCTGCTCCATGGTGAACCCGTCAGGCTGACCCGACGCGAATTCTCGGTCCTGCGCGCCTTGATGGAACGACCGACCGCAACCTTCTCCAAATCCTCACTGGAAGAAGCGCTTTATGGCTGGCAGGAAGAAGTGGAGAGCAACGCGGTGGAAGTGCATATCCATCATCTGCGCTCGAAACTCGGTTCGGATTATATCGAAACGGTGCGTGGGGTCGGCTACCGTCTGGCAGGGGCAAGCGCATGAACTCCATCCGCAGTCGCCTGACCGGCATCCTGATCGGCGTTACCTGCCTTGTCTGGCTTTTCGCGGTGGTATGGATCCATATCAGCACCCAGTCACAGCTTGAAAAAGTACTCGATGCGCGCCTGATGGAGGCCGCACGCATGGTCAATTCGCTTTTGACCGAGCACCGTGTGGAGGTTGGCCCGGAAGGCGACGGCGGGCAATTGTCGCTGAAGCCAATGCCGGATTTTCCGCTTTATGACCGGCAGCTGTTCTGTCAGATATGGGCGCTTGACGGCAAGCTGGTGGGACGTTCCGAAAGTGCACCCGGCGTGCGGCTCACCAATGTCGCAAACGGCTTTTCCGATACGGAAGTTGCGGGCGATCGCTGGCGTGTATTCGCTGTCGAAAATACCCAGCTCGGCCTGCGTGTCATGGTCGGCGACAGCCTGAGCGTTCGTGAGAGGCTGGTGCAGAACGTCGTGGCGGGCCTCGTGCTGCCAGCCCTGCTGATGCTACCTGTTCTGGCGCTCATGATCTGGCTGTGCGTGCGACGCGGTCTCGACCCGCTGAGCCGCCTTGCGTCCGTGCTTTCCAAGCGGCAGGCGCAGGATCTGCGACCGCTGCCCGAACAGAACCTGCCCAAGGAGATCGCACCCGCCGTCACCGCGCTGAACGGGCTTTTCCATCGCGTTGAAGAGGCTCGCGAGCGCGAGCGCAACTTTGCGATCTTTGCCGCGCATGAGCTGAAGACGCCGCTCGCCGGACTGAAGACGCAGGCACAGATTGCCGAAGGTGCGAAGGATGAAAAAATGCGCGCCAATGCAGTGCGCCAGATCGCGGCGGGCGTCGACCGCACCAGCCGCCTCACCAACCAGCTTCTGGATCTGGCAGCGCTTGAAACCAGTGATGAGACTGAAGCACCAGCATGCGAACCTGTGTGCCAGCTTCTGGTTGCGGTTTCCACCGACATGCGGATGCTGGCAGTCCAGCGCGGCATTTCCATCGAATTGCCAGACAACATGCCGCTGGTGCAGTTGCCCTCCCCGCATCTCTTCACGCTTGCTGCCCGCAACCTGATCGAAAATGCCGTCAATCACTCGCCCAGGGATGGCGCCGTGCGCTGCCGGATCGAAGCTGAAGCGGGCAAAGTCAGGCTCACTGTCGAGGATAATGGACCTGGCATTCCCGACAGCGAAATGCCACACGTGACCGAGCGTTTCTTCCGCGGCGCGCATCGCAACGAAACCGGCAGCGGCCTTGGCCTCGCAATTGTGAAAATGGCGGCAGAACGGATGGGTGGCGAATTGCAGCTGCAAAACCGCTCACAAGGCGGGTTAAGCGCATCAATCATCGTGCCGGGCACGATTGTCGAATGACATAATACTGCGTCCCGCATCATGATCCGGCTGAAGCGGAATATTGACGAATCCTGAGCAAGGCTCTCTTCCCTATTTTTCGGGCCTTCTGGCAGCTGTCTTTGATTTAGATCAATGACAGCTGCTCTCTAAGCGCTGATAGGAAACCTATCGCTATTGCTGTCTCATCCGAGATGGCTCTTGTCATGCGCTGCGAGGGGATTTCATGAACTACGCCGCTGGAACAGTCCTTTCCGGTCTGGGAGCACTTTTTGCCGTGCTTCTGGCCGGATTTTCCCATGATGAGCTGTTCAGAACCCATATGTGGATTCTGTTCGCTACACTGGCCATCTTCACCATTCTTCTGATGCGAAATGCCGATTACGGCCTGACGCCGAAAAAGGTCGACCAGTCCACCTATATGGACGGCCCGATCCGATACGGTGTCATCGCGACGGTTTTCTGGGGAGTGACCGGTTTTCTGGTCGGTGTGGTTATCGCCGCGCAGCTCGCCTTTCCAGATCTCAATCTGGAACCTTACCTGAACTTTGGCCGCCTGCGTCCGCTGCATACCTCTGCGGTTGTTTTTGCGTTTGGCGGAAACATCCTGATCGCGTCATCGTTCTATGTCGTGCAGCGCACTTGCCGCGCCCGCCTCATCGGCGGTGATCTCGCATGGTTCGTATTCTGGGGCTATCAGCTCTTCATCGTCATGGCTGCGACCGGCTATCTGCTCGGCATCACGCAGAGCCGTGAATATGCAGAACCGGAATGGTATGTCGACATCTGGCTCACCATCGTCTGGGTCGCCTATCTGGTCGTGTTCCTCGGCACGATCCTGAAGCGCAAAGAGCCGCATATCTATGTGGCGAACTGGTTCTACCTGTCCTTCATCATCACCATCGCCATGCTGCACATCATCAACAATCTGGCGATCCCGGTCTCCTTCCTCGGCGTGAAAAGCTATTCGGCTTTCTCCGGCGTTCAGGATGCTGTGACGCAGTGGTGGTATGGCCATAACGCCGTTGCCTTCTTCCTGACCGTGCCATTCCTGGCCATGATGTACTATTTCGTGCCCAAGCAGGCAGAGCGTCCGATCTACTCCTACCGCCTGTCGATCGTGCACTTCTGGTCGATCATCTTCCTCTATATCTGGGCTGGTCCGCACCATCTGCATTACACCGCCGTTCCCGATTGGGCGCAGACGCTGGGCATGGTGTTCTCCATCATGCTGTGGATGCCGTCCTGGGGTGGCATGATCAACGGTCTGATGACGCTTTCCGGCGCATGGGACAAGGTCCGTACCGATCCGATCATCCGCCTGATGGTTGCAGCTATCGCCTTCTACGGCATGGCGACCTTTGAAGGCCCGATGCTTTCGATCAAGGCCGTCAATTCGTTGTCGCACTATACGGACTGGACCATCGGTCACGTTCATGCGGGTGCGCTCGGCTGGAACGGCATGATCACCTTTGCCGCCGTCTATTATCTCGCACCAAAGCTGTGGAACCGCCAGCGGCTCTATTCGATCCGCATGGTCAACTGGCACTTCTGGCTGGCGACGCTCGGCATCGTTCTCTATGCGGCGGCCATGTGGGTTGCCGGTATCCAGCAGGGCTTGATGTGGCGCGAATACGACGATCAGGGCTTCCTCGTCTATTCCTTCGCGGAAACCGTGCTCGCCATGTTCCCATATTACGTCATCCGTACGCTTGGCGGCGTGCTCTACCTCGCCGGTGGCTTCGTGATGGCCTGGAACGTCTATCAGACCATTCGCGGCAATCTGCGCAACGAAGCCCCAATGGGCGGTGCGAAGCCTGCAACTGGCACCACCATGCAGCCTGCCGAATAAGGAGCGTGTGATTTATGTCGATACTAAAGAACCACTCCAAGCTGGAGAAAAACGCAACGCTGCTGCTGATCGCATCGCTCGCCGTGGTCACGGTCGGTGGCATCGTTGAAATCGCGCCGCTCTTCTATCTCGAGAACACAATCGAGAAGGTGGAGGGCATGCGCCCCTACTCGCCGCTGGAACTCGCGGGCCGTGACGTCTATGTGCGTGAAGGCTGCTACCTTTGCCACAGCCAGATGATCCGTCCGTTCCGCGACGAGGTGGAACGCTACGGTCATTACAGCCTTGCTGCGGAATCCATGTACGATCATTCGTTCCAGTGGGGTTCCAAGCGCACGGGGCCTGACCTTGCGCGCGTCGGTGGCCGCTATTCGAACGAATGGCACGTGCAGCACCTTGTCCGTCCGCGTGACGTGGTGCCGGAATCGGTCATGCCAAGCTACGCCTTCCTGAAGAACCGTCCGCTGGACGCCTCCAACATTGCTGGCAATCTGAAGGCTAATGTGGCGGTCGGCGTGCCCTACAGCCAGGAAATGATCGACAGCGCGCTGGACGATCTTAAGGCACAGGCTACGCCCGATGCCGATACTTCCGGTGTAGAGGCCCGCTATCCCAAGGCCAAGCTCGGTGATTTCGACGGCAATCCGCAGATGATCTCGGAGATGGACGCACTCATCGCCTATCTCCAGATGCTCGGCACGCTGGTCGACTTCTCGACCTACGACCAGTCCCCCAAAGCGAGATAAAGCGGAGATTTAGCGATGGATTACAATACCATGCGCACGTTCGCCGATAGCTGGGGTTTGCTCGGCATGGCGCTCTTTTTCCTCTTCGTCGTCTTCTACGCCTTCCGGCCAGGCAGCAAGCAGATAGCCGACCACGCGAAGGACATTCCTTTCAAGGATGACGCAAATGACTGACAAGCAAATTGACGATGTCACCGGCGTAGCGACGACCGGCCACGAATGGGACGGCATCAAGGAACTCGACAATCCAATGCCCCGCTGGTGGCTGTGGACATTCTACGCCACCATTTTCTGGGCGATCGCCTATGTCATCGCCTATCCCGCCTGGCCGCTGATTTCCAGCTCCACCGGCGGCGTGCTCGGCTGGTCGAGTCGTGGCGCCTTCTGGGAAGAAACCGCCAAGATCGACAGCGAGCGCCAGGGCATTATCGACCAGATCAAGGCCAAGGACGTGCACGAGATTCTGGCTGATGAAAACCTGCGCCAATATGCGATTGCCGGTGGCGCTGCTGCCTTCCGCGTCAACTGCGTGCAGTGCCACGGTTCTGGCGCACAGGGCGCACCCGGCTATCCGAACCTCAACGATGACGACTGGCTGTGGGGCGGTTCCATCGACGACGTTCTGACGACCATTCGTCATGGTGTGCGCTCGAAGGACGATGCCGACACCCGCGTTTCCGAAATGCCGGCTTTTGTCGACGTGCTGGAACCACAGCAGATTCGCGATGTCGCTGCCTATGTGGTGAGCCTCTCCGGCACGCCGCACAATCCGGAAATGGTGCCGGAAGGCAAGAAGGTGTTTGCCGAAAACTGTGCTGTCTGCCATGGCGCGGATGCCAAGGGCCTGCGTGAGTTCGGTGCGCCGAACCTGACAGACGCCATCTGGTTCTATGGTTCCGGCGAGGACGCCATCGTGCGTCAGGTATCGCATCCCAAGCATGGCGTCATGCCTGCATGGGAAACACGCCTCGGCGATGCGACCGTCAAGCAGCTTGCCATCTTCGTCCATTCGCTGGGCGGTGGTGAGTAACAATAACTGCCCCCCGCATCGGAACCGATGCGGGGGCCAGATGCTCCCGGCTTAAACGGCAGGTCGGGATACACTTCAAACCACTGCATTGGAACGGACGGCGAATAACCACCCCGCTCTCAATTGTTGCAAGTGCGATCATTCCGGGAAACCAGCTTCTGTCTTTCCGGGATCACGCTTCAGGAGCAAGGCAAATGTCAGACGATGTCGAACGCATTGACGTTCAGGCAGTCAATTCCCCCAAGACCCGGCAGTCGCTTTATGCGGCGCGGGTGAAGATTTTTCCGAAGCGTGTGCAGGGCGAGTTCCGGCGCTTCAAATGGATTGTCATGCTCATTACACTGGGCATCTACTATCTGACGCCCTGGCTGCGCTGGGATCGCGGTCCCTATGCGCCCGATCAGGCGGTGCTGATCGATCTTGCCAATCGCCGCTTCTATTTCTTCTTTGTCGAAATCTGGCCGCAGGAATTCTACTACGTCGCAGGACTGCTTATCATGGCGGGTCTCGGCCTGTTTCTTGTAACCTCCGTCGCGGGCCGCGCCTGGTGTGGATATACATGTCCGCAGACCGTCTGGGTCGATCTCTATCTGGTCGTCGAGCGCGCCATCGAAGGCGACCGCAATGCGCGCATGAAACTCGACAAGGCACCTTGGACCTTCGACAAGGTCTGGAAGCGGGTTGCCAAACACTCCGTCTGGATCGTCATCGGTGTTCTGACCGGCGGCGCATGGATTTTCTATTTCGCCGATGCGCCGAAGCTGCTCATGGATTTCGTGACAGGTCAGGCCGCACCCGTCGCCTATTTCACCGTCGCCATCCTCACCGCCACCACCTATATTTTCGGCGGGCTGATGCGCGAGCAGGTCTGCACCTATATGTGCCCGTGGCCACGCATTCAGGCTGCGATGCTGGACGAAAATTCGCTCACCGTCACCTATAATGACTGGCGCGGCGAGCCACGCTCACGCCATTCCAAGAAGGCGATTGCCGCAGGCGAAACCGTGGGCGACTGCGTGGATTGCAATGCCTGTGTCGCTGCCTGCCCGATGGGTATCGACATTCGCGACGGCCAGCAGCTGGAATGCATCACCTGTGCGCTGTGCATCGATGCCTGCAATTCGGTGATGGACAAGATCGACAAGCCGCGCGGTCTCATCTCCTATGCAACGCTTGCCGATTACGACTTCAACATGGCGCTGGCGACCAATAATGGCACGGCTCCTATCGATCCGGCACGCGTCTACAAGGCGCCGAACAGCTTCTCGGACAAGGTGCAGAACCTGTCGTGGAAGAAGGTGTTGCGTCCGCGCAGCATGTTCTACTTCGCCGTATGGGCGCTGATCGGCCTTACACTCGTCATCTCGCTTTCGACGCGCCAGCGCATCGGCATCAACGTGTTGCATGATCGCACGCCGCAATATGTGCTTTTGTCGGACGGATCGATCCGCAATGGCTACACGGTCAAGCTGCTCAACATGATCCCGACGCCGCGCACCTTCCGCCTTTCCATTGAGGGCCTGCCGGGGGCAACACTGACGGTGCAAGACGAAACAGCGGATACAAACGGTAATTACGATGTTCCGGTGGAGCCGGACCGTCTGAAGACATTGCGTGTCTTCGTCACCATGCCGCATGATGCGATTACCGATCATCGCAAGGACTATGAAATCGAAGTGCGTGACGCAAACGGTGCGGAACATGCACGTTACAAGGCAACTTTCATGGCACCGGAGGGCAGATAATGTCGATCAAGTCGAAAACTCCAGGCACGTTTACCGGCTGGCATATGCTGGGCATCATGCTCGCTTTCTTCGGTGTCATTATCGCCGTCAATCTGACCATGGCCTATAATGCCATCCATAGCTGGAGCGGGCTGGTGGTGAAGAACACCTATGTCGCCAGTCAGGAGTTCAACGACAAGGCACAGACCGGCAAGGAGCAGGCCGCGCTGCAATGGCAGTCGAAGCCTGCTTTTGAAAGCGGCGTCTTCACCTGGCAGCTGGCCGATCGTGACGGCAAGGCCGTTGGCCTGACCGGTGGCACGGTTGAGTTCAAGCGCCCGGTTGGCGATGTGAACGACACCAAGGTCACGCTGACAGTCCGCGAACCCGGCATACTGACCGCTCCGCTGGAACTTGGCGAAGGCGCCTGGATCATGGAAGTGAATGCCGATGCCGGTCTTGAAGACCCCTATCGCCACATCATCCGCGTTCTTGTGAAGGACGGGAGGATACTATGAGCTGCTGCGTCGAGAATGCACAGATAGCGACCGTCGTTCAGGCCGTCTCTGTAGATGAAATGCAGGTCGCAAGCCGTGCGCTTGGAGACGGCTTTCGCCAGCTCGACCTGTCGGTTCCCGGTGTTCATTGTGGCCTGTGCATCAAGAACATCGAGGAGACACTCGGCAAGATCGCGGGCGTTGCCTATGTCCGCGTCAACCTGACGGCGCGCCGCGTCACCGTGCGCTGGAAAGATGGCGAGACGCCGCCAGATGTGGTCAATCCGCTGCGCAGGCTCGGTTATGAAGCGCATATCTTCGACATGGCGCAGGACAAGGATCCGACCTTCACGCGGCTCCTGATCGCACTTGGCGTCGCGGCCTTTGCTTCGAGCAATGTGATGCTTTTATCGGTCGCGGTCTGGTCGGGCGCGGATGCCGCGACGCGCGACATGTTTCACTGGATTTCCGGCCTTATCGCCCTGCCGACGCTGATCTATTCAGGCCGCATTTTCTTTGTTTCAGCTTGGAATGCACTGCGCGCACGACGCGTGAACATGGATGTGCCGATTGCACTCGCAATCACGCTTGCCTTCGGCATGAGCGTTTATGAGACGATGAACCATGGCCAGCACGCCTATTTCGACGCATCGGTGACACTGCTGTTCTTCCTGCTGATCGGCCGCACGCTCGATTACATGATGCGCGCCCGTGCCCGTTCCGCCGTGCGCGGTCTGGCGCAGCTCGGCAGCCGCGGCGCGGTGGTGATCGGCGAGAATGACGAACGCAATTACCTGCCGGTCAACGAAATCCGCCCCGGAATGCGCATCATCCTTGCAGCAGGTGAGCGCGTACCTGTCGATGCCAAGGTGGAAGAAGGCCGTTCAGAACTTGATTGCGCCATTGCATCGGGTGAAAGCGATGCCGTGCCTGTCGGGCCCGGCTCGGATATCCGCGCAGGCACACTTAATCTTTCCACGCCTCTTATCATCCGCGCGACAGCGGAAGCCAAGGATTCCTTCCTCGCTGAAATGGTGCGGCTGATGGATGTCGCCGAAGGTGGCCGCGCTTACTATCGCCGTCTCGCCGACCGCGCTTCTGAACTCTACGTGCCGATGGTCCATACGATTGCCTTTGCGGCCTTTGTCGGTTGGATGATCTACACCGGTGGCGACTGGTATCGCTCCATCTATATCGCGATCTGCACCCTCATCATCACCTGCCCTTGCGCGCTCGCCCTTGCAGTGCCGATTGTGCAGGTGGTTGCGGCCCGTCGCCTGTTTGAAAACGGCATCATGATCAAGGACGGCTCCGCCATGGAGCGGATGGCCGAGATCGACACTGCCATTTTCGACAAGACCGGCACATTGACCCTCGGTCAGCCGAGACTGATTGATGCCGATGCGATTGATCCCCACAATCTCGAAATCGCAGCCGAGCTGTCGCTTTATTCGCGCCATCCTTTGTCGCGCGCACTTGCGCTGTTCTCGGGCGCAAAACCGATGACCGCATTTACCCGTATCGAGGAAGTGCCGGGCGCAGGCATCGAAGCAGAGCTCAACGGCTCCATCTATCGGCTTGGCAAGCGGGACTGGGCGGATGGTACCGCTGTCATGCCTCATGCAGATGGCCCCGAAACCTGTCTTTCCATTGATGGCAAGCTGGTTGAAACCTTCCGCTTTGAAGATCAGCCGCGCGAAGACGCTGCCGGAGCCATCGCCACACTGAAGCGCAACGGCCTGAAGCTTGGCATCATTTCCGGCGACAGGCTGCCTGCCGTCGAGAGGCTTGCAGGCTATCTCGGCGTCGACAATTTTCAGGCTCAGGTACTGCCTGCCGATAAGTCGGAGCTGGTGCAGAAGCTGTCGAGCGAAGGCAACAAGGTTTTGATGGTCGGCGACGGATTGAACGATGCTCCGGCCCTTGTCGCCGCCCATGTTTCCATGGCCCCGGCGACGGCAGCCGACATTGGCCGCAATGCAGCGGATTTCGTCTTTCTGCGCGAAAGCTTGTCGGCAGTACCGCTTGCCTTTGCCGTCTCGAAGGAAGCGGGCCGGTTGATCAGCCAGAATTTTGCGCTTTCCATCGGCTATAATATCATAGCCGTGCCGATTGCGATTTTCGGCTATGTCACCCCGCTGGTGGCTGCACTTTCGATGTCGCTGTCGTCCATCGTAGTCGTCAGCAACGCATTGCGGTTGCGGGCCGGAAAACAAAAGCAACAGACGCAGAAGACTATCGCGCCTGTTGCTATCATCAAGGAAGCGCACAAATGAGCGGACTTCTCTTTCTCATTCCCATCGCGCTGTTTCTGGGCCTGCTTGGCCTTGTCGCCTTTCTCTGGTCGTTGAAGAACGGCCAGTACGACGATCTGGATGGAGCAGCCAGTCGCATCCTGTTGGACGACGAGTCTAAGCCACTATCAAAATAGCTCTGAGATCATTGACATTCGTGCCGGTTGGCCCCGGTACGAACAGATCGCCGATGGCGTCGAATGCCGTCCATGCATCATTGGCGTTGAGCCGCGCCGCGCCATCCTCGCCCGCTTTTTGCAGACGCAAAACAGTGGAACCATCAGCAAAGGCTCCTGCATTGTCCTCCGATCCGTCGATACCATCCGTGTCGGCGGCCAGCGCATGGATATTGTCATAACCATCAATATCGAGGGCAAAAGACAGCAGGAACTCGCTGTTGCGTCCACCCTTGCCGCCCTTGCCGCGAATGGTGACGGTCGTCTCACCGCCTGACAGAATGACCACTGGCTTCCTGAATGGGCGGTCACGGTCGGCCACCTCGCGGGCAATCGCCGCATGAACATGCGCCACTTCCCGCGCCTCGCCTTCCATCGCATCGGAGAGAATCACCGCTTCGACGCCATGACGCGCGGCTTCCTTCACTGCCGCTTCCAGCGAAACAGCAGCGGAAGCAATGACGCGCACTTCGTTCCTCGCAAAAACCTTGTCATCCGGCTTTGGCGCGTGAGCCTTCTCGCTCTTGATGTGCGCAAGCACAGCATCGGGCAGTTCCAGTCTATAGCGTTCGATGATCTTCAAAGCCTCATCGCGGTTTGTCTCGTCCGGCACAGTTGGGCCGGAAGCCACGAAGGCCGGATTATCGCCCGGAATATCCGAGACAACGAGCGAGAACACCTTTGCCGGATGGGCGGCTGCGGCGAGCCTGCCACCCTTGATCGTCGACAGATGTTTGCGGACCGCATTCATCGCCGAAATCGGCGCACCCGACGCAAGCAGGATCTTGTTGACCGCGATTTCGTCCTCAAGCGTCAGCCCGTCCGGCGGCGAGGGCAACAAGGCAGACCCACCACCGGAAACAAGCGCCACCACGAGGTCATCTTCGGTGAGGTTGGACACAGCATCGAACAGTCGCTTCGAGGCTTGAAGCCCTGCAGCATCGGGAACCGGATGCGCGGCTTCGATGATTTCGATACGCGCGCAGGGCGCGCCATAACCATAGCGCGTGACCACAATACCCTCGATTGGCGCGTCCTCGCCCTCATGCCGCTCAGCCCAGGCACACTCGAAAGCCGCCGCCATCTGCGCCGAGCCCTTACCCGCACCGATGACAATCGTGCGTCCCTTCGGCTTGGCCGGAAGATTGGCGCGGATCACCAGTTCGGGATCGGCAGCCGCAACAGCGGCATCGAAAAGGCTGGTCAGAAATTTCTTTGGATCGGCAATCGTGGTCATGAGTTTCCCGGTCTTGATTATCGTTTGACGGCACTATTCCGCGCTACACGTATAAAATCAATGGAGCCGGCCACTTCCTCCAAGCAGCCAGCTCCACCCCCTCTCCCTCCAGAGAAGTCAGGTCTGTTTTAGCACCACAGTTGCAAACTCGTCAGGCCGTGGCGAAAAGAGTGATTTTCGAGCAACGGAGCGGAGCGTACTTAAGGGTACGTGAGCACCGGAGCGCAAAAAATTGCTCTTTGCAGTCCGGCATCACGAGGAATGCAGCTGTAGTGTCAGGCGACGTCGTGGTTCGCCATTCTCTCCAGAGCACGCACCAGACCCGAATGGTCGAGACCATCATCGCCATGCGCCGCGCAGGAATTGAACAGTTCCTGTGCCGTGGCAGTGTTCGGCAGCGAAACACCGAGCGCCTTTGCGCCTTGCAGCGCAAGGTTCAAGTCCTTCTGGTGCAGCGAAATGCGGAAGCCCGGATCGAAAGTACGCTTGATCATGCGTTCGCCATGCACTTCGAGAATGCGGGACGATGCAAAGCCACCCATCAGAGCTTCGCGCACCTTTGCCGGGTCTGCGCCTGCCTTGGAAGCGAAAACCAATGCTTCGGCGACAGCCTCGATATTGAGTGCGACGATGATCTGGTTTGCAACCTTGGTGGTCTGGCCATCACCGCAATCGCCGACGAGCGTGATGTTCTTGCCCATGAGCTTCAGGAGCGGCAGAGCGCGGTCGAACGATTCCTGCGAGCCGCCAGCCATGATGGAGAGGCTGGCATTCTTCGCGCCGACCTCACCGCCCGAAACCGGTGCATCGACATATTCGCCACCTGTCGCACGGACCTTCTTCGCAAATTCCTTCGTCTCGATGGGGGAAATCGAGCTCATGTCGATGAGCAACTTGCCTTTGCCAAGGCCACCGATCGCGCCGCCCTCGCCGAAGATAACTTCGGCTACCTGCGGCGTGTCCGGCAACATGAGGATAATGGTGTCGCACTCTTCGGCAACAGCCTTCGGCGTTTCCAGAATTTGCAGACCGTTGTCGATCAGCTCCTGGCGCGGTGGAGGATTGAACCGGGAGGTGAAGAGCTGATGTCCCGCATCCTGCAAATGACGCGCCATCGGCGTGCCCATGATCCCCAGTCCGATGAAGCCTATCTTGGCCATGTCGCTTACTCCCTAATCAAATTTATGCGGTCAGCCGTTCTTTATGCGGTCAGCCGTTCGGCTTCATGGTTCTTGAACCAGCCGAGGCCTTCTTCAGTGGTGGTCTTCGGCTTGTATTCGCAGCCGATCCAGCCCTTGTATCCGGCGTTTTTCAGTGCTTCGAACACGTTCGGATAATTGATCTCACCGGTGCCGGGCTCATTGCGGCCCGGATTGTCGGCGAGCTGAACATGGGCAATCAGCGGCTTGTAACGTTCATACGTTGCAACCAGCTCGCCGCGTGTCCGCTGCTGATGGTAGAGATCGTACTGGATGAACAGGTTGTTGCTGCCCACTTCGTCGATGATCGAGACCGCCTGCTCCACCGTGTTGAGATAGAAGCCCGGAATATCATAGTGGTTGATCGGCTCGATCAGCAGGCGAATGCCATGCTTGCCCAGTTCCTTTGCCGCCAGACGCAGATTGCTGACAAAAGTGGCGCGCAAAACGTCCGGATCGACACCTTGCGGGGCAATGCCGGAAAGGCAGTTGACCTGCGAACAGTTGAGCGTCGTGGCATAATCGATGGCATCGGCCACACCGCGCCGGAAATCATCGACGCGATCCGGCAGAACCGCAATGCCACGCTCGCCGCCAGCCCAATTGCCCGCAGGCAGATTGTGCAGGACCTGCGCCAGATTATGCTTGGTCAGCGCCGCCTTCAGCTCATGCCGGTTGAACTCGTAAGGGAAGAGATATTCCACCCCGGTGAAACCGGCCTTTGCGGCCAGTGCGAAGCGGTCCATGAAAGGCACTTCATTGAAGAGCATTGTGAGATTGGCTGCAAATCTCGGCATTTTCGCCTCCTTGTAATTCTCTATTTGCGCAATTGCGGACAAAACCGGGAATTGCTCTTAATCCAAAAGCGCTGCGATAGCGGTCGGCGCATCTTCGCCACGTTCGGCCAGTTCCTCGAATTCGACAACCTGATCGATGTCGACACCCATGGAAATATTGGTAACGCGTTCCAGGATGAATTCCAGAACCACCGGCACCTGATGCTCCGCCATAAGCGCTTTTGCCTGTTCAAAACTTTCGGCAAACTGGTTGGGGCTGCGAACCCGGATCGCCTTGCAGCCGAGGCCTTCGGCGACAGCTACGTGATCGACGCCATAGCCCTTTTCCGCGTCGCCATTGGCATTGATGTTGTCGAAGGCGAGGCTCACCTCGAAATCCATGTTGAAGCCGCGCTGCGCCTGGCGGATGAGGCCGAGATAGGAATTGTTCACGACCACATGAATGTAGGGCAGCTTGTGCTGTGCGCCGACCGCCAGTTCCTCGATCATGAACTGGAAATCATAGTCGCCGGAAAGCGCAACAATCGGACGGTCAGGATCGGCAGCACGCACGCCGAGCGCTGCTGGCAGCGTCCAGCCGAGCGGACCGGCCTGACCGCAATTGATCCAGTTGCGTGGGCGATAGACATGCAGGAACTGCGCACCCGCAATCTGGCTGAGGCCAATGGTCGTGACATAGCAGGTATCGCGACCGAACGCCTTGTTCATCTCCTCATAAACGCGCTGCGGCTTGAGCGGCGTCTGGTCGAAATGTGTCTTGCGCAGCATGGTGCGCTTGCGTTCGCCACATTCCTTGGCCCAGTCCGACCAGTCGCGCAGCTTGCAGGCAGACTTCCATTCGGTCGCAACGTCCAGCAGCAGCTTCAGCGCCTTGCCTGCGTCGGAAACGATACCGAAGTCCGGTGCAAAGACACGGCCGATCTGCGTCGGCTCAATGTCGATATGGATGAACTTGCGATCTTTCTTATAGGTGTCGACATTACCCGTATGACGGTTTGCCCAGCGGTTGCCGATGCCGATGACGACATCGGAGGCCAGCAGATTGGCATTGCCATAGCGGTGCGAGGTCTGCAGACCGCACATGCCTGCCATCAGGCGATGGTCGTCGGGAATGACGCCCCAGCCCATCAGGGTCGGGATGACCGGAATGCCTGTGATTTCGGCGAACTCAACCAGAAGATCGGACGCATCGGCATTGATGATGCCGCCACCAGCAACGATCAGCGGACGTTCCGCCTCGTTCAGCATGGCGAGCGCCTTTTCCGCCTGCGCCCGCGTAGCAGCAGGCTTGTAGGCTTCCATCGGCTGGTAAGTGTCGATGTCGAATTCGATTTCGGCAAGCTGGACGTCAATCGGCAGGTCGATCAGAACCGGGCCGGGACGGCCCGACTTCATGATGTGAAACGCCTTCTGGAAAACAAAAGGCACCAATGCGGGCTCCATAACCGTGACCGCCCACTTGGTGACAGGGGCTGCGATCTTGGCGATATCGACCGCCTGAAAGTCTTCCTTGTCCAGACGCGCACGTGGCGCCTGACCCGTAATGCAGAGGATCGGGATCGAGTCGGCGGAAGCCGAATAGAGACCCGTGATCATATCCGTTCCGGCGGGGCCGGAGGTGCCGATGCAGACGCCAAGATTGCCATGCTTTGCACGGGTATAGCCCTCGGCCATATGCGAAGCACCTTCGACATGACGCGCCAGTATGTGGCGGATCGAGCCGCGCGCTTTCATCGCCGAATAAAATGGATTGATCGCTGCGCCCGGTACACCGAAAGCACAATTGATCCCTTCTCTTTCCAGCACAAGCACGGCTGCATCGACTGCACGCATTCTGGCCATGACGGCTCCCTCCTCAAGCGGCGTCCGTTCCTGTGGAACGGCTATTGCCGCTTTGTTTCTTTTTCTCACGCATTTCCAGACGCAAACGGCTTACGCACTTTTGCTGGAAATGCTCCGTGGAATTAATCTCCATTTACAAAAGCTAATATCAAAAAATGGAAATGCATACCATTATACGGAAATAAAGATTTTCAACGGAATGGAGATAATCCGCCGATGCCTTTCCGAGTAGCAATGGATGCGATAGTGGTAATTCGTGAGTTTAGAGCGTGGTTCGATCTGATTGAATCAGATCACGCTCTAACTGTTTGTTTTGACGCGCATCTTGTCCGAAAACCGTTTCACACTTTTCGGGATGCGCTCTAAGGCGGGATTCGGAGACGATGATGGAACAGGCAAAGGTAAAGCGGGGCCGCAAGGCGGCGGAAAACGCCGCGCCCTCGTCTGTGCAGGTTCTGGACCGAAGCCTGAAGCTGCTGGCATTAATCGCCGAAAATGACGGTTCGACACTGACCGACCTTGCCGATGAAAGCGGTATGGCGCCCTCCACCGTGCACCGCCTTCTATCGTCGCTGGCAAATCATGGTATGGTTTCCCACGATCTGGAAAGCGGAGACTGGACCATCGGCGTCAAGGCTTTCGAAATCGGCAATGCCTTTCGCCGGTTCCGCAAGCTCGGCATTCTGGCGCGGCCTTATCTCAAGACATTGATGGAAACGAGCGGCGAAACCGCCAATATCGGCGTCGAGGACGGCGGCGATGTCGTGTTCATCTCGCAGATCGAAAGCCATGCGCCGATGCGTGCCTTTTTCCGGCCCGGGCGGCGTGGACCTATCCATGCATCCGGCATTGGCAAGGCCATATTGTCCACCTGGTCGGACAAGGAAATCGCGCACGCTCTTTCGGGGCGCACGCTTGAGCATTTCACGCAGCGCACGCTCGACAGCCTGCCAGCGCTCTTGAAAGACATTCAGGCAACCCGCACCCGTGGCTGGTCGATTGATGATGAAGAACATACGCTCGGCATGTGCTGCATCGCCGCTCCCATCTTCAATGAATATGGCGAGGCGATTGCTGGTATTTCCGTTTCCGGCCCTGCGGTGCGCCTGCCGAAAAAGAGGCTCGAGGAGTTCGGGCCGCTGATCCGCTCCACCGCCGACGAGCTGACCCGTGCCATGGGCGGCAAACGCCCGGAAGAGTTTTAATAAAAAGACCCGCAGCGGATCGCTCCGCCACGGGTCATCCTCCTCCAAGGATTGGAGTAATCAGGCCAGTTCTGCCTTGAGCGGCTTGCCAGCCACATAGGTTTCGACGATGGCGCGGTCATCGCCCAGCGTCTGCAACAGGAACAGTTCCTGCTCCAGCGTCGCGCCAGCCGCCATGCGAAGCCGCATCGGCGATGTGGCTGATGAATCCAGCACCACGATATCGGCTTCCGTGCCCTCGTCGAGCGTACCGATCTTGTCTTCCATCGACAGCGCACGGGCATTGCCCAGCGTCATCATGTAGAATGACTGGAACGGGTTCAGACGCTGTTCGCGCAGCTGCAGGACTTTGTAACCCTCGTCCATAGTGCGCAGCATGGAGAAACTGGTGCCACCACCAACATCGGTCGCCACCGCCATGCGCACGCCCGATGCTTTTAAGCGGTCGCGATCGAAAAGACCCGAGCCGAGGAACATATTTGAAGTCGGGCAGAACACGGCAATCGAACCGGTTTCCGCCATGACGCGCACTTCGCGCGGCTCCAGATGGATCGAATGGCCAAGCAGGGTCTTGTCACCCAATAGACCGTAATGCTCGTATATGCCGAGATAATCCGGTGCATCGGGATAAAGCGACTTGGTGAAAGAGATTTCGTCGTGATTTTCCGAAAGATGCGTCTGGATGTAGCTGCCGGGATGCTCACGAACAAGCGCCTGGCTTGCCTCAAGCTGCTCCGGTGTGGACGTAATGGCAAAGCGCGGGGTGATCACATAATCGAGGCGGCCTTTGCCCTGCCAGCGTGCGATCAGCGCCTTCGTATCGTCATAGCCGGACTTTGCCGTGTCGCAGAGTGCTGGCGGCGCATTGCGATCCATCATGACCTTGCCGCCGAGCATGCGCATGTTGCGATGTTGCGAGGCGCGGAAATAGGCATCGACGCTCTGCGGATGTACCGAGCAGTAAGCAACCGCCGTGGTGGTGCCGTGGCGGATCAGCTCGTCAAGAAAGCGCTCCGCAATGAATTCGGCATGCTGCTCATCGGCAAATTTCTGTTCAGCGACGAACGTATAGGTATTGAGCCACTCCAGCAGATTGGCTGCATAAGAAGCGACCACCTGCGTCTGCGGATAATGGATATGCGTATCGATGAAACCGGGCAGGATCAGGTGCGGGCGATGGTCGGCGACGTTGACGTCGTTGCCTGCCATGCTGCTTACTTCAGCATAGTCCCCGACGTGCTGGATGCGGCCATCTTCGACAAGAACAGCGCCGTCTTCGATATAGCGGTAAGCGGCATTGTCATCGAGGCTCTGCGGTTCGTCACGAAAGGTCAGCACGCGGCCGCGGATAAGAAACTTGGTCATTTTAGTTGTGGTCCTTATTTCGTGCCTTGCGTGGCGGACTGGTACCAGGAGGCAAGAAGCTGGCGCTCTTCCTCGCTCACGCCGGTGACATTGGCGGGCGGCATGGCATGGGATCGACCTGCCTGCAAATAGATTTCACGCGCATGCGCGGCAATATCCCGGTCGGTATCCAGCACGACGCCCTTCGGTGGCGCAATGATGCCTTCCCAGCCCGGCTCCTTGGCGTGGCACATGGCGCAGCGCCCCAGAACGGTATCCCGCACTTTTTCAAAGTGCGGGTCCGAGATGAAAGACTGCTGCAATGCCGAAACCTTCTGTTCTTCCGGCTCACCGGTCAGAACTTTCGGCACTGTCGAGAGCCAGATGATGATGATGAACAGGATCACCGTTACCAGCCAGGTCCAGGTCGGGCTGCCCTTGCGGGCATGCTGTGTGTTGAACCAGTGGCGGATGGTGACGCCCATCAGGAACACCAGCGAGGCGATGATCCAGTTGAACTGCGTCCCGAAAGCCAGCGGATAGTGGTTCGACAGCATCAGGAACAGAACAGGCAGCGTCAGATAGTTGTTATGCGTCGAACGCTGCTTGGCGATCTTGCCGTATTTCGGATCGGGCTTGCGACCTGCGATCAGATCCGCCACCACGATCTTCTGGTTCGGGATGATGATCATGAACACGTTGGCAGACATGATCGTTGCCGTGAAAGCACCGAGATGCAGGAAGGCCGCACGTCCTGTAAACAGGTGCGTATAACCCCAGGCCACCACCACCAGAATACAGTAGAGAATGACCATCAGGAGCGTATCGCTCTTGCCGAGCATCAACTTGCAGATGGTGTTATAGGCGATCCAGCCGAAGGCCAGCGAACCGATCGAGATCGCAATGGCGACCGGTACGGAAACATCGAGCACATTCGGATCGATCAGGTAGAGATCGGCGCCGGCATAGTAGACGATGCAGAGCAGCGTGAAACCCGACAGCCACGTGGCGTAGGATTCCCATTTGAACCAGGTCAGGTGTTCCGGCATTTCGGCGGGCGCAACCAGATATTTCTGGATGTGATAAAAGCCACCGCCATGGACCTGCCATTCCTCGCCATGCGCGCCTACCGGCAAGCCGGGACGCTGGCGCAGACCGAGATCAAGCGCGATGAAGTAGAAAGACGAGCCGATCCACGCAATCGCGGTAATCACATGCAGCCACCGCGCTGCGAAGCCCAGCCAATCCCAGGCTACGGCGAAATCATACATCAGGCACTCCCATTTCTTGACCCATTTTTGAGCCCCATTGTTCGTTGTTGCATTATGTGCCAAAGGAATCAGGTTCAGGGAACGTCACATCACGACCAGCACTTTCAAAAAAATCTAGACAATCGTGGAGGGGACGTATGTCATATCTTGATAATCTGCGCGTTTTTGTGCGCGTTGTCGAATTGGGAAATCTATCTGCAGCGGGTCGCGACCAGCGCGCTTCGCCAGCAGTTGCAAGCAATCGAATCAAAGAGTTGGAGAAGCACCTGGGGGTCAGGCTCTTCAACCGGACGACACGCAAGCTTACGCCGACCGAACACGGTCGCGTATTCTATGACGGTGCGTTGAAAATCCTCGAAGCTGTGGATGAGGCGGAAGCTGCCGTGGCTGAACTGGCGAAAAATCCCAAGGGATCGATTCGCATTACCGCTCCGCTTGGCTTCGGGAGACGGCTGATTGCATCGGGAATTCCGGAGTTTCACGACAAATATCCGGATATCGAAGTACGGCTTCGCCTGTCCGATCATGAAGTCGATATTATGAGCGAAGGCGTCGATGTGGCTTTCAAGCTCGGCGTTCTGGAGAATTCGAACCTGCGTATGCGCGGGATCATGAATTGCGAGCGCGTGATCTGTGCAGCGCCTGCATATCTCGAGAAACATGGGGTTCCGCAGTCTCCTGACGAGTTGCTTGGCGACAAGCATGACTGTCTTCTGCTGCGTTTTCCAGGCTCAAAGGAATATTTCTGGTCCCTGCAAACGGCGGAAGGTCTGCGCAAATTCGAAGTCACCGGGCCATTTGACTCGGATGATGGCGACGTATTGACGCAATGGGCGCTTGGCGGGCGCGGCATCATCAACAAGCCGCTGTTCGAAGTGAAAGAATATATCCGTGACGGACGGCTGGTTCCAATCCTCGAAAGCACACCACCGGCGCCGATCCAGCTTGCTGCGATCTACCCGCACAAGCGCTTTCAGGACCCAAAGGTACGTCTGATCATCGATTTCATGACGGAGCGGTGCCAGCGATTGATCCGCGAGGCTTTGGTGTAGAGCGGCTCAAACCGCTCTATTCCTTTGTTTTTCAAATATTATATCGTGCGAAACCTTCTCGCGCTTTACCGGAAATGCGAAAAGAAAAACCCGCCTGATCAGGCGGGTTGCGATACACGTACGGAAGTCAGCACCGCCGTCAGAACTTCGGCTGCGGCCAATGCCGCAATGACTTCCGGCCTTTTGTCTTTCACAACGGCTCCGCCGACGGGGCAGACAAGATTTTCAAAAAGATTGTCGCTACCAATTTCGCGTTTCAACCAATTTTTGAAAGTAGCTTTTTTGGTCTTCGAGCCGATCATGCCGACATAAACGGCATCGCGTCGCTGCAATGCCTCAGCGACGATCAGAAAATCCAGTGCGTGGTCATGGGTGAGAACGATAAACGTGCTACCCGGCGGGGCGGAACGCACCACCTGTTCGGGCATGGCCGACAGACAGGTTTCGACGCCCGGCACATCGCACGCCATCAGCTCCGCTTCCCGCGTATCCACCAGAATGACCCGGACGGGCGTGAGCGAGAGAGCACTCGCCAGCGCATCACCAACATGGCCCGCGCCGAAGACATAGACATGCGGGCGCGTGGCTATTTCCGCATCGACCTTGCTGACAAGCTCATCGGTGAGCCCACGGCTGACACGCCTGAAGCTCAGGCCTACCCGTCCGCCGCAGCACTGGCCGATTTCGGGCCCCAGTGGCACATTCATGGGTGGAACGTCCTTGGGTGAGTCCCTGCCGCCAAGCAGCACCTTCCGGGCATGGTCGATAGCCATATATTCAAGCTGACCGCCACCGATCGTCCGGAAGATCATATCGCGGGCAACCAGCATCCACGCCCCGGCATCGCGGGGTGCGGAACCTTTCACATCGGTGACTTCAACCAGCACACTATCGGGACGCCGGTTGAGAAAAGCCCGGATATCGTCGCGCGCGCCTGGCATCTCTCTAGCCCTTTTGCTTGCGGAGCCGTTCGATGGCCATCAGCACACGTTCCGGCGTTGCTGGCGCATCAAGACGCGGGCAGACCTTGTGATCCGCCACGGTTGCAATGGCGTCGGCCAGAGCATGCAGCACCGACAACCCAAGCGGCAACGGCGGTTCGCCGACAGCCTTGGAACGATGGATCGTCGGCTCATAAGCCTCCGACCAGTCGGTCAGCGCGACATTGAAGATCTTGGGCCGGTCAGAAGCCAGCGGGATCTTGTAGGTGGATGGCGCATGGGTGCGAAGCCGCCCCTTGTCGTCCCACACAAGCTCCTCTGTCGTCAGCCAGCCCATGCCCTGCACGAAGCCGCCTTCAACCTGACCGATATCGATGGCGCGGTTCAGGGAACGCCCGGTATCATGCAGAATATCGGTGCGCTCCACCACATATTCACCAGTCAGAGTGTCGACGGAAACTTCGGAACAGGCTGCTCCGTAAGCATAGTAATAGAAGGCATGGCCCCGGCCCTTGGCACGGTCCCAGTGGATTTTCGGCGTCTTGTAGTGACCTGCCGCCGACAGCTGCACACGACCGATAAAGGCCTGCTTCACGAGATCGTTGAAGCTGATTTCCTGATTGCCGACGCGAACCCGGTTGGGAAGGAAGACAACCTGATCTTCCGGCACCTGATATTGCCGTGCCGCAAAATGGATGAGACGTTTCTTGATCTGGCGGGCTGCGTCCTGTGCAGCCATGCCGTTGAGATCGGCACCGGAAGAAGCCGCCGTCGGCGCCGTATTTGGCACCTTGGCGGTGGTCGTCGCGGTGATCTTCACCCGGTCGATGTCGATCTGGAATTCCTCGGCCACGACTTGCGCCACTTTCAAATGGAGCCCCTGCCCCATTTCCGTGCCGCCATGGTTCATATGCACCGAGCCGTCATTGTATACATGCACCAGAGCGCCAGCCTGATTGGACTCCGTCTTGGTAAAGGAGATGCCGAATTTCACCGGCGTCAGCGCCATGCCGCGTTTGACATAACGGCTTTTCGCGTTGAACTCGCGGATCGCTTCGCGGCGCTTCGCGTAATCTGAACTTTCCTCAAGTTCCGAAACGATGCGCTGGATAATGCAATCTTCGACCTTCTGATGGTAAGGGGTGACGTTGCGTGTGCCGTCCTTACCCATCTCGTCGTAGAAATTGCGCTTGCGGATTTCGAGCGGGTCCTTGCCGACGGCGAAAGCCACCTCATCGATCACGCGTTCTGCACCAACCATGCCCTGCGGGCCACCGAAGCCGCGAAACGCCGTATTCGACACGGTGTTCGTGTAAAGCGGTGCCGACTGCGCATGAACTGCCGGGAAGAAATAGGCATTGTCGCAGTGAAACAGTGCGCGGTCGCCGACAGGTCCGGAAAGGTCTGCCGAGAACCCGGCATTGAGGGCAAACAGATAATCGATGCCCAGAATATTGCCGTCATCGTCGAAGCCGACTTCATAGTCGATGACGAAGCCATGGCGCTTGCCGGTCGAGGTCATGTCCTCGTCGCGGTCGAGCCTGATCTTCATGGCGCGCTTGTGCTTCTTGGCAGCAATGGCTGCAATGGCCGCCCACTGGTTGGCCTGCGTTTCCTTGCCGCCGAAGCCACCGCCCATGCGGCGCACTTCCACCGTCACGGAATGGCTCGGCACGCCCAGCGCATGGGCAACCAGATGCTGGGTTTCGCTCGGTCCCTGCGTGGAGCAATAGACGGTGACGTCTTCATCCTCGCCGGGGATAGCCAGCGAAACCTGACCCTCAAGATAGAAATGATCCTGCCCACCAAGATACATGCGGTTCTTGATACGGTGCGGCGCAGTATCAATGGCCGCACGTGCATCACCGCGCTTCAACGTCAGCGGCGTGGTGACAAGCCGGTCCTTCAGACCGTCCAGCGCATCGATGGAATAGATACCTGTCGTTTCTTCATATTCGATCTTTGCCAAACGCGCAGCGCGGCGCGCCTGATCGCGGCTTTTCGCGATAACCGCAAAGATCGGCTGACCGTGAAACTCAACCTTGTCGACGGCAAAGATCGGGTCGTCATGCATGCCCGATGGCGAAACATCGTTTTCGCCGGGCACGTCCTTGTAGGTCAACACGTCGATCACGCCGGGAGCGGCGCGCACTGCCGACAAATCAATCGACTTGAATGAACCATGTGCAACGGACGAATAGCCGACCCCGATATGCAACGTGCCTTCGGGCTCCGGTATATCGTCGATGTAGACAGCCGTTCCCGTCACATGCTTGTGCGCGGAATCGTGTTTCTGGTCGGTCGCGACGCCACCCACAATGCGGGCAGCTTTCAATGCATTTGCAGGATGCTTGTTCATGATTGCCTCCTCACGCCGCCGCGATTTCAGCCGCACGCAGCGGCACGTAACTGCCTTCCGTTTCGGCGAAGAAACGCCGCAACAGATTGCGCGCCGCGAGCAGCCGGTAATCCGCTGTCGCGCGCATATCGCTCAAGGGCGTATAGTCTTGTGCATAGGCTTCCAATGCAGCTTCAACCGTAGCCTCGGTCCAGGGCTTGGCCGTCAGTGCGGCTTCCACCGTGCTGGCGCGCTTCGGCGTTGCGGCCATACCGCCATAAGCGATGCGGACCGTTTCCACATTGCCTGCCGCGTCGAGCGTCAGATGGAAAGCGCCGAGCGTCGCCGTAATGTCTTCCTCGTAACGCTTCGACACTTTGTAAATGGCAAAATGGCTGCCTTCTGCCGGAACCGGTACATGCACGGCTTCGACAAACTCGCCGGGCTGGCGATCCTGCTTGCCATAAGCGATGAAGAACTCTTCCAGCGGTATAGTGCGGCGTTCCGCCCCTTTGCGCAGCGTCAGTTTTGCATTGAGCGCGATCAGCGGCGGCGGCGTGTCACCAATCGGCGAACCATTGGCGATATTGCCGCCGATAGTTCCCATATTGCGCACCTGCTCACCGCCAATGCGGTTGATGAGCTGGCCGAGCTGCGGAATGCGCTTGGCAAGAAATCCGAATGCTTCCGTGTAGGTGACACCTGCGCCGATGGTAACGACACCATTTTCCTCACGGACGGAGCGCAGTTCCTCCAGATGACCGATGAAGACGACCGGGGAAATGTCACGCATCATCTTGGTGACCCACAAGCCCACATCGGTAGAACCGGCAACGATGGTCGCCTTCGGCTCTGCCGCCAGGATGGTGGCGAAATCATCGAGATCACCGGGCACAATCAACCGGTCCTTGCCTTCACCCACTTCCACCCGAACGCCATCGCGCATGGCCGTCAGCTGTTCAAGAACATGGGCGCGCTCAGCAGCAAGCGGGTCTTCCATGACCGTACCGTAGTCGGAAATGATGCGGGCAGCGCGCATGATCGCCTCATAGCCCGTGCAGCGGCAAAGATTACCTTGTAATGCCTTTTCGATCTGTGCATCGGCGGGCTTCGGTTCGCGCATCCACAGAGCGTAGAGTGACATGACGAAGCCCGGCGTGCAAAAGCCGCATTGCGAGCCATGAAACTCGATCATTGCCTTCTGCACCGGATGCAGATCGCCATCGGCGCCGCGCAGATGCTCGATCGTCACGACATGGCAGCCATCCAGCGAACCCATGAAGCGGATGCAGGCATTGACGCTTTCGTAAACGAGCTTGCCGTCGGAAATCTTGCCGACCAGCACCGTGCACGCACCGCAATCGCCTTCGCCGCAACCTTCCTTGGTGCCGCGCAGCTTGGCGGACAGCCGCAGATAATCGAGCAACGTTTCGGTCGGGGAAACGCGGTCGAGTTCAACCTTTTCACCGTTCAGAAGAAAGCGGATCGTGTGTCGCACAGACTGGTGCACAGACTGGTTCATGGCGCTTAGCTCCCGCGATAGGTGGAATAGGAAAACGGCGAAACGAGAAGCGGTACATGATAATGCGCTTTTTCATCGGAAATGCCAAAGCGCAGAGGGACGACATCGAGGAACGGTACGACATCATCTGTCTTGCCGAAATATTCGCCGACATGGAACAGAAGCTCGTAGGAACCGGCCCGCAAATTCTCGCCCGCCAGCAGCGGCTCGCTGCAGCGGCCATCGTCGTTGGTGCGAATTTCCCGGATTGGTTCGGCCTGCTGATTCTCGACGCGACGCAATTCGATGCGCAGATTTGCCGCCGGCTTGCCGCTTACCGTGTCGAGGACATGCGTCGTCAACCGGCCATTACCGCTGTTTTCCTGACCCATTTACACTCCTGCAGCTTGCTGATTCTCTCATCAAATAGATTGGAAAATGTTACAAGCTTTTGATTTCCGGTGGTTTATTTGAGCCCAACGTCGCCATCGGCTGTGGGGGCCGCAAACCACACCATGTTCCCAGCATTTAGTATTTCGCGATCCTCCTCATTCTGAAAGATGGTTATCGTTGGATGTCTTTCAAATTTTTGGAGGGGAATAATAGCGATAAATCTTTATTATCATGGATAAAACGAACGAAAACGAGGGAAGACCCGCAATGAAATATCCGCGCAATCTCGTCGGCTATGGACGCAACACGCCAGATCCGCGCTGGCCGGGAGGAGCCAATATCGCAGTTCAATTCGTCGTCAACTATGAGGAAGGCGGCGAATGCAGCATTCTCGACGGTGACGCGGCCTCCGAATGCCTTCTGTCCGAGATTGTCGGCGCGCAGCCCTGGCAGGGCCAGCGCAACCTGAATATGGAATCCATCTACGAATATGGCGCGCGATCCGGCTTCTGGCGCTTGTGGCGCGCCTTCACCCGCCGCAACATGCCAGTCACCGTCTATGGCGTGACACTCGCCATGGCGCGCAATCCCGAAGCCGTTGCCGCCATGAAAGAGGCTGACTGGGAAATCGCCAGCCACGGATTGCGCTGGTGGGAATATAAGGACGTTCCCGAAGAGATCGAACGCGAGCATATCCGCGATGCGGTACGCCTTCATACGGAACTTACCGGCTCGCGACCGCTCGGCATCTATCAGGGCAAGCCTTCCGACAACACGCTGAAACTGGTGATGGAAGAAGGTGGCTTTCTCTATTCCGCCGATTCCTATGCCGACGAGTTGCCTTATTGGGTTGAAGGTCCGAAGGGACCGCACCTGATCGTGCCCTACACACTCGACGCCAATGATATGCGTTTTGCGACGCCGCAGGGTTTCAATTCCGGCGATCAGTTCTACACCTATCTGAAGGACACGTTCGACGTGCTCTATCGCGAAGGCGCGGAAGGCGCACCGAAGATGATGTCCATTGGCCTGCATTGCCGCCTTGTCGGTCGCCCCGGCCGTGTGGCCGCGCTCGAACGGTTCCTCGACTATGTGCAAAGCCATGACAAGGTATGGGTCGCCAAGCGCGTCGACATTGCCCGCCACTGGCACGAAAACTACAAGCCCGTTACCGCCGACGTCGTGCCTTCGAAAGCCAGCAGGGATGCGTTCGTCGCACGTTATGGCAGCATTTTCGAGCATTCGCCATGGATTGCCGAACGCGCATATGATGCGGGTTTCAGCCTGGAGGAAGATACCGCATCCGGTCTTGCTGCCGCGATGACGAAGGCATTCCGCGCCGCCTCGGCAGATGAGCGGCTTGCCGTGTTGAAGGCGCACCCGGATCTTGCTGGCAAGCTCGCACAGGCCAAGCGGCTGACAGCGGAATCGACCGCCGAACAGGCTGGTGCGGGTCTCGATGCGCTGACTGATGCGGAAAAGCAGACATTCACCGAATTGAACGACGCCTATACGGCGAAGTTCGGCTTTCCGTTCATCATCGCCGTGAAGGGACGCAACAAAAAGGAAATCCTCGACGCTTTCCAGCGCCGCGTTTCCAATGACCGCGATACGGAATTTGAAACGGCTTGCGCTCAGGTGGAGCGCATCGCCCTCCTGCGCCTCAAGGATATTCTGCCGGAAGCGCTCTACTGATCCTTGCAGCCCGGAAGGTCGACTTCCGGGCGCATTCATTCCATGATCTCACGACAGGTTTTCCAGAACTCGCCGTGAGTGCCAGCTTCTCACATAAGGAATTCCCCACATGGGCAACGACAAGAACAATCGCAGCTATTATGCACCGACTGGCGGATTGCCGCCGCAGACCCAGCTCCTCACCGATCGCGCCATGTTCACCGAAGCCTATGCGGTGATCCCCAAGGGCACGTTCAGCGATATCGTGACGAGCTTCCTGCCCTTCTGGGACAAGACACGGCTCTGGGTGATTGCCCGCCCCCTCTCCGGCTTCGCCGAGACCTTCTCGCAATACATCATGGAAGTGCAGCCGGGCGGCGGCAGCGACCGTGCCGAACTGGATGAAAGCGCGGAAGGCGTGCTGTTCGTGGTCGAGGGCGAAATCGCCGTCACCGTAGCTGGTAAAACGCACACGCTGACCGAAGGCGGCTACGCTTATCTGCCGCCGAAAAGCGGCTGGACACTTCGCAACAACGGCGCGACGACGGCCCGCTTCCATTGGGTGCGCAAGGCTTATGAATATGTCGACGGTCTCGATGTTCCCGAACCGCTATTCCTCAACGAAAAGGATATCGCGCCCAATCCGATGCCGGACACCAACGGCGCCTGGGCGACGACCCGCTTCGTCGATCCGAATGACCTGCGCCACGACATGCACGTCACCATCGTGACCCTGGAACCCGGCGGCGTCATTCCTTTTGCCGAGACCCACGTCATGGAACACGGCCTCTATGTGTTGGAAGGCAAGGCCGTCTACCGGCTCAATCAGGACTGGGTGGAAGTGGAAGCCGGCGACTTCATGTGGCTGCGCGCCTTCTGCCCGCAGGCCTGTTACGCAGGCGGCCCCGGCAAGTTCCGCTATCTGCTCTACAAGGACGTCAACCGGCATATGAAGTTTTCCCGATAAAGGAGAGCAGTTCATATTCTGCGATGCATTCACGCAACGAAAAGGCCGGATCAATCCGGCCTTTTTCATATGTGCAGAACGATAGGACGGAAACAAAAACGGCGAGCCGAAGCTCGCCGTACCACTCTTCCGACTGGAGATCAGATTTGTAAACAGCGCAGTCCTTCTACGCTATCGAATGGTTCTTTTAAAATAGTACAAGCACACCAGAATGCAAATTACATTTTTGTTATATCAGCACTTGGTTACTTGTTATTTCATTCGAAAATTCAAGAATATTTCTTCAATTAAATATCAAAGTATTAGCAATTTTATTGAACTCATGACCGTCACACCAAGATGAACGGTTCAATATACTTTTGAATGCAGACCGGGAGGCCGATGTCGGCCTCCCGGTTAAGCATTAGAACGAGCGCTGGAAGCGGATCATACCCTGAACGGCATCCTTGCCGTTGAGATAGGACTTGCTGTCGCTCCATTTGGTGTAGGAAACTTCCGGCGTGACCGTGAAGCCCGGAACCATTTCATACGCTACGTTGGCAGTAGCTGCGAAAGTGTTCGTGCCGTCATAAGCAAGCTGCGCATTGAAGACTGCCTTGTCGGTAGCCTTGAATGCTGCGCCGCCCCAGACAGCCCAATCGCCGCCCCAGGTGCCGTAGAAGCTGCTGATCGCACGAACCTGACCGATATCATGGCCATTGCCATCGGTCTGCATGATGTACTGGTCCTTATTGGACTTGTAACCACCCATCGCCCAGACCGAGAAGCGGTCCGTAATGTTCACGTCAGCGCGAACCTTACCGGCCCACTCTTCGTTGCGGGCGTCATAAGCAGCGACGCCTGCGATCTTGCCCCAGCCGCCTTCATACTTCAGGCCACCGACAACGTGCGGCGTGTAGTCCTTGATGACGCCATCATAGCCGTATGCGCTATCCGTATCATCATTGTTGCCCTGTTCGAGCGACAGAATGGCGGAGAAGCCGTTGCCACCGGTGAAGGTGTAGCTGATCAAGCCGGTGCGATAGCCGCCAGCGAGAATCACGTCATCGTTGATGACATCGCCGAGATAGCCCGGGAAGGTAACGAAGGCCGATTCATCGAGACCGACGCGGAGACCGCCAAGCTGGATATAGGCAAAACGCAGCGAACCGGAGGCACCTTCAACACCATTGCCCCAATCATAACGGGTTTCGGCAAAGGTCTTCAGAGTGCCAAGATCGGTTTCCGACGCCGTGGAGAGGCGCAGTGTGAAGCGAGCCTTGTTATCCCAGGAATTGCGGCGCGTATCGACGCTACCGTCACGATCAACGAAACCGCGACCGTAGACATTGTCACCGCCAGCAGCGTCGTAACGGACATAGCCGGATACGCGAAGGCAGGTTTCGGTGCCCGGAATATAGAAATATCCCGCACCATAGGCGTCGCAAACGCGAACATACTCAACAGATTCATGCTCCGGTGCCACAACGGTATCCGCAGCATATGCTCCAGTGGTTGCAACCAGTGCTGCAGCCGAACCGAACAACAAGCTCTTGATCTTCATTTCATTGCCTCCAGAAATTTTTCAGACGAGGCCTGATAGAATGAATTCTACAAATACATCAATTCCAATTTTAAGAACTATATGAAGTTGAAAAGGAACATGTGTCCATTATGACACTAATTATAAACATCTTTACTTTATAACAATAAATAACTCATAAAATATAAATCAAATAAAATTTCAAGTATATTAACACTAGCAATTTCTAACTACAAAACCACTTTCGCCTTAAATACAATAAACGAAAACGGGGCCCGAAGGCCCCGTTTCACAAGCGTTTCGCGACTATGTCAGTCGATGGCTACCTGCCTGCAGCCTGCTGCGCATAGACGTAGCTGTCATAGGTATATTCAGCGACGCGGAACCATTCGAAGCCCTCGTCACGGAATTTTTTCCAGCTCGGGTAGATTTTCGCCCATGCCGGATTTTTCTCGTTGTATTCGGCGTAGAGTTCGAACGCGACCTTGTAGGCGGCATCCAGAACGTCTCGCGGAAGCGGTTGAAGCTTCACGCCCTTCGACACCAGCGAACGAATCGCAGCGGTGTTTTTCACGTCATAAAGCGAGATCATGTTCTGGGTCGCAGCTTCGGCAGCCGTATTCAGCGCAACCTTGTATGGCTCCGGCAGGCTTTCATATTGCTGCTTGTTGATGAAGAAGTGTACCGAAGCGCCGCCTTCCCAGAAGGCCGGGTAATAATAATATGGCGCGATCTGGTAGAAGCCGAGCTTCTCGTCATCATAAGGACCGACCCATTCGGCCGCATCGATCGTGCCGCGCTCCAGCGACGGATAGATGTCGCCGCCCGGAAGCTGTTGCGGAACGACGCCGAGGCGCGACATGACCTCGCCAGCCACGCCCGCGATACGCATCTTCAGGCCCTTCAGATCCGCAAGGCTTTTGATTTCCTTGCGATACCAGCCGCCCATCTGGGCCGCCGTGTTGCCGCCGACGATACCGACAATGCCATAATCGGCAAGGAACGCATTATAAAGCTCGTTGCCACCGCCATGATAGAGCCAGGCATTCTGCAGGCGTGTGTTCATGCCGAAGGGAATAGCCGTCCCGATGGCGAAAGCCGGGTTCTTGCCAGTGAAATAATAGCCGCACGTATGCGCCATTTCGACCGTGTTGGCCTGAACCGCATCGATGGCCTGTGGGCCAGGCACGATTTCACCGGCCTGGAATACCTGAATCTGGAACTTGCCTTCTGTCATCTTTGAAACGGCATTGGCCATATAGACCGCACCGCCGTAGATCGTATCCAGATTGTTCGGGAAGCCCGAAGTCAGGCGCCAGCGCAGCGTCGGCAACTCCTGCGCGATTGCCGGTGTTGCGAGTGCCGCTCCACTTGTGGCAGCGGCAGCGCCGATTGCGGCACCCTTCGTCAGAAATGTGCGACGGCTCAAATCCTGTGTCATGTGTCTCCTCCTAAGATTGTTCTGGTTTATCAGAATCTACGCAATGCTCGTTTTCCCCTCATTGCGCAGGTTTTTGCTGTTGGTCTTTGTCCTGTCCGAAGCTCGGCTGCGGAGAACCGAAAGACGGCGCGGGCAGAGGCTCAGTTGACGGCGAAGGCGCTCCGAAAGGTGCGGGTGCTGCGCCGAACGGATTGCCGCCGCCAGCATCTGGCATTGGCACATTGATCTGGATCGATGCCGGATCGGCCTGCGGATGGCCGCTCTTGTAGTGGGTGACGATGCCCGGGAAGCTGATGATGATGCCGACCATGACAAGCTGGATCAAAAGGAACGGGATCGATCCCATGTAGATTTGCCCCGACGTCACCGGCTGGATAGTCGCGCCTGTGACCTTGTCCTTATAGGGTCGGGATGGAGCGACCGAACGCAGATAGAAGAGCGAGAAGCCGAAAGGCGGATGCATGAACGATGTCTGCATATTGACCGCCAGCATGACGCCGAACCAGACCAGATCAATACCAAGGCTGTCGGCCACCGGCGCCAGAAGCGGGATGATGATGAAGGCCAGCTCGAAATAATCGAGGAAGAAGGCCAGAAAGAACACCAGAAGATTGGCGACAATCAGGAAGCCGACTTCACCGCCGGGGATGGACGTCATCAGGTGTTCGACCCAGATGTGACCGTTGACGCCATAGAAGGTGAGCGAAAACACGCGCGCGCCCAGCAGAATGAAAATGACGAAGGACGACAGTTTTGCCGTGGCGTAAAGCGCCGACGTCAGCATCGTCATGTTGAGGCGGCGATTGATGATAGCGAGAAGCAGAGCGCCGACCGCCCCCATCGCGCCACCTTCCGTAGGCGTTGCAACGCCGATGAAGATCGTTCCGAGAACAAGGAAGATCAGCACAAGCGGCGGCACGAGCGAGATCACCACTTTCTGCGCCAGTTTCCAGCCCTTCAATGTACGGGCATGCGGCGGCAGAGCCGGGACCGTATCAGGCCGGAAAATCGACATGCCGATGATAAAGGCACAGTAGAAGCCAACCAGCAGAAGACCGGGAACCAGCGCGCCCTTGTACATATCGCCAACCGAACGGCCCAGTTGATCGGCAAGCACGATCAGGACGAGGCTTGGTGGAATGATCTGTGCCAGCGTGCCGGATGCTGCAATCGTGCCGCTCGCCACTTTGCGATCATAGCCGTAGCGCAACATGATCGGGAGCGAAATCAGTCCCATCGAAATCACCGAGGCAGCGACAACGCCGGTCGTGGCCGCAAGAAGCGCGCCGACGATGATCACCGCAAAAGCCAGCCCGCCACGCACGGGACCGAAAAGCTGCCCGATCGTATCGAGCAGTTCTTCCGCCATGCCGCTTCGCTCCAGTATCAACCCCATGAAGGTGAAGAACGGAATAGCGAGCAGCGTTTCATTCGACATCTGCCCGAAGATGCGATCCGGTATCGCGCCGAACAGGTTGACAGGCAGAAGCCCCATTTCGATGCCGACGAAGCCGAAGGCAAAACCGACGAAGGCCAGCGCAAAAGCCACCGGGTAGCCGAGCAGCAGCACGACCACCAGCGACAGAAACATCAACGGAGCGAGATTTTCCGCAATAAAAGCAATCATATCCGTTCCCCTCAGAGCGTCTGGGCTTCCGCATCTTCAAGGGCGACCGTGTCCGGTATGCGCCCTTGAAGGATGGCGATGCGCTTGATGAGTTCGGAAATGCCTTGCAATGCGAGCAGCCCGAAACCGATGGGGATCAACACCCAGACCGGCCAGAGAACCAGCCCACCCGTATTGTTGGAGGTTTCACCGCTGGCGATCTTGGCTTCCACGATGGGCCAGGAGAGGTAAATGGTGATGAGGCAGAAAGGCAGGAGGAAAAAGAGCGTGCCGAAAATCTCGACCAATAGCTGGGTTCGCCGCGAATAACGGCTGTAGAGAAGATCAACCTTCACATGCTCGCTATGCAGAAGCGTATATCCGGCGGCGATAAGAAAGACCGCCGAGAACAGATACCATTGCGCTTCCAGCCACGCATTCGAGCTGACATTGAACAGCTTGCGCGAGACGGCATTGATAGCACTGATGAGCACTGCCACCAGGATCAGCCACGATACGGATTTTCCGATGAAATTATTGGCCGCGTCGATAGCACGCGACAACGCCAGCAAGACTGACATCGCTCCTCCCCTCCTGTTCCGCCTCCTCAAGCGGTTTTGGAGCGAATGATAGGACCGGCGAATCCATGCCGCAAGTTGACGAAAGTTCTAAGAAACGGAGACCTACCCATTAGTGGGTAAGGCAATATCGGGAGACGAACGGAATATCCGCTATTGCGAGGACAGCTATTGCGAAGACAGGCGCAACCGGTTCTCGATGACGTAGCGCGTAAGCCCGGCAGTGCTGGCTATTCCGAGTTTCTTCTTGATATTCTTGCGATGAGTTTCGACCGTCGCCTCCGAAATGCCGAGCCTGATTGCAATTTCGCGGTTGCTTCCACCTTCGGCCACCAGCACCAGAACATCGTTTTCGCGGACCGACAGCCCTTCCGATTTCCTGTCGCCGCTGTCGAGCAGCGCTTCCGAAACACCGGAAGAGAAATAAGTTCCACCCGAAGCGACCGCATGAATGGCGGCGACGATTTCAGTGGTGGACACATCCTTCAACACATAGCCGGAAGCTCCGCGCATGATGGAGGTCGAGATATATTCGCGGCTGTCGTGCATGGACAGCATGAGGATGCGAATGCCCGGCAATTGTTTCTTGAACAGTTCGATAGCGTCGATACCGTTGAGAAGTGGCATGTTGATATCCATCAAAACCACATCGGGATTAACGGTCAGCGCCAGTTCCAGTGCAGCCCGCGCATTGGAAGCCGCGCCTGCAATATCGATATCGTCATAGGTTTCGAGTACAGCTCGCAAACCATCCAGAACCAGCGGATGATTATCCACGAGCAATACGCGAATCTTGCATTCATTCGTCATGCGACTTCCGGTTCCCGCTTTCTCTCTGTTGCCGATTTCGGCAAGCGCGCGGTGAGCTGCGTACCATCTGCGCCGGTTTCAACCAAGAGCACACCGCCGAAATGCGCCATCCGCTCCTGCATATTTCGCAAGCCAAGCCCTGAAAGCTGATCTTTCAGATCACGCGCGGTAAAACCATTGCCGTCATCGGCGACTGTCATCGTCACCTTGCCGCCGGAACCCCAGAGGCGGATGCTCACCTGGCTTGCCCCGGAATGGCGCTCGACATTGGTGAGCGCTTCCTGCACGACGCGATAAAGCGCCGTGCTTGCCTCCGGCTTCAGCGTCTCGTTTAGTCCGCTTGCTTCGAGCTGCGTTTCAATGCCGGTCCGCTCCGAAAAATGTTCGCACAAAGCCTTGAGCGCAACGGTCAGGCCAAGATCGTCCAGAATGCGCGGACGCAGATCATGCGAAAGCCGCCGCACCTCCTTGATTGCACCATTGAGCGCATCCGATGCCTTCTCGATCGCAAGCGGCGCGCCTCCGCTGTCCATGCGCACCTGACGGCTTGCTAAATCGATGGCATAGCGAACGCCGACGAGATTTTGGGAAATGCCGTCATGCAGTTCACGCGCCAGACGTGCCCGTTCCTCCTCCTGCGTATCGATGATGCGCTGCGCCAGCTCCTTCAGCTTGTTATCAGCCATACGTCGCTCGCGCAGATTGAGCAGCATACAGGTCGCGAAGACGAGCATCACAGCTGGCACGGCGATCAGACTGACGATCAGGAATGTCGTTCGGATATTGGCCCGGAAATCGGCGTTGGCGGCAGCAGTCTGCGCATAGACATCGTCAAGATAGACGCCAGTTCCGAGCATCCACTTCCATTTGCTCAGTCCAACAGCGAAGGAGAGCTTGTCCGCCATTTCGCCGCTTGACGGCTTTTCCCATTTATACTGGTGCAGTCCTCCACCTTCCTTCGCCTTGTCAATCAGATTGGCAATAACGCGATCTCCATCAGGATCAACAAGATCGAGCCAGTTATGGCCGGGCCGAAATGTCTGGCGAGGATGGACGACATTGTTGCCGTCATAGTCATAGACAAAGAAGTAGCCGTCGCGACCATAATCGAGCGAGGTCAGAATCTTCCGCACCTTTTCCATGGCAGCGGTATCGTCGGGGCCTGCATCGTCGTAAATCTGCTGGATGGAAGAAAGCGCCAGGTTGGTAAGATTGAGAAGCTCAGTCTCCTTGGCCTTCAGCATATTCTTCTCGAAGGTCGCGATACTGCTCTGCACAAGATTTGCCGACTGCCAGGTAATGAAGGCCGTGACCGTCAGAATAGCCACGATAAGGGGCACAATCGCCAGTGCAACGATCTGATAGCGTAGCGTCACGACTTCTCCTCCCGGCACAACGAGCCGACTTTTCCCAGGCGACTTTAGAGTTCCGGCTTGATGAGGAAAAGGGGACAATCAGCAAAACCTTGCCCCAAGAAAAAGACGCTTGCACAACCAATAATATATTATTCTTTTCTTATATAACTGAAATATAAACAATAATTCATAGTTGAAGACACGAATATTTTATGTTCAATAATGTTTTCTTGGACAGTGCGTCCGAGTATACGGTTCTGGGGCTCATTAATTTCAGAGAGAATCTTTTTATGAAAAGCTATCGCGTAATCGGTCTTGCATTCACGCTTGCAACCATTTCCGGCGCTTCGGCCTTTGCGGCTCCACTTCCAGGTGGAGCTAGCACCCTTCAGGAGACTTACCAAGACTGGACCGTTTCCTGTCAGAGCCAGAAGGAAACAAGCATCTGTGTGATGCGTCAGGACCAGAGCAGCACGCAGACCGGCCAGCGCGTTCTGACCGCGGAATTGCGCAATGTGGAAGGTAAGGTCGAAGGTGTTCTGCTGATGCCATTTGGCCTTGATCTTGCCAAGGGCGCAGCTCTCAAGATCGACGAAGTTGCCGGACCGAACCTCGCTTTCTCTACCTGCCTGCCGCAGGGTTGCCTGGCGCCGGTCAGCTTCGAAGCAAAGCAGGTTGCAGCTCTCAAGGCTGGCACCAATATCAACGTCACCACGACAGCCCTGAGCCCAAGCCAGCCGGTCGCCTTCAAGGTTTCGCTGAAGGGCTTCGGCGCAGCGCTTGACCGCATCACCGCACTGACGAAGTAAGCTTCAAAACTTTGATGAAAAAGCCATACGCCCGACGGGCGTATGGCTTTTTCTTTTGTCAGGCCGGATGCGCCGAGATATGCGCGAGATGCCTGCGCCATCGCAGCGTCATCAATACCGAGACGATACCGAGACCGGCGGCAAGGCCGAGCCAGATACCGACCCCACCCAGTTCAAACTGGAATGCAAGCAAGGCACCCAACGGCAAACCCACACCCCAATAGCCGAATAGAGCCAGGAACATCGGAATGCGTGTATCGCGCAATCCGCGCAACATGCCCGCGGCAACGGCCTGTGCACCGTCAACGATCTGGAAGAGAGCCGCCAGCGCAAGAAATGTGACAGCCAGTTCCATCACTGGCAGGTTCTGCGGATCGTGCAGATCGAGAAAAACACCAATGAACACGCGCGGGATGAGAACCATAAGAAGCCCCATCACGGCCATGAAACCGACGCCGAGCGCATAGGCGCTCCAGCCTGCATAGGCGACAGCCTGAGGGTCGCCGCGGCCATAGGCACGGCCCACGCGCACGGTTGCAACCTGACCGAAACCGAGTGGCACCATGAAGCTGAGCGATGCAATCTGGATCGCCACGGCATGAGCCGCCATGGCCGTCGGCCCGATGCGGCCCATCATCACCACTGCAGCATAGAAGATCGAAGTCTCGAACACGAATGTCAGCGCCATTGGAATACCAATGCGCCACAGTTCACGCAGGCGCGCCCAGTCGGGACGCCAGAAGCGGCCAAACAGGTGATAGCGGCGGAAGCGGTGGTGACGCACCGTGATGAATGCAAGCCCGAGGAACATCATCGTGCTTGACGCTGTTGTGGCGATACCGGCGCCGTGCAGTTCCATGCGCGGGAAACCGAAGTGACCGAATATCAGCGTCCAGCCGGCAAGCGCGTTGAAGCCGATGGCAAGGGCCGCAATAAGCAGCGTCCACATCGGCTTTTCCATCGCCGCAAAGAACGAGCGTAGAACAATATATCCGAGATAAGGCAGCAGTGCCCATTGCAGCGTGTGCATGAAATCCGTCGATCGGGCAGCTATATCCGGGCGCTGGCCGAGAAACAGGAATATCTCCTCGCAATGCCAGAGCACGATCCAGACCGGGATCGAGATCATTATGACCGTCCATAGCCCCTGTCGCACCGTGCGGCGCACATCGCGAACCGAATGACGGTTCTTGCCAAGCGCGATGGCGATCATCGGCATGACGGCCGAAACGAGCCCCATCGAGAAGATCATGAGCGTATGATAGAAGCTGGTCGCCAGCAGTGCCGAAGCGAGCGTATCCGCTCCAAGACGGCCGATGAAGATGACGTCGGTTGCAGTCAGCGCTGCCTGCGAAAGATTGGTGAAGATCAGCGGCCAGCCAAGCTTCAACGCTGCCGCCATCTCCCTGCCCCAGCGTTGCGTGCCGGATTCATGCGGCCCCCGAAAGCCCGCATCGATTGTCCTGTCCATTGTCCGCTCCCCGAAGCATCCGGGGCCGTCAATCCGCCGGATGTTCCATTTGAATGAGGTCACGCCCCGGAACATCAGAGACCATGTCAATCTGAGAAGAGGCGCGGAAATACGATCATCGACCGTCCCATGCCGGCTAAGGGTGTCCATCGCCAAGAGAGCGATCACACCCCAACTTTTCGGGTTGCTCAATTTCTAACGGGAACGTTGTGTATGTTCCAGAAACTGATCCGGAGCCAAGCGGGCTGCGCATCGATTTGCACAAAATAAGAGCACAATGGATATCAGACTTGCTTAAAGAAGCAACACATCTCGGAATGGATTTTTCATCTCCTGACACTGAGGGGAATGGAATCCTCATTCTGACGCGAAAGCGCAATTGCCCGTCCGATAAAGGATTGACGCTAACGCCCTAACCGATAGGAATGATTGCATTAATTGCAGGAGGCGTCATGCGCAGCACCAAAGTCATCCATATTGTCGGCTGTCACGCAGAAGGCGAAGTCGGTGATGTCATTGTCGGTGGCGTGGCCCCTCCTCCTGGCGATACTGTGTGGGAACAATCGCGCTTCATCGCCAGCGACGAGACCCTGCGCAATTTCGTGCTGAACGAGCCGCGCGGCGGTGTGTTTCGCCATGTCAATCTGCTGGTGCCACCAAAAGATCCGCGCGCGCAGATGGGTTTCATCATCATGGAGCCAGCCGATACGCCGCCCATGTCCGGGTCCAATTCAATCTGCGTCTCCACCGTTTTGCTGGATAGCGGCATTATCCCGATGCAGGAACCCGTGACGCGCATGGTGCTGGAGGCGCCGGGCGGAATCATTGAAGTGGAAGCCGAATGTCGCAACGGCAAGGCCGAGCGCATCAGTGTGCGCAACGTTCCATCTTTCGCTGACCGTCTGGATGTCTCATTGGAAGTTGAAGACCTTGGCACGATCATTGTCGACACGGCTTATGGCGGTGACAGTTTCGTCATTGTCGATGCAGCTTCTATCGGAATGAAGATCGAGCCGGGCCAGGCGCGGGAACTTGCCGAAATTGGCGTGAAGATTACCAAAGCCGCCAACGAGCAGCTTGGTTTCCGCCATCCTGAAAAAGACTGGAACCACATTTCCTTCTGCCAGATCACCGAGCCGGTGACGCGCGACGGCGATGTGCTGACTGGCGTGAACACCGTTGCCATTCGCCCGGCCAAACTCGACCGTTCCCCGACCGGCACTGGCTGCTCGGCGCGCATGGCCGTGCTTCATGCAAAAGGCCAGATGAAAGTCGGCGAGAAATTTATCGGAAAGTCCGTGCTGGGCACAGAGTTTCACTGTCGGTTGGACAAGGCTCTGGAGCTTGGTGGCAAACCGGCCATCAGCCCAATCATTTCCGGTCGCGCTTGGGTGACGGGAACTTCGCAGCTCATGCTCGATCCGAGCGATCCGTTTCCGAGTGGGTATCGTCTCTCGGATACTTGGCCAAATATGCCAGAGTAAGCCAGAGCAAAGCGCCAATAAAAAACCCCGCACAAAGCATGGCATTGGGCGGGGTTTTCTTTACTCATTCAGATGAGGCTTACGCGAAGTCGAGTGCGCGGTCGCCGTCTTCATCCTTGATGCGCGATGGCAGGCCGATCTGGTTGAGGATGTGGAGGAACGGCTTTGGATTAAGCTCTTCCACATTCACCATCTTCTTCACATCCCATTCACCCGAGGCGATCAGGATTGCGGCCGCAACCGGCGGAACGCCAGCGGTATAGGAAATGCCCTGCGAACCCACTTCGTTGTAAGCGTCCTTATGGTCGGCAACGTTATAGATGAAGACTTCCTTCTCCTTGCCGTCCTTGGTGCCTTTGACGAAATCACCAATGCAGGTCTTGCCGGTATAGTCTGGTGCCAGCGACGATGGATCAGGCAGAACGGCCTTGACCACCTTGAGCGGCACGACTTCCAGACCTTCGGCAGTCTTGACCGGCTGTTCGGACAGGAGGCCCAGATTGTTCAGCACCGTAAAGACGTTGATATAGTGATCGCCAAAGCCCATCCAGAAACGCACATCTGCGTTCGGGTAGTTCTTAGACAGCGAATGCACTTCATCATGACCAGTCATATAAGCCTTGCTCGGGCCGACGACAGGCAGGTCAAAGGTGTGGCCGACTTCGAACATCTTATTCGACTGCCACTGACCGCCCTGCCATGAATAGACCGTGCCGGTGAATTCGCGGAAGTTGATTTCCGGGTCGAAGTTGGTCGAGAACCAGCGGCCATGCGAACCGGCATTGATGTCAACGATGTCGATGGATTTGACTTCATCGAGATAGTCGTCAGCAGCCAGACGTGCATAGGCATTAACCACGCCCGGATCAAAGCCAATGCCGAGAATGGCGGTGATACCCTTCTCTTCGCATTCCTTGAGATGCTTCCATTCGTAGTTGCCATACCATGGCGGGGTTTCGCAGATCTTCTTCGGATCTTCATGGATCGCGGTGTCCATGTAAGCCACGCCCGTATCGATACAGGCGCGAAGGACCGACATATTGAGGAAGGCCGAGCCGACATTGATGACGATCTGAACGCCCGTCTTCTGGATCAGAGCCTTGGTGGCTTCAATATCCAGCGCGTCCAAAGCATGCGCTTCCAGCTTCACCTCGGTCTTGAGGCTCTTCTTTTCATGCACGCTATCGATAATCTTGCGGCATTTCTCAACCGTGCGGGACGCAATATGGATATCGCCCAATATGTCAGAGTTTTGCGCACATTTATGTGCAACAACCTGTGCCACGCCCCCGGCGCCGATAATGAGAACGTTCTTCTTCATTTTCTGTCGATGCTTCCTCTTCCAGCGGTTACCCGCCATCTGTTAACCGTCCCGATTGCCTTCTCACCCGGAACACATGAATTCATTGCAGTTTGAGGGCTGCAAAAGGATCTTTAAGAAAGCGACCCTTCAAAATCCGCATAATCAAATTCGCGGACTAATTTGACCGTGCCATCAAGTTCACGCACGGCAATGGCTGGCATCTTCACGCCATTAAACCAGTTCTTCTTGACCATGGTATAACCGGCTGCATCTTCAAATGAGAGGCGGTCCCCAATGGAGAGCTCCTTGTCGAAAGTGAACTCGCCGAAAATATCGCCAGCAAGGCAGGATTTGCCGCAAACCATATAGCTGTGCCCGCCATTGTTGGGCGCCATCTTCGCCTTTTCGCGATAGATGAGCAGATCGAGCATATGTGCTTCGATCGAGCTATCGACGATGGCGAGGTTCTTGCCGTTATAAAGCGTGTCAAGAACCGTCACTTCCAGCGTCGTGGTCTTGGTGATCGAGGCTTCGCCCGGCTCCAGATAGACCTGCACGCCGAACTTTTCCGAAAACGCCTTCAGGCGCGCGCAGAATTCATCGACGGGATAATTCTCACCGGTGAAATGAATGCCGCCGCCAAGGCTGACCCATTCGACACGATGCAGAAGCGAGCCGAACTTTTCTTCGATATCGGTCAGCATCTTGTCGAAAAGACCGAAATCGGAATTTTCGCAATTGTTATGGATCATAAAGCCGGTCACGCGGTCCATGACCTTTTCGACCTTCGCAACATCCCATTCGCCAAGACGGCTGAACGGACGCGCCGGGTCAGCCAGATCAAAGGTCGAAGACGAAACGCCTGGGTTCAGACGCAAGCCGCGCTTGATATGCGCTGCCTTGTCGGCAAAACGCTCCAGCTGACCGATCGAATTGAAGATGATCTTGTCGGCGTGGCTGATAACTTCGTCGATCTCGTTATCAGCATAGGCCACGCTATAGGCATGGGTTTCGCCGCCAAATCTTTCATGGCCGAGACGCACTTCATTGAGCGATGACGACGTGGTGCCGTCCATATATTCGCTCATCAGATCAAACACCGACCACGTGGCAAAGCATTTCAGCGCCAGCAGAGCCTTGGCGCCGGACTTTTCGCGCACATAGGCAACCTTTTCCATGTTGCGCTTCAGCTTGGTCTTGTCGATCAGGTAGTAAGGCGTCTGGATCATGAGAGTTCCGGGTCGTCCAAAGGGGAAATCTGGCCTCGCCAGCAAGGCTGGTTTGCCAAGTTGAGGAAACACACAGGTGGTTTCCCAAATTATTCGAAGGCTTATAGGAAGCTTGTGACAGAAACACAAATCCGCCACAGCATTATCGGGAAAAAATTTCCCCACAAGCTATCGCGGATTACTTCCCGACCTTCAGCAGGTGAGCTTCATATAGAGCTTTCTGCAGGAATTTGAACCCCTTCCCTCTTCTAGAGCGGTTCCGGTTGATAAGAAGTCGTTGGAACCGCTCTATCTGTTTGTTTTTACGCATGTCTTTATCCCGAAACTGGTTCCCGCTTTCGGGAGACATGCGCTACCCCTTGCCCTGCCGTTTTCATTGAAAGTCTTTGCCCGGACAAATGGCTTCTGCCGGCCGATAGGGCTCGCTACAATCCCAGAAGTATCATCAAATTAATTAAACAAGCATTTGCTTGACAAATTACAGCCCCGGGCGTAGCCATTTTCTCCATGTTCGGGGCGACCTCATTCAGACTTTCGCCCGCACGATGACAGTCAAAGGAAAATGAAATGCAGGATCAGAAGCCGACCGCCGGTTGGGGAGACCTGTTCGCAGGCAGAAACGCTATCGTCTCGCTGACGCTTGTCGGCGGTGTCGCGCTTCATGCCATCAACGTGTTCATCGCCACAACCATTCTGCCAACGGTCGTCGCCGACATTGGCGGCATGGACTATTATGCGTGGAACACGGCGCTGTTCGTGACTGCATCCATTCTCGGCTCGGCTCTCGTGCCGCGCCTGCTTTCCCAGGCAGGCCCGCGCAGCGCCTATCTGATCGCGGCGGTAATCTTCGCTGCCGGAACCCTGACCTGTGGTCTGGCTCCATCTATGCCTGTCATGCTGGCGGGGCGCGCCATACAGGGTCTTGGCGGCGGCATGATGCTCGCCCTTTCCTATTCCATGATCCGCATCGTTTTCGACGAAGCATTGTGGCCACGCGCTATTGGCCTCGTTTCCGGCATGTGGGGCGTGGCCACACTTGTCGGCCCTGCCATCGGCGGTGTTTTTGCGGAGCTTGGCATCTGGCGTGCCGCCTTCTGGTCGCTCGCGCCGGTGATTGCCGTGTTCACCATCATGGCCATGACGGTGCTGCCGCGTGAATCCGGCTCCGCCGCCAGCAATGACCGGCTTGCCTGGCCACAACTCATCCTTTTGACCGCTGCAGTCCTCGCCGTTTCTGCTGGAAGTATTTCATCCGAACTGACGTTCAATGCCGGAGGCGTTGCGCTTGCCATTATTCTGCTGCTTCTCCTCGCAGCCGTGGAAAAGAAAGCCAGCAGGCGCATTCTGCCGAAAGGCTCGTTCAGCATCCAGAAACTCGGCGCGCTTTATCTGACCCTCGCCTTCCTCAGCGCATCCGTCACCAGTTCCGAAGTCTTCGTGCCGCTGTTCTTTCAGGTGCTGCACAACCAGTCGCCGCTTGTTGCGGGCTATCTGGCAGCCATCATGGGCGGCAGCTGGACACTTGGCTCCATCGGATCGTCAGGGGTTGCCGCCGGGCGTACCGACCGTGTCATTCTGGCCGCCCCCGTCATGGGCGTGGCGGGCATGGTTACGCTGGCCGTTCTCATTCCCGCTGGCAGCGAAGGACATTGGTACGATCTGCTGCCGATCTGTATCGCGCTGGCCGTCATCGGTTTCGGCGTTGGCCTGACATGGCCGCACCTGCTGACCCGCATTTTCAAGCGTGCCGACGCAGAGGATCAGAATCTGGCTTCCGCATCCGTAACCATGGTGCAGCTTTTCACGACCGCCCTTGGCGCAGCACTTGCAGGAATGGTTGCCAATATGGCTGGCCTCACCAATCCCGGCGGCTTTACCGGCACTGCACATGCCGCACTTTGGCTCTTCTCCGGCTTTGCCATTCTGTCTGCACTGGCATTCGTGTCGGCACTCGCTCTGGTCCGCAGCGCGAGACAGCCGCAACCGGCATAGTGCTAAAAGGATGGTTAGGCGGTCGGCGCAATAACGTAAGCACAGCGCCGCGCACCAGCCAGAATATGCTCGGTGCGGTTTACAGAAACATCAGGGCCAAGCACGGCCCTGAATACCTGAAGCTCTGATCTGCAGAAGCCCTGGCAGGCATCTGCAGCGGCGCAGATAGGACAATGATTTTCGATGAGCAGCCAGGAGCCATCGTCCCGCTTTTCGGCATCAGCCATATAGCCTTCGGCGGAACGAATGTCGGCAAGTTCCTTCACTCGCTGGTCGAGCGACAAATCCTTCAGCCGCGTCTGATATTGACGGCGCGTCTCGGTCTCGCGATGGGCGATCAGCGTGTCCAACGCATCGTCACCAAGAATGGTACGCACCGAATGAAGAAGCTGAACCGTCAGATCGGCATGCGTATCGGGGAAACGTTTGTTACCGGCTTCGGTCAGATCCCAGAACAACGAAGGGCGGCCAACGCCTTGGGATACGGAATGTGAGGAAACAAGCCCTTCCTCTGCCAGACGCACGAGCTGTTGGCGAACGGCCTCACCTGTGGTTCCCAAATGTTCCCCGATGGTCGCGGCGGTCTGCGCTCCCCGCATCTTGAGCGAGAGCATGATCCTCTCCGCGGGAGAACGTGCTCCCAATTCATCGGTATTTAGAAAGTCATTCCTTGACATATGTGCCATTTTCTATTTAAAGAAGGATTATCTTGTTAAATAGGTGATCAGGCCTGTCGAAGCAAGATAATTCTGAATTTTCAATATTCAAACCGGCTTTCGTCAAAGCCAGAGTCCACACCGGGATAGATCCTCAGGATGCTGAACGGTGATTATGCTCAAGCGATCAGGAGTTTTAAAATGAGCTTCACTTTGCCACCACTTCCCTTTGCAACCAACGCGCTCGAAGGCGTCGGAATGGGCACGGAAACGCTTGAGCTGCACCACGGCAAGCACCATCAGGCCTATGTGACGGCACTCAACGGTTTCGTGGAGAAAAATGACGCGCTCAAGGGCAAGTCGCTCGAAGAAATCGTCCTCTTCGCCAAGGATAAGGCTGATCTAGCTCCCGTGTTCAACAATGCCGGCCAGCATTGGAACCACGATCTGTTCTGGCAGAACCTGTCGGCAACCGGTGGTCGCCTGCCTGGAGCTCTGGAAAAGAAGATCGTCGAGGATTTCGGTAGCGTCGACCAGTTCAAGGAAGCCTTCAAGGCTGCGGCCGTCGGGCAGTTCGGCTCGGGCTGGGCATGGCTGGTTCTGGCCAATGACGGCAAGCTGAAGGTCACCAAGACGCCAAATGGCTCCAACCCGCTGGCAACAGGCGAAGGCAAGGCACTATTAGGGCTTGATGTCTGGGAGCATAGCTATTATCTCGATTTCCGTAATCGTCGGCCTGACTATGTAACGAATTTCCTCGACAAGCTGGCCAACTACGAATTCGCGGAAGCCACCCTGAAGGCAGCATGACGCGCTTACATTGATTGTGATCAAGGCGTTTTGCCCGCAGCGGATGCAGTCTCCACGGAGCTGCACGACTGCGGGCAAAATGCAGCAATGACCGATAGAAACCGAACCGACCAATCCATTCCATAGGCGCCGTCCTCCCAAGCGGTGCTGGAGCAAGACAGAGACAGTTCCGAAAATGAGCAGCAACTTCAATCAGGAAACCGTCACCGACATCCATCACTGGACCGACACGCTGTTTTCCTTCCGCACGACGCGCGACCCCGGTTTTCGCTTCCAGAGCGGCCAGTTCATCATGATGGGCCTGGAAGTGAACGGCAAGCCGCTCACACGCGCCTATTCGATTGCCTCGAGCCTTTACGAAGACGGTCTGGAATTCTTCTCGATCAAGGTGCCGAACGGTCCATTGACCTCAAAGCTCCAGCACCTGAAGGTTGGTGACCAGATCATCCTGTCCAAGAAGCCGGTCGGCACGCTGCTCTATGACAATCTGAAGCCCGGAAAAAATCTCTGGTTGCTTTCGACCGGCACCGGTCTCGCGCCATTCCTGTCGATCATCCGCGATCTGGAGGCCTATGAACGTTTCGAGAAGATTATTCTCGTTCATGGCGTACGTCAGGTGGCTGAGCTTGCCTATACGGACTTCATCGCCAATGAATTACCGCAGGATGAATTCCTCGGCGAAATGGTCAAGAACCAGCTCATCTACTATCCGACTGTCACGCGTGAGCCTTACAAGAATCGTGGCCGCCTGACCGACCTCATTCGTTCGGGTCAGCTCTTTGCCGATATTGGTCTGCCGGAATTCAACCACGATGACGACCGCATGATGCTCTGCGGCAGCCCGGAAATGCTGGCCGAAACCAAGCAGATTCTGGAAGAACGCGGCTTCAAGGAAGGCAGCCAGAGCGAAGCCGGACATTACGTCATCGAAAAGGCTTTTGTTGAAAAGTAAGCCCTGCCACAAGCGCTGGAAAATGAATAGAGGGAGGCGTCTGCCTCCCTTTTTCTTTAACTGTACTTATTGAGATCGTACCGCCTGCAGGAAAAACGTCTTCACACCGGCGACCATCTCGGCACGATCCATCATATCCGGGTTGGAGATGATCTCATCGACCGCACCGTGCAGCGCATTGAACAGAAGTACAGCCGTCAAACGCGTATCGGCGATTTTCCATGCGCCTGCAGCATTACCGTCGGTCAACAACGCATCGAGCCGGACGATTGCCGGATTTTCCTGCTTCATGCGACGCATGGGCGGGTGAAAATCATGGAACACCATGTCGTGGAGTTTGTAGTTGTCGAGATAGCCGGCAATTCCGGTCTCGGCCCATGCAGCCAGTTTTCCCTGCCAGTCGTCGGCGGGAAGTAGACCGAGTTGACGTTCCAATCGCTCGCAGAACCCATCGACAAATCGCTCCCGCAAGGCAAGCAGGATGTCGTCCTTGCTGCGAAAATGCAGGTAGAACGTACCTTTGGCAACGTCCGCCAGACGCACGATTTCATCCACGCTTGTCGCCGCGAAGCCCTTTTCGAGGAAGAGGGCTTCGGCTGCAGCCATCAGCTCGTCGCGACGTATTTCCGCTGGTTTAGTGCGGGGCTTGGGCTTGATGGCAGTGGAAGGCAAATCAATCTCCAAAACTTCAGGTCGCTGCCAATTTATCCCGGATCGCCGCCCTGTCAAAATCAAGCTGATTTGGTCGAATGACCCGATCTTCCAGCCAATGCAGCGCCGCATCGACATTGGAGAATGTGCCCGCGGGGACGCGAAACAGCTTTTCTGCATCCATGCGGCTTGCCTGTTCATAAACAGATTCCGGAACGATGTTCACCATGCCCAGCACCTGTTCGCGAATACGCTGCGCATTCTGCTGCAACCATTGTTTCACTTCCCGTGCCGAACCTTCGGGATGCGCAAGTGCATCCTCGTCCAGAAAACGGCGGATCGTGATGAAGGGCTTTCCCTCATCAAGCCACCGATTCCAGACATCAAAGAATTCACGAGTTTCTTCCAAGGTCGATGCACCCTTCGACAAGGTGACCACGTAAGGCCAATTTTCCGTATGGTGAAGCATCACGCTTCCCTCCTGCTCGATATCCATCAAACTTTCTGCGGCAATGCCGCTTTGAGCCGTGACGGCGATCCGGCAGCCGGCACGCACACAAGCAAGTTGCAGAACCACCGCACGACTCATGACTGACTATCAGTCAGTCATTGTGTGACATGAAAACATGAATTATTCAATCATGTTTTTGCATGTAGGATTCTTGCACGAGTATGGATGCAGTTTACGCCATGAATGTGCGAGACCTAACCCTTAGCGGTGGGCTAGGTTTCACAGCGAAACACGTTGGGACATTGCCTATGTGGGAGATATTGCGCCTGTCCACACAAGACGTAAAGCCTCATCTATTCAATTCAAAATCGAGCCCGATATCGAGATTTGGCGCGCTGTGCGTGGTCCAGCCAACCGAAATCAGATCGACGCCGCTGGCTGCAACCGCCGCCACTGTTTCCGGTGTAATGCCGCCAGAAGCCTCCGAAATAGCGCGCCCGCCGATCACCGATACCGCCTCGCGCAATTGCGCTGGCGACATATTGTCGAGCAAAACGGCATCCACACCAATGGCCATCGCCTCCTCGAGTTGTTGCAGCATATCGACCTCGACCTCGATCTTGACCATGTGCCCGGCGCCAGCCTTGGCGCGTTCGATGGCCTCGCGCACCCCGCCCGCGACGGCGATGTGATTGTCCTTGATCAGCACCGCATCATAGAGCGCGAAACGGTGGTTCATGCCGCCGCCTGCCCGGACTGCATATTTCTGCAAGGCGCGCAGACCGGGCGTCGTCTTGCGGGTGCAGACGATGGAGGCCTTTGTGCCAGCCACAGCCTTGACCAGATTAGTCGTCGCCGTGGCGATGCCGGACAGATGGCCAAGGAAATTCAGCGCCGTCCGTTCTCCTGCGAGTATAGAGCGGGACGAGCCGGAAACCCGGGCGACATCCTCCCCTTTTTCAAGAGACTGACCGTCCCGCGCCAGACGTTCGAATGTGACATCCGGATCGACCAGACGAAATGCCATTTCAGCCACGTCCAGCCCGGCGATAACGCCCGGCTGGCGCAGGCTGAACAGCATGGCCGAGCAGTGTTCTTCCGGCACCACCGCATTGCTGGTAATATCACCAGCAAGCCCCAGATCTTCCAGAAGCGCAGCGCGCACCAGCGGTTCGACGACAAGCGGAGACAAGCGCGGCAGGTTCATCATGCAGTCCTTGTAACAGGGTGAGGCGCGGCAATGTCGCGTGCCAGTGCGAAAGCTGCCGGAAAGGTGAAAAAACTGCGGACTGGAGCCGCAATTTTGGCGGGATAGTCGGTGCGGGCATGACTGCCACGCGACTCGCGCCGTTCATATGCCGCAACCGCAGCAACCAGCGCCACGGCTGCGGCATCGTCGGTCTCCGCGAGGGGGAGAAGGGCGGTGATTGCAGAGCGCAAACCTTCTTCATCACGCAGCAGGCCAAGATGGCTGGAAACCACGCGCCGCACCGGTTCGGGATCGGCGCTCTGCGGCAGGCTGACCGGCACGGGATGCCGCACGGCGACCGCCTCTTCACAGCCAAGCGCGCGGGCGGCGCGCAGCCCCATGGCGGCAGCTTCAAGCAGCGAATTGCTGGCCAGCCGGTTGGCGCCGTGCAGGCCGGTGCAGGCCGCTTCGCCCACAGCCCACAGCCCCGGCAGACTGCTGCGCCCGTCGGCGTCGGTCCTGATGCCGCCCATATGGTAATGCGTGGCCGGTCTGACCGGGATCATATCACTGGACGGATCAATGCCATGCTGTTTGCAAAGCGCGTCGATACCGGGAAACCGGGTTGCAAAACGCGCACCCAGAGCCGCGCGCGCATCCAGATAGACCTTGCGCCCTTGTGCAATCTCGTTGCCAATGGCACGCGCCACCACATCACGGGGCGCAAGCTCACGGCCCGGAATATCAGCCATGAACTGCTCGCCACGATCATTGACGAGCTTAGCGCCCTCCCCGCGCACCGCTTCGCTAACCAGCGGCAGACGCGGCGCAGAAACGGCAAGCGCGGTCGGGTGGAACTGCACGAATTCCATATCGGCAAGCACAGCGCCAGCGCGGCCTGCCAGAGCGGCACCTTGGCCGAGATTGCCAAGCGGCGTGGTTGTTGCCTTATAAAGTCCGCCGATCCCGCCCGTCGCCAGCACCACGGCGGTTGCTGCAACCGGTCCGAGATTTTCAAGACAGGCACCGACCACACGGCCATCCTGCTTGATCAAACGCAGGGCGCGGGTGTTTTCCAGAACTGTGATCGAAGGCGTTGCCAGAACCTTTGCGGTTAAAGCGCGCATGATGCCCGCCCCCGTCGCGTCGCCATCCACATGCACAATGCGATAGCGGCTATGGGCTGCCTCCAGACCGAGTGAAAATGCTCCGTCCAACTTGCGGTCGAAGTGCACGCCATGCGCTTCCAGCGCAGCAACGACTTCCGCGCCTGCCGCCACAATCTCCGCAGCCACGCCCCGGTCACACAGGCCGTCGCCAGCCGCAATCGTATCGGCCAGATGCAGCGCCGCGCTGTCATCAGCACCAACACTTGCAGCAATACCGCCTTGCGCAAGCGTGCTCGAACCGGACAGGCCGAGGCTTCCCGCTGTCACCAGCAACACCGGCTGCGGAGATAGCGTCAGCGCCGTCATCAGACCGGCAAGACCGCTGCCGATGACGAGAACCGGGAGCGGGGCCGTGTTCATACCGCCAGCATCCGTTCGACGGCGCGCCGGGCAGGCTCCATCAGTGCTGCCTCGACGGTCACTTCATGGCGATTGTTTTCCAGCGCATCGCGAATGTTGGCAAGCGTGATCCGCTTCATATGCGGGCAGAGATTGCACGGGCGGATGAACTCGACATCGGGGTGATCGACAGCGACATTGTCGCTCATCGAGCATTCGGTCAAAAGCACGACACGCTGCGGCTTTTTCTCGCCGACATAATCCGACATGACCGCCGTGGACCCGGCGAAATCGGCAGCTTCCACCACGTCCGGCGGGCATTCAGGATGGGCCAGAACCACCACACCGGGGTGGCTCTCGCGCAATTCGCGAATATCGTCGGGGGTGAAGCGTTCATGCACCTCGCAATGGCCATGCCAGGCGAGAATTTCGACATCGGTTTCGCGCGCCACATTCTGCGCCAGAAACTCGTCGGGGATCATCAGCACGCGCGGCACGCCGAGCGACTCCACCACCTTTTTGGCATTGCCGGAGGTGCAGCAAATATCGGATGCCGCCTTCACGGCAGCGGATGTGTTGACATAAGTAATGATCGGCACGCCGGGATGCGCTTCACGCAGCAACGCCACATCTTCCGGCGTGATGCTGTCGGCCAGCGAACAACCTGCAGCCATATCGGGGATCAGTACCGTTTTGCCTGGATTGAGCAGCTTGGCCGTTTCGGCCATGAAATGCACGCCCGCCAGCACGATCACATCGGCATCGACCTCCGCAGCCTTGCGCGCCAGCGCCAGACTGTCGCCGACAATATCGGCCACGCAGTGGAAGATTTCCGGCGTCTGGTAATTATGCGCAAGGATGACTGCATTGCGCTTTTTCTTCAGTTCGAGGATCGCCGCAACGTCGTCCTCGAAGCCCAGCCACTCCGCCTTCGGCAGGACTTTGGCCACGCGATCATAGAGTTGCGAGACGGAAACATGATCGTTCATGGGTGATCTCCCGAGTGCATCAATTATACTCAACTTGAGTATTTTATGTCTGCGAAGTTATACTCGATTCGAGTATATTGTCAATCGCGAGAGATTGGCAGCTTGGCACCAGCCAGATGGCGCTCGGAAAGGGCGCGTTCCTCGACAATCGAGTAGCGGAAACGGAACAGTTTTGCCGGGCGACCGCCGGTTTCGCTGTCGCTTTCGCCGGTTTCCTCGACGAGATCCTGCTGTTCGATCAGGCGGCGGAAATTCTGCTTGTGCAGGCGCAAGCCGGCCAACGCTTCGACGGTGCGTTGCAACTGCAGCAGGGTGAAACCGTCAGGCATCAACTCGAACACCACCGGGCGGTATTTGATCTTGGCACGCAGTCGCGCAATTGCCGTGGCAAGGATACGGCGATGATCGGCAAACATGGAGCGGCCGTTCTCGTCTTCCTTCATTCCGGCCTCGGCCACCAGACCAGCCTCGAACAGCAGCTCATAACGTTGCAGTACAAGGTCTTCGTTCCAGCGCCCGCTCCACTCTCCGCTCTCAAAGCCGAAGGTGAAAGCGATGCGCCGCATGCGCTGCGCTGTCAGCTCCGGCGTTTCAGCCCGATAGGCCCAGACAAGCAGCGCATTGTTGAGATGCTCCATGATGGCCGGTTCGCCCTGACGGTGATCTTCCCACGGCAGATAATCATACCAGCCGCGCCAGCCCGCCTGCCCTGCCGCCGCATCGCTTTCGCGCACGAGGCCGAGATAGCTGATCGAGATGATGCGTTCGCCCTGTGCGTGACGGTCACGGTCGGCAAAAGTGTAGAGCTGCTCCAGATAACCGACCGGATGTGCGGTTTCCGACTGCACCCAGGCGCGCAGACCCGATTGCAGAGAACGATGCTCGCTTTCGAACGGACCCGACGGTAAAGCTTGTCCCTGCCGCACAGTCATGACGCGCGGCTGTTCACTGGTCACAGCCGTCAGCACGGCAATCAGTTCGGTATGGGCAATATCGTCGGTCACGGCAACTCCGGAAAACAGTTCCGACATTGAACGCGATTGACGAATAAATACAAGGCGCTACCGCCATACGGCACAGGTTTTGCTATTCAGCCCTTGGGTTTCGCGCCGAAAACATGCTCCGGCCCCGGAAATGCACGCGCCTGCACCTCTTCGGCATAGGCTTTGGCTGCATCGGAAATCTGCGGCGCCAATTGCGCAAAACGCTTCACGAAACGCGGCGTGAAATCCTGAAACAGCCCCAGCATGTCGTCTGAAACCAGTATTTGCCCATCACAGGCAGCCGAAGCCCCAATGCCAACCGTCGGAATGGCGAGCGATGCGGTGATCTCGCGCGCCAGCGGTTCCACGGTGCCCTCAATAACCAGCGCGAAAGCACCGGCATCGGCAATGGCATGTGCATCGCGGCGAATCCGGTCGGCTTCCTCGTCGCCGCGTCCGAGCGAGCGGAAGCCGCCGACCGTGTTAACCTGTTGTGGCATCAGCCCGACATGACCGAATATCGGAATGCCCCGCTTGACGAGGAATGCGACCGTTTCGGCCATTTCCTCGCCGCCTTCGAGCTTGACGCCGTCGCAGCCGGTTTCCTGCATCACACGAGCCGCATTGCGGAACGCCTGTTCCTTTGATTCCTGATAGGAACCGAACGGCATGTCGACGATGACGCAGGCCGTCTCGGCCCCGCGCATCACCGCCTGCCCATGGGCGATCATCATGTCGAGCGTGACAGCAAGGGTGGAATCCATGCCGTAAAGCACCATGCCGAGTGAATCCCCCACCAGCAGCAGGTCGCAATGCGGATCGAGCAGACGCGCAATCGGTGTCGTATAGGCGGTGAGGCTGACAATCGGGCGCTCGCCCTTGAGAGCCGAAATGGCCTTCGGCGTCAGTCGCTTCTGTTTAACGGATGCGCTCATCTCAGGCCGCCTGTTCCTGCGCGACATGCGCGATCACGCGATTATCGAGAAGCCGCGTCGCGCCAAGCCGCACGAACAGCGCAACGAGCACCGGACGCCCCTGAACCGATGTCAGGCGCTCAAGCGTCACCGGATCGCGGAGTGCCACCACTTCCGGCGTCGCCAGCGGTTCCGTGGCGATGAAAGTGCGAATTGCCGCTTCCAGCGCATCGGGATCATCCACACCGGACCGATAAAGCCGCACGGCCTCATCGAGTGCCTTCGGTACGATGATGGCAGCGGCGCGTTGTTCGGGCGTTAGATAGACGTTGCGGGACGAACAGGCGAGCCCGTCATCCTCCCGCACCGTCTCGACGCCGACCACTCGCACCGGAATGGCCATGTCCTCCACCATGCGGCGGATGATGACGAGTTGCTGAAAATCCTTTTCGCCGAAATAGGCGGTGTCCGCGCCGACGATATTGAAGAGCTTGCTCACCACCGTCGCAACACCGGCGAAATGACCGGGACGCGCCTCGCCTTCCATCTGGTTGCCGAGGGTTGGCACATCCACCACCGTCTGCATCGGCTGCGGATACATGTCGCTGACCGCTGGCGCGAAAAGATAATCGACATCCGCTCCGCGCAACAGAGTGGCATCCCGTTCCAGATCGCGCGGATATTTGTCGAGGTCTTCATTCGCGCCGAATTGCAACGGATTGACGAAGATGGACACGACGGTCACGTCATTTTCCGCTCTGGAGCGGTGAACCAGTTCAAGATGGCCTTTATGGAGGTAGCCCATGGTCGGCACGAAGCCGATGCGTTTTCCAGCCCGCCTTGCTGGTGCCAAAACCTGACGCAATTCCTCAATGGTGCGGATGATCTGCATGAGGTCCTCCTCGCGGCCCGAATTTGTTGGCCGCGAGTCCTACAGCGTCAGCTCAAATATGACAACTGCAGAGGAAAGAACGCTGTCAGCATACTTTACTGCGTGGGGGTAGTTACCGCGCCAACCGTATTGCCGACAGCACGACCGAAACGGTCAATCTGCTCGTCATAGGTTTTGCGCGTGTTCGGATCGAACACGGCAATCGGCGCCGTCACCACCAGCGAGGCAGCCGTGCCGACACCCTGTGCCGTGCCCATCGCCACCGCCCCCAGACGATCACCGAGGCCAACCTGCGAATCCGTGATGGTCTGGCCTGCGACAAGGCGCTGACCGATCAACTGCACGACTTCCGGACTTGCAGCAAACTTGCCATGGTTGAGACGGTCACCCGCCTTCAACTGTGTCAGGTCGATAACGGTGATGCCTGCTTTTTCCAGCTCGGAGCGATAAGGCTCGATTGACGGATCGATCTGGCCGAGGCGGTCGATATTGCCCGAAATGCGCCGTGACAATGCAAGCGCCTTGTCATCCCGCGACGTGAACAACGTGAAGCGCGGATGCTGCTTGCCCATGGCAAGGAACTGCTTCGAGAACACATCGACGTCGAGATCGGGCGATGCCAGAATGACATCCGTGATCTTGGCATTGACGCGACCGTCGCGGATCGCCATCTGCCGCAGAGCCTCGACCGTCAGCCAGCTGCCCATCGAATGGGCCATGACAGTGATATCCTTGACCTCTGGCTCGCGTGCGATGGCGCGCAAGATCTGTTCCAGCGCATCGCGGGAATAATTGGTACTTTCCTTGTCGTAGTTGTAGTCGAAAACACTGGCGCGCGATGGCCAGGTAAAGATCACCGGTGCAACATCGGCACCGGAATCGTGCACGATCTGCGCAAAGCGATAGACGGAATCCTCGAACGTATTGTTGAAGCCGTGCACGAACACCATTACGCGGCGGCTTTTAGTCAGATGCGGGCGGACCCAGCCTGCCATTTCCACATCGGTCTTGACCGGTGTCACGCTGACGGTGGTGAAATCCTTCTGCGGATTGGGCGGCAGCTTCTTGGGCCACTGCACTTCACCCGCCTTGCGGTTCTTTTCCGGCGGAATGGACACAACGATCTCGTTGAGCGACACGAGCTTGTCGCGTTCGCCGGAGAAAAGAATGCCGGGATTATCAGACGGACGGCGCGTGGTGGCAACGACAAGATTCACCTTCGTCGTACCGGGCGAAGCGACATCGCCGACCGGGATAAGCACGCCTTCAGGCCGGCTGGCGCAACCGGCAAGCACAGACAGAAGAACAAGCAACGCAGGGGCAGTCCGAGAAAAAACGCGCCGCAAAACCAAACTCCCTCAACGCTACGCCAGCAGGTCTCTTATACGAGGGCGCTGAGATGCTGACGCATCACGCCCTGAAAATGCTCAATCGCCGCACAGGCTTAACCAAAACTCGATGGGTCAAACTCATCTAGTTTTGGTATTACACCCGAACTTTGAGGGTTAATATATTCTTTACCTGAAACCTTCTGCCAAGCCCCAATTATCCACCGTTGTCGGAACGCAAGGCGATTGCGGCTTATGGGTTACACACTGTTCAACAGGTGATACTTTCCTCACGATCAGCCCAGACCGATATATCCCCCAACAGCAACTCCGTTTCTGAAGGAGGCACATTATGGCATTGGAACTGACAGGGCTGCACCATCTGACAGCCATTACCGCCGATGCGCCCGGCAACCGGCGCTTCTATACCGACACGCTCGGGCTTCGGCTCGTCAAGAAAACCGTCAATCAGGACGACACCAGCGCCTACCATCTGTTCTACGCAGACGGGCTGGCTTCGCCCGGCACGGACATCACCTTTTTCGACTGGCCGGTACAGCGCGAACAGCGCGGCACCAACAGCGTCGCCCGCACCGGTTTGCGTGTGAACGGTGTCGAAAGTCTCGATTGGTGGCGAAAGCACCTTAACGATAAAGGCGTCCAGACGGGCGATATTTTCGAGGTCGCGGGACGGGCTGCTCTCGACTTCGAAGACCCGGAAGGGCAGCGCTTGCGCCTGACCGATGATGGCGGCGCGGGTGAGGCACATAGCTGGGACCGGAGTCCCGTGCCTGCGGAAAGGCAGATCAGAGGTCTCGGACCGATTACGCTTAGCGTTCCCGAACTGGTACCGACCCAGATCATTCTGGAAAAGGTCATGAACATGCGCCAGACCGGCGATTACGCTTCGCCTGACGGCGAAGGCCATGTCCATGTCTTCTCCATGGGTCCGGGCGGTGCTGCCGCCGAACTGCATGTCGCGGTACAGCCGAACCTGCCAACCGCATGGCAGGGTGCGGGCGCCGTGCACCATGTGGCCTTCCGCACGCCGGATCAGGAAAGCATGCAGGAATGGGTCGACCGCCTGCGGTCCGTACGCATGCCGTCAAGCGGCGAAGTGGAACGTTACTACTTCCGCTCGCTCTACTTCCGCGAGCCGAACGGTATCCTGTTCGAAATCGCTACCGATGGGCCGGGTTTCGCTGTTGATGAACCACTTGAAAGCCTTGGCGAGAGCCTGTCGCTTCCACCTTTCCTCGAAGGAAAGCGCGAAGCCATCGAGCGTAACCTGAAGTCCCTCGATTAATATAGTAAAAGGGCTGCGGAATTCTCCGCAGCCCTTTTATTTATATCTTGTCCCGAAGCCAGTCGCTTACAATGAGGATATCTTCATCGATGAGTGCATGCCCTGCTTCGACCGTGCTGATGGTAAGCGCCGCCCCGTCGTCTCTCAGGACTTTTTCCAGCGTTCCGGTCTCATCGCCGAACGGATCGGAAGCACCATTCATCAAAAGTACTGAAGCGTCCGACAAATCAGCGCTATCGGGCTGCTCCTCCAAAACCTCCTGACCGCGTAGAAGAACCGCCGTGCGAACCACATGCGGATGCAGGCGTATGAAAGCCGCCAGCAAATTTGCGCCGTTGGAGTTCCCGATAAAGGCTGTCCGATTCAAATCGATACCATAAGCGGCGGCGGCACCTTCAACGAAAGCCTCGAATGCCTGCGCTTCAAACTGAATATCGGCCTGATCGAATTTTTTCAGATCGAAGCGGCGGAACCAGCGCTGGATACCCTCTTCCGTGCTGCGTCCCCGTACCCCCAGAAGGGTTGCGCGCGGCGCAGCCTTGCGGGCGAACGGCATCAGGTCGTTTTCGTTTCCACCAGTGCCATGCAAAAGCACCAGTGTACTGCCATCCGGGTCTTCCGGCTGGTGTATCCGATGAACGAAAGGCAGATCACGATAGATGACGCGCTCTTCGCCCGGCAGAGCGAATTGCGGCATTCGTGCCCGAATGGCATCGGCCTTTTCTTCATTACCGGGCGGCACAAACAGGAACTGACCCAGTTTCTCGACCGGCTCGTCTATTGCAAAGCCCGGTGCATCAGTTGCAAATTCGAACAGCGTTCCGCCCGGTTCGCGAACATAGAGCGACGTGAAATATTTGCGGTCGTGCACATTGACAGCGCTGGAATTGAGCTTGGAAAGCTCCTTCTCCGCCTTTTCCACGTCGCCAGTATCGGCAGCACGAAAAGCGACATGATCGGCAATGCCCGTGCCGGGGATGCCCGGCCAGAAGCCGCCGGCGTCACGCACATCGATGGCGTCGCCGGAATCCGACAGAAGACGATCTATCGTGCCTTCTTTCGCCGAAGGCCTGAAACCGAAATAACGTTCGATGAAACCTGCCGTCTGTTCCGGCGCTTCGGACAGAATAGTCGCGGCACGCAAACGCCTGACGGCGAAAGCTGGCGGAATGCCTTCGCTTTCCCACGCATCATTGGCGGCAAGATCGCAGCCGACAAGCTTGACGATCACACCGTCGGGATCGCGCAGGCGCAGAACAGGTTCGCCAAACTCCTGAACCGGTCCTTCGGAAGGCACATGATAACGCAAGGCGCGTTCGAGCCAGAAACCGATGGCCGTGCGATCGATGGCAAGCGCGATTTCGCTGACCTGACCGTGGCCAACACGCCCCTTGGCACCATCTTCCCAGACCAGAAACGTAATCAACGATCCGGGCGTGCCCGAGCGGTCGCCATAGAACAGATGCAGCTGCTCGGCATCCTCGAACCCGCCTGTTTGCTTGACGATACGCAGCCCCAGAAAGCCGGCATAGAAATCGACATTCGCCTGCACTTTTCGGGTGATGAGGGTGATGTGGTGGATGCCGCTTGTCATGGACACTGTCTCCCCGATTCAAAACTTGAATCAGAGATAGAGCAGATGCTGCAGCTTGCCTATGGGGCTATGCAGTTACGCATTGTCAACGCACGGAGTTGAAAGCGAAGCAGGATGCAGGGGAGCTAAAAAAGAAAAAGGCCGCGCGGGAGGAGGATGCGCGGCCTGATCTTGAATACGGCTTGGGAGGAGGAGTGCCGCATTCCTTATCGAGTTCTGGGAGGAGGAGTGAACTCGATGAAGAGATATTTACCCGCCCCCCTTCCCTGCAGCAACGGTCATTAATGCATATCAGTTATGCAAAGACGTTGATGCTCAAGAAAAAGGCAGATTCGCTAATACAGAAAACGCCCGGAAACCGGGCGTTTTTAAAGAATTGTCTGTAAAACTAGGCTCTTACAAAAAGTGGGCAATCAGGGGAGCAGCAAGCACATTCACGAGGCCAACAAGCACCATGACCAGCCCGGCAATCGAACCTTCTTCGCTGCCGATCTGGTGGGCCTTGGCCACACCGGCTCCGTGCGCACCCATACCGAAAAGGGCTCCGCGTGCCAGCGCGGAGCGGATCGGCAGCCAGTTGAGCATGACTTCACCGAGAGCTGCACCGAACACACCTGTCAGCACCACGAAGATTGCTGTCAGGTCAGGCGTTCCACCAATGTCGCCAGAGACGGTCATCGCAAACGGTGTGCTCATTGAACGTGGCATCAGGCTGAGGCTGATTGCTTCGTTGAGGCCCAGCAGATGCGCCAGACCCCATGCGGAAGCCATGGCAGACGAACTTCCGACGACCACACCGGCCAGAAGCACCGGCCAATAGCGGCGGATCGTTGCGCGCTGCTGGTAAATCGGGACCGCAAAAGCAACCGTTGCAGGTCCAAGCAGCGCAACCAGCCAGTGGGTAGCACCGAAATAGCCGCGATAGTTCTGATTGAGCCCAATGACCAGCGCTATCAGCAACAATGGCGTAACAACGAGCGGCGTCAACCACCACATCGGAAAGCGGCGATAGACGCGCTTGGCAGCTAGATAAAGCAGGATCGTCGCGGCAGACCAGAAAAGCGTCGCAACAAGCGGATTACTTAGCGACATAACGCAGGCTCCAGCGGTAGCAGAGATCAACCGTCAGTGCGGTGACACTCATGACCGTCAACGTGCCGAGCAAAATCACAGCCATGATTTTCAGACCGAGCAGACCGAGCAGTTCCTTATGCTCGAGAATTGCAAGCACTGCGGGAACGAAGAAGAGCAACATTTCTGCTAGAAACCATTCTGCGCCGCGCTTCATGCTGAACAGGCTAACACGACCGCTCAGGAGCAGCGCCAGCACCAGCGCCATACCGACAATGCCACCCGGCAGAGGCAGACCGACGAGGCGGACGAAAAGCTCACCCGCCAGCCAGAAACCGACCAGCGTCGCAATCTGCATCAGACGGCTGTGATGCAGTGCGTAACGAAACCGGATCAAAAGGCTGTGGGCGTTCATGTGCTTTTCCAATGGGGACTGATGCATTTTCATGGGTGAATATAGGCCTTCTGGCGCTATTCTAGAAATGAATTGATTTCATTGCAGCTATTCCGTAATAGAATGGCTCATGAACTTGCGCAGCTTCCAGGCCTTTGTCGAAGTGGTGCGGCAAGGCGGTTTTTCCGCCGCCGCAAAAACCATCAACGCGACCCAGTCGACCGTCAGCAAGGCGGTCAGACAGCTTGAAGACGAATTGGGGCTGGTTCTGCTGGATCGTGAAATCTCTCCCTCTCGCCTCACGACGGCAGGTGAGATTGTCTTTCGTCGCGCGGTCGCCATGCTGGCGGAAAAAGACGACATGCTGGCCGAGCTGGGTGAGCTCCGCGGCCTCAAGCGCGGCCTGCTGAAACTCGGCCTGCCGCCCATCGGGTCCAGCGTGCTTTTCGCTCCCGTCTTTGCGGCTTATACGAAGCTTTATCCGGAAATCGACATTCAGCTGGTCGAGCACGGCAGCCGGAGGCTGGAGGAATTGCTGCTTGCCGGAGATGTGGAACTTGCGGCTTCGCTTCTGCCGGTTGAAGACAGCTTCGAGTGGCAGGATGTGCGGTGCGAACCGGTTGTGGCGCTTCTCCCGACCGATCATGCGCTTGCACGCGGTGACGGCGTTTCGCTGCAGGACATTGCCAGCCTGCCGTTCATTCTTTTCGAGAGCGGCTTTGCCCTCAACCACATTATCCTTGATGCATGTCGTTCGCATGGATTCTCTCCAAACGTTGCGGTCCGCTCCAGTCAGATTGACTTCATCGTCGAGCTCGTAGCGGCAGGCATGGGCATCGGCTTTCTACCAAAAATGATCGCGGAACAGCGGCATCATCCCGGCGTGCGCATCCACAGGATCAAAGGTGCCGATGTGAACTGGAATCTGGCACTGATCTGGCGAAAAGGCGCATTCCTGTCTCATGCCGCTCGTGCCTGGCTCGAGCTGAGCAAGGCCGGAACCGGCACCGCATCATCTTGAAACGCCCGCCATATCCCCTATCTCAAATAGATATACCGACTGGATAAGTGCCCCCGGCACCTCTTCAGCCATAGGCCCGTGTGTAGAACATTGCTCTACCCACCCGTTTCAAAGCGCGCGACGCCTGAAACCGCCGACGGATTTCTGCTCAGCGCTTCATCAGAAGGAGGCTATGATGGAAGGTCAGGTTATATTCTATAAGGACGACAGGATTCTCTACCGGCACCATATCGATGTGCAGGAAGACGATTATTCAAAGGGCGTCAACGACGCGCTCATTGCCTTTCAGCGCAATTATGCAGGCTTCGACCTCGCAGGCGACAACATTCACATTCGCTTCAAGAAGCCGGGTGACGTGTAGGTTTTGGAAGATTTTGCGGATCGAAACAGGCCGGTTCCCGAAACAGGGAAACGGCCTTGGTCCGCTGGTTCAAGCAAAAGCGGCTTCGCGGGCGACGCGATGAATATCGGTGCGTGAAAGGCCGAGATCGGAAAGCTCGCGGTCCGTGCAGCCACTAAGTTCGCGAATATTTTCGCGATACTGCATCCAGCGATGGAAATGGGTGCGAAGATTCATGGTGGTATCCCCTTTTTTTATCTTCCTCCCGATAGTGAGCTTCCGCCTTTCTCTGTCTTTTGAGAAGTGCATATCCTGCATGGCTGCTGTGATTGCAGCGAAATCCTATCATTTCACCCGGATTTCCCAACAACAAAGGAAATTGCCTCCTATTGTTGTAATCATTATGTAATTCTAATTTAGATATACCTACTGTTTCGACACAGGCACCGGTTCATTCTAATTAGAGTTGGAGTGCATGAAAAAGACATTGATCATCGTCGGCAATGCGCCTTTGCCGCGCGATCTTTCTGCCGAAGTGGATGCTGCCGATTTTGTGGTCCGTTTCAATGAGCCAAAAAAGTCCATCGGCATGAGCGGCACCCGGACAGATCTCCTGATGCTGGCAACCTCAAGCAAGCCGATGCAGCGGCGGCTACGCGATCCGGGCTTCGTGCAGACGCCGACTTTCAAGGCGGCCAAGGAAGTGATGCTTGCCTATCATCCAAGCATCATCCGCAAATATCACCCTGGTCCGAATTTCCTCTCCCGTCTCAAGGGAAGGCGTGGCGACTGGACCATGCAGACCATCGAAGTTGTCGGCTCTGCGGGTAAGGAAATCCGGATCATGCCGCCCCAATTCTATCTGGCCGGATGCAAAGAGCTGGGTGTAACCGACGAGAATATAAGCAAAGCCTTTCCAAGCACCGGCTTTTTTGGCATCTGGTACATGCTCGGAAAATGTCCGGAGGAAAGCTGGGACGTTAAAATCTGCGGCTTCACCTGGGAAGGCTGGAAACGCCACACCTGGGGAGATGAGCGCAGTTGGGTTGAGCAGAAGGTCAAATCCGGACGCATCAGCCTCATCCAGTGACCCAGCGCCATAGAGCATAATCCGACCGGAGTGAAACGAGGATCGATAAGATTATGCTTGAAGCAGAAATTAGGGCGTCGATCAGATGGAAACGCGCTCTAACTTTAATTTCCGGCGGAAAACGTGGGGAACGATCACGACACAATCTCTTTAGAGGAGCCTATGAATGAGTGAACCGTTACGCATTTTCATCGGATGGGATTCTCGCGAGCCCATCGCATATGAAGTCGCCAAAGCATCCGCATTGAAGCATTCCTCTATCCCGCTGGAGATCGTGCCGATCAAGTTGCAGGACCTGGTCGATCAAAGGGTTTACACGCGGGAAGTCGATCCACTGGCATCGACAGAGTTTACCTATTCGCGGTTTTTCACACCATGGCTTGCGGGCTACAAGGGGTGGGCGCTTTTCTGCGATTGCGACTTTCTTTTTCTGGGCGATATTGCTGGCCTCCAAGCTTACAATGATCCTTCAAAAGCCGTTTATTGCGTTCAGCACGATTATCAGCCCAAGGATAGTGTGAAGATGGATGGCAAGGTGCAGACCAGCTATCCACGCAAGAACTGGTCGTCCTGTATGCTGTTCAACTGCGAGCATCCCTCGACACGCCAGTTGACGCCGGAGCTGATCAACAGCGAAACTGGCGCCTACCTGCACCGCATGCAATGGGCTGCCGATGATGAAATTGGCGCTCTGCCGACGGATTATAACTGGCTGGAAGGCTGGAACGAGAAGCCGGAAACCGGCCTGCCGAAAGTGGTGCATTACACACGCGGCGGCCCGTGGTTCAAGGATTGGCAGAATGTCGACTACGCCGATTTGTGGCGAGCGGAAGCCGATAGTGTCGAGCCGGGCTGGAAGCCGGTCTGATCTGCAAAATACCTTGAGCTTTCTGTATGCTGCAAGGTAGATAAGGACCATGAACGAAACGCGTCCTGACATCACTGCGAATGACGGCCCCCAAAGGGCCGTCAAGGCTTTCATCATCCATCTGGAGCGCGCCACCGACCGGCGGCCGCAAGTCGAAGAACTCATTCGAAAGCTGCCGGTAGAGACGGACGTGGTGAACGCCATCGACGGGCGCACGCTCGATGCGCAAACGATCAGCCGTGTTTATCGGCGATCGGCACACAAGCCGCGCTATCCATTCCAGCTCAGCACCAACGAAATCGCGTGCTTTCTTTCGCACCGGAAGGCCTGGCAGGCGATTGTCGATCAGGAACTGGATGCAGGTCTCGTGCTGGAAGACGATGTGGAACTGACACCGGAATTTGCCGCTGCCTATTCCGCTGCATGTCAGATTCTCAAGGCCGATAGCTTCATCCGCTTTCCGTTTCGCGAGCGTGAAAGCGGGCGCGTGGTCCTGAACACCGAAACACTGCGGATCATCGAACCTGTACCGGTCGGCCTTGGCATGGTGGCGCAGCTTGTCGGGCGGGAAGCCGCGCAGCGCTTGCTCTCTGCAACCGAAGTGTTCGACCGTCCGGTCGATACCACGGCACAGATGAACTGGGTTACGGGACTCAAACCGCTATCCGTTCTTCCGGGCGGAGTGAAGGAAATCTCGGTACAGCTTGGCGGCAGCACGATCCAGAAATCGCGTTCCTTGCCCGACAAGCTGAAGCGTGAAATCTTGCGCCCGCTTTATCGCTGGAAGATAAAATCGCGCTCGCGCGCAGCTATCTGAGGTTTCCCGTGCCTGTTCCGATTTTCCTGTATCATCAGATTGACTTGCCACCGCAACACCGCACGCCCTATCGCAGTATGATCGTGCACCCGGATCGCTTTCGCCAGCAGATGGCCTGGCTGAAACGGCTGGGTTATCGCGGCCTGTCGGTGAGGGACGCAATTCCTTACATTTACGGCGGGAAACAGGGCAAAGTCGCCGTCATCACGTTTGACGACGGTTTCGAGAATGTGTTCCGTAATGCCCTGCCCGTGCTGCAGGAGTTTGGCTTCACCGCCACGAACTATTTCGTGGCCAACCAGATCGGCGGCTTCAATCTCTGGGACCAGAAGATCGGCGTTGCGCGCGCCAACTGTATGAGCGTTTCCGAATTGCGCGAATGGGCAGATCTTGGTCATGAAGTCGGTTCCCATACGCTCGACCATGTCCTCCTGCCGGAAATAAGCGAACAGGAAGCCATCACGCAAATCCAGCAATCACGCATGAAGATTGAAGACCTGCTCGGTCATGAGGTCATGTCTTTCGCCTATCCTTACGGCGGAGAAAACGCAGTGACACGCAAGATCGTCGAAGCGGCAGGCTATACAAACGCGACGACGACAGAAAAACGCCGCGCACGGTCAAATGATGATCCGTTCGGCATTCCGCGTCTTACAATCAGGCGCAATGATATATTGCTGCAATTCCTGCGGAAAACGTTCACGCGCTAAGCTGGCTCTTCGCCCTGGTTCCACGCTCTATGTCGTGCAAATCAGCCATGAAGCCGCGCTTAACAAGACAATCCGGGCCTGTGTACTGGACCGAACCTTCATAGACGAGCGAAAGATCGTCTGAAAAACGCTCGTTCTCGACGATTGCGCGGTAGTGCTCTGCACCGCCAGCATGGCTCTTTTCGGAGGCAATACGTTTGAACTCGCCGACCGAAAGCGAAGAAAAGCGGTAATGGAGAAGAGCACCGGTTGCCGGAAGAAAATTCCGGAAACATGGACCCGGCCCATGAATGCTGCCCCGGCGATAATCCGTCTTTTCATCGACCCAAATCAGCGGAAATTTTGAAAGTCGCATGCTGCGTCCGAACAAGCGCAAACGCGGTCCACCACGCACCGCCACCCCGAACTTCTCCCATGTCGCCGTGTAGCCGTCGCCGTCGAAATGCGACGAAACCTCAAACGGATATTTCGTCCCGTCATCGACGAAGACTCCTTCACGCAGCAGGCCGCCGGGATACATGTCGATCATCGGTGCCAGACACCGACGAATTCCATTCCCCTCCAGCTCCTCGATAAAAGAGCGGATATCCCGTTGCTCCATTCTCGGGAATACGAAGAACTCGTCAGCATCAACCGACAAATACCAGCGCCCGCGTCCGTAGAGGTTGAACAGGGCATCGCGCCAGGCACGTCCGCGGTCAGCCTGTGCGTAGCCAACGTCCGAGGTGAACAAATCCACATCAGGAGCACTGGACAAGATTTCAGTCGTTCCGTCGTCCGATCGGTCGTCTACCACGATGAAACGCGTAACACCCATCTCGCGATAATAGCGCAGAAACGACTTCATATAAGGCGCAGCATTGCGAACCACGCAAACAAGCGGCAGATCGCCTGGCCGTAAAGCCTCGAAGCTTCCGGATGCAGCAATCAGATTTGCCGATTTTTTTCGATGCGGAACCGAAAGCTGCACGTGCCTCCAACGCAAGCGCAGATGTCGCATCGGTGAGGCGCGCCAATAGGCAGTCCAGTCGCCGGTCGTCGAGGCTGGATAGTTCATCACCGTTCGCGTTGGTTTCATAAAGGTGCCAGGTTTTCAATGAAGGTCACAAAAAGCTGGTATTTTGTTGCGCTTCATTCAAGCAACTCTTTGTTGAAGCCGATCACTCTGTAACAGCCCCCGACACGCTTCGTGATGAAAACTTCGTCGCCGGTATTTTGATCGTCGAGCCGATTTGCTTGATTTCAATCAATGCTGCTTCACACAAACGTGGCAAATTGCCCATCAATGCGCCATGGACGGCAAGTGCCAAAAGCGCTAGTTAGTGCACAGACTAAGGAGCGCATTATGGACTATCGCCGTTTTTTCGAAGAAGCGATCGACCAGTTGCACGCCGAGAAGCGTTACCGCGTTTTTGCCGATCTTGAACGTATTGTCGGACGTTTCCCCCGAGCTATCTGGCGCAACAATGGCACTGCCCGTGAAATCACCGTCTGGTGTTCCAATGATTATCTTGGCATGGGACACCACGCCGACGTAATCAAGGCAATGTGCGATACAGCTGGCAATGCTGGCTCAGGTTCCGGCGGCACGCGCAATATTTCCGGCAATAACCATCCGCTCGTTGAACTCGAAACCGAACTCGCCGATTTGCATGGTAAGGAAGCTGGTCTCGTTTTCACGTCGGGCTTCGTTTCCAATGAAGCTTCGATTTCCACGATTGCACGGCTGCTGCCGAACTGCCTCATCCTCTCCGACGAGCTGAACCATGCCTCAATGATCGAAGGCGTGCGTCGTTCAGGCGCGGAAAAGAAGATTTTCCGTCACAATGACGTCGAGCATCTGGAACAGCTTTTGAAGGCCGCCGATCCGGCGCGCGCCAAGCTGATCGTGTTCGAATCCGTCTATTCGATGGATGGCGATATCGCGCCGATCGAGAAGATCGCCGACCTCGCCGACAAATATAATGCCATGACCTATATCGACGAAGTTCATGCTGTTGGCATGTACGGCGCGCGTGGCGGCGGCATTACCGAACGCGACGGTCTGGCACATCGGATCGATATTATCGAGGGCACGTTGGCCAAGGCTTTTGGCGCTCTCGGCGGTTATATTACCGGTTCGCGCGCGATTGTTGACGCCGTACGCTCGTATGCACCGGGCTTCATCTTTACGACCTCCTTGCCACCAGCAGTTGCCGCATCTGCGACGGCCGCCATCCGGCATTTGAAGAACTCGCAGGTGGAGCGTAACGGTCAGCAGCGTCAGGCGCAGCGCGCAAAGGACGTGCTTTCGGCCGCAGGTTTCCCCGTGATGCCGTCCGAAACGCATATCGTGCCTATTCTGGTCGGCGATCCTGAACTTTGCAAGAAAGCCAGCGACCGTTTGCTGGAAGTGCACGGTATCTATATCCAGCCGATCAACTATCCGACCGTGCCACGCGGAACCGAAAGACTGCGTATCACGCCGTCGCCTCTGCATGACGACGCCCTGATCGACGGCCTCAAGGATGCCTTGCTGGAAGTCTGGAATGCACTCGGCATTCCTTATGCAGAGCCCACTGTTTCGCAGCCAGCCAGTTCCGAGCGGATCATTCCGCTGATGGTCTCCAAGGCTGGCGGCTGACAATTTCTGGAATTCTCCAATAAAAAGGCCGCTTCGAGCGGCCTTTTTTGTCAGAGCTTTTCGATCCAGCGCACGAGCCGCCGTGCGGCTTCGTCCACCTGTTCCGGATCGCGGCAGAAACAGAGGCGGAAAAAACCTTCGCCGCCGAGGCCAAAAGCGCTGCCAGGTGCCAGACCGACATTGGCATTGTCCACCATATCGATGGCCGCCTTGACGGAATCCCCGACACCATCCACGCCGAAGAAAAGATAAAATGCCCCTTGAGGCGGCGTCAGGCGAACTTTGCCGGTCGATAACAGCGCTGCGCACAGGCTATCGCGCGTCGAACGCGCCCGTTCAACCTGCATCGAAATAAAGGCATCGCCTTCATCGAGAGCCGTAACGGCACCACGTTGCATGAATTGGGCAACACCCGAATTCGAATATTGGATCAGATTTTCAATGACCGGCCCCAGTGACGGGTGCACCGTCATCCAGCCTACACGCCAGCCCGTCATCGCCCAGTTCTTGGAGAACGAGTTGACGAAGATGATGCGATCATCCGGCTCCATAATATCCATGAAGGATGGAGCACGACCGCCACCATAATAGAAATGGGTATAAATCTCGTCGGCGATGATCCAGAGACCATGCTTGCGGGCAAGATCGAGAATGAATTGCAATGTTTCACGGTCCGCTGTCCAGCCGGTGGGATTGGATGGCGTATTGATGAAGAGCGCTTTCGTGCGCGGCGTGATGGCGGCTGCGATCTTTTCTGGATCGAGCATCCAGCCATTGGCACCGAATTCCAGCTCGACCGGAACCGGAACAGCGCCTGCCAGACCAGCTGCGCCAACAAAATTTGGCCAGGCCGGGGAAAGATAAATCGCCTCTTCGCCCGCCCCAACAGTTGCTGTCAGCGCCATTTCGATGGCGTGCATACCGGAGCCGGTGACATAGAAGTTCTCCGGTTTCAGGGGCAGCGGGAAATGACGCGCGTGATAGCGAGCCAGCGCCTCCCGCAGTTCCGGGATGCCAGCCTGCCAGGTATAGAAGGTCTCGCCTTCAGAGATACCTTTTTGGGCCGCGGCGCGGATGAAATCGGGCGTCGAAAGATCTCCCTCGCCTACCCAAAGCGGGATAAGCCCCTCGCGCCCGCGCCCGTGATTGGCGACCGCCACAATCCCGCTTTCCGGTGACTGGGCTGCTTCCCGACGAAGATTGGCTATGAGCGTCATGATTTCCCCGCGTTGAACTTCGATTTTGATTTCGTGCTTATCAAGGCCCGTTAGCGAAATCACGCGGCTTTTTGTGATGGTCCGATCAAGTGTATTTATGGATCAAAAGAAAACGGGGCCACAAGGCCCCGCATTCGTTCGTCAGTTTTGGATGGGTCAGGCTTTCTGCTTTGCCAGAAGATCGCGGATTTCGGTCAGCAGGACCTCTTCACGCGGTGCTTCCGGTTCCGGCTTTGCCTCTTCCTTCTTCTTCATGCGGTTCATTCCCTTCACCACAAGGAACAATACCCATGCGATGATCAGGAAGTTGATGAGAAGCGTGACGAAATTGCCGTAGGCAATGGTCGCACCGGCTTCACGGGCAGCTGCCAGCGTGGCTCTGGGTTCACCTGCCAGCTGTATGAACATATTCGAAAAATCGATACCGCCAGTGATCAGACCGATGATCGGCATGATGATATCGTTGACGATGGAATTGACGAGGCCGCCGAACGCCCCGCCAATAATGACACCGATGGCCAGATCGACCATATTACCCTTCAGGGCGAATTCCTTGAATTCCTTTAGCATTACCTGTCTCCCTCACGAACGCGGACCGTTGGGGCCGTCCTGCCGCGGTGGCGTTCGCCAAATCAACCTGGGCACCAGATAAACTGGCAGTGGATGGCAGGGCCCTCTCAGAAGCGAAACTGAAAGGCGCCCTGCCATTTCAAATGCTATCCTGAAAAATGACGTGCACTTCTTCAGGATCACACTCCTAGTGTGTAGGCGAAAATTACCAAAGAAAAGATGAAACCGCTAAAACACACTGTTTTTCATCAATAATCTTGCACGAACGCACCGAAAGTGCTTGCGTCAAATCATGATCGAGGAGTGAGGGAACAGGCTGGCTATGCAGGGCTGGGGTATTATTGGCGCCGCCTTTTTGTATTTGCTGCTGCTTTTTGCAGTTGCCAGCATCGGCGACCGGCGCACGTCGCGCTGGAACAGTGCTCCGCGCCCCTACATCTATGCGCTCAGTCTGGCCGTTTACTGCACCTCCTGGACCTTCTTTGGCTCTGTCGGCTTATCGGCTCAGCGCGGTCTTGAGTTTCTTGGAATCTATATCGGCCCCATTCTCGTCTTTACGCTCGGCAACCGGCTGCTGCGGCATATCGTGCGACTGGCGAAATCCGAGCACATCACGTCAATTGCTGATTTTCTCGCTGCCCGCTACGGCAAGAGCTTCGGTGTAGCCTCTCTTGCAACCTGTATCGCAGCTGTCGGTTCAATCCCCTATATCGCACTTCAGCTCAAGGCCGTTTCCGGCAGTGTCGGTCTTGTCATGGAACATTACGGATCAGCCGTCGATCCGTCGGTATTCATATTCGGTGACATCTCCCTCCCCGTTGCCGCTGTGCTCGCTGTCTTTGCGATCCTCTTCGGCACCCGCCATACCGACGCCACGGAACATCAGAACGGCCTTATTCTGGCTGTGGCTCTGGAATCCGTCATCAAGCTTTGCGCCTTCCTGACCGTTGGCTTTGCCTGCACCTTCTTTCTGTTCGGTGCCCCATCGCAACTGATCAATCAGATATCCCAATCACCAGAAGCGCTGGAAGCGTTCCACTATCAGACATCCATCGGCACATGGATCGTACAAAGCGCACTCAGTGCCGCCGCCATCATCATGCTGCCGCGACAATTCCATGTGACCGTGGTGGAAAGCCGGAGTGAAAAGGAACTGCGAACAGCCTCCTGGCTCTTCCCGCTTTATCTGGTCCTCATCAATATCTTCGTCTTTCCCATCGCGCTGATTGGCGTGATGACGCTCGGAGGCAATGTCAGCGGAGATTTGTACGTTCTGGCTTTGCCGCTGGCGGCAGGCGCTCATTGGCTCGCACTGGTGGCTTTTCTCGGCGGATTGTCAGCGGCAACGGCGATGGTCATCGTCGCCTGCGTTGCGCTTTCGATCATGATCTCCAACCATCTGGTGCTGCCGCTCTTCATCCGGCGTCTCGCGAAGCAACATGCCGCCGAACAGCGCGACCTGACCAAAGTCATTCTGAACACACGCCGCCTCACCATTATCGGCATTCTGGCATTCGCATTCGCCTATTATCGGTTTACCTCCAACAACATCCATCTTGCTTCGATCGGCTTCGTTTCTTTTGCTGCAATTGCTCAGTTTGTTCCGGCTTTCATCGGCGGGCTATTCTGGCGCAATGCGAATGGGCGCGGTGCCATGCTGGGTCTGTCAGCAGGATTTCTGGTTTGGGCCTACACATTGCTACTGCCAACGATGGCGCCGGAAAATGCTGCCATTCTGCGCAACGGCTTCCTTGGCTTTACGGCGCTACGTCCCGAAGCGCTTTTCGGAACCAACGCTCTCCCGTTGACCAATGGCGTGATGTGGAGCCTTGCAGCCAATACGCTCTTCTACATCCTTGGTTCCCTTTCACGCACCTCGACGCCGCTCGAACGCATTCAGGCAAGTATCTTCCTGCCGCGTTATTTCATCGGCACGCCGACGCTCAAGCGCTTCCGCACAACCGTCACTGTTGCCGAACTGAAAGCCACCATGGCGCGCTATCTCGGTGCGGAACGTGTCGAGCGCGCCTTTCTGCGCTTTGAAGGAAGGGAACAGAGGCGGCTTGATCCGGGCATGACTGTCGACACACCGCTCATCCGTCATGCGGAGCAGCTGCTCGGCACAGCCGTCGGCTCGGCATCGGCGCGCCTTGTACTGTCACTGCTTTTGCAGAAGAGCGATGCATCAGGACGTGACGCGCGACAGCTCCTTGACGATGCTTCAACCGCCTTGCAGCAAAATCGCAATCTGCTGCAAACGGCCCTCGATCAGATGGAACAGGGTATTACCGTTCTCGACAAGGATCTGAGGCTGACTTTCTGGAACCGGCAGTTCCGCAAGCTTTTCGATCTTCCAGATGAAGTGATGCAGGTCGGGATACCCGTTTCGGAAATCGTGGAACAGCTGCACCGCCGCGGCGATATATCGTTCAACGCGCAGAACGGGGTCATACGCTCGCTCGCAGCTGTGCGCCAGCCATGGCGCATCAACATGAAATCGACGGGCAAGGTGCTGGAAATTCAATCCAACCCGATGCCGGATGGCGGAATTGTCGCGACATATACCGATATCACGGCGGCAGTCGAAGCCGACGTCACGCGCCAGAAGGCAGCGGAAATGCTGGAGCAGCGCGTGGCGGATCGCACGGCAGAACTGACCCGCGTCAACCAGCAGCTCGCCAAGGCCCAGACGGCAGCAGAAGAGGCCAATCAGGGAAAGACGCGCTTTCTGGCAGCAGCCGGTCATGACATTCTGCAACCTCTCAACGCAGCGCGATTGTACAGTACCGCGCTTGCCGAAAAACTCGGACGCTCCGAAACGAGCGAATTCGCACGTAATATCGATTCCTCGCTGGAGGCCGTGGAAGCCATTCTGGGTATGGTGCTGGATATTTCCCGACTGGACACCGGGTCACTCAAGCCTGACCTCTCGGTGTTTCACCTCGACAAGCTGATGAGCCAGATTGCCACCGATTTTACGCCTCTTGCAGCCGCCAAAGGGCTGAAGTTGCGCGTTGTGCCGTCGAGCATCGTTGTCAAAACGGACCGCAATATGCTTCGCCGCCTGATCCAGAACCTTGTTTCCAACTCGATCAAATATAGCCGCAAGGGTGGTATTCTGCTCGGCGTCCGGCGTCGCGGCTCCTTTGTGGAGTTGCAGGTGTTCGATACCGGCATCGGCATTCCGTCGCAAAAGCTGAAACTTGTCTTCCGGGAGTTCACGCGACTGGATGAGGGGATGAGGGAAGCGGAAGGGCTTGGCCTCGGCCTTTCCATTGTTGACCGCATCGCAAGGCTGCTGTCGCTGCCGCTGTCCCTGTCTTCGACGCCCGATAAGGGAACCATGTTCACCCTGCGCATTCCTGTCTCGCAGGAAAAAGTGCCCGCCGATGACGTGAAGAGCCGCCGCGGCCTGCAGAAAGCGCTGGAATTGACCGGGCTCGATGTTCTCTGCATCGATAATGACGCCAGCATCCTGTCCGGAATGGAAACGCTGCTTCGCGGGTGGGGATGCCATGTAACGACGTTGCGCAGTGGAGCAGCGTTGAAGAACTATTGTGCCGACCACTCCACACCGCCCGATGTGATCGTCGCAGATTATCATCTTCTACACGAAAACGGCCTCGATATGATCGGCTTTGCGCGCGAGACGTTTCAGGTGGAAATACCCGCCGTCCTGCTGACAGCCGATCGTTCCAAGGAAGTCCGCCAGCGCGCTGAAGACGAGAACGTCACGGTTTTGCACAAGCCACTTCGGCCCGCCGCATTGCGTTCCCTTCTATCGCATTTTTATCATGCGAGGCAGGATAATAGGTCAGCGCAGAACGCCGCTCAGTAGTTGACCGTCATTCAATCCGTGCTCAGGGCATCATTGCCGATGCGTGACAGAAGAATGACCGCCTGCGTGCGGCTGTCGACCCCAAGTTTCTGCAGCACCGCCGAAACATGCGCCTTGACCGTGGCTTCCGACACGCCAAGCTCATAGGCAATCTGCTTGTTCAGAAGACCCTCGGCAAGCATGGTCAACACACGTGTCTGCTGCGGCGTCAATGTACGCAGTCGCGCAATGAGAGCCTCAATTTCAGGGTCGTGCGGATGATCCAACTCAATATCGGCAGGTGTCCAGATATCGCCAGCCAGAACGGCACGCACGGCCCCGCCAATAGTCTCCATGCTGGCGGATTTCGAGATGAAACCGGAAGCGCCGAGCTCGACAGCATGACGGATCGTGGCAGCATCGTCAGTCGCCGAGACGATGATAACCGGAAGCGCCGGTTGTAAGGCCTTCAACGTCACCAGACCGGAAAGCCCGGTTCCTCCCGGCATCGTCAAATCCAACAGTAGAAGATCGATATCTTCTCGTTCCCCAACCAGTTTCTTGACGGCGTCAAAATCGCCGACTTCGATGATTTCAACACTCTGCGACTGTCCCGAAAGGACCTGCCTGAGTGCGCCCCGGAAAAGCGGGTGATCGTCAGCAATGATGAAATGCATGTGCCTCGCGCGCCATTGTTTCAGGTCTCCTCCCCTCGCGGTGCAGGCCAATCAGCCAACCACTCCGTTTTATGCCGTTTTTTGGCTTGGGCAACCAAAATTCACGTTGCTAACCCGTTTTCACAATACGCATTGCCGCCATCTGGCCGCATTGTATGTTAGGCTGGTGTCGAAAATAACATAAGAGCGGCCCGACCAGCCTAATGGAAGGGAACCAAAAAGGCATTTCATGACGCGCAATACGCTTTATCCAGAAATCCAACCGTTCAAGGAAGAGATGCTTCAGGTTTCTCCGCTGCATCGAATCCATGTCGAGCAATGCGGCAACCCGGACGGCAAGCCGGTCATCATGATCCATGGCGGCCCCGGCGGCGGCATCACACCGACCATGCGCCGTTTGCACGGCCCGGAGCGCTATCGCATCATCCTGTTCGACCAGCGCGGATGCGGCCGTTCGACCCCGCATGCGGAACTGCGTGAAAACACGACATGGGACCTTGTGGCGGATATGGAACATATTCGCGCGCATCTCGGCATCGAGAAGTGGCAGGTCTTCGGCGGCTCCTGGGGATCGACCCTTGGCCTTGCCTATGCGCAATCCCATCCGGATCGCGTGGCCGAGCTTGTTCTGCGCGGCATCTTCATGATCCGTCGTTTTGAAGTCGACTGGATGTATTCCAACGGCGCAAGCATTCTATTTCCGGACCATTTCGAGGCTTATCAGGAGCATATCCCGGAAGCCGAGCGCGGCGATATGATCGCCGCTTATTACAAGCGCCTGACTGATCGTGACCCGCAGGTGCAGCTTGAAGCAGCGCGACGTTGGGCGCGCTGGGAAGGCTCAGTCATTTCACTTCTGCCCGACCCGGCCCGCGTCGATGCCTTCGGTGAAGACCAATACGCCATCGCTTTTGCGCGTATCGAATGCCACTATTTCCAGAACCGCGGCTTCCTCGATTCCGATGACCAGCTTCTGCGCAATGTCGATCGCATCCGGCATATTCCTGGTGTGATCGTGCATGGCCGCTATGATGTCTGCACGCCGTTTATCAATGCCTGGCAGTTGAAGAAGATGTGGCCCGAAGCCGATCTCAGAACCGTCGAGGATGCAGGGCACGCCGTCACCGAGCCCGGTATCACTCATGAACTGATCGAAGCGACAAAGCGTTTCGCTCAATAGAGCGGAAAACATTCACATTCGTTCGCGCTTCCGCTCTATCTATTTGTTTTTACGCATTATCCTACGCAAAACCGCTTCGTACTATTGCTGGAAATGCTCTAATGAAAAGGCGCCACATGGCGCCTTTTTTCTTTATCGTCAGGTCCGACCGCCCGGCGCAGTTTCTTTGTTCGGGCTTTCCGGCTCGCTGTCGAAACTTTTCGCAATATCCATGAAGCGACGCATGAAGCGTTCCATATAGCTCATGGACTGCTCGAATTCCTGCTCGGTCGGCAAGCCAGAAGCGGCACTTCCGCCCTTCCCCTCAAGAGCGGAAACCTTGTCTTCAAGTTTCTCTAGACGATCCTGCAAGTCGGCAATGTCGTTCTCATAAGCTTCGCGATCTTCGGTCGCCATCTTGCAGACGAGCTGTCCCTGCTGCTCCGTGCAGGTCGAGAGCGCCCCGGTTCGTGTATCCAGGCGGACATAACCGGTTTCCGTGCCTTCCAGCCGATAACGCCCGTTTTCCTGCGCAAATGCAACACTTGGAGCAAGCGCTGAACCGAGAAGAGCAACAGCAGCCAGATTGCGAACCATCAGTGTCTTTCTGTTCAACATAATGCAATTCCCTTCAGCTTCTCTTTGAGATGTCCCCATCATATGGGACGTTTACGACGAAAATCGAACATGCGGGACTTTGATTTCCGAAGAATTTCAGTCTAGAGAGCAGCCATGACCAATGAGATCATCTATAAGATCGCTCCGCGCGACCTTTGGGCACAAGCAGAACAGGCTGGTAGTTTTACCGGGGCTCCGGTTGATATTGCCGACGGCTATATCCATTTCTCTACTGCAACACAGGTGCGGGAAACGGCAGCCAAGCATTTTGCGGGCCAACAGGATTTGCTTCTGATCAGTGTGAACGCTTCCGCGCTTGGAGCAGCATTGAAATTTGAAGTTTCACGCGGCGGAGCCCTGTTTCCTCATCTTTACGGCGAGCTGCCGCTTGCAGCTGTTTTGAAGGTTGAACCCTTGCCACTGGGCGATGATGGTCTTCACATTTTTCCGGAGCTGGAAGATTAATGAGCGGGCTTTTTGAAACTCTCGGGCGACGCGCCCTCTTTGCCTTTGATGCGGAACAGGCACATGGCCTTTCCATCGCTGGCCTGAAGACAGGTCTTGTCACCTGCGGCGCGCCAAACGATCCGGCTCTTTCCGTCAAGGTTGCCGGCCTGCAGTTTCCAAATCCGCTCGGCATGGCGGCAGGTTATGACAAGAACGCCGAAGTCCCGGATGCACTGCTGAAACTGGGCTTCGGCTTCACCGAAATCGGCACCATCACACCGCGCCCTCAAAGCGGCAATCCACGCCCGCGCATTTTCCGCCTCGTTGAAGATAGAGCGGTTATCAATCGTCTTGGCTTCAACAATGAAGGCCATGATGCGGCGTTTAAGCGCCTGACGCAACGTGCAGGCAAGAGCGGTATCGTGGGCGTCAATATCGGCGCCAACAAGGATGCCGAAGACCGCATCGCCGATTATGTTGCCGGTATTCGCCGCTTCTATCAGCTGGCACGTTATTTCACGGTCAACATCTCTTCGCCCAACACTCCGGGTCTGCGCAATCTTCAGGCTCGCGACAGCCTGCGTGAATTGTTGAGCCGGGTACTGGAAGCCCGAAACGAAGAAGGCAAGATGTGCACGCTGAAGCGTCCGGTTTTCCTCAAGATCGCGCCCGATCTGGCCAATGAAGAACTGGACGATATAGCCGCCGAGGCAACCGAACAGAAGCTGGACGGCATCATCATATCCAATACGACACTTTCACGCGCCGGACTGAAAAGCGCAGAAAATCGTGATGAAACAGGTGGGCTTTCCGGTGCCCCACTTTTCGACCGTTCCACCATCGTCCTTGCCCGGATGCGCGAGCGCGTCGGTCCTGACATGCCGCTGATCGGTGTCGGCGGCGTGGATAGCGCCGAGACAGCGCTGACGAAGATCAAGGCAGGCGCCGATCTCGTCCAGCTTTATACGGGCCTGATCTATCGCGGCCCGAACCTGCCTGCTGAAATCGTGCGCGGCCTGTCCGCCGCTGTAAAACGTGAGGGCGTTACCAACATCACCGCACTGCGCGACCGGGACACCAAAGACTGGGCCCGGCGCGAACTGTCTGCATGATTAAGCGATGAATTCTGTACGATAGCGTCGCGGAAGAATCGCCAGAAGCGTAACGCCGCGGATAGACAGAAACAGATTGAGAGCCAGCCAAAGCCCGTGATTGCCCATCACGGGCTTTGCCGCATAAAGAACAACCATAAAGAGTGCGAGCGACAGAAACATCATGTTGCGCATGTCGCGCGACCATGTGGCGCCGATATAGACCCCGTCCATATGGAAGGCCAGCAGCCCCGTAATGCCTGTCAGCGCCGCCCATGGCAGATATTTCAGAGCCTCGGCATGAACGTCTTCAGCCTTGGACAGAAGCCCAATGATGGCATCGCCGAACACCAGCAGGAAAAAGGCGATGATGCTCGCCATGACCAGCCCCCACACGAAAGTGAGCTTGGCACCCCGCACAAAGGCCGGGCTGTAACGCGCTCCGATCGACCGGCCGACAATCTGTTCGGCAGCCGCCGCCATGCCGTCCAGAAAGAAACCGGCAACGAGAAAGAAGTTCAACAAGACGGCATTGGCCGCAAGCGTGACCGTTCCAAGGTCGGATCCCGCCCGCGTAAAGAACGCGAAGGCAGTCAGAAGCAGGAACGAACGGATCATGATGTCGCGATTGACCGCGAACATGCGCAAAATTCCTTGCTTCTGAAAGATGCGTGCCCGGTTCGGACGCAGGGACGCATCCTTGCGGAAATGCCTCAGCACGATGAACATGCCGACGAGAGCGGCAACCGTTTCACCAGTCACTGTCGCCCAGGCAACCCCCGTGACGCCCCAGCCCATTTCAAGACCGAGGATGATGCAGAGCACTATATTGATGCCGTTGAGCAGCACTTGAAGACCGAGACCGACAAGGCCCTGTCCGCGGCCAAGAACCAGCCCGAGGATCGAATAATTGATCAGCGCAACCGGTGCCGACAACATGCGGATCGACACATAGGTCGCCATGGCTTCCTGCGTGGCGGAAGTTGGATGCATGAAAGTGGACGAGACAGCGATGATGATCGGCAGGCACAGGATCATCAGACTGCCGGCTACCACCGCGATAATGATTGCGCGCCAGAAGATCGCCTGTTCTTCCACTGCGTCTTCCGCACCCACGGCCTGCGCCACAAGTCCAGTCGTGCCGGAGCGGAGGAAGTTGAACATCGATAGCAGGAAGTCAAATACCAGCGCGCCGATCGCCAGACCGCCGATCAGCTCGGCCTGTCCCATCTGGCCGACAACGCCCATGTCCACAAGTCCGAGAAGCGGCGTCGTGATTGCAGCAAGCGTCATGGGAATGGCGATCAGCATCACCATCCGGTGCGTTACGTCGAACGGCCTTGTTACGCCACCAACACGTTGCAGCGACTGATCCATTATGTTTGTCCCGAATGCATTCCCTCTGATGAAGATCATCTACTCTGGAATCAATCGAAACTACAGATAATTCGGCCACCGCATTGTCGCAGTTCCTGACAGCGAACTGTCAGGAGAAACGCGATGTTAGAGACCCAACATCATGGCCCAATATATGTAAGTGGGTTTGTTTTCAGGCGTAGCCCAGGCAAGGCCATAATGCTCGAATGTCGGATCGAGCATGTTCTTGCGATGGCCCGGCGATTTCATCCATGCGTCGAAGACGGCTTGGGTATCACGCTGTCCCGAGGCCACGTTTTCGGCGGCTGGTCCGCGGATACCCGCCTGGCGCAGTCGCGCGACGAAGCCATTGCCCCAACCGACGCTGTGACCGATCTTTCCGTAACTCGCCATACGCCTTGCTTGATAAAGCGCGGCTTGCTCGAGCTTGGAATCGGTCGCCATCAAAGGCAGGCCATTTGCCTTGCGAATAGCGTTGAAAATCGGGGTGGGATCATTGTCTCCGGCAGCCAGCGCCATGTTCAATGGCGCGGCCGACACCGCCAGCGCCCCACCTGCGAGGACCAGAAAACCGCGCCGGTTGAGTGTTAATCCTTGTTTTTGCTGCATTGCCTGTCTGAGCTATCCAATTACCGAATTGAGTTCATTTCCGGTAGCTGAGGATACGGAGCAAAATAAAGGCAGGAATGACGACAGCCGCCCCAAGGATCAGATAATCGACAAAACCTGAGATTGCCGAAAAGCCCATATTCCACAGGCGCAGGAAGAAATCGCGAATGCCGTAGAAAATATCATAGGGCGTCCAGTGAAACGCGCTCATGACCACGCCGACGACCAGCGAGATCAGCACCAGCTTGATCAGGACGCGGGCGGGGGTATCGCCAAGAAAACGGTTCACACCATCCGACATGCAAATCTCCTGAGTGGTTATTGGTCAAAGCGACAGATTCATCGCGCAAGAAATAGGCTGTCCGTGCAACCTTCGCAAGTTCCACACGCGTTTATCGCTGTTTGCGGTAATCTCGCGGAGCTTTCTGCTTTTGCCGCGAAAATGAACGGTTCATGCTGCGCGTATCGGTGAAACCGCTTGCAACAGCCACTTCCAGCAGGGACAGACCTGTTTCGGATAAAAGTTCTTTGGCCTTTTTAACCCGAAGTTCTTCGCGAACCTCGAATGCCGTTCGCTCAAGGGCAAGTTTGAAACCACGCTCCATCTGGCGGACAGAAATTCCCAATCGCCGCGCGACATCGATCATCGGCACCGGGTCTTCCAGCGTTTCCTCAAAAATACGGATCGCCTTGCGGATCATCGGCGAGCGTACACCGTTGAAACTCAGAGCGGGTTGTTCAGAACGTACAAGCTCATAAGGGATCATGAGGATGGATGCGCTCTTGCGCGCCAGTTCCTCGGAAATTTCGTTCTGTATGATTGAAAGTGCCAGCGACGCCGTACCAAGCCCACCAGCACAGGTGAAATGTCTTCCGCTGCGGTGAAACAGGCTGGTCGTATCGGCTGTATAACCGTCGAAAAGCTCCAGAAAATCGTCGCGATGGAACCAGCTGACGCAGCAATTGCGGTCCGGCAGAAGATCGGCCTCCGCCAGCAGAAAGGCGGCAGTACAAAGACCGACTACGGTCTTGCCGCGCCGGTCCGCACGCTTGATGATATCGATCAGTGCCTGCTGCCTTGGCCGATACTGTGCAAGCAGCCCGCCGACAACGGCAACATAATCACAATCGTCGAGTTCTCCCATGGGGGCCGTCGGCTCGATCACCATGCCGGAGCTGGAGGTTACGGGGTCTCCTGATAGCGTGCAGATTTTCCATGCGCAGCGTATCTGACGGCTCTTGTCGCGATCATCGGCAGCAAGACGAAAAGGATCGAGGAAAAGGCTGAGCGCACTCAGCGTAAAGCCCGGCAGCGCAACAATGCCGACCGATAGCCTGCGCTGCGGGGCATCCGTTGTCGCTTGAAGCTTCCCGTCCTGATCCCGTTCGATTCCAGTTGTCACTTAGGTCGGTCTCCTCCACCCAGAACTATATCTGCTCGGAGGAGGCTAATACAGTCAACGAAAATGCTTGGAAAGCTTCAACTGCTGCGCCTGATAGTTGGAGCCGAGGTCGACACCGTAAAGCGCAGATGGGCGGTGCAGCATGTGTTCGTAAACCAGACGCCCGACGATCTGCCCGTGCTCCAGAATGAACGGAACCTCATGGCTGCGAACTTCCAGAACGGCGCGGCTGCCGGTTCCACCCGCAGCGCTATGCCCGAAACCCGGATCGAAGAAGCCTGCATAGTGAACTCGGAATTCGCCAACCAGCGGATCAAACGGCGTCATTTCCGCCGCATAAAGCGGGGGAACATGCACGGCCTCGCGTGAGACGAGAATATAGAATTCATCCGGATCAAGTACGAGTTCGCGCGCGCCGCGATCATAGATCGGTTCCCAAAAGTCGAGAACGTCGTGCGCCGCACGCTTGTCCACATCGACCACAGCAGTATGGTGCTTGCCGCGATAGCCGATCAGCCGGTCAGGACCGCCCGAAAGATCGACCGAAAGGGCGATGCCGCCGCCGGAAATATTCGGCATTTCCGCAGCAACCAGTGTTTCGGCATTATGCAGAGCAGCGAGTTCAGCTTCATCAAGCTGGGCCCGCCCCTTGCGGAAGCGTATCTGCGACAAGCGCGATCCCGTGCGCACGACGATCGGGAATGTGCGCGGGCTGACTTCCAGATAAAGCGGGCCATTATATCCCGCAGGCACCTTGTCGAATTCCTGCGCTCCGTCCGCGATAACGCGGGTGAAGATATCGAGGCGTCCCGTTGAACTTTTCGGGTTTGCCGATGCCGACAGATCCGGCGACAGCGCCAACCCTTCGAGGAGCGGAACGATATAAACGCAGCCGGTCTCAAGAACTGCCCCTGCGGTCAGGTCGATCTCGTGCAGTTTCAGTCGTTCCAGCTTTTCCAGGACCGGTGTGCCTGGCCCCGGCATGAAGGAGGCGCGGACACGATAGGCCTTTGCGCCAAGCCTCAGATCGAGGCTTGCAGGCTGTATCTGATCGGGATCAAGAGGGCGTGGAGACGCCAGCAAACCGCTTTCAAACAGCGCGGAAATATCCGCATCCGCCAGAATTCCAGCATCTTTCTGCATCATTACCCCGATACTCCGTAGCCTAAAGCATGTCGTGCTTTATCGTGTTCAAGCGACATGCTTTAATCTCTTGTTTTCACGCATATCTTTATCCCGAAACCGGTTCCCACTTTCGGGAGACATGCTCTAAGCATTGCTTGACAAAGACCATTGACCGCTCGCGGCGTCAATGCCAACCCTTCCAGCAGCTAGAAACCGGGTTTTCCGCAGGAATCCAAGCATTATCACGGCATGCGGGATGCGCTTTTCCCGAAATGGGGCGGTTTCGGCATTGACGGCTCTACTCAACAGGCATAATGGAAATGTGTTCCGTGGTGATTTGGCCGGCCGGCTTGCAGCCACGTTAAAGAATTCGCTAAAAAAGGCCGCGGTTCGTTACCGGCCTTTTGCGTGTTCGGAAGGCCGGTTTTTTATTGGCCGCCGAGGCTCGACTATCCTGCCCCGGCCGACCAGCTTTCGACAGGTTGGAAAAATGACGACTGAGAATACCCGCAAGTTTCGCCCTGCAACTGAGCTCGTGCATGCCGGATCGTTGCGTTCCGGATTTGCCGAAATGTCGGAAGCAATGTTCCTGACACAGGGCTTCCTCTATCCGAATGCCGAAGCCGCCGAAGCGCGCTTCAAGGGCGAGGATCCGGGTTTCATCTATTCGCGTTATGCCAACCCGACCACCGACATGTTCGAAAAACGCATGTGCGCGCTGGAAGGCGCCGAAGAAGCCCGTGCAACCGCATCCGGCATGGCAGCGGTCGCAGCTGCGATCCTGTGTCAGGTGCAGGCGGGCGATCATGTGATTTCTGCCCGCGCCGTTTTCGGTTCCTGTCGCTACATCGTAGAGACTATCTTGCCGAAATATGGCGTCGAAATCTCGATTATCGACGGCTCCGATATTGAAAACTGGAAAGCGGCTGTTCGCCCGAACACCAAGGTCATGTTCCTTGAAAGTCCGTCCAATCCGACGCTCGAAATCATCGACATTGCTGCCGTTGCACAGGTCGCCAATGAAGCGGGCGCCAAACTGATCGTCGACAACGTTTTTGCCACACCACTTTTCCAGAAGCCTCTGGAGTTGGGCGCGCATATCGTCGTTTACTCTGCGACCAAGCATATCGACGGTCAGGGACGCTGCCTTGGTGGTGTAGTCCTCTCCGACCGCGAATGGATTGAAAACACCCTGCAGGATTATTTCCGTCACACCGGTCCGGGGCTCAGCCCATTCAACGCGTGGATCATGCTGAAGGGTCTTGAAACACTGGCCGTTCGCGTGCGCCAGCAGACGCTATCGGCGACTGCGGTTGCCGACTTCCTCGCAAACAAGCCGGGCGTGAAGCGCGTGATCTATCCGGGACGGGCAGACCATCCGCAGGCCGACATCATCGCCAAGCAGATGACCGGCGGCTCGACCCTCATTGCTTTGGAACTTGACGGTGGCAAGGAAGCAGCCTTCAAGTTCCAGAACGCGTTGCAGGTCTTCAGCATCTCCAACAATCTGGGTGACGCAAAAAGCCTGATTACACATCCGGCGACAACCACGCACAAGAATCTTAGCGACGAGGCAAAAGCTGAACTCGGTATCTCGGACGGCCTCCTGCGTATCTCGGTTGGCCTCGAAGATACGGATGATCTCGTGGAGGATGTAGAAGAAGCGCTGAAGGCCGCGCGCTAAGCAAACACAGAGCTATATTGTGGCATTTAGGCTGCAAACAAAGGCTAAAACTGAGCATTTGTCGGAACATTTCGGCAAATGCCGTTCATTTGACGTGCCGAATTGTTGACCTCCCCCGCAACTTTAGCGATAGGTGGGGCGAACAACGGTGCCCATGAACAGAATCGGCAAACCGTTCAATGCAAAGCATCATTGCGATCCGGTCTCAACTGATCCCAAGGGTGCCAAGGCCGATGTGAATGTAGGGCGGGTGCGCATGTACAGAGCGGTAACGCGGGGGATCGAAGTTTCGGTCGAACCTTTTTATCTGGAAGATCAATCCGAACCCGAAGAAAACCGTTATGTCTGGGGCTATCGTATAACGATTGCTAACAACTCCACGGAAACCGTACAGCTTCGTTCGCGTTACTGGCAGATTACCGATGCGAACGGGTATGTCGAGGAAGTGCGCGGGCCGGGCGTGGTCGGCGAACAACCAACGCTCGAACCAGGCGACTCTTTTCAATACTCATCGGGCTGCCCGTTGACCACCACGTCGGGAGTCATGGTCGGACGCTATCAGATGCAGGGTAACGGCGGCAGCTTGTTCGAAGTGGATATACCCGCGTTCTCGCTCGATATTCCGGAACAAAGGCGAACTTTAAATTAGGTTGGTCATAAAAAATGGCTCGCTACCAGTGGTAACAAGCCATTTTCTCAGCTGTAATAAAGCCTAGGACTTTGGCGCGAATTCCGCCGGATCGAACTCATAGCGTTTCGAGCAGAACTCACAGGTCACGGAAATCTTGCCGTTGTCCGCACTCTCCGCAATTTCCTCGGCTGTAAAACCTGACAGCACACCGGAAATTTTGTCCCGCGAGCACGAACACTCGTCCAGCACAGGCACAGAGTCGAACACGCGCACGCCACGTTCATGAAACAGACGATAAAGCAGCCGCTCGGAGCCGACCTGCGGGTCCGTCAGTTCGGAACTTTCGATCGTTCCAACCAGCGAACGGGCTTCGTCCCATGCGTCGTCTTCGGGATGAAAGGCGACTTCGGCTTCATCCTCATCACCGCCTGGCAGGTCGGGGATGCGTGCGCGCAGTTCGGATTCCGGCAGGAACTGAATGATCAGCCCGCCAGCACGCCACTGTTCCACTGGCTTACCATCGGCACCGCGTTCGACAAGCTTGGCAACGCTCAGTTTCAGATCAGTCGGAATCTGTTCCGACTGACGGAAATAGGTCGTGGCGATTTCTTCCAGCGTCGAACCATCAAGCGCAACAATGCCCTGATAGCGCTGAGTATAAGCGCCCTGATCCACGGTGAAGGCGAGTGTGCCTCGTCCAAGCAGTTCCTCGGGCTTCGTCTTGTGGGCGGCAACCGCCTCCTTCAAGCGCTCTTCGTCGAAACGTGCATAGGCGCGTACCGAACGCGGCGTGCGGAAATCGACCACCAGCATGTCGACGGGACCGTCGGACTGCGTCTGGAAGATAAACTTGCCTTCAAATTTGAGCGAAGTGCCAAGCAATACGGTCAGCACCGTTGCTTCCGCCAGCAGGCGGGCCACTTCTTCCGGATAGTTATGGCGTTTCAGAATGCCGTCGATACTCGCGCCAAGCTGAACCGCGCGACCACGCACGTCGAGTCCTTCCACCTGAAAGGGCACAACGGCGTCATCGCCTGCGAAGTCGAAATCGCCCAGATTGACCTGGATGTTCTCGACTTCGGTATGCTCATTGCTGGTCTTGTCAGCCAAATTATGCTCCCAGATCGCGGCTTTGCAGACACCAGGCCAGAATGGCTTTCTGGGCATGGAGCCTGTTTTCCGCTTCATCGAATACGACCGATTGTGGTCCATCGATCACTTCATCCGTCACTTCCTCGCCGCGATGTGCAGGCAGGCAGTGCATGAAAAGCGCCTTCGGATCAGCTTTTGCCATCAGTCGCGCATTGACCTGATAGGGCATGAAAACGTTGTGGCCGCGGGCATGATCTTCCTGCCCCATCGAAACCCACGTATCGGTCACGATGCAATCTGCGCCGTTCGCCGCTCTTTCCGGATCGATGGTAGACATGATGCTCGCGCCATTCGCTTTCGCCCAATCGACATATTGCGACTTGGGTTCACTGCCTTCCGGCGTTGCGATATTGACGTTGAAATCAAAACGCGCCGCAGCTTCAACCAGCGAGTGGAGGACGTTGTTACCGTCCCCCATCCAGGCAAAAGTCTTGCCTTTGATCGGGCCGCGATGTTCCTCATATGTAAGAACGTCAGCCATGATTTGACAAGGGTGTGTATCGTCCGTCAGTGCATTGATAACCGGAACAGTTGCATATTCGGCAAGTTCCAGCATGCGTTCATGCGATGTGGTGCGGATCATGATCGCATCAACATAGCGCGACAGAACTTTCGCCGTATCGGCGATGGTTTCACTGCGCCCGAGCTGCATTTCCGAACCGGTCAGCATGATCGTCTCGCCGCCAAGCTGGCGCATACCGACATCGAACGACACACGCGTGCGCGTGGAAGGCTTTTCGAAGATCATCGCAAGCACCTTGCCGGCGAACGGTCGTTCGATTTCTCCCGCCTTCAGGCGCGCCTTGCGCGCCTTGGCGTCTTCCATGATAGCGCGAAGTTCCGATGCCGGAACAGCAGAGAGGTCGATAAAGTGTTTGATCCCGTTATCGTTAGCCATGATATCACGCCGTCTTGCTGATCGGATTTACAGTTGCGAGCCGTTCGACCGCCGTTTCAATGCGCTTCAGCGCTTCACGTGCTTCTTCCGGCGTCGTAACCAGCGGTGGCAACAGACGAACGACATTGTCGCCAGCGCCGACGCTCAGGAAATGCTCGTCACGAAGGGCTTGAATGAGACTGGTATTCGGCAACACACATTTGATGCCGATCAGCAGGCCGCGACCACGGATTTCGGAGACAACACTCGGGTAGCGGTCAACGATGGAAGCAAGCCCTTGCTTCATGACCAGAGCGGTTGCCTGAACATTTTCGAGGAAACCGTCAGCCAGAACAACATCGAGCACGGCATTACCGACGGCCATGGCCAGCGGGTTGCCGCCATAGGTCGTGCCGTGAACACCAGCCGTCATGCCCTTGGCCGCTTCTGCGGTCGCGAGACAAGCACCCATCGGGAAACCGCCGCCGATGCCCTTGGCCACAGCCATGATGTCCGGCTTGATACCAGCCCATTCATGCGCAAACAGCTTGCCCGTGCGGCCAACGCCGGTCTGCACTTCGTCGAGGATCAGCAGAAGACCCTTTTCATCACAGATCTGGCGCAGCATGCGCATGAACTCTTCAGGGAAACCGCGCAAACCGCCTTCGCCCTGCACGGGTTCAAGCAGGATCCCTGCGGTCTCATCAGTAATAGCGGCACGCAATGCCGCTTCATCACCGAACGGAACCTGATCAAAACCGTCGACCTTCGGGCCAAAGCCTTCGAGATACTTGGCCTGACCGCCAGCGGCAATCGTGGCCAGTGTGCGGCCATGGAAGGCGCCTTCAAAGGTCACAATGCGGTAGCGTTCCGGGTGACCGCTTACATATTGATAACGGCGCGCGGTCTTGATCGCGCATTCAAGGGCTTCAGCGCCGGAGTTGGTGAAGAAGACCTTGTCGGCGAAAGTGCTCTCGACAAGACGCCGTCCTAGCTTCTCCTGCGCCGGAATTTCGTAGACATTCGACAGATGCCACAGCTTTTCCGCCTGGGTCTTCAGCGTTTCCACCAGATGTGGATGCGAATGGCCAAGCGAGTTCACAGCAATGCCGGCAGCAAAGTCGAGGTAACGTTCGCCGTTTTCGGTAATCAGCCAGATGCCCTCACCTCGCTCGAAGCGCAGCGCCGCACGATTATAGGTGTCGTAAAGCGGTTGCACGGTCGTAGCGTCGGTCATAGCGTCAGGCCTCCAAAGCCTTTTTTGCAGCTTGCACGGTCGCACCGGCAAAGCTGTGTTTCCCATAAATAGTCCTCAGGCACTCGAAACGGTTCCCACCTTTCGAAAAGCGCCCAATATTCCATCCCAGCTGCCGCGAAAATATAATGAGACATGAGGGAATGGCCCAGATAGCTCATGCTCCTCGCCTGAGCTTCCGGCAGAAATAAAAAACCGCCCTCAGGGCGGCATATTTATCTCGCGCGTATATTGGCGTTCACAAAAAAAATGTCAATCAAAGCAAGCAAGGTTTGCAGGTCATCTTTCGGCATGAGTTCATGCATTTTCTCGTTCTTGTAACATTCGCCGGTCGAAGGTGACTTTACGCGAGCGTCCACACTCTATAGAGAAAGGCCTCTCCTCGGCTGAGGCTGCCAGACGGCATATCCGCTTCGCAAGTTCGCGATGTTCCATCCTGAAACAATCCGGGTTTTCAGTTCAGGACCAATTGCGTGCAAAAATTCGGCGCTGGATCAAAGAAAAACCGTCTTTGGCACCCAAGTTGGGGAAAACCATAAAAATGGAATCTGCCTGACAGGGCTATCCCTTGTCATGGAGTCGTTGGATATTGTAGTTTCTTTTTAGAGATTAAAGCTACATTTCGTGCGGCGGACCTAGTCACCCGGATAGATATGGTGTTTGCGCTTGGAGCAATCCGAGAACACTGGCGGATTCCGGATAACGAAAATGATTGGAGCCCAGGGCGATGAACTGGACAGACGAACGCGTCGAACTACTGAAGAAACTGTGGAGCGAAGGCTTGAGCGCAAGCCAGATCGCAGCACAGCTTGGCGGCGTGAGCCGTAATGCAGTGATCGGCAAAGTGCACCGTTTGAAGCTTTCAGGCCGTGGCAAAACCACGACCGCTGCTCCACGCAGCAAGAAGGTCAACACGGTTGCCGCAGCGCCACGTCCTGCAGCACAACATTCAACCGGCGTGCATACGACGACGATGCGCACGGCTACGGTCACCAAGACGGTTGGCGCTACTGCACTTCAGATGGACTACGCCGTAGACGTCGTTGCGGAAAGAGTGGTCAAGCCGGCTTCAGATGTGGTGGTGCCTATTTCGCGCCGTCTCTCACTGCTGCAGCTGAGCGAACGTACCTGCAAGTGGCCGATTGGCGACCCGCTGAACGAAGACTTTCATTTCTGCGGCCATGAATCCGGTGAATCGAGCCCATATTGCAGCTATCATTCGCGTCTGGCTTTCCAGCCGACTGCGGAACGCCGTCGGGCTCGTTAAGACGAATACGAGAATGAGATTATTGGGCCCCGGAGCGAAAGCTTCCGGGGCCTTTATTTTAGTCCGCACACGCCTTGTCCCGAAAACCACCCCACAACTTTCGGGGTGCGTTCTATTTCAAAGTAGACTTGTAAACTTCCAGCGTGCGGTCAGCGATCCCGCTCCAGCTGTAATCCCGCGCGATCCAGTCGATCATTTCTTGCGACTGCTTGCTGGTCAACGGGCTATCGATCTTCCGTCGCAGCGCATCCTTCAATGCATCGACATTGCCAAGCGGAAAGTAACTCTCCTCTGAAAGCCCCACTTCGACATTGGCAGTAATATCGCTTGCGAGTACGTTCAAGCCATACCCCATCGCCTCCAGCAGAGCGATCGGCATGCCCTCGTGGCTGGATGGCAGAACGAACAATGCCGCCTGACTGAACAAGGCTGACAGCTCTTCTCCCTGAAGTGCGCCCGTCAGCACGACACCTGGCACAGCATCAGCCCTTGCGCGGACGGCTCCGGCATATTCAGCGGTATATTCCGCCGAACCGATCAGAGCCAGTTTCAAAGAAGGATCGGAAAGTTTTGCAAACGCCTCGATGAGATCGAGTTGACGTTTCTCTGGAACAATCCGTGCCACAAGAGCGATATACCGCTCCGGTAACAGGCCGTGCTTCTCCAACCACGTCTTGTCTCGGCAGGCAGGACGCAGCGTGACGCCGTTCGGGATAAATGTGATCGGCACATGGAAATGCTGTTGCATGGTTTGCGCGATGTCGTTGGACACAGCGATACGTGCATTTGCAAAACGCATCCCGCACCATTCGCCAAGCTTCAGCATCGTGCGCGCAAGACGCCCCCACTTCTGACGATTATAGTCAAATCCGTGGTGCGTCACGACCGTGCGTAACCCCAGCAGACGCGCCAGCGGAACAGCCAGAGCCGGACCGATTGCGTGAATGTGCAGAACATCCGGACGTTTGAACCCTGCCCGCAGCACGCCCAGAACCGTATGGACAATCGCCTCGAATTTCATGGAAGTCGGCGCCCAGATCGGCGTTACCCGCACACCCTCCCATACATAAGGCTGTTTCTTTTCAAGATATGGGCGACGTCCGATGACCTCGACATCCCAGCCCTTTGTCACATAGAGCCGGGCGAGCTCCTCGACATGTTTTTCCACTCCGCCTTGTACGTTTGGAACACCGCGTAGACCCAGCATCATGACGCGAGGTCGTCTGTCGTTTCGGACCATCAAAGCGCCCCTAACTCGGCATAAAGTTCCAGCGTGCGGTTTCTGTATGCCTGTGGCGAGAATTCGTTGCCGGCCCAAACCCGGCCTACATTCCCCATCTTGCGACGCGCCTGCGGAGATAATCTCGCAAACTCGCCAAGAACACGGGCGAGATCATCGATATCGCCTGCACGGGAAACCATTCCGGTCTCACCTTCGATGATCATTTCGGGAATTCCACCAATGTCTGCGCCAATCACCGGCACCCCAAGCGCATAGGCTTCCAGAATACTGATCGGGGCATTTTCATACCATTCAGACGGAAGAACGAGCGCCTTTGCTTCTCCGATCAGCCTATGCAGTCGTTCACCCGAGACATAGCCTGCGAATGTGACATCGCCGCCCGCCTCAGTGGCAATCGCTTTCAGTGATTGTTCTTCAGGCCCGGTGCCTGCAATAACAAGTTTCTGCCTCGCAATCGCCGCTGCACGAATGAGGGTACCGATCCCCTTTTCCGGTGCCAGTCTTCCAACATAGGCGAAGTAGTCGCCCTCATCTGCGTAAGGTTTCAGATCGTCCGTATGGGCGAAGTTGGGAATATAGACCAGCTTTTCTTCGGGCCAGCCCCATTCGGCAAGCTTGGCAATATAGAAGCGGCTCGGCACAACGATACGGTCAAGCGTATTGCGGTAAAGACCAAGCATGCGATGAATGGCTGTCTCAACGAAAACCAGCCCGCTCAGCGCCGTGGAATCCTTGATGCATTTATGAAGCGCTACATTATAAATGCGCCCGCCCTTGCAACGCTCGCAAATCTGGTTGTGTGACAGCATCTTATAGGCCGGGCAGGCCAGCTTCAGGTCGTGGGCTGTCATGACCGTCGGGATACCCGCGTCCTTCAGAACCGGGAAAATCGACGGTGACAAATGATGATAGATATTATGTGCATGCGCGACATTCGGACGAAAACGTTCGATCAACGCCTTGATCCGGTCGCGCGCTTCCCATGAATAGATGATCTTGCCCGCTTGCACGACTTTTGTGAGTGGGCTGCTTTCCCGGCCATACTCAATTTCCGAGACGAAATAGGAAGACCAGTCGGATGGGAAATTATCCGGATGCTGCATGGCAAAAGGTGCCGTTTGCCAGCCGATTTCAGAAAATAGTTTGATGTGGTCGAGAAAAACAGTTTCGGCGCCACCGCGCCGATAAAAGTAATTGTTGATCGCCAACAGGCGATGTTCTTTATCATTTAAATGCGTCAAGCAGCACCTCGTTGAGCGCCAAGGCGCGCCAATGCTTCGCGGACAGAAAGAACAGCCGCCCCGCTTTTGACCGCATGAGATACGAGGCGCTCAAAGGTTTCAGGCTTGCACCCGAACTCGGTCGGTGTATCGCTGACATCATGCGTATAGAAGACAAGCCAGCCGGGATTTGCATTCAGATCATCAATCCAGCGAGTCTGGCGCGCGGCGTCATCGTCAGGCTGCCTGATCTCCACCGCCTGCAGAAAGGCAAGGTCGATCATGCCGCGATTGATGCGGTTGCCACCTCCGCGGCATGTAGAGAAACGATCAGCAAAGAGCCGCCGCGACATCATGGAAGATGCGCAGTAGGGATAAGCGAAATTGCGCGCCTCAACACGATCAGGCTCGAACACATCGAGATAGGCGGTGTTGCGATCTAAATCGGCCACTATGTTCTGCGCCCCAACATAGGGAACCTTGAGATGATCATAGGTATGGCAACCCAATTCATGTCCGCGCTCGACCAGTTTCCGGCAGCCTTCCTGTGTGATCAGGTTCCTTTTGGCTTCTTTCGTACCAACCAGGTTGCCTGCAATATAGAAAGTGCCATGAACCCCATGCTTGTCGAGAATGGCAGCCCCGGCGCTTTCGGCCGTATCAGGCACATCGTCAAATGTGAAAGTGATGATCCGTTCATTCTTCGGCAGGCAGAATGGGCGCAATGGAAACCGACGGCTGATGCTGTCGTTCAGCCGTATAGCATACCATTCCAGGCGGCTGCGCGCCTTGTCGAGACTATCCATTTCCATCATTGCCCCAGCCCCCAAAAGCTGTTTCAGACGAGCTTTGCCTTTGCCTGCAAGCGCAATCCGAAGACAGCAACCATAATGCAGAACCACACCGCCCCACCGTTCTGAAAGAACGTGCTCTCCATACAAGACATATATAATCCGTAAAGCCAAAGGCGAATATAGAGGAGCGTTAATATAGGGTCGTTATCTGTGCTTTCCGCTTCCTTAATATACCGAAGCGGTAAGACCATTATCCAGATAAGCGTCAGAATTAAACCAATAATCCCAGCATTGATCATCATATCCAGAAAAGAATTATGTGCATTGAAGGCTGCAACGGCCCAGCTTGCGCCACCGCCACCTGCATAGACCATTTCCGGCGTTTTCCAGAATGAGTCCAGACCGTAGCCGAAAATCGGCTTTGCCGAGATTGCGGCGAATGCGAGTTTCCAGATGTCAGATCGATTTGTAAAGCTGGCGTCAACGCCCAGGCTTTGGACAAGCTCGCGCAAGGGATCGAAAACGGCCGCTCCGACAGCAATAATATTGAAAGCAGCGATCCCGCCGATAGCAATGAAAACACGTGTCCATTTCAGTCGCACAAACACCAGCGACATCACGACGATAAACGGCAACATGGCCGTCGATGTCTTGCCGCCCGTGTTAAGAACAAAGAACACGCAAAGGGCGACGATAAGCATACCCGTCTTCGGCAAGCCGGTTTTCCAGATATAGAGGCCGAAAAAGCTCATCAGCACCAGAGAGGCGGCGGCGGCATTCTTGTGTGGATAGTGGCCGCGCCATGCACCGGCCAGCATAGGTTCAATAACTTCAGTACCCTGATGAATAGCCCGTTGCGGCATAAAGATTACGCCGAAATAGGCAAACGCCAGGGTTATCAATGAACCAACTGCCAGCAACCGTGCCATCTGGCGTTCGGATTGCGGCAACATGAGAAAGATGCTCGCATTCAACGCGGTCAGGATGGACAAGACCACTTTCTTGCTGGCGATCATCGGGTGAGCCGACAAAAGGGCCGTCATAAAGAGCCAAAAGAAAACCAGGCCAATCAGAACGCGCGGTTGCAGAATGGCACTGCGCATGGAGCTGCTCAGTGCGCAAACCAGAAAGCTGCCCGTCAGAAACAAGGTGACCAGCTGGTTGAGCGAGCTGGAATCTGCAGCTTTGGCTGTGACGCCGGTCACGGCACCAAGATCCGGATAGGGATTGGTACCTATCCAGATGAATAAGAACATGCAGAGAAAGAGAGCGGCCCCGATAGCTGACGAGACTCGCGGTTGTATCTCCTCACGGTAATGAACCGATAGTTCAGCCAAGTCAGACCAGACCCTCACGGTTTCGACGCCATGCACCAAGATAGCCCAAACTGAGCGCGAGAACCACACCAAGGCCCATCCCGGCAATGCCACCCCCAGCACCAAGCACGACGGTCTTGGGTGGCCAGCTGCGACCAATCGGAGGAATGGCAGTCGAAATGATCCGGATATTGGTCGCATCGAGTTGCTGGCGCTGGCTCGTCTCCGATGAGCGGGTCAGGAACGTATTGTAGATAGAGACCTTGGCGGCCATGTCGCGTTCGAGGTCCGAAAGCTGGACTTGCGCGTCATTGTCGAGCGCAACAGCCGAACGTGCGGAAGCGGCCTGTGCGTTGAGAGCCGCTACAACGGCATTTGCCTGATCGAGGTCAACCTTGGCCGATTGCAGGATACGCGCCCGTTCCTGCGCCAGCTGCTGCTCCAGACCGGCAAGCTGGCGTTCCGTATTCATCAGTTCCGGATATCGCGGACCATAGGTCATGGCGAGAGCATCGTAGCGCTGTTTCAGCGACGCATATTGTCCACGCAGGTTCGTCATCGTGGGCGATTGCAAGGTGCTTGCCGGACTAACGGCGCTGCCGGTATCCTTTGTCAGCTCCTGATAGCGGGTGCTTGCATCGGCAACGCGCGCTTGGGCATCGACCAATTTAGAATTGATCTGCGTCATCGACTGGGTGCTGACGAGTTCGCCACCTGATGTTTGCAGGCCGTGCGCCCGGCGGAACGCCGAGACTTTTTCTTCCGCCTCAGTTGCCGCCTTCTGCAGAGAGGACAGACGTTCGGATAGGGCAGCGGCAGCACGTCCTGCGCCATCGGCATCTGCTTGTGCAACTTCCTCCTGGAAGGCGTTCGCCAGAGAATCTGCGACCTTTACCGATTTTTCGGGATTTTCCGTCCAGACCGCAATCGTAACCAGATAGGATCGTTCAGGACGCGTAACGTTGATCCGCTGCGACAGTGCACGCACAGCAGTCAGTGTATCATCTTTCGGACCCGTCGGTTTGCTGAGGCCAAGGATAGCCCTAACATCGAACGCTGGCGGAGGAGGCACAAACTCCTCATCCTCATTCAGCTTCAAGTCCGTCACGACCCGTCGGAGTACGTTGCCGGAAGTCAAGATGCGCATTTTGCTTTCGATGTCGAGAATCTGGCTGTCAGCCTGCAGGCTCTGGGCATAAACATCGTTGGGCAACAACTGGAGTCCAGACGGCGGAACCAGCAAATCCGTATAGGCTGTATAACGAGGCTTTGCCGTCATGCCGTAGGCGAGACCCGCCAAACCACCTATTATTGCGAGCGCTGCGATCAAAATCCACCGGGCACGCATCCAGGCGAGCGCCTCGAACAGGTCGAGTTCCGGCAGCATCAGTCCCTTGTTTGCAGGCGCAATGGTTTCAGTAACCTTTTCTTCTTCACGGACAACATACGTCTCGCGTCTGACTGCACGCAGCCGGTCATCGACGGATGCCAGATTTTCACTGGCAGTCTCTGTTACCCGTGCTTTCGAAGCGAGGTCGCGCAAGGTGTACATTAGTCGTCCCTAAGGTTCACTCAATAGCGCAAACATGGCGCTACTATTTTCCTTAGACTTAAAGATTAAAAAATTCGGTTAATGAAAGGCAATCATCTGCACGAGTGTCACCAAAATGCAAATGACGGTCATTTAGTCCTGCAGTTTGTGATAAATTTCGGTCGACATGCTTGGCACCTCATGTTCTTCGGGACTAAGAGAAAACAGTGCATATGCCTCATCATCAGAAGCTTTACGAAAAAGAAGCCTCTTCGCTGTCATAACCTTATCTTGAAGTTCCAAGCGTGCCTTTGATCCTCCAGAAGCACGCTGAGCCATAGCGGCCCGAAAACTCGGTATGAAAATTTGAAACGCCATTGGTCGACATTACTGTCCTACGCAGCTTCTAGCGGCAGCCTTTTTGCGGCAAACATCGCACAGCTTTTTACATTCGCTATCCTGGCACGCTATCTTGGTTCTCACGAGTTCGGTTTGTTCGTGACGGTGATGGCCGTTACCAGCATCGCCACCTTCATTTGCGGCCTGGGCGGAGCGGAATGCCTCGTACGTCGCGTGGCGCAAGACCGAGCGATCTATCCGGCAATGCTTGGCCACAATCTCATTTTGATCGCAGTAACAGGCGTTGTCCTCGTCGCTGCCGGAATGGTGATATTGCCGTTCTGGCTGAGTGGCTCTCCAGAATTTACAAACAACCTGTTTGGGCTTTTTCTGCTACTTGTCACCAATATTGTGTTGGTGCGTCTTATCCTGCTGGTCGAGCAAATTTACATTGCGCATACTGACTTCGTATCGGCCAATCTCTCCGTCGTCGGATTTGCCATTGCCCGCACCATTGGCGCGACAATCGCCTGCCTTGTGTTTGGCGTGTCCACTGTTGTCGGATGGGCTTATTGGCAGTTCGGGGTTCATGTGCTGGTCGCCGTGGTTTATGCCTTGTTCCTGCGCAGACTCGGTCGTCCGCAATACACAATCGTGCGCGATGAACTGCGGCTCGGAGTGATGTTCGCATCACAGTTCATCTTCAAGGCGGTCCGCCAGAATGCCGACCTTCTGCTTCTCGGAACATTGGTAACTCCCAGCATTGTTGGCAGCTACGGCGTCACTCGTCGCATCATCGACAGCAGCACATTGACCGTTGAGGCGATGAACCGTCTCGTCTACCCGCATCTGGCCCGCGCCAGCGCAAACGGCATCCATCATGCGCTACCGATTACAATGCGCCTGCTCGGCGCCGCGATTGCAATCGGCATACTCACATCACTGGCCGTCTTTATCATTGCGCCCTATCTGCCCTATCTCTTCGGCAGCGAATACGACACGCTGGTTTCCTTCTGCCGCACGCTTTGCTGGATCACGGTGTTTGTTGCTCTATGGTCGATAGCGGTGGATCTTCTGGGTGCAGCCAGCCAGCACAGCTATCGCACGGCGGTCCTGAACACAGGCAACATTCTTGGTGCACCGCTTCTGGCACTGGCCACCTGGTATGCGCCAATCACAGGAACTTTCGCAGCTATTTACGTAATCGAAATCAGTATTGTGTTGGCATCGTGGGGCTGCGTTATCTACCTCGTTCGCCGGAGTCGTGACGCAGAAGAGAAAAAAGGCGGTTTCAAGCAGGCGGGGGCTTAGATGACGCGCATCTCCACACCAGCAAATGACATCAAGTCGCGACGTGTTCGCGCGATGCATATTGATGATATTCCTGCCGTCCGCACGCTGTTCCAGCGAGTTTTTCGTCCACACTCAAAGTCATGCAACAAGACTTTCGATCAGTATTTTCAGAAGTTCTTTTTTGAAAGCCCCTACTACGACCCTGCAATTGGCAGCGTGGTCCATGAGGACGAGCACGGTGAGATCGATAGCGCGATCTCGGTTCTGCCCATCCCCTATAGGGTCAATGGTCAATCGATCATGGGGCGATTGCTTTGCGCCTTCATGATGAAACCGGAAATGTCGCCACGCGGCGCCGCCGAATTGACACTCACTTTGCGTCCAAGTGAAAAGATACTCAACTTCACCGACAGTGCTGCGCCAGTAAGCCTCAAACATTCCGAAGCAATTGGGGGGATTACACTCGGCACACATGGGCTCGGATGGACACGCATATTCCAGGCTGCCAGCTATGTGGCCAGTTACGTTGCAGAACGGCGTCCGATCCTCGGCGGATGGGCAACAAGCTCAGTAGGCAGAATGCTCAACCCGCTTTTTCCGATTCCTGCGATCACGAGAGCTGCCAAGCCCCGGGCGAATGTGAAGGAAATTGCGCAAGACGAAGCCATATCTCTTGTTCCAGGTTACCTGCAAAGCTATTTGGCACATCCAGCCTGGACAGAAAGCGACATCAACTGGCTGTTCCTGATGGCGTCCGATAATCAGGCTGCCGGTACCTTGCGTTTTTGTGCGATCAACGACCGCACCGGCAGTCCGAGCGGCTTTTTTTGTTACTACGTCCGCTCCAATGGCATTGCAGAAGTTCTGAACATCCTCGCCAAGGCCGGAATGGAAAAACATGCCGTCGATGCGATGCTGCTCCATCTGCAGGATGAAGGGCATGTCGCAGCGCAAGGCCGGGTCGATCCGCGTTATCTCAATGCGCTCTCACAACAGTCGATCATGTTCTTTCGTCTGAAAGCCAACGTTTGTGTAGCCACAGCAAACGCGGATATGCTGAACGCCGTTCAGCGTAATGATATCTTTATTGGCGGGCTCGCTGGCGAAAGCTGGAGCAGGCTGTCGACGGATTTCTATTGAGCTGCAAGCTTCCGTTCCAGCAAGAAGAACGTCGTCGGCCCTGCTTTGCCAGCTCCATTATCCAGCTGGAAGGCAATGGGGCCAGACCCGACAGCTATTTTGTCATGAATCTTCCCATCAAGACCGACTGGCGAGAGTGTCCATGAAACAGTATTTCCTGCCAGTGTCACATCCACCCGGTTACGCAGCAGAGTGACTGGCAACCATCCCCAATCCTCTATGATTTTCTCCGCCTTGTCGCGGAAGCGCATGTCGGTATTGCGGGCATCACTGGCGAAAATTATCAGCAGCTTTTCACTGTCCTTCAATGGCTTCTCATCAATAGCCGAAACAGCAAACAAGCCCCTCTCCTCGGCATTGCCGAGGGATAGCTCACGCAAAGTCAGGCGGTCTTTCAGTTCAGCAAAGGCAATGGCCTCGGTCTTAGGCGTAACGACCTGCATCCGCAGCTTGTTACGGTCGAGCCGGATTTGACCAGTGGCGCTTTCAAACAGGCCTTGCGAGGGACTGGTCGCGTTGTCATCTGCAAGGAGACCCGCCATTTTCAGACGCTGCAACACGTTATCGAGTGATACATTTCGATAATCGACTGCGACTTTTTTTTGTAGGCCTTGCGGCCAAGTCAGTTCTTTCGTGGCAAGACCGATCCCGCCAACAAGTGCCAGCGGTTTCAGTCGCGCCGATTCTCGAAACTCAAGCGATTCACCAAGGCTCGCCTCACCCTGCATCATGAACGGTAGATTGAAATCTGCAGTTTCGATGTCGCCTCGACGAAACAGGAGTGACGCCAGCGTTTCGCCCGCACGCGCGACAGGATCGACGGCAAAAGTGTAGGGAACGATACGTTGGCGGAATGGTGCTGCCTCATCAAATGCAAGCGTTAGCGGCCCCTGCCCATGGCGACAGATACCGTCCCAGCCCTGCAATGCGGCATAGGCCGGAAACACCAAACCCGCTTCATATCGATAGCGGTTCCAGAACAGATGCTCGTACTCGGTCACAAGAAAAGGCCGCCCGAGCCAGCGCCCGACAGCGATTTCGCTGACATAGGAAGCAGCGTCGGCAATCGAACTCGTATGCTTGATTTCCGTTCCTGGGCTGAGGGTTCCGATCCAGTCATGATAGGTATTGGCAACCAACGCTTTCTGGCTCTGTCTTGAAAGAGCCGTCTGGACGGTGAACCAGTTGTTATAGGGGGCGACAAGACCGCGATAGCCAAGACCGCGTAGGCCCTGTTCCATCCGTTGTGCCAGTAAACGTTCACTTTCAACGAGGAAAGCCTGAAAATCCCGAAGCCGTCTCCCGCCGCCGCTACGGCTTTCAGGCAATTGGATGGTTTGTTGCTCCAGATTTTCGTTGGGAGCCAAACCACCCCATGCTCGTGACAAGGCAGCGGTATTCGCATAGCGCTTTTTCAGAAATGCATTGAACGCGGGACGATAGCCGGGCCAAAATGTGGTCCCGTCGTCATGCTCGTGCACAAAGCTTGTGAATTCGATACCATTTTCATTGAACGGAATGATCAGGGCGAGTGCGGGGTCTTCTAGAGGTGTGAGGCCTGTATAAGGATTGATCGTGGCGTAGACTTCTTTCTGGAAGCGCAGCCAGTGATCGAATGCTGCATCGTCCACATAGGTTCGGCGTTTCAGATTGCCTTCAAGTCCCCAACGATCAGTGTCCTTCCCGCCCAAGGCGCCGCTTTCGGAGGTAAGTCCGTCAATGATCCAGTAAATGCCTTCGCGTTTGAGCGCCGCCATCAGGTAACGCATCCGGTCGAGAGCTTCCGGACGAAAATCGAATTCGCGCTCCTGTCCAAGCATCAAGTCGGCATCAACAAAATGAAGTCGAGCTATATTGTAGCCGTGCAGGCGAAGCTGTCGCACATATCGATCAATGAAGGCATGATCTACCACGCCAGATGAGGGTGGCCCCCAGGCAATCGCGGCACACTGCAGCCGCATCGTTTGGTCAGGCTCGTCGGCTTTTGCGAAACGCCCGGCGGCATTTGCGATCAAACGATTTTTCTCTTCAATCGGGATGTTTGTCAGAAACCCCGAAAAATCGAGCGGACTTCCATCGGAAATTTCGAGATTGTTTTCTGTGACCGGAAGCCATTCCTCAGCACCAGCGTTGGACATCGCGAGGCCTATAAGTGAAACGGATATGGCCAGTCGCAGGATTTTCATCAAGGCTCCCTTATAACCTTACTTTCGATCCAGTCGGTTGGTTTGCGGCGCGGCTGAAAAAAGCCAAGCGGTAGTGCAGCTGCATGAAATATCCATGCTACCACCGCGTAGACGCCAAGCTCGATACTACGCGAACGAATGGACATTGCCGCGAACGGGATCGCCGCAATCACGGCTGCCGCCAGAATTGCCAGCGGCCATCCCGGCACGAAAACGAGAGCCGCCAAGATCACCAGCCACCATAGATAAACCGCGCCCCAAAGCCGTAATTCCGGCAGTTCACGGAACAAATTCTTCTGGTGTGCCTGCCCCATTGCAGCACGCAAAACCTCGCCGGTTCCACGCAGATATTTGCTTTTCCACCGGCGAACCAGAAGCTTATAGGCATTCATGGTATAGCCAAAATGCTGCACAAAAGGGCGATCCAGACGATAGAGTTTCCAGCCTTTACTACGCAGCCGAACACCCGCATCAAACTCTTCATGGCCATGAAGATTGCGATCGGAAAAATATCCCGCCTGCTCGATCGCGCTGCGCCTGTAAAGTCCACCGCCATTCATACGGTCGATGTCACCTGTTCGCGCTTCCGGCGAATGCCGCTTCGCACGACGCTGGAACTCCAGGCTTTCCAGAATCTGGTCCACGACATGGCCGGTCACGCCACCGACATCCGGGTGCTTGTCGAGATAATCAAGAGCTGCCGGCAGAAAATCTGGCTCGATTGTCATGTCGCCATCGATCAGGCAGATATAAGGCTGCGTCGAATACTGAAAGCCCAGTTGTGGACCGAGACCGCAGCAGGCCCGCGCGGGAGGCTCGATCTGCACAATCTTGATCGGATAAGACTGTGCTATCTCTATTGTGCGATCCGTGGACCCGCTATCTGCTACGATTACTTCCACTTTTCCGCCAGGCAAAGCCTTCAGAGCGCTCTCTACAGCCTCGGCGATGCGCTTTTCTTCGTTCAAAGTTTTGATGATAATCGAAACAGACATCGTTGACCTATTTGGGAGAAAGCACGCGCCTAGCAATCTATTGGCAGAACCAATCAAGCTAGCATTTCATAGTTTCCTTTGGTTTCAAATCCACTAAACACTTCAACTATAAAATGAGATTCGACCTACTCAAATAATTGAGGTTTCCTAATTTAGGAAATCCTGAAAGACATTTATGCTGACCAAAGATTTTGACATTCGGGTCTATAGCAGCACGGAACAGCTATCCAGCGACTGGCCAGATGCCGATGACAAAACCGGCAGCGCATTTTTTGTGTTCCAGACCAAATCTTTCGTAAGAGCATGGGACGCAACTTACGGGCGCAGACCCGGCACGCAGCTATGTTTGACCGAGGTTCGCCAGCACGACGGCACCCCACTTCTTTTTCTGCCGCTCTCAATCACACGTATTTACGGATCCCGTGTGCTGGGATTCATCGATGACGGTGTGAGCGACTACAACGTGCCTATCGTGTTTCCAGCTGCGGCGAAACTTTCCCCTGACACTACCGCACGCATTCTCGCAGCTGTTATCGCGGCCGCTCCCTCCCATGATGTGATTGCATTCTGCAAAATGCCGGAGCGAGTGGAAGATCTCACAAATCCACTGTGGCAACTGACAAACAAACTTTCTAACGCATCGACACATGCGATTTCTCTGATGCGCCCGATGGATGAGATAGAGCGATCCATACAGAGTATCAGCAATATCAAGAAGCGTGATCGGATGCTTCAGAAGATGGAAGGATGTCGGTTCCTTATAGCGCAAACCCAAGCGGAACGACGATCTGTTCTGCAGGTCATGCTACGCCAGAAACAGCGCCGCTTTGAAGAAACAAAAGTCCCTGGCTTCGATGCGCATCCTGAAAAGCGCCGCTTCTTTGAAGAGGCAACCGAGCAACTAGGCCGTAGACTCATTACGACTGACACCAGATGCGTGCCGCGACGAGTTTGACGGCGGCGAGATAGTTGGCGGGGTCTTTATCGTATCGTGTGGCGATACCCCTGAAGTGTTTGATGCGGTTGAAGAAACGCTCGACGAGGTTGCGCTGGCGATAGAGCCACGCCGAGAAGGCGAACGTGCCCTTGCGGTATGCCTTGGGTGGGATGTTAGCCCAGGCCTTTCGCTCCCTTGCCTTGGCGCGGATGGCGTCGCTGTCGTAGCCCTTGTCGGCCAGAAGAATGTCGCCCTCGCCGAGAGCGTCGATCAGGGCTTCGGCCTCCCTGCAGTCGGCAACCTGCCCAGCCGTCAGGCGCAGGGTTACGGGGCGGCCTTCGGCATCGACGAGAGCATGGATCTTGCTGGTCAGGCCACCACGGGAACGTCCCATGCAGCCATCGTTTCCATCCCCCTTTTTGCCGTGGCTGCGTGCTGGTGGACACGGACACAGGAGGAATCGATCATGACGATGTCGCCGTCATAAGCCTCTGAAACCGCTGCAAGCAGGCGATCCCAGACCCCTGCCTTTCGCCAGCGAACGAAGCGATTGTAACAGGTGGTCGGCGGGCCGTAGCGTTCGGGAACCTCGGCCCACGGCGATCCCGTGCGAAATCGCCACAGGATGCCGTTCAAAACCCGCCGATCATCAACACGTGGCACACCACGAGGCTTGTTCGGCAACAGCGGCGCGATGATCAACCACTCACGATCAGTCAATTCGTAACGGCGACGAGACATCAAAAGCCTCCCTTTCGAGAGGCCTTTGAATCATCAGCTCATTCAAATGCCAAGCAGTTTTATGAGTTTACGGCCTAGCTCAACACAATGGCCTGCATCTTTCAGCGCTTGCCGTTGGGGAAACAATATTGGCCACCATGTGGAGCGTCGTTCGCAATGACCATTACTGTGCGATGATCACAACCTTCGAGGCCGGAACATGGAGCAAATTTTCACCCGGCAAAGTGATAATTCTACGCCTTTTGCACAGGCTGAAAGCAGATGGCTACGCCTGCTTCGATCTTGGCTTTGGCGACGAGGGGTGGAAAATCGGCTTGTGCGACCGGACAATACCCCTGCGCGACTATATTCGCCCCGCCACTCTTCGGGGACGCACCTCACTCATTCTTGCCCGTTCACTGGAATGGATACGTTCAACCTTGCTTTACAAAAAGCTGCGCCCGTTGAAATGGCGGGTGCTGCGCAAGTTTGGTTAGAAAGCCTACACAGTACGTTTCGGCATCCGCACCGTGAAAGTTGATCCTTCGCCCAATTGCGAGCGAACAACCAGACGACCGCGATGGCGCGCAAGGATATGTTTGACGATGGCAAGCCCAAGGCCCGTCCCCTTTTGAGCCCGGCTTGTTTCGACGTCAATCCGATAGAAACGTTCCGTCAGGCGCGGCAAATGCTCAGCTGCAATGCCCGGACCAAAATCCTGAACTGATGTCACCACCTCAGCAGAACTGCCGCTGTTATCTTCGTCCAGTTTTACGATGACGCGCTTGCCTGCCTGCCCGTATTTGCAGGCATTTTCGACGAGGTTCTGGAACACCTGGATAAGCTCGTCACGCGCGCCAGTGACTGTAACGGGATGATCCGGCAGTTGACGCTCGATACGGATATCGAGACCGGCTGCCAAGGGCGTCAGTGTGTCGGCAACGTGATTGAGGATGGACGTCATGTCCACACATTCATTGACCGCCAGATGTGCCCGCATTTCAAGGCGAGACAGGGACAAAAGATCGTCGATCAGGCGCGACATGCGTTCGGCCTGTTTCTGCATGATATCCAGAAAGCGGTCGCGCGCAGCTGCGTCGTTTCGAGCTGGCCCTTGCAGCGTCTCGATGAACCCGCGAAGCGAGGCGAGCGGCGTGCGCAGTTCGTGACTTGCATTCGCAATGAAGTCTGAACGCATACGATCAATGCGACGCGTTTCGCTCTGATCGCGGAACAGCAGGACGAAAAGTTCAGGCCTGCCATCCTTACCCGGCAAGGCCTTGACCATCGCCTTGAACCAGCGATCAATCGGGACGCGTTCGAAATATTCAATACTTCGCGCTTCGCCGTCTGCAATCACGCCTTGAATGAGAGCATGCATTTCCGGCGCTCGAAACCGCAAGTAGAGCGCTGTGCCGGTTTCCAGCGACTGGAACGCCTCCAGAGCCGCAGAATTGTTGAATAGAACGGTTCCGCTATGATCGAAGACGACCATCGGATCGGTCAGAAGATCGGCCAGACGCTCGCCGGACACTCCCGCCATTTCGTTGGGTGCCGCTGTCTTCACCGGCTCTTCGTCTGGCTCGCTGCTCGCAACTTCGCTTGCGAGCCACACAGCGCCGAGTACGACAACGGCCAGGAGGCCAGCTCGAAACCAGAAGGGGAGATCAAGAGCCAGCACGCAGACCGCGAGAACCATGCTGGCAATCAAGACACCCTTGACCCGGAGAAGCGGTTCGAAAATCGACTTCTCCGCCTGTGGTTCTGGATCGGTGCGGTTGCCTGCCTCGCTCATGCTGCTTCCTTCTGCGGTTGGGGCATAGACTTATCCGGAAATGCTCGAACGTCCTTTACGCGGCTTCCAAACAGCCCATATCATGCTTTGATATAAACGAAAGGGAATTGCCGTGGGTGACAGTTCGAAGACAGCTAACAAAAAGAAAGACAAAAAAGACGAAGCGAAGCCGATCGACAAGCCAATCAAGCTGAAAATTGACGGTGTAGCGCGTTCGTTTGACATAAATGATCCGAAACTGCCGAAATGGATCGACGATAATGCGCTGCAGTCAGGTGGATATCCCTACCCATCCAAGATGAAGTCGGACGAATATGAAGAAACGCTGGAGCGGCTTCAGATCGAACTCGTCAAACTTCAATACTGGCTTCAGGATACAGGCGGTCGAGTCATCAGTGTTTTCGAAGGCCGCGACGCGGCTGGTAAAGGCGGGACAATCTTTACTATCCGTGAGTTCATGAACCCCAGAACCGCGCGGAACGTTGCTTTGCCGAAGCCCACCGAAACCGAACAGGGTCAATGGTATTTCCAGCGTTATGTCGCGCATTTTCCAACTGCCGGCGAGTTCGTTACGTTTGACCGATCATGGTACAACCGGGCTGGTGTGGAACGGGTGATGGGTTTTTGTACCCCGGCGCAGCTTGAAACCTTCCTGACTGAAACACCCGATTTCGAGCGCATGATCGTTACGGACGGTATTCATCTCTTCAAATTCTGGCTGGATATCGGTCAGGAAATGCAGCTCAAGCGCTTTCATGAACGTCGCCATAGTCCGCTCAAGAACTGGAAGTTCTCGCCGATGGATGTGGCGGGAATCTCCCGCTGGAATGATTACTCCGACGCACTACACACCATGCTTGAACGGACCGATACAGGTTACGCACCCTGGACGATCATTCGGTCGAATGACAAGCGACGCGCCAGATTAGCTGCAATCCGGCGCATCCTTTTGACGCTGCCCTATGAAGGAAGAGACCTTCAGGCAATTGGAGCCGAGGATCAATCGATCATCGGACGCGGCTCTACATTCCTCACCTCGTCTTCTGCGGAAATGTAGAACAAGCTTGGCTGGTGCGGTGTCTTTTCCCACAGATGAGGCACACGCATCAGCTGCCATAAGGCGCGCCACGCGGAGATTGAAATCAACACCCAGTATACCGGGATTGAAAACAGATAAGCATATCCTCCCAGTTCCGTTGGCTCCATTGTTCTTGCACCCAGAAGATAGAAGCTAAGATAGGCCAGCAGAATATTCGTTACATCAATCCCCAACAGCCAGACGCCATGGGTTGTCAAAGGCCCGAATAACATGCTGGTCAGCAAGATCGCGAACATGGCCAACATGAGCGGATGCAGAAGCGCTGAACTGATTATACCTAGCGTGTAGATCTGATTGACAGAAAACCGGAACCAGCCAAGTTCACGCCATGTGTTGTGCGGCTGGCGTCCATGAACGAGCCATGTCTGCATCCAGCCTTTGAGCCAGCGTGTTCGCTGTTTGCGCCAGATATCATAGTTTACGGGTGCGTCCTCAATCGTTCCGCGCGTGATGACGCCGATGTGATAACCGAACCGGGCGAGCCTCACCCCGAGATCGGCATCCTCCGTGACATTGTAGGCATCCCAGCCGCCAACTTCTTCCAGACAAGATCGCCGAAAATGATTGGAAGTACCGCCGAGAGGAATGACAAGCCCCCGCGAAGCGAGCCAAGGCAACAAACCGCGGAAAAGCGCTGCATATTCAAATGCAAACATTCGTGTCAGCAGGTTGTGGCGGAAGTTCCCGATAATCAGCGGTGCCTGCACACAGGCCAGCTTGTCGCCTTCAGCCTGAAAAGTCTGCCATGCTTCCAGCAGCTGGTCAGGGTGTGGACGGTCTTCAGCATCGAAGACCGCTACAATCTCGCCTCGCGCAAATTGCAATGCATAATTCAGTGCCTTCGGCTTCGTCTTGGGTCCGCCAGACGGCACGAGAACCAATTCGAAATTCAACGGCAGCCGTTCACGGCGTATCGCCGATACTGTATCGAAATCATCCTTCTCGCAAACAAGCTTGATATCGAGTTTGCTGGCGGGCCAATTCAGCCGTTTCAAGCTCGTAATGAGCTGACCGATCACTTCCTGCTCCCGATATAACGGGACCAGGACTGAATAGTTCGGTAAGTCACGCGGATTGCATTTCCTGATTTCGAGAAACTTCAACCGGCGTCCCGAAACAGCCGCGAACAAACGGATCATCACGCATCCGAAGAAGAATACCGACAACGCCACATGAAGCACCAGAAGCGTCATCGTCGGCCAGTTAAACACGCAGGCAAAGAACGCATAGATTGCCATGGCAATGATAAATGCCTGTGGCGTATCCAGAACGCGCGCTGCTGAAAACGACTGCGGCGTCATTTCATGAGCCCGCGCAATCAGATCCTTCTGATGTCGTTGCCGCATGATCTGTTTCAAAAGTGTCGGCGTACAGATCCGAATTCGGCTCTTCAATTGCGGTGTCGCAAGAATATGATCTCGAAGTTTTCGGATACGATTTTCGGACGGAGCAATGTAGAGATAACTATTTCCGTCTGCGCCGAGCACCATAACCTGTCCGACATCGATGAAAGCCGATGGCTTTTCCTCCCCCGATACGAAAATGCGCGACGGTAAAGCCTCGTTTGTGAATTCCAATCCCAGAAGATCAGCGATAGCTGCATAAATGGCCGATTCCGCAACATCTCCTCGCTGAATCAATTCCACACAAAACGATGTTCCATGGTGAGTAGCCGTACTATACGCCCCCAACAACGCATCTCTAGACACGCCACATTGTTCCAATCTGGCTGATATGGCACTGCATATCTCCAGATCGAACGCAATCGATCCATTACTCATAGCACCCCCGCACTACTGAATACCTATATTTACTTATTTTATGCTTTAATAATTCAATTCTTTAATATTTTACCATTTACTTCATTAGGTATTTATTTCGGTAAAATTTGCAATCGGAAGGTAATATACTGAAAATGAATTGCAACCTTTATTTTTATTGAACCTTCGTTGAATATTGCTCGTCACTCGATAACTCAGTTAACGCGAAATTATAGAGAAAAAGGCAAAAGCGGGTCATGAAACGCTACCTTCCAAGACTGCTCGTCGCGTTGGCATTCACGTGTGGCGCCCATGGTGCCTGGGCCTCAGACGCACAGCCAGAGGCTCCATCTTTCATCAACCAGAAAGAACGCCTGCCGTTACCGTCCTTGCAGGCGCTCAATCGGTTGAGGTTCATCACAACCGTTGACTTTCCCCCGTTCAACATGCTTGGCGATCAGGGACAGCTGTCCGGCTACAATGTCGACCTAGCCAAAGCCCTTTGTCGTCAATTGGGTGTTGACGACGTCTGTCAGATTGAAGCTGTGCCGTGGAATGAGCTTGAGGAACGACTGCTTAGCGGACAAGCAGAAGCCATCATAGCCGGATGGAAACCAACCGATGAGAATCGTGGTCAATTTGCTTTCTCGCGGTCCTATATGCGATTGCCTGCGCGATTTGCGACGACCAACGCAGGCGCATTTAATGACGATGCAATTACGGCCACAAAAGGTAAAAGCGTTGGCGTTATTGCGGGATCGGCCCACGAGCAACTGCTAAAAAGCTATTTTCCTCAAGCGGTCGCCAAACCGTACCCTGACGCATCCATCATGCTCGCTGACCTCAAGAGCGGTAAGGTCAGCGCGGTGTTCCACGACGGCATGTCACTTTCAGTGTGGCTGAATAGTCCTGAAGGCCATGCTTGCTGCAGCTTTACAGCCGGCGCTTACCTCGCACCGCAATATCTTGGCTCCGGTCTCAGCATTGCGGTCGCACAGAAGAACGCTCCCCTTGCCAGTGCCTTCAACAATGCTCTTCAGGCCTTGCAGCAGAAAGGCACGCTAACGGAGCTTTATCTGCGCTATTTCCCCAACAGTTTTTATTGAGCCTAACTCAAGACGGATGGATTCGATAAAACTGGGATGCCCTTTGCGTGCCATTTTGACGCAGAGAAGGGCCGTCACTAAACGAATTTTCAGATATTCTTGAAATTTCCGATATAACGATACTTACAGTAAAAAAGTAAAAATATTTCATATCAAATATATAGCTCAACAAAATCGCGTCCGAAGCGTGATAACTATACAACTTGCACCGCGAATTGCGCCGCTTATAGCAGAATAAGATCAATAAATACATGCATTTATTTTGACTTGAACAAATCACCCTCTCATCAATAATCAAGTTGAGGGAGAAGGAGGATTTATACAATGTTCGATGGCGTTCCTGCCCAATGGCACAAGACTCCGGAACAAACAAAGCGCTCGCCCAATGAGGCCGCCTATGTGTTTCTCGGTATCATGCTTGCAGCGCTTAGCGTACCAGCGACTTTTCTGGGCTGGGCAATCGTTCAGAGTATCGCATCGCTGTTTTAGAACACGCACACCCTTTGGTTCGAGGGATATGTCGCAACGAAATGCGAATACAGTCTGATAAGCATGAGCATTAACTGATGTAAAAAAGCCCCGCCTATCGGCGGGGCTTTTGTGTGAAGTTCGAAACGGACTAGATATCTGTCTGCCCATTCGGGCCAGTCGTTTCATTCACATCTTCATCCTCTGGCCGCTTCGGCGGCTTGCGCGCTATCAGACTATAGAACATCGGAATGAAGAACGTTGCGATGAACGTTGCAGCCAGCATACCGCCGATGACACCCGTACCGATCGAGTGACGGCTTGCCGAACCGGCACCCGTACTGATCGCGAGCGGCACTACACCGAGAATGAAGGCCAGCGAAGTCATCAGATCGGACGGAAGCGCAGGCGGGCCGCCGACGCTGCCGCCTCTATCGCGGACTTGCCTGTCTCTCGCTCGAGTACCGCGAATTCCACGATCAGAATCGCGTTCTTCGCCGCCAGACCTATGAGTGTCACCAGACCAATCTGGAAATACACGTCATTGGTCAACCCGCGCAGATCGGTCGCCAGCAGCGCACCGAAGATAGCAAACGGCACTGCGGTAATAACGGCAAGCGGCAGGCTCCAGCGCTCGTATTGCGCCGCAAGGATCAGGAACACCATGACGAGACCGAAGATCATCGCCTGCGTGCCTGTGCCGCTTGTGGTTACTTCCTGATAGGCCGAGCCCGTCCATGCAATCTGGTAGCCCTGCGGAAGAACCTCCGCAGCCACTTCCTGCATTGCCTTGATGGAATCGCCAGAGGTGAAACCTGGTGCCGGATTACCGGTGATCTTCGCTGCATTGAAGGCGTTGAAGCGTTCAAGCTGATCCGGGCCAACAATACGTTTGACGGTCACAAGAGCATCAAGCGGGATCATGCTGCCGGAATTGGCCCGCACGAAGACATGCTTGAGATCGCTTGGATCACGACGGAACTCAGCCTCCGACTGCAGGTTGACCTGATAGTTGCGGCCAAACAGCGTAAAGTCGTTGACGTAGAGACTGCCGAACGTTGCCTGCATTGCAGTGAATACAGAGTTGATCGGCACACCCATAGCCTTCGCCTTTTCGCGATCAAGCTGGATGTCATATTGCGGAACGTTCGGATCGAACGTCGTGCGCACGCCCTGCAGTTCCGGTCGCTTGGCCGCAGCCTCGGTGATGAGTTTGGTCGCACGCGTCAGCGATTCGACACCACCTCCGGTACGATCCTGAACATAGAGTTCAAAGCCACCGGTCGTGCTGAGGCCCATGATCGGAGGCGGGTTGAATGCCAGCACAAGCCCGTCCTTGATGCCCGAATTCATGGCCATGATGGCACCGGGAAGATTGCGGGCATCGGTTTCAGGTGTCGTGCGTTCCTTCCAGTCCTTGAGCATGATGAACATCGTGCCCGCACTGGTTTTCAGACCGCCCGACAGAAGATCGAAGCCGGATACCGCGAAGACGCTTTCCACAGCCGGGCTTTTCCGGATATTCGCGCTCGCCTGATCAAGAACCGCCGTTGTGCGCTCCAACGAGGCCGCAGGAGGCAGGACAGCAACGCTGAACAGGTAGCCCTGATCTTCGTCAGGTAACAGCGATCCCGGAACCCGTTCAAAAAGATAGTATGTAGCACCAAGAAGGCCTGCAAAAATGATCAGACCGATTGCAGCGCGCTTCAAAAAGAAGCGAACGCCACGAGAGTAACCGTCCGTCACCCGCTCGAAGAAGCGGTTGAAGATGCGGAACGGCAGCATCGGCTCGTGATGACCCGGCTTGAGGATCAACGCGCAGAGCGCCGGTGTCAGTGTCAATGCCACAAGACCAGACAACGTCACCGAAATCGCGATAGTGACGGCGAACTGCTTGTACATTTCACCGACAAGACCGCCCATGAAGGCAACCGGAATGAACACGGCGCAAAGCACGAGAACAATCGCAACAACCGGCCCCGTCACTTCACCCATGGCCTTGATGGCGGCCTTGCGCGGCGACAGCTTATCGGTCGTCATGATACGTTCGACGTTTTCCAGAACCACGATAGCGTCGTCGACCACGATACCGATTGCCAGCACCAGACCGAACAGCGTCAGGAGGTTGATGGAGAAGCCGAGCACATACATGCCCGCAAAAGTGCCAATGATCGAGATCGGCACTGCGATGATTGGAATGAGCGTCGCGCGCCAGTTCTGCAGGAAGATGAACACCACCAGCACGACGAGAATGATCGCCTCGATGAAGGTGTGTATCACTTCCTCGATGGAGACCTTGATGAACTTCGTCGTATCGAACGGGATCGAGTAATCGATACCCGCCGGGAAGCTCGCCTTCAACTCGTTCATACGGTTCTGAATGAGTTCCATCGTGTTGAGCGCATTCGCGCCCGGCTGCAGATAGATTGCAATCGGAACTGCAGACGTACCATTAAGATTACTGTCGACGAGATAACTTTCCGTGCCTAGCTCGACGCGCGCAACGTCCTTCAGACGCAGCGTTGCGGCGTTAGAGCTGGAACGAAGGATAATGTTCTCGAATGCAGCGGCATCCGGCAGACGCCCCTGCGTGGTCGCCGTATAGGTGAACGGCCCGGCCTGCGGATCGGGCTGATCGCCGAAACGACCGGCTGCGAACTGTGCGTTCTGTTCCTGGATAGCCGTCGAGACATCGCTAGGGGTCAGATTATACTGCGCCAGCTTGTCTGGACGCAGCCAGATACGCATCGAATAGTCAATATTGCCGAGCAGCTGCACGTCGCCCACGCCCGACAGACGCTTGAGATCGTCGACCACGTTCAGCAGCGCGTAGTTACCGACGTAGGTGCGGTCATAACGATCGCTGTCGGAGAACATGGCGACCATGCCCAGAATCGTGGTGGAACGCTTGTCCACCGTGACGCCGAGACGCTGAACCTCCTGCGGAAGCGACGAGGTTGCACGCTGTACGCGGTTGTTGACGTTGATGGTGGCCTGATCGGGGTCGGTGCCCAGAGCGAAGGTCACGGTCAACTGCATCGTACCGCTACCAAGGCTCGAGGACTGCATATAGAGCATGTTCTCGACGCCATTGATCTGCTGTTCCAATGGCGCAGCAACAGTCTGCGCCACCGTTTCGGCACTTGCGCCGGGATAGGTTGCACTGACGACCACCTGTGGCGGCGTCAGTTCGGGGTACTGCGCAATCGGCAGGATCCGGATGCAGATCAGGCCAGCCAGCACGAGCACAATGGAAATGACCGCCGCGAAAACGGGGCGGTCGACGAAAAATCTATTCATTGCTTGTCTGCCGCCTGTTCTTTGCCAGCTTCAGCACCCGCCTTGTCAGGCGATGTCTGATTGCTTGCTTCAGTAGCTGCGTCGACCGGATTCACGGGCTTACCCGGGGCTGCCTTGACGAGACCTTCGCTTATAACCCGTTCGCCTGCATTGAGACCTTCGGAAACAAGCCACGCGTCACTCAGTTCACGCGACACCGTGATCGGTCGCACTTCGACAACATTGTCCTTGTTGACCACGTACACAAACTGCGTTTGCGGACCCTGGAGCAATGCGGCCTTCGGGATCGTGATTGCATCCTTGACCTGAATACCGAGGATCACCGCACGGACGAACTGACCAGGGATCAGGCGGCGATTAGGGTTCTCAACGACTGCACGGGCGCCAAGAGTGCCTGTTTCCGTATCGAGCGACGATGAGGTGAAGTCGATCGTACCTTCATGATCATAAGCCTGTCCGTCACCAAACAGGACCTTGATCTTGAGGCGATCGGCATCTTCACCCGTTGCACCGCGTTCTGCGCGCAAACGGTCGATTTCGGCAGCTTCCGTATCGGTGAAGGAGAAATTCACGTACACCGGATCGAGCTGGGTAATCGAAGTCAGAAGACTGGAGGATGCATCAGTACCGATGAGGCTGCCCTCATTGACCTGTTCCTGACTGGTAATGCCGCTGATGGGCGCGGTGACCTTCGTATAGCTCAGATTGAGTTCTGCGGTGCGAAGCTGTGCCTTGGCTGCAGCAACCGCCGCCTTGTTCAGGTCGCGCGTCGCAAAAGCGGAATCACGAACTGCCGTGCTCTGCACCTTCTGCTGGACGAGTTGTTCTGCGCGCTCGGCATCCCGAATGGATTGCTGATACTGCGCTTCGGCCTGCGCTACCTGAGCCTGAGCCTTTTCAAGCTCGGCCTCATACGGTGCAGGGTCTATTTCGAACAACACGTCGCCCGCTTTGACTTCCGTACCTTCGATGAAATTGCGGTGAAGCAATATTCCGCCCACGCGCGCTCGGACCTGAACATCGCGATAGGCGCTGATACGCGCCGCATATTCATAGGTAACAGGTACATCATGCGGCTTGACCACCGTAACGGATACCTGTGGCGGAGGCGGTGTAGCCCCCCCGGGTGCCTGCGCCAGAACGGGTTGCCCCGCAAAGACAAGAAATGCGGCCCCTGCCGCAAAAAGCCGAATGGAACGGTTCAAAGTCATGATGGGAGTGCCCTTGCTGTCGCGCGGTGCTGCCAATTTAACATACACGAGTGTTTGTAAATACGGACTACCGTGTTATAGTCAATCACCTAATATTACAGATCACGAATGAGTTATCCAGATTCAGTGGCAAACTGGGCCACTAGCCTGCATCTACCTGAGAGAAGTCATGCGAAGAACGAAAGCCGAGGCAGCCGAGACCCGGGAAGCCATTCTGGTGGCCGCCGAGCAGGTTTTCCTCGAACGTGGTGTCAACCAATCTACACTGATGGAAATCGCATGTCATGCCGGAGTAACGCGTGGTGCGATTTATTTCCACTTCCACGACAAGCTTGAAATCGCGCGCACAATCATAGGTAATGTCCGCTTCCCGCAAGAAGAAATCATGTTGCAGGCAGCGGCCGTTAATCACCCCAATCCAATGCATGTTCTGGAACAATCGATTATCCAGGCGCTGCATCTTTTTTCGAACGATGTACGCCAGCAGAACATTTTCATTATCATCAACCAGCGATGCGAATTCGTCGGCGAGATGGCCCCACTGGAAGACAGACTCAGGGAAGCGCGATCTAATGTCCTCTCATTGCTCGTAGGATTGCTCGACGTGGCGGCAAGACGCGGGGAGCTTTCAAAGGAATGGACTGCTGATACGGCAGCACTGATCCTGCTTTCCATGTTGAGCGGGCTCCTCAATGAATGGTTGCGCGGCGACCGAAACTACGATCTCGTCACCTATGGCGGCAAGGCAATCTCGATACTCATTCGATCTCTGCGAAATCAGGAATTCGAAGCTCATCAGACGCAAGATTACACATAATTGCGATGTGCCCCGCCCATCGGACCTGCTATTTTCTCCCGTGGTTTCTTTCAACCTATTGTGATTGCTGAACTTAAAAATTGGGGAAGACGCTCGACTCCTTTATAATTTACGCTTACGTCAATGTAACTCTTGCGAAGAGAGTAAAACTCGACCACATTTATGGTGAGGAGGCTGTCCGGGCGGGCAGCTTGGGAGACGGCGGGCGCACAGGCTGCCCAACTTAGGACGGAGCAATCCGGGGAGAAGACATGGCGAAAAAAACGACTGGGCAAAGTGCATCCGTAGTTGAATCCGTCGCAGCAGATACAGCCAAGAAAGGCGCGTTGAAGCAGGAAAAAATCTGGCTCAAATCGTATCCGGTCGGCGTTCCGCACGAAATCGATCTGAGCAATACCTCGTCTATTGGCGATATGATTCTGGCGTCCTGTCGGCAGTTCCCCGACAATCCCGCCTTTACCTGCATGGGTAAGGATCTCTCTTTCAAGAAGCTGGACGAATACTCTCGCGCCCTCGCAGCATTTCTCCAATCGCGTGGCCTCGTCAAAGGTGATCGCGTCGCAGTGATGATGCCAAACATCCTGCATTATCCAATTGCGTTTACGGCTATTCTCCGCGCCGGTTTCGTGGTGGTGAACGTCAATCCGCTTTATACGCCGCGCGAGCTGGAACACCAGCTGAACGACTCCGGCGCCAAAGCATTGATTGTTCTGGAGAACTTCGCATCGACGGTGGAGAAGACCCTTAACTCCGTCAATGTTCCCAATATCATTGTCGCTTCAATGGGCGACATGCATGGCTTCAAGGGCCACATCATCAATTTCGTCGTGCGCCGCGTGAAGAAAATGGTCCCTGTGTGGAACATCCCGGGCCATATCCGTTTCAAGGATGCATTGGCTCAAGGCCGTGCCCAATCCTTCAACCCCATTCCGGTTCAAGGTTCTGACCTTGCTTTCCTGCAATATACAGGCGGTACGACGGGCGTCTCGAAAGGCGCCATGCTCACCCATAGCAATATTCTTGCGAATGTGGAGCAGATGCATGTCTGGATGGAGGTTGCTTTCCGCAACAAAGGCAAGCCCAAGGCCCTGAATTTCGTATGCGCCCTGCCGCTTTACCATATTTTCGCGCTCACGGTGAATGCGATGATCGGCATTAAGCTTGGTGCACGAAATATCCTCATTCCCAATCCACGCGATATTTCCGGCTTCGTCAAAGAGCTGAAGAAATACCCGTTCCATATCTTCCCGGGCCTCAACACCTTGTTCAACGGCCTCATGAACAACCCTGATTTCCAGACGCTGGATTTCAAACCTCTTATTCTCACTCTCGGCGGCGGAATGGCTGTGCAACGTCCTGTTGCCGAACGCTGGCAGAAAATGACTGGTTGCCACGTCACTGAAGGGTATGGCCTTTCGGAGACCTCGCCCGTCGCCTGCGCCAACGCGCTTGATGCGACCGAGTTCTCCGGCACTATCGGCCTGCCCATGCCATCGACTGATGTGGCAATCCGTGACGATGACGGAAATGACCTGGCACTCGGAGAGGTCGGGGAAATCTGCGTGCGCGGACCACAGGTGATGTCGGGCTATTGGGAACGTCCCGATGAAACCAAACGCGCGATCATGCCGGATGGTTTCTTCCGCACGGGCGACATGGGCTTCATGGACGAACGCGGTTACACCAAGATCGTCGACCGCAAGAAGGACATGATCCTGGTTTCCGGCTTCAATGTCTATCCAAACGAAATTGAAGAAGTTGCCGCCGGTCACCCCGGCATCGTGGAAACGGCTGCCGTTGGCATACCGAACGAACATTCGGGCGAAGTCGTCAAATTGTTCGTTGTCCGTAGCGACCTCAACCTGACCGAAGACGAAGTCAAAGCCTATTGTGCCGAACGTCTCACCAACTACAAGCGTCCGCGCGAAGTCGAGTTCCGCGAAAGCCTGCCAAAGAGCAATGTCGGTAAGATTTTGCGTCGCGAACTTCGCGACTGAGAACGTTGAAGTTTACAAACAAATACGGCCGGACATTTCATCCGGCCGTATTTGTTTCAGACTGAATCATGCTGAGGGCGGCACCAGAGGCTGAACGATCTCCTGGAAAGGTGCCAGCGCTTCGCATCGAGCTGCCAGACCAGCCAATGCCGGATGTTTCTGCTCATCAAAGAGGCTTGGATGCGCCTCGCGCAGAAAGCGAAGCGCACAAGCCGCCGCGATATCGGTATGTCCGATATCATCTCCAAACCAGTATGATGATTTCCGTTCCGCAAGATCACTTTCCAGAACATCCAGCACCCGCGCGATCTGTGTCTCGCAGCGTTCCACCCAAACGCTTGATTTTTCGCTTCGCAGCAAACCTTCATAGAGAAGGCTCACGGCCTTATCGGCAAGACCGGTAGAAAGCGCACATATCTTCAAAGCCTGACGGCGCTCGATACCTTTTTGCGCCACCAACGGAGGCTTGCCGACCGCGATCTCATCGAGATAATCGAGTATCGCCGCGCTTTCGATCACGACGTCGCCATCGTCGAGGACAAGCGTCGGCACGCGGCTCAGCGGATTGAACTCCGCAATCCTGTCCCGGTCACCGAATGTCGACCATGGTTCATGCTCGAATGGCAGGCCGTAAAGCCGCATGGCGATAGCGACACGCCGCACAAAAGGGGAATCATACTGGCCGATCAGGATCATGGACATAGCTCGGGAACGTTGAACGTTCCGTCATGCTACTCCACACCGATCACACCGCAAGAGCATTGAGGATGAATTGTCATGATGCTTCCATTCAACGAATTGAATGGAAGCCAGCACTCATCACTTCAATAATTCAGGCAATCCAGCAACGCTATCCAGCACCACATCGGCATGAGGCTCCAGCGCCTCACGAGGAGAGTTGCCCGATAGAACACCGACCGCAAGCCCTGCCCCGGCAGCATGGGCTGTTTCCAGATCATGCAGATTGTCGCCGACCATGGCGATCTCGTGGGGTGCCAATCCCAGCTTTTCTGCAAAATAGAGCAGCGGGTCGGGATAAGGTTTTGGGCGCGCCGCCGTGTTGTAGCCAATCACGACTTCGAAGAGCCCGTGGATACCCAGAGCTTTGGCGGTAGCGTGGGCACCAGCCTCGGAATCGTTGGTGGCGATACCAAGGCGAAGCCCCATCTCCCGCAGCGTTTCCAGCGTTTCGCGAACGGCTTCGATCGCAACCGCCGAACGCGCACCTTCGGTGACGCAGTAAGCGTCATATTCTTCGACCAGTTTGCGCACCTGCTCGGATGCGACGTCTGGATGCCAAAGTGAAACGATATCTTCGACTGTACCTGCCGCGATGACCGAATTGGCCCGGAAACGCTCGGTCAGCCAGTCATAACCTCCCGCATCGAGCAACGCGCGAGCCCGCACCTCGTCGCCTTTTGCTGCACGCTGCGCCAGTTGCCACGAGATTGAAAACCAGGTGCGGTCGAAATCGATCAGGGTGCCGTCCTTGTCGAACAGGACGGCACGGATTGATTTCATACGCTCTGCGGAAAGCTTGTCGCTCATGCTTCCAGCGCACCGGCACGCTTCTTGACGGTTGAAGGCTGTGCTCCAAGCAGCTTGAGAAGATCATCCCCACGACGCACATAGCGCAGCGAGCGACGCGTCAGAATACGTCCATCCTGCGGTGCGGTCAGCGTGATATCGCCCTCTGGTTCACCCGGCTTCGTAACCACTGTAACCAGCTTCGTTCCCGCCTTTACTTCATCGCCCGGCGCTACATGAAAGAGCACCATACCGCCTTCCGGCGCGCGCAACATTTCAACATGTGAGAGCGGCGTGACAAGACCCTTATATTCCGTCTCTAGCTTCACATTGTCGTCGCGAACAACGCCCCGATGCACGAGGAATTTATACAGACCTTCGGCATCGCCTTTGCCCATATCGGCATAAACATCGCTCAAGCCACGGAATTCAACCGTTGTAACAGCCCGGCGCTTCATGTTGCGCTTGTCCGCCGGCAATTGCAGAACCGGATGCGCACAGGCTTCTTCAAAAGCTGCGTCGGCCGTCGTGTCCCATGCGAGGATTGCCGTCGAATTGAGCGCGATGGCCAGATCCTTCATGTCTTCGGCGAATTCCTCCGCGATATAAACGTAATTCTCGCTCTCGTCGTCGCAATGCAGGTCGAGCACGATATCGTTCGTCAGAGCCAGCTTCAAAAGCGTCGCCTTCAGGCGCTGAGCCAGTGAGATCGGCGCATCCGGCTCCGGCAGTTCAGACGTGTCGAAATCCGGCAGTAGTGGGAAAGCGCGATTGAAATTGGTCAGCGAAAACGTCTCAAAACGGCCGAGATGCTGATGTGCCTGCCACTGATTGGAGCCGATCGGATTGGCTTGCGGAACAACGGTAATATTACCAAGAACGCGCCCTTCCTCAGTCGCTTTCTTCAACATCGGAACCAGGAAATGAAGAGCCGCCTGCCCCGGAAGTTCGGCACCGTGAAGCGAAGATTGCAAATAGGCGGAAGGCGCATCGCTATCCTTGCCTGCAAAGCGCAGCACGCGCAACTCGATGGCATTTCCCGGTACATCGCCGGCAAATTTTACGATCTCGGTTTTCATTTCATTTCCCATTTATTTCTCATGAAGAGAGCCGGGTTACAAACCCGGCTCTCCTTTATTTCTAGCTGTGCAGAGAATGCCGTCAAGCTTTCCTTCGCGCATGCAGATGTGCGACAAGCCCTTGTGTGGAAGCGTCGCGACCGTCGCTGCTCTCCTCACCCGAAACCACCGGCAGAAGTTCGGTGGCAAGTTCCTTGCCAAGCTCCACGCCCCATTGATCGAAAGCATTGATGCCGAAAATCTGTGCTTCGACGAACACGCGGTGTTCATACAGCGCTACCAGACGTCCGAGAGCAAACGGATCAAGCTTGTCATGAACCAGCGTCAACGAAGGGCGATTGCCTGAGAAAACGCGATGCGGAGCAATGCGTTCAACTTCGCTCTCCGGCAGGTTCTTCGCCTTCAACTGCGCTCGCGCTTCATCAAGGGTACGCCCCTTCATCAAGGCCTCGGACTGTGCAAGGCAATTCGCCAGCAACATTTCATGTTGATGGTCGAGGTGCTTTTCATGGCCCTTTGCTGCAACGATGAACTCGAGCGGAATGGTGTCGGTGCCCTGATGCAGAAGCTGGAAGAAAGCGTGCTGGCCGTTCGTGCCAGGTTCACCCCAAACAACCGGGCCTGTCGGACCGGAAACCGGCTTGCCATCGACCGTGACGCTCTTGCCATTCGACTCCATGTCCAGCTGCTGCAGATAGGCCGGGAGACGGGCGAGACGCTGGTCGTATGGAATGATCGCACGGCTGCCATAACCACAGATCGCACGGTGCCAGTAACCGATGAGACCCAGCCAGACGGCTAAGTTCTTTTCCAGCGGCGCATCTCGGAAATGCACATCCATTGAATGCGCACCTGCCAGAAACTTGCGGAAATCCTCCGGTCCAATCGCAATCATCACAGGCAGGCCGATGGCCGACCATACGGAATAACGTCCACCGACCCAGTCCCAGAAACCAAAGACCCGGTCTTCAGCAATGCCGAAGGCAGCAACCTTGTCCAATGCGGTTGAGACAGCCGCGAAATGGGCGCCCACAGCCGCTTCTCCAAGTGCATCTGCTACCCATTTACGCGCGGTCTGCGCGTTGGTCATTGTTTCGATGGTCGTGAACGTCTTGGAAGCGATGATGACAAGCGTCGTCGCAGGATCGAGAATGCCAAGCGTATCCGCAATATGAGCGCCGTCGATATTGGAGACGAAATGCGCACGCGGGCCATCATGATATGGGGAAAGAGCCAGAGTTGCCATGACCGGTCCGAGGTCGGACCCGCCAATGCCAATATTGACGATATCGGTGATCTTCTTTCCGGTCGCTCCCTTGATCGCGCCCGACCGAATGCCATCCGCAAATGCCGCCATACGGTCGAGCACTTCCTTTACATCCGGCAGCACATTGTGTCCGTCAACAAGCACTTCCTTCGAGGACGTGTCGCGCAGCGCGACATGGAGAACGGCACGGTCCTCCGTGTTGTTGATGTGCTCACCCGCAAACATCGCCGCACGACGACCTTCGACATCGGCAGCAATAGCGAGTTCCTTGAGGAGCCCGATCGTCTCGTCATTGACCCGGCATTTTGACCAGTCGAACAGAAGGTCATCCAGGGATAGCGAATACCGCTCGAACCGGCCCGGGTCTGATTTGAACGCCGCGCGCATATCGTGCGGGGCCGAATCTGCCCAGTGCTTTTTAAGCTTTGCGACCGTTGCTTCAAGCTTCGTCGCGTCTCTTGCCATGATGCTACTCCCGAATCAAATCGATTTAATTGCGGACATTAAGCGTTTTAGAGAGGATTTACGGCAAATAAATTACCGAACTTCCAATTTGGACAGAGTGTCATATACACCATATTGATCAATTTAGGGTGATCCACCTCGGAGTGAAGCATGGACCTGACCGGAGAAGAGCGGATTGCGGCACCACGCCAAGCAGTCTGGGATGCGTTGAACGACATTGAAACGCTGAAATCCTGCATTCCCGGTTGCGAAGATATAGAGCGCATTTCGGAAACAGAGATACGTGCCGCCCTCAAAGTGAGTTTCGGAATCCTGAAAGTCCGCTTTCACGGCATTCTGGAATTGTCGAATATGAAACCGCCGGTCTCCTATACGATTTCCGGCCACGGGGAAGGCTCCATAGCAGGGTTTGCTCACGGTGCGACCGATGTGCGTCTGGACGAAGATGGTACCGACACGATTTTATCCTACGCCATACGTGGCGATGCCGGCGGCAAGGTGGCACAGATCGGCACGAAATTGCTCGGTTCAGTCGCACGAAAAATCGCAGACCGCTTCTTTGCCAATATCGCAGAAGCGGCGTCGAACGCCGCCGCAAAAACGACCTGATCCAGCTTCACTCTTATAAAGCTGCAACGGTGTTCCTTAACAATCCGGTATTCGATAATTCGCAATACTTCTTGAAAGCCCGCTGGCATGAAACCCAGAGACGTCGCGACCTATATTTTCCTTGCCGTAGCATGGGGACTTTCGTTCCTCGTGGTGCTGCGCGTGGTCGAAGCCTTTGGCTGGGCCGGTGCGGTTGCCTTCCGCTCTTTCATTGCCGCCGGAACACTTTTTGCAATCGCGAAACTCTCCGGACGCAATCTTGATTTTCAGGCGGGCTGGAAACCCTTCGCCGTGGTTGGTGCAACCACCGTTGCGGGCCAGCTTATTGGCCTTTCCTACGGAACGCCGCTGATTGGCACCGCTATGGCCGCGATCTGCGTCGCATCCATTCCGCTTTTCTCGATGGTTATCAGCCAGCTCTGGGGTCTCGAACGCATCACGTCGCGCGGCCTCATCGGCCTGCTCCTCGGCGTGACCGGCATTGTGCTTCTGGTCGGCTTCCCGGCTGTTGCGGTTACGCCTGAATTTATCATGGGCTGTATTGCTGTGCTTTTCTCCTGCTTCTCGGCAGCTTTCGGCAGCAACTATGCAAGCCGTCGTCTTTCTACCACCGGCTCATGGGAAACCACCATCGGCGCATTCGTGTTTGGCGGCATATTGAGTTTGCCACTGATCTTGGCCGTTCCTGTGCCAGCCATGCCGGGGATGATTGATTTTGTGTATCTGCTGATCTCGGCATGTGTGATGAGTGCGCTTACCTATGTGCTTTACTTCAAACTGGTTGGAAATGTCGGACCGACAAAAGCCATCAGCGTTGAATTCGTCGTGACAGTTATCGCGGTTCTCGTCGGTGCGGTGTTCCTCAAAGAACAGCTTTCCTTGATCCAGTTTGTCGGCGCTGCTGTCATCATTACGGGCTGCGCTCTGGTGCTAAGCTCGCGCCCGGCACTACCCAAAGAATCCCAAACTTTCCCTGCCTCGGAAGCGACACCGGACAGCCTCAAGTCCGATCCGCTTTGATTTCACACTCTGATCAGCTGTCAAAGGCCCGCGCTTCCAAAGCCGGGCCTTTCTCTATTTCTAGTGCCTAACTCTCATAAATTGACCAGATGATAAAAAATTTGACCTTCCGTAAAAATCTGTCATCCTGTCATTAACGGGCGTCACGCGACGGCAAAGATCGCAGCCCGGAACAACGTTTAAGGTGCGCAAAGGGAACCCGCACCTGAACAAGCAAAAATGGGAGATGCGATCGATGAGATCAGCAGACAATTCGCCTATTGATGCAATTGATAATCCGGGACATGCGAACGGGCCTGATATTCATGGCTCGCGGCTGGAAAAGGCCGACTACGCGCATGTTTTCGATGATCTGCATCCGCCGCTGAACAAGCATGAAGCCCTCGTTGAATCCGACCGCTGCTATTATTGCTATGACGCACCTTGCATGAATGCATGTCCTACCAGCATCGATATTCCGCGTTTCATTCGCCAGATTAACACCGGCAATGCCGTCGGTGCAGCCAAGACCATTCTCTCAGAAAATATTCTGGGCGGCATGTGCGCCCGCGTTTGCCCGACAGAAACGCTCTGCGAAGAAGTGTGTGTTCGCGAAACCTCCGAAGGCAAACCGGTCAAGATCGGTGAATTGCAGCGCTATGCCACAGATGTTCTGATGGAAACCGGCAATCATCCATTCAAGCGCGCACCCGATACTGGCAAGCACATCGCAATCGTTGGCGCGGGCCCGGCAGGTATCTCCGCAGCACATCGCCTTGCGATGTATGGGCATCAGGTGACGATTTTTGAAGCGCGACCCAAGGGCGGCGGTCTTAATGAATATGGTATTGCCGCCTATAAGACGGTCAATAATTTCGCCCAGCGCGAACTGGAATTCGTGCTGAAAATCGGCGCGATCAATATCGAATATAACCAGACGCTCGGTCAGGACATCACCATTGAAACGCTGAAGGCTGGCTATGATGCAGTTTTCCTCGGCATGGGCATGCCAGGCGTCAACGATCTGGCGCTTGTCGGCGAAGATGCGCCCAACGTGATCGATGCGGTGGATTACATCGCCAATCTGCGTCAGGCAAAAGACCTCTCATCCCTCCCCGTTGGCCGCAATGTGGTAGTGATCGGCGGCGGCATGACGGCGGTAGACGTTGCGATCCAGACCAAGAAGCTTGGCGCTGAAAACGTGACAATCGTTTATCGTCGCGGTCAGGAAAGCATGAATGCCAGCGCCTATGAGCAGGAACTGGCACAGATTCATGGCGTGGTGATCCGTCACTGGTTGCAACCGCATGCCCTTGAGCGGAACGAAGACGGCACGGTCAATGCCGTGGTCTTTGAATATACCAATGCCGATAGCGGCAAGCTTTCCGGCACCGGCGAATATCTCATTCTTGAAGCCGATCAGGTGTTCAAGGCTATCGGCCAGAAGTTTGAACCAGAGCCAATTGCCGGGTCTGGCATCGGACTTTCCAAAGGGCGCATCAGCGTCGATGAAGATCGTCGCACATCCGTTGAGGGCATATGGGCAGGAGGCGACTGCGTTGCAGGTGGTCAGGATCTGACCGTTGCATCGGTGGAAGACGGCAAGGTTGCAGCAGAATCCATCCATGCGACGCTGACAAAACGTCCCGAAGCGATTGAAGGTTTTGCCGATGCGGTGTTGTCGGGCGGCGCACTTCATGCGCCCTCCCCGTCTGCTTCGCGTGACCGCAGTGTGCCATTGGGCCAGGAACAGGGCTGAGGAGAGTAAAAATGGCTGATCTTTCAACGAACTTCCTCGGCATCAAGTCTCCAAACCCGTTCTGGCTGGCTTCGGCCCCACCGACGGACAAAGCTTACAATGTCGAACGGGCTTTCAAGGCTGGCTGGGGTGGCGTGGTCTGGAAAACGCTGGGGGCTGAAGGCCCGCCGGTCGTAAACGTCAATGGTCCGCGCTATGGCGCTATCCATGGTGCTGACCGGCGCCTGCTGGGTCTCAACAATATCGAGCTGATCACCGACCGGCCACTGGAAGTGAACCTGCGCGAAATGAAAGAAGTGAAAATGCGCTGGCCCGACCGCGCATTGATCGCTTCGATCATGGTGCCATGCGAAGAAGAAGCGTGGAAAGCAATCCTGCCCCTGGTGGAAGAAACCGGTGCCGACGGCATCGAGCTGAACTTTGGCTGTCCGCACGGCATGAGCGAACGCGGCATGGGTGCGGCTGTCGGTCAGGTGCCGGAATATGTCGGGATGGTCGTGAAATGGTGCAAGCAATATAGCCGTATGCCGGTGATCACCAAGCTGACGCCGAACATCACCGATATTCGCAAGCCAGCGCGTGGCGCGAAAGAAAACGGCACCGATGCGGTATCGCTGATCAACACGATCAATTCGATTGTTTCGGTTGATTTGGACAGCATGTCGCCGGTGCCATCCATTGACGGTCGCGGCAGCCATGGCGGCTATTGCGGACCAGCGGTCAAGCCGATTGCGCTCAACATGGTGGCGGAAATTGCGCGCGATCCTGAAACCTATGGCCTGCCGATTTCAGGCATTGGCGGGATTACCACATGGCGCGATGCTGCGGAATTTATCGCGCTCGGCTGCGGCACGGTTCAGGTCTGTACCGCTGCTATGACCTATGGCTTCAAGGTCGTTGAAGAAATGATCGACGGTCTTTCCGACTGGATGGATAGTAAAGGCTATCAGACGCTGGACGATTTCCGCGGCATGGCTGTGGGGCATGTCAGCGACTGGCAGTATCTCAACCTCAATTATGTCACCAAGGCACGGATCGATCAGGATTCCTGCATCAAGTGCGGCCGTTGCCATATTGCCTGCGAAGATACTTCGCATCAGGCGATTACCAGTCTCGTGAACGGTGCGCGGCACTTTGAGGTGATCGATGAGGAATGCGTTGGCTGCAATCTTTGCGTCAATGTCTGCCCGGTCGAGGATTGCATCACCATGGAGCAGATCGGAGATTTCGATCCACGCACCAAGGCACCAATCCCGGCACAATATGCCAACTGGACGACCCATCCGAACAATCCGATGGCCGTGAAAGAGGCCGCCGAATAAAACAGAAACGCCGGGCAAAAACCGGCGTTTTCTTTTGCTGTATTTGTTTTTAACGGCTGACGCGTTTGCCTTTTTCCGGCTCGAACACATGGCTTGTTGCCTGATCAATCGCGATTGTCAGCACATCGCCCGGACGCACGGTCAGGCGCTCGCGGAACAGACAGGTAATCGGCTGATCGCCGAGCTTGCCCATGACCATGATTTCCGAACCGGTCGGCTCGACGATTTCGACCGTGACCGGAACGCCCTGCTCTGCGATCTTCATATGCTCAGGGCGCACACCATAAACAGCCTTGCCCGAAAGACTTGCATAATCGCCTTCCGGAAGCGGCATACGGAAGCCGCCGTCGGCCACAAACGAACCTTCTTCGATCTTGCCATTGACGAAGTTCATCGATGGTGAACCGATGAAGCCAGCCACAAACATGTTGGCCGGACGGTCATAAAGATCGAGCGGCGCGCCGATCTGTTCCACGAGGCCATCGCGCATGACGACGATCTTATCAGCCATGGTCATGGCTTCGATCTGATCGTGGGTCACGTAAATCGTGGTGGTCTTTAGGCGCTGATGCAGTCCCTTGATCTCACCGCGCATCTGCACGCGCAATTTAGCGTCGAGATTGGAGAGCGGTTCGTCAAACAGAAACACCTGCGGATCGCGAACAATCGCACGGCCCATGGCCACACGCTGGCGCTGACCGCCGGAAAGCTGGCGTGGAAAGCGGTCGAGCAGCTTGTTGAGGCCGAGGATTTCTGCTGCACGATTAACGCGGCTGTCGCGTTCTTCCTTCGGTGCATTTTTCAGCATGAGCGCGAAGCCCATATTGTCGGCCACCGTCATATGCGGATAGAGCGCATAATTCTGGAACACCATGGCAATATCGCGCTCTTTAGCGCGTAGGTCATTGACCACACGCGGACCAATGGCGATTTCGCCGTCACTGATTTCCTCAAGCCCTGCGATCATGCGCAGAAGCGTTGACTTGCCGCAGCCTGACGGGCCGACCAGCACGACAAATTCGCCGTCCTGAATATCCACGGACACGCCGTGCAATACGCCGACATTGCCATATTTCTTGATTGCATTTCGGATGGATACAGATGCCATCTTGAACCTCAACTCTTATTTGACGGCGCCTGCTGTCAGACCTGCAACGATCTGGCGCTGTGCGAATACGGTTAGCAACAGGACCGGCAATGTGACCACGAGGGCTGCGGCGGCAAGCGGACCCCAGCTGACCTGTTCAAAGGACAGCATGTTGTAAACTGCGACCGGCAGGGTGCGTGTCTCGCGGCTTGCAAGCACGATGCCGAAAACGAAATTGTTCCACGAGAAGATCACCGCAAGGATGAGCGACACCACAACGCCCGGCTTGGCGATTGGAAGTGCCACCTTCATGAACACCTGCCACGAGGATGCGCCATCGATAATGGCGGCTTCTTCAAGCTCCAACGGCGTTGTCTCGAAGTAGCCGATCATGATCCAGATCACGATTGGAACAGTCACAACCAGATGGATGATGATCTGCGGCCAGAGGGTGCCGAGCAGTCCGAGCGTCTGAAACAGCAGAAACAGCGGGATCAGGTAGGACAGACCCGGCGTCATACGCGCAATCATGATGACGATTGCCGACTTGTTGGCGCGCAGTCGTGCAATGCCGTAGCCTGCCGGAACCCCGACCAGCAATGCCAGCAAAGTCGCTGTTCCGGTCACGAGAATACTGTTCCAGAAATAGAGCAGAAAATCGTTGGTCTCGAAAATTCCGCTATAGTTCGACCACGCGATGCGGTCGGGGATCAGGATCGGTGGATAGGCGCCGTTGTCGATTTCATATTTCAAGGAAAGCGACAGCATCCAGACGAAGAAGAAGATTGCAGGCGACACGATGATGAAAACCATGAGTGCCGTGCCAAGCTTTGAAAGAATTGACTTGCGTGCCATGGTCGGTCCTCACGAGTTCCATTTGGTTCGCTGGCGCAGGGCCAGAAGGATCATCGACATGGCGATAATGACAATGAAGAACACCACGGCAATCGCCGATCCATAGCCAATGTCATAATAGGAAAACGCCACGTTATAGAGATAGATATTGATGGTTTCCGATGCCGTTCCGGGACCGCCCTGCGTCATCGCATAGATGATGTCGAAGCTTTTCAGCGCATCGATCGAGCGGATGATGACGGCCACCATGATAAAGGGCAGGATCATCGGAAGCGTGATATAGCGGAACTTCTGCCAGCCATTGGCACCATCGATTTCCGCACTTTCAAACGGATCGCGCGGCATGGAGGCCAAGCCGCCGAGCACAATCAGCATGACCAGCGGCGTCCACTGCCAGGTTTCAACCAGCACCAGCGACGGGATAACCGTGCTCTGATTAAATATCCACTCCTGCGGCGCAATGCCGATCAGCGAGAGAAGATAGTTCAGCACACCGAGCTGCGGATGATACATCATCGTCCAGACAAGGGCGACGGCAACCGGCGTCGCCATCATCGGCATCACGAAAATACCGCGCAACAGTCCGCGCATCGGCAATTTGCTGTCAAAGACCAGCGCCGCAATCGTGCCCAGTATCATCGGCGCCACGACCGAGAGAACCGTATAAACAAGCGTATGCCACATGGATTCCCAGAAGCGCATATCGGCTGCAAGACGCAGATAATTGTCGAAGCCGACAAAGCTCTGCTCCCCGCCGAGCTGCCACTGGTTTGCACTCATCCAAAGCGTAAACACCCATGGGAAGACAATCACCGCCCCGACGGTGATCAAGGCTGGAAGAACAAATGGCCAGTAACTTGGCCGCAAGCGGCTCTTGCCAGTCTTGGTGGAGGAAGCTGCATTGGCAGCAGCTTCCGTTTTTGCACCTATCGGGGCGGCAGATGTCATTTTCCTTCGCTCCGTGCGAGGACCGGACGGAATTCTTCCGTCGCGCGTTTCATTTCAGTTTCTGCATCCGCACCATTCAACAGATTGGTGAGGCCGACACCGATAATGTCGCGGAATTCCGTGACAGGTACGATGACCGGCAGGCAGAGCTGGCTGATTGGTGCGGATTTTGACAGAGCTTCCACCCAGCCCGCTGGCATGGTAACGCCCTTGCGCACGGCTTCATCATCGATGACCGACTTGCGGAACGGAACACCCGATCCCGACTGCAACAGGCGAGCGCCCATTTCCTTGGAAATGGCCCACTGGCAATACAGATATGCAGCTTCCTTGTTCTTGGAAGCTTCGGTCACGCCGATACCATCGCCGGTGGTTGGTGCTGCCTGCGCATTCGGGCCTGCTGGCATGACGCCATAGCCAACCTTGCCGACAACACGCGACTTGTTCGGATCTTCGAGCGGCGGCGCAAAGCCGATACCGTCGAGCCACATGCCGACACGGCCCTGCAGGAAGTTCGACTGGCATTCAGCCCAGTTAAAGCCTGCAACACCGGGAGGTGCCGATTTGGTCATCAGGCGCTGATAGAGCTTGGCGGCTTCAATCCCTTCAGCCGAATCCGTCTGCAGATTACCGTCTGCGTCAACCGACTGCTTGCCATAGCCGAGCAGGAGGCTAGTATAGACCGGCGCATTGGCATTCTTCATGCCGCGAGCGACAAAACCATAGGTTCTGGTTGATGGATCGGTGAGCGCTTCTGCAGCGGCAACCAATTCTTCAAAAGTCTTCGGGAATTCGATGCCCTTGGCGGCAAAGAGTTCCTTGTTCCAGTAGATGATCCAGTAATCGACCGAGAAAGGCAGCGCGCCGAAGCGGCCATTGGCATCCTTGGCGAAGGTCAGACCGGCGCTTGCAAAATCATCTTCTGTGAGTGATGCATCGGTCAGCGTCGGGTCTTTCAGAAACGGGTTGAGGTCGGCAAGCCAGCCACCCTTTTCAAATTGACGCTTCTGAACGTGATAGCTGATGTGAATAACGTCGAAGCTTGGACGACCGGACGTCAGCTCGATCACCGCTTTCTGGCGCTGCTGCTGTTCCGGCATCTGCTCGGAATTGACCTTGATGCCGGTGAGCTCTTCGAATTCCTTCTGATATTTCTGAAGGATTTCGCCGCGCGGGCTCTTGATAAGATTTACTTCAAGCGTGGTGCCAGCATATTTCTTCCAGTCAACGGTCGACTGCGCGAAAGATGGGCTGATGCCCGTGACACCCGAGGCGGCGATGGCCGCTGTTCCCGCCAGAAACTGACGACGTGTTGGACGTAATAGATTCATTACATGCTCCTCCCCTATGGCTTCTTGGCCCTATCATTCTTCCGGCCCGGCAACTCCTCTTGCGCGGCCCTGGTTGTTAAATCTGCAAAGCCAGCTTCCGTGCATTGTTGATGTGAACGGCGATGGCATCCATGGCTGTCTGCGGATCGCGTGTTTCGATTGCAGCAAGCACAGCGAGATGCTCCTGCATGACCGGGATAACACGCCCGGTGATACGGAAGCGCTCCTGATTGATCAGGCGCATCTTGATCGTATTGGTCTGGTAAGCACGCCAGATGATCTCATTATCGAGCGAGCCGACAATTGTGTCGTGCAGGCTCCAGTCGATATTCTGCGCCCGCTCTTCGAGCTCTGGTGTTTCGCCCTCATTCATTGCGCGATTGAGCGTCTCTTCATGCTCGGCACGCAGCGAACGCAACAGCTCGTCGGAAGCCGATTGACAGAAAATCGCAATCGACTCCTTTTCGATGAAAAGGCGGAACTGAAACGCTTCGCGGATCAGATTGAGGTCGATATGAGCGATCTGAAGCCCGCGCTGCGGCACGGTCTTGATAAGACCTTCCGCCTCAAGGCGCGGGATCAGTTCGCGGATCGCACCCAGTGGCAAACCCGTCATGGTGACGAGCTGGCGCTGCGAAACGAACTGGCCCGGATGAAAATCACGCGCCAGCAAATGCTGGGTGAAGCTCTGATAAGCCTTATCCCGCAATTTTACTGGTTCGTTGTGATCGTCTGCCAAAGCCAGTCCCCTCTTAGTCCCGTTTGCTTATGCCGCCCTTAAGCTGCTTTTGCCATATGCAAACGGTCGAATACACTGCCGATTGCATCGAAATCCGCATCATTCAGTGAAATCAGCGGTGCACGTACGCGACGCCACTCCTTGTCACCCGTATGACGCGCCACCATGGCCTTGACCGCAGGCGTTACCGGATAGTTCAGCAATTGCTGTACTGCGCCGACCAGTTCGGCATCGTCCTGACCGTCGTTGATCATGCGCAGAAGGCGATCTGGGAACAGATTGGCCATGCCGGAAATCGCACCCTGCCCACCGAGACGCACACCGGCCGCAAGGTCGCGTTCATCGCCGATCAGGATCGCAATGTCTTTATGCGCAGCAAGCAACTTTTCCGTATAGGCCCAGTTACCGGACGAATCCTTCACGCCGATGATGATGTCACCGAAAGTTGCGCGCAGGCGACCGATGAGATCGACCGACAGTTCAACTGCAGTCACCGACGGAATATTGTAGAGAATGATGCTGCGGGCATTACTGCCCAGACCTTTGAACACCGCTGAAAACCAGTTGAACAGACCTTCGTCGGAGAGATTCTTGAAATAGGAAGGCGGCGCCAGAAGAATAGCCTTGCAGCCGCGACGCAGCGCATCGGCCGACTGCAGGACCGCATCGGCAACCGAATTTTCCATAACGCCGACAACAATGTTCGAAGCCGGGAAACCCTGCGCGATGAAGGCGTCGAGAAGTGCTACGCGCTCAGCATCGGCAATTGATGACCCTTCGCCAGTGGTGCCAAATAAGGTTACGCTTGAGCAGCCGCTGTCGAGGCGTGCGAGAGCGTGCTTCAGTGCACGGCCGACATCGATTTTGCCATCTGCATCGAATGGCGTCGTAAGCGCTGCAGAGAGCCCAAAGCGCTCCTGCCCTGAATGATTATGCGCCAAAACTGGCTCCTCCCAAATTTGAACTTTAAGCTTGCACATACTAACATGTTAGTAAAGAGTCAATTCGGGTTCAGTGTGCAATCTAATGATTTTGGAAGAACCTGGGAGAAAGTAGAATTCGAGCGCTGACCTCTCCTTCCCTCATCCTGAGGAGCTGTTGAAAACAGCGTCTCGAAGGACGAGGGAAAATGAACCAAATGCCTCCCCTCGTCCTTCGACACGGTGCTTCGCACCGGCTCAGGATGAGGGAGGGGACGACAGGAGACGTTCAATTTATCGGACTGGAACAACGCCGGTTTCGATGAAGGAAAGAACTTCTGTTTTGCTTGGCGAACCGGCACGTCCGCCGAAGCGCGCGCATTTGATGGCGGCAGCAGCATTGGCAAAGCGGATGATGTCGGTCATCGGCTTTCCCTCCACCAGACCATGCGCGAAAGCGCCATGGAAGACATCGCCTGCAGCCAGCGTATCGACTGCATTAACCTTGAAGCCCGCCACATGGGAAACAGGCTTGCCAGCACCTTCAGTCCAATAGCAGCCATCTGCGCCAGCCGTGACGGATGTGAAAACATCATAGCGGTTGCTAAGAATACGGACGCATTCGTGCAGATCCGTCGTGCCCGTGACGCTGATTGCAGCGGGTTCCGACGCAACAATATGGGTTGCAAGCGGTAGCAGCGTTTCCAGCAATTCGACAGGCGCGGTATCGGCATCCAGAATCGCCGGAATACCGGCATCGCGAGCCGCACGCAGCGCCGTTTCCGCAGCCCACGGCCAGCGCACATCGGTCATAACAGCCGCATAGGCTCCCGCCACAATCGGCGGCACCAGATCAGACGGGCTTGCAAGCTTGCGATCATAAAAGGGCACAATGATGCGTTCGCCATTTGCATCGACAAGGATTGAAGAGAAGGCCGTGCGTGCGCCTTCCAGCCGCCGGATATAGGAACAATCAATGCCTTCGGCTTCCAGTTCGGCGACGGCGCGATCGCCCACCGGATCAGTCCCCGCAGAAGCCCAGAGCGCCACGTCGCCGCCAAGCCGGGCAATCGCGGCAGCGGCGCTCGAGGCCATGCCAGCTGCAATCTCGACCGCTTCGCGCGGCAGATATTTGCCTGCCTGTTCGGGAAGCGTGTCGAGGCGGAAAATGGTGTCCATTGTGAGGGCACCGACACAGAGAATTTTGGAAGTCATGATCAGGAAATGAGGCCTTCCGAGCGAAGCATGTTCCAGAATTCATCCGGAATCGACTGCTCGAACCAGACCACATTTTGCCTGATCTGTTCAGGTGAACGGACGCCAATCAGAATGGAGCTGACGGCCTCATGCCTCAACGGAAACTGCATGGCAGCAGCGGCAAGCGGCACATGATACTCATCGCAAATATCATGCAGGCGATTGGTGCGCGCAATGATGTCGGCAGGTGCATCGGCATAGTCGAACTTCTGTTCGCCGCCGCGCGGTGCCGCGAGAATTCCTGAATTGAACACACCGGCGATTACCAGTGCCATGCCGCGCTTTTGTGCCAGCGGCAGGAATTCTTTTTCAGAAACCTGATCGAGCAGCGAATAGCGCCCAGCCAGAAGCGAGCAATCAAGATCAGCTTCTTCCAGCGCATCGCGAATGATCTGCCATTCGTTCACACCAAGACCAAAGCCCTTGATATTACCTGCCGCGCGCAACTCGGTCAGCGCACGGAAGCCGCCCCCCTTGGTCAGCGCATTCCAGTGAAGCTCGTGTCTGTCGCCATGGGTCACACGGCCAATATCGTGGACATAAAGCAGATCGATTTCAGGAAAGCCGAGGCGCTGTTGGCTGTCATCGAAGCTGCGCATGACGCCATCATAGCTGTAATCGAAAACCTCACGGAAATTGAGGCCATTATGCCAGCCCGAATCGAGCGGATTCTTTGGCGGCGATGGTGGCAGCGTGCGACCAGCACGCTCATTGGTCATCAGACGCCCGACTTTGGTGGAAATGACGGCGCGCTCGGGTTTTTCACGCAGCATATCGCCAAGAAGGTGCTCGCATCGGCCATAGCCATACATCGGCGCACTGTCGAAATAACGGATACCGCTGCCCCAACCAGCTTCCAGCAAAGCGTCCGCATCAGCACGCGAAACCGGCGCATACAGTCCGCCCAAAGGCGCGGTTCCCAGACCAAGCGCGGTTACAGTCAAACCAGTTCGGCCAAGCGTCCGCTTTTCGGATGCCTTCAATTGCATGGGTATCTCCTCGATCGCGGCATGCAGCATGCCGCACTCCTTTTTCAGCGCGTCTTATCCAAAAACCGCTTCACACTTTTTGGGACGCGCCGCCTCTTCCAGCGATTGATAGGAGCAAGCTTGCCGAAGCGCAATCGGAAAAGCATGCGCATGCAAACAGTCTATTCACTCGCAAATAAACCGCGCTTGACAGTCTCGAATTCCTGTCGATATTACTATGATGTCAGACCAATTTAAGAACCAATAAGGGAACCGGCTCTGACCTGATTGCGCGTTGAGACTCTGGGCTGATCTCTGGGTCAATCTGTGAAATGGAGGCAGAATGAAAGATCGCAGGCTGCTGCAGATAGCACCGTTACCGCCGATGGATCGCGCCCGGCAGGTAACAGATGCGCTCGCCAATTACATCGCGACAGCGCAGCTTCAGGCCGGAGATCGCCTTCCCGCCGAACGTGAATTGATGACCGCGCTGGCCGTGGGGCGCTCCACCATTCGCGAAGCAATCCGGCACTTTCAGGCGCTGGGTGTGATCGAAGCCCGCAAAGGTAGCGGCACCTATCTGCTCAAGCCGATTTCGGCGGCAACCATTCATATGCCGCTTTCATTCGACCCCGCGCAATTGCGCGATGCATTGCTGCAATCGCTTGAAGTGCGCCGTGGCATCGAAGCCGAGGCCAGCATGGTCGCCGCCCGCAAACGCACGGCGGAAGACCTCGTCATCATCGAACGCAATCTCAATGAGATGGAGCGCGTTCATATCGCGGAAGGCACGTCAGGCCCGGAAGATCTGGCGTTTCATCTCGCCATTTACGACGCGACCCATAATCCGCTTTTCAGACAATTGCTCGAACAGATGCGCGAAGCCTTCTTGCACTTCTGGGATCATCCGTTTGAGCGGATCGACTTCGCGCGGCGGACCTTTCCGTTCCACCGCACGCTCTTTAACGCCATCGTGGCTCAGGACCCTGAAGCCGCACGGCAGGAAACACTCAAGATCCTCGACATTGTCGAGGAAGACATCAAGGAAATGTCCAAATGACCGACGGGATGGATCCGCTGGATTTCGCAGCGCTTACGGTTGCTCATGATGAAAGCAATGCCTACGACGCCGTGGTTCCACCCATCGTGCAGACCTCGCTTTTCACCTTCCCAAGCTATGACGACATGGTCGCCTCTTATCGCGGCGAAAAGGTTCGCCCGATCTACACACGCGGCCTCAACCCGACCGTGCGGGCATTTGAAGAAATGCTGGCAAAACTTGAAGGCGGCGAAGACGCGCTGGGCTTTGCCAGCGGCATGGCTGCCATCTCTTCAAGTGTGCTGGCCTTCGTCAATCCCGGTGATCGCATCGTTGCGGTACGTCATGTCTACCCGGATGCATTCCGCCTGTTTGGCACCATTATGAAGCGTATGCAGGTGCAGGTAGACTACGTCGATGGCCGCGACGAGGAAGCGGTTGCAAAAGCCCTGCCCGGTGCAAAGCTCTTCTACATGGAAAGCCCGACGAGCTGGGTCATGGAAGCCCATGATGTCGGTGCCCTGGCAGCGATTGCCAGGCAGCATGGCGTGCTGAGCATCATCGACAACAGCTGGGCCAGCCCGATCTTCCAGCGCCCACTGTCGCTTGGCGTTGATCTCGTCGTGCATTCGGCATCGAAATATCTCGGTGGCCATAGCGATGTCGTGGCCGGTGTCGTGACCGGATCGAAAGCCCTGATCAATACAATCCGCGCAGAAACCTATCCATATCTCGGCGGCAAGCTTTCACCGTTTGATGCGTGGCTTCTGGTGCGTGGCATGCGCACTTTGCCGACGCGCATGAAGGCGCACGAGGCTTCGGCACTGGAAATTGCAAAGCGTCTTCAGGCACTGGATGTGGTTGAAACCGTCTGCCACCCGGCACTTGCCAATCGTCTGCCTGCGGGTCTCAAGGGCACGTCCGGCCTGTTCTCGGTCATCTTCCGGGAAGGCGTGAACATTCGCGAATTCTGCAATCATCTCGATCTGTTCAAGCTCGGCGTGAGCTGGGGCGGTCATGAAAGCCTGATCGTGCCGGGCGAAGTCGTGCTGCAGCAGAAAGCACAGCCAAATTCGGCACATACGTTCGGCATCGACCCGCGCTCCGTGCGCCTGCATGTCGGACTGGAAGGAACGGAAGCGCTGTGGCGGGATATTGAAGGAGCGCTCGCAGCATCGACCGAATAACGAAAATCCAGTGAGGAGCAATAAGGGGAACTGCAATGAAAAAACTAATAGCAGCCGCATTCGCAACCATGCTTTTGAGCGGTACGGCGCTTGCCGATACCACTCTGAAGCTTGTTGAAGTCATCACCAGCCCGGAACGCACCAAGACGCTTGAATCCATCGTTGCCAAGTTTGAGGCAGCCAATCCGGGTACCAAGGTCGAAATCATCTCGCTGCCATGGGGCGAATCCTTCCAGAAATTCGCAACCATGGTTTCGGCTGGTGAAATTCCCGATGTCATGGAAATGCCGGACACCTGGGTTTCGCTCTATGCCAACAATGGCATGCTGGAAAACCTCGAGCCATATCTCGAAAAGTGGGAAACCACGCCAGACCTGACCGAGCGCGCACTTGAGCTTGGCCGCAGTGTCAACAACACAGCCTATACGCTGCCTTACGGCTTCTATCTGAACGCCATGTTCTACAACAAGAAGCTGCTGTCTGAGGCTGGTGTGTCCGAGCCGCCAAAGACGATGGACGAATTTGTCGAAGCCTCCAAAAAGATCGCAGCCCTTCCCGGCAAGTCCGGCTTCTGTATGCGTGGTGGCCCCGGTGGTCTCAATGGCTGGGTGATTTTTGCCGCATCCATGGCCGGTGACAATAAGTTCTTCAACGAAGACGGCACCTCGACCATGAACAGCGAAGGCTGGAAAAAGGGCATCACCTGGATGGTCGATCTCTACAAGAACGGCCTTGCACCGAAGGACAGCGTCAACTGGGGCTTCAACGAAACCGTCGCCGGTTTCTATAGCGGCACCTGCGCCTTCCTCAACCAAGATCCAGATGCGCTGATCGCCATTGCCGAACGCATGAAGCCGGAAGATTTCGGCGTCACCATCATGCCAAAGGGCCCGGATGGCAAAACCTTCCCGACCATCGGTTTTGCCGGCTGGTCGATGATGAGCGGTAGCCAGAACAAGGACCTCTCCTGGAAGCTGATCTCGATGCTTGAAGGTCCGGAAGGCAATATCGAATGGAACAAGCGCACCGGTGCATTGCCGGTTCTTAAATCTGCTCAGAACGATCCGTTCTATAGCGGCGAGCAGTTCAAGGGCTGGTTCGATGAACTGGCTGACAAGAACGTCGTTCCAACCGTCATGCCGACCTATCTGGAAGAATTTGCCTTCTTCAAGGATTCGCTCGTCATCAAGACCTCGCAGGAAGCGCTTCTCGGCGACATCACGCCAGATCAGCTGGCCGACCAATGGGCAGAATATCTGACCAAGGCACAGCAGAAGCACCTTTCAAAGCAATAGCACCATGAACAGCTTGCAGGCGTGGAAGACCGCGCCTGCAAAGCGAATGATGCAGCCCCGCGAAGGGAAAAATGATGAACGACACCGCTTCCATAAAGGCCCCGGTGCACAACGACGTGCCAAGACAGGATCGCCGCAGTTTTCTGCAGCGACTTGCGCACGCCTCCGAACCTTATCTCTACAGCGCCCCCGCACTGATCCTCATCGGCGCCATCATGCTGGTTCCGCTGGTCCTCGGCGTCTCCTATGCCTTTCGCGACATTCAGTTGCTTAACCCGTTTTCGGGTGGCTATGTAGGGCTTGATCATTTCCGCGAACTTGCGACGGATCAGGCTTTCTATCGTTCTTTGAAGAACACACTCTGGTGGACCGGCTGTTCGGTGCTGCTGCAATTCGTGTTCGGGCTTATTCTTGCCCTGCTGCTCGACAAGCCATTCGCCGGACGCGGCATTGCGCAGGCATTGATCTTTCTGCCATGGGCTGTACCGACATTCCTCACCGGCCTTAACTGGGCGTGGCTGTTCAATCCGGTGATCGGTCCGCTGCCGCACTGGCTACATGCAATCGGCATTCTGAGCGCACCAGACAACATCCTGTCCGACCCCAATCTGGCCATGTGGGGCATCATTACCGCCGGTGTATGGTGGGGTATTCCGTTCTTTGCCATCACCATGCTGGCCGCTTTGCAGGCCATCCCCCGCGATCTTTATGAAGCAGCAGCGATTGATGGCGCTGGCCCCGTGCAGCGTTTTCTCTCGATCACGCTTCCATATCTCGCGCCAACCATGGCTATCACCATTTTGCTGCGCACCGTCTGGATTGCCAACAGTGCCGATCTGATTGTCGTGATGACCGGTGGCGGCCCTGCCGACCGGACACAGATCGTCGCCAGCTACATCTTCACGCAGGCCTTCAAACGGCTCGATTTCGGCTATGCCTCGGCAATTGCGATGGTCCTGCTTGTCCTGCTGATGGTCTATTCAATGCTCATCGTGCTGTTGCGCCAGACGCTGCTGAACAAGGATTGAGGCCATGACAAACCGTAAACTCCTCCTTGTCGGCGCGCATCGCATTGCCATTCTGCTGTTCGTCCTGTTCGCGCTGTTTCCGATCTTCTGGCTGGTGAAGGTTTCCGTCACGCCCAATGATCTGCTTTACAGCGAAGGCGTACGGCTCTGGCCATCGCGCATGACGTTCGATCACTTCAGCCATGTTTTGAATAACAGCTCATTTCCGCTGTTCTTCCGCAACAGCCTGATCGTATCCGGCTCAACCGCCATCATCGTTACGCTACTGGCATCGCTCTCCGGCTATGCGCTGTCACGTTTCAATTTCCGTGCAAAATACTGGATTGTGGCGCTGATGCTGCTGACGCAGATGTTCCCGCTCGTGATGCTGATCGCGCCGATCTACAAGATCATGGCACCGCTCGGTCTCACCAACAGCCTGATCGGCCTCATCATCGTCTATTCGGCATTCAATGTGCCTTTTGCAACCTTCCTGATGCAATCGTTCTTCGACGGCATTCCGAAGGATCTCGAAGAAGCCGCCAAGATCGACGGCGCAACGCAGTTCATGGCTTTCCGCCAGATCATTCTGCCGCTGACCCTGCCCGGTATTGCTGCAACGCTCGGCTTTGTTTTCACCGCAGCGTGGAGCGAGCTTCTGTTCGCGCTGATGCTGATTTCCGGCAATGATTCAGCCACGTTCCCGGTCGGGCTTTTGAGCTTCGTCTCAAAGTTCTCGGTCGATTTCGGACAGATGATGGCAGCGGGCGTGCTCGCGCTGATCCCGGCCTGTCTCTTCTTCTTCCTCATTCAACGATATCTCGTGCAGGGCCTCACGGCTGGCGCGGTCAAAGGCTGAAAGGATTTTTCCCTATGGCTTCCATCGATATTCAGTCAGTCCGCAAAAGCTATGGCGAACATGCTGTTCTGCACGGCGTTGACCTTGAGATCAAAGATGGCGAATTCATCGTGCTGGTCGGCCCGTCAGGCTGTGGCAAATCCACATTGCTGCGCATGATTGCAGGCCTTGAAGACATCACTGCCGGTCAGGTGCAGATCAGTGGCAAGCGCGTCAATGAGCTGGCACCCAAAGATCGCGATATTGCGATGGTGTTTCAGTCCTATGCGCTCTACCCGCATATGAGTGTCGCCGACAATATGAGCTACAGTATGCGGCTGCGCAAAACGCCGAAAGAAAAGATCGCAAGCGCCATCAAATCGACCGCCGCCAAACTTGGCCTTGAGCCTTTGCTGGAACGTCGACCGAAGGCGCTTTCCGGTGGCCAACGCCAGCGCGTTGCAATGGGTCGCGCCATTGTGCGTCAGCCCAAGGCCTTCCTCTTTGACGAGCCGCTTTCCAACCTCGATGCGCGCCTGCGCGAGCAGATGCGTGCCGAAATCAAAAAACTGCATGGTGAGCTGAAAGCCACATCCATTTATGTGACACATGACCAGATCGAAGCCATGACTCTGGCCGACCGTATCGTCGCCATGCATGGTGGTGTGGTGCAGCAGGTCGGCTCTCCACTTGAGCTTTATGACCACCCGGCCAATCTCTTCGTGGCAGGTTTCATCGGCTCACCCGCCATGAACTTCCTCGATGTGACCTATCTTGAACAGGATGGTGGCCCGCGTCTGAAACTCAAAGACGGCACGCTCATCGCATTGCCGCAGCCCGTAAAACTCAAGGATGGCGCGAACGCCACGCTTGGCATTCGTCCAGAGCATGTGCATATCGAGAATTCAGCAGGCCTGACGGCTGATGTCGATTTGGTCGAGCCGACCGGCTTCGGCATTATTCTGCATCTCAGCCTGCACGGGTTGCCGTTCAAGATTTTCACACTGGATCGCGATGCGCTTCATGCGCAGGGCTCCATTCAGGTGAGCTTCCCGGCACAGCACCTGCATCTTTTCGATGGCGAAGGAAATCGCGTCGAGAGTGCTTAAACTGCATCCGAAAACCGCGCCTGAATGCTCTGCGAAAGCAGGGCAACGGGACGGCTTTGATCGCCAGCCTTGAGCCAGATCAGTTCTTCAATCTCGCTGGAAGCGGCAGGCACCTGCCCTTCCTTAAGGCTAAGATGGAACAGCTCGGCTTCAACCGTGGCGTCGAGCTCGTTAGCTGCAGGCGCTGACATTTTCGCAGCATAGCTTAACTGGCTCTCGGCAATGCGAATGCCGAGTTCCTCCTCAATTTCGCGGATAAGGGCTGTTTCAGGCTGCTCGCCTGCATCGATCTTGCCACCCGGCTGGAAGAAAATCTCGCTGCCGCGCTTGCGCACGAGGAGGAAACGGCCTGCCTCATCGCGGACAATGGCTGCTGCAATAAGAATCGTTTTCATGATGACGAATTCTCGTTTCGTGGGCGGATGCCGTCAAGAATAATGGCACTCACCGCTTTGGCCGTCTCATCATAAAAACCGGCCTCCTCCGATCGCCTGCCGAGAACGGCCCCGACCTGCACGGAAAAATCCGAATAGTGCTGCGTTACCGCCCATATGGTGAAAATCAGATGATAAGGATCGACCGGAGCCAAGCGTTTTTCAGCAATCCATCGATGAATGACTGCCGCTTTTTCATCGACCAACTGCTTCAGGTGCCCTTTGAGAAAGTCAGAAATCGCCGGAGCGCCATGCAGAATTTCATTGGCGAAAAGGCGCGAAGCCTCCGGTTTCTTCGCCGACATTTCAAGCTTCACAGCAATGTAGCGCCGCAATTCTTCCAGCGGATCACCGTCCGGATTAATGTGTTCGAAAGGCTCCAGCCAGGTGGCAAGCGTATCTTCCAGCACGGTCACATAAATGTTCTGCTTGCGCGGGAAATAATAAAGCAGGTTTGGCTTCGACATGCCTGCCTTCTCGGCGATCTGGTCGACTGTCGAACCTCGAAAGCCATAAGCGGAAAAAACCTCCAGCGCTGCATCGAGGATAAGCCTGCGATTTATACCCTGAATGCGCGTCGCGCCTTCCGACTTGTCGTTCGACATCTTCTCGTTTTCAACCGTGTCGGTCCGTGAGTCTGAAGGAGCTGTGGCCATTTGACACCTTTCAGCAGTGTAGAATTTTTCAAAAGCGCTTGACCATATTCAAACGCTCTTCTAGCCTGCAATTTGACCAACTAGTCAAGTTTTTGCCCGCAAGGCAAGAATATTGTGGCCAAAGAGCCGGGTCGTGGGAACATATATTGGCGGGTGGATACGGGCTAGAAGTATAATGGCCCGAATTTAAACGCACATACATAATGCGGAGGCAGAGCGCATGGTGCTCACCAGCAATCTTAGAGTCAATGGCGATCGTCTTTGGGACAGTCTGATGGACATGGCCCAGATCGGCCCCGGTGTGCGCGGTGGCAATAACCGCCAGACCTTGACCGATGAGGACGGCGAAGGCCGCAAACTGTTTCAGAGCTGGTGCGAAAAATCCGGACTTTCCATGGGCGTGGACACGATGGGGAACATGTTCTTCCTCCGCCCCGGCGAAGATGCCGACGCCGATCCGGTCTATATGGGCAGCCATCTCGACACGCAGCCGACGGGTGGTAAATTCGATGGCGTGCTGGGCGTGCTCGGCGGCCTCGAAGTCATGCGCACGCTCAACGATATGAATATCAAGACAAAGCGGCCAATCGTCGTCGTCAACTGGACGAATGAGGAAGGCACGCGATTTGCCCCAGCGATGCTCTCATCCGGTGTTTTTGCCGGTGTCCACGAGCAGGACTGGGCCTATCAGCGCACCGACGCCAAAGGCAAGAAATTCGGAGACGAACTGGAGCGCATCGGCTGGAAAGGCGATGAACCGGTCGGGCAGCGCAAAATCCATGCGATGTTCGAGCTTCATATCGAACAGGGACCAATCCTTGAAGTTGAGCACAAGGATATCGGTGTTGTCACGCACGGTCAGGGGCTGTGGTGGCTGCAGGTGACCTTGACCGGCAAGGAGGCGCACACCGGCTCTACGCCTATGAAGATGCGCAAGAATGCGAGCCTTGGCCTCGGCAAGATGCTGCAACTCGTCAACGAAATCGCCATGTCCCACCAGCCGGATGCGGTTGGCGGTGTCGGCCATATCGACGTTTCACCCAATTCACGCAATGTGCTTCCGGGCCAGATCGTTTTCACTGTGGATTTCCGTTCGCCCAACCAGGATGTGCTGGATGACATGAAAACGCGGTTTGAAAAGGAAGCGCCGAAGATTGCCGCAGAACTGGACATCGGCATCGAGATTGAGGTGGCCGGACATTTCGACCCGGTGACCTTTGATGATGGTTGTGTGGTGGCGATCCGCAATGCGGCAGAGCGACTTGGCTACAGCCATCGCAACATCGTTTCCGGCGCAGGCCACGATGCCTGCTGGGTCAATCGCGTCGCACCAACGGCCATGGTCATGTGCCCATGCGTGGACGGGCTCAGCCACAATGAAGACGAGGATATTTCGAAGGAATGGGCGTCGGCGGGAACCGACGTGCTTCTGCATGCGGTATTGGAGACTGCTGAAATTGTAAGCTGATTTCACAACCATCCACTACTGCTACTGTTCGCAACAAAACCAAAAAGGGGAACGACGAACAATGGCAAAGGTCATCAAAGGCGGAACCGTCATCACGGCTGACCGCACCTTTAAAGCCGATGTTCTCATCGAAGGCGAAAAGATTGTTGCTGTCGGCGACAATCTCTCCGGCGATGAAGTCATAGATGCATCCGGCTGTTATATCATGCCGGGTGGCATCGACCCGCACACCCATCTGCAAATGCCCTTCATGGGGACCTATTCTTCCGACGATTTCGATACTGGAACGGCGGCTGCCCTTTCTGGCGGGACGACGATGGTGGTCGATTTCGTGCTGCCGGATTCCGAAGGTAACCTGCTCGACGCGCTTCAGGAGTGGTTCCAGAAGGCTGGCAAGGCGCGCACCGATTATTCGTTCCACATGGCGATTACCGGCTGGAACGAGCGCACGTTCAACGAAATGGCCGAGGTGGTGAAGCGCGGCATCAACACCTTCAAACACTTCATGGCCTATAAGGGCGCGTTGATGGTAAATGATGACGAGATGTTCGCGTCGTTCCAGCGTTGTGCTGAACTGGGCGCCATGCCGCTCGTCCATGCTGAAAACGGCGATATCGTTGCGCAGCTGCAGGCTAAACTGATGGCCGAAGGCAATGACGGACCGGAAGCCCATGCCTATTCGCGTCCGCCGGAAGTGGAGGGTGAAGCAACCAATCGCGCGATCATGATTGCCGATCAGGCAGGCGTTCCGCTCTATGTCGTGCATGTTTCCTGCGAACAGAGCCATGAAGCAATCCGCCGCGCCCGGCAAAAGGGTATGCGCGTGTTCGGCGAGCCGCTGATCCAGCATCTGACGCTGGACGAAAGCGAATATCATAACAAGGATTGGGATTATGCGGCACGCCGGGTGATGTCGCCGCCATTCCGTGACAAGGTCAATCAGGATAGTCTGTGGGCCGGTCTTGCGGCCGGAAGCCTGCAATGCGTTGCAACCGACCACTGCGCATTCACTACTGAACAGAAGCGTTACGGCATCGGCAATTTCACCAAGATTCCGAATGGAACGGGTGGTCTGGAAGAACGTATGCCAGTGTTGTGGTCGCGCGGCGTGCGCACTGGTCGCCTGACGCCAAATGAATTTGTTGCTGTCACCTCGACAAACATTGCCAAGATCTTGAACATCTATCCGCAGAAAGGCGCAGTGCTGCCGGGTGCTGACGCTGATCTTGTCATCTGGGATCCGGAGGCAACCAAGAAGGTTTCTGCAAAAACACAGCTTTCCTCGATTGATTACAACGTGTTCGAAGGTTTTGAGCTCAAGGGCCTGCCGAGGACGACGCTTTCACGCGGACGTATCGCTTTCGACAAGGGACACGTCACGGCAGAGCCAGGTGACGGGCGCTTCGTCGAGCGCGAGCCGAACGGTGCCGTCAATCGGGCGCTGTCACAATGGAAGGAAATCGTTGCGCCGCGCAAGGTGGAACGCAGCGCCGAACATATGCCGATAGGGGTCTGAGACATGGCCATCGTCCAGCTTCGGGAACCGCGCATGAACTTGAATGACAGCATGGCCACCCGATCCAGGGATAATGGGAGGGGCGAGGCAAATGCGCAGACAGTGATCGACATCAAAGACTTGTCGCTCGTCTTCGAGACGAATGACGGACCTGTCCATGCGCTGTCCAATATTGATCTTGCCGTCAAGCGCGGCGAGTTCGTTTCCTTCATCGGACCTTCGGGATGCGGCAAGACTACGCTGATGCGTGTGGTGGCCGATCTGGAGCAACCGACATCAGGTTCTGTCACGGTCAACGGCAAAACACCGGAGCAAGCCCGTCTGGACCGGTCCTATGGTTACGTATTTCAGGCGGCCGCTCTGTTTCCGTGGCGTACCATCGAAGACAATATCAGCCTGCCGCTGGAGATTATGGGGTTCTCCAAAGCAGAAAGGCGCGAGCGGATCGAAAAGAACCTCGCGCTCGTCAATCTCTCAGGCTTTGACAAAAAATATCCCTGGCAGCTTTCCGGCGGCATGCAACAGCGCGCATCGATAGCCCGCGCATTATCATTCGATCCTGATATGCTGCTGATGGACGAGCCCTTCGGCGCTCTGGACGAAATCGTGCGCGATCATCTCAACGAACAGCTTCTCAAGCTTTGGGCAGCAACCCGCAAAACAGTGATTTTCGTCACACACTCGATCCCGGAAGCGGTGTTTCTCTCAACCAAGATCGTTGTCATGAGCCCGCGCCCAGGCCGCATTCATGAAATCATCGATTGCGATCTTGGCCCGGACAGACCACTTGAAATCAGGGAGTCCGAAGCGTTCCTGAAAATTGCCCACCGCGTCCGTGAGGGTTTGCGTTTGGGACACATCCATGAATAAGGGCACTTTTCAACGGCATCGTGCTGGAGATCGTCCATGAAAGGCTTCCTGCACGACAGATTCATCCCCGTGGCGACTATACTCGCCGTCATTATTGCGCTTTGGTACGGCCTGGCGGTGGTGCTCAACGCCCCGTTTGAGCGTGATCAGGCGACACGCGCAGGGACAGAAATCACCTTCTCGACGCTTGTTGCCAATACGATGCATCAGGACCGACCGGTCCTGCCCGCACCGCATCAGGTAGCTGAAGAAATCTGGAAAACCGTCTTCGGTGTCAAACCGAGTTCCAAGCGCAGCCTGATCTATCACGGATGGGTCACACTATCGTCCACCCTGCTCGGTTTTGTGCTGGGATCGGCATTGGGCGTTCTTCTCGCCGTGGGGATTGTTCATTCCCGCACACTCGACAAAAGCCTGATGCCATGGATCATCACCTCACAAACGATCCCGATCCTCGCCATCGCGCCGATGATTATCGTGGTCCTGAATGCCATTGGCATATCGGGCTTGCTGCCCAAAGCTATCATCTCCACCTATCTCTCTTTCTTTCCCGTGGCAGTGGGAATGGTGAAGGGGCTGAGATCGCCTGATGTGATGCATCTCGACCTCATGCGCACCTATAATGCATCAAGATCGCAGGTGTTCTGGAAACTGCGCTGGCCTGCGGCCATGCCATTCCTGTTCACATCGATACAGATCGCCGTCGCGATCAGCCTCGTTGGCGCTATTGTCGGTGAATTGCCAACCGGTGCAGTTGCCGGTCTTGGTGCTCGGCTGCTTGCAGGCTCGTACTATGGCCAGACCGTGCAGATATGGGCAGCACTCGTTGCCGCTGCTCTGATGGCTGCGGTGCTGGTTGCGCTGATTGGCGTCGCGGCACAGCTTGTGAACCGACGCATGGGTGTAAAGCCGGAAAGGGCAGCCACATGATGACAGGCATCCTATCCGTCATAGCGCTAATAGCTGTTTCATGGCTGGTTGTGGGTTGCGTCGCAAATCTCAAGACCCGTAACCCTTTGGGCCAAAAGCTTCTGGATATCGCAGTGCCAGCGCTCTTTGGCATCGCGATGTTATTGCTCTGGGAAGTAACCGTCCGGCTTTTCGCTATTCCTCAGGTTCTCCTTCCAGCACCATCAGCAATCTGGGCACGCATAACGGCGTCCGTACCAATTCTCTGGGCGGATTTCCGACAGACCTTTCTGAAGGCCGTCATCATCGGCTATGTGGCGGGATGCGGTCTCGGTTTCATAACCGCCATCATCGCCGACCGGATTCCATTCCTGCGTAAAGGCCTGTTGCCGCTCGGCAATCTGGCTGCAGCACTTCCAATCGTGGGCGTCGCACCGATCATGGTGATGTGGTTTGGCTTCGACTGGCAATCGAAGGCAGCGGTGGTCATCATCATGACCTTCTTCCCTATGCTGGTGAACACGGTTGCGGGCCTTGCCAGTACCGGGGCAATGGAACGGGACATGATGGAAACCTACGGCTCAAGCTACTGGCAGATATTGTTCAAGCTGCGTCTTCCAGCGGCCATGCCGTTCATATTCAACGCTCTCAAGATCAATTCCACCCTCGCACTTATCGGAGCGATCGTGGCGGAGTTTTTTGGCACGCCGATTGTCGGCATGGGGTTCCGCATCTCTGCGGAAATCGGGCGCATGAATGTGGATATGGTTTGGGCTGAAATCTTTGTAGCTGCTCTTGCGGGATCGCTCTCTTATGGGCTGATCGCGCTGATCGAGCGCAGAATGACATTCTGGCACCCTTCATACAGGAGGGCATAAGCCTGAATAATTGGCATCTGCAAAAATAAGGCAGACCAAAGTGCATTCCGAAAAGTGGGAACCGGTTTTCGGGCAAAATGCGCGGCAATAAAAAGAACCAGAGGAGAACTGAAATGAAAAAGGCAATTTCTTTATGCCTTGGAACAGCCGGACTGGCGCTCGCGCTTATGAGCAGTTCGGCAATGGCAGCCGACAAGCTGACCTTGCAGCTCAAATGGGTGACGCAGGGGCAATTTGCCGGTTACTATGTAGCCAAGGACAAAGGCTTCTATGAGGAAGAAAATCTCGATGTCGATATCAAGCCGGGCGGACCGGACGTCGCTCCGCCGCAGGTGATTGCCGGTGGTGGCGCGGATGTTGTGGTTGACTGGATGCCGTCGGCGCTCGCGACCCGTGAAAAAGGCGTCCCGCTCGTCAACATCGCCCAGCCCTTCAAGAAGTCCGGCATGATGCTGACCTGCCGCAAGGATACTAACATCACCAAGCCGGAAGACTTCAAGGGTCGCACGCTCGGTGTCTGGTTCGGCGGCAATGAATACCCATTCCTGTCATGGATGAGCCATCTGAAAATTCCGACCGAAGGCGGCAAGGATGGCGTGACCGTGCTCAAGCAGGGCTTCAACGTCGACCCGCTGATCCAGAAGCAGGCCGACTGCATTTCTACAATGACCTATAATGAATATTGGCAGGTGATTGATGCAGGCATTCCAGCCGATCAGCTTGTGGTCTTCCCATATGAAGAGCAAGGCGTCGCCACGCTGGAAGACGGTCTCTATGTGCTGGAAAAGAGCCTAGATGATCCGGCAATGGTCGACAAGCTCGCCCGTTTTGTCCGTGCCTCAATGAAGGGCTGGAAATACGCATCCGAGAACCCTGGAGAAGCAGCTGATATCATACTCGACAACGATGCTTCCGGTGCTCAGACCAAGGAAGTTCAGGAACGTATGGTCAAGGAAATCGGCAAGCTGGTTGACGGCTCCGATGGCACCCTTGATGTGGCGGCTGCCGACCGCACCGTGGAAACGCTTCTGGGCGGTGGCTCCGACCCCGTCATCACCAAGAAACCGGAAGGCGCGTGGACAGCCAAGATAACCGACGCCATGAAGAAGTGATCCCGTTCAAAACAGCAAAAAACCGGCCCCAAAAGGCCGGTTTCTTTTTGTTTATTCCGCCGGTTCAGCGGTGCCACCCTTTTGTGACTTCCCTTTAAGGGCGTAGTTCAGCTCTCTTTCGAGCCGTGCTTCCTCTTCGGCTTTGGGCTGCGTAAAGCGTCCCAGCAGCAGATAGGCGACCGGCGTTACATAAAGCGTAGCAATCGTTGCTAATCCAAGACCACCCACAATGACCCAGCCCAGAGCCACACGGGCTTCTGCGCCAGCGCCACTTGCCAAAACCAGCGGCACACCGCCAAGCACGGCGCAGATCATCGTCATGCAGACCGGGCGAAGACGAATGTTGGATGCTTCCTCGATTGCTTCTCGAACGCTCAAGCCCTTGTCACGCAATTGATCTGCGAATTCGACAATCAGGATACCATTCTTGGCCATGATGCCGACCAGAAGCACGAGACCGATCTGGCTGTAGACGTTCAGGCTCGTACCTGTGAGCAGCATCGCAAAAACCGCACAACCAAGCCCGAGAGGAACCGTCGCCATCACGATCAGCGCACTGACAAAGCTTTCAAACTGCGCTGCCAGCACCAGAAGAATGATGATGATGGCAAAACCGAACACCATTGCCAGGCCGCTTGATGTTTCGCTGAGCGTCGAAGCTTCCGCCAGCGGAATGATATGGCTTCCCGGAGGCAGCAAAGGTGCCGCGATTTCCTGTGCGACCTTATAGGCATCGCCCAACGCGAAATCGTCGCGCAGATTTGTCGTTATGGACACCGAGCGCTGGCGCGTCTCGCGATCAAGCTGCGGCGGAACCGCTTTCTCAACGACCGTAGCAATAGACGACATCGGCACATAACGACCGTCCGTCGTCTTCATGAATATGTTTTCAAGATCGGTCGGATCGTTGATCGGGTTGGTGGTGGCAACGAGTTTCACATCGAAACTGCGATCTCCGACATAAACCGATCCGATCTTGCGACCGTCGAGTACCGACTGCACAGCATTCGCAAGCCCTGTGATGTCGATACCAAGATCGGATGCTCGTTCGCGATTGATCTCGACGGAAAGCTGCGGCTGGGTCGGCTCGACGGACAGTCGCGGCTGCACGAACCGTGGATCCTTTTCCAGCGCGGCAACGACCGCCTGCGCGGCAGGCTGTAGCTTGGCATAATCGCTACCGACTATGGCAAACTGCAAACCGTTGCCCGCACCACGAATACCAAGGCTGTTCGGTTGGGTGGTAAAAATACGCACCGCCGTTATGCCTTTGATGCGCTGGGTAATGTCAGCCATGATTTCCTGCTGGCTGCGCGCGCGTTCCTTCCACGGTGCCAGCGTCAGGACAACAAAGCCGTTATTGGACGACCCGCCGGAACCTGCGATGGCATAAGTAGTAATGATTTCACCGCTATCGCGCAGAGGCTGGACGGCCTCCTCAATCTTGTCGAGCTGAGACTGGAGGAACTCCACACTGATGCCCTGCGGCCCATTGATACGCAGCAGTGCAACGGCACGATCTTCCGAGGGCGTCAGTTCCTGACGGATCAGACCGTAGCCGACAAAGGATGCGCCTGCGAAAAGCATTGCCACCAGCACAACAACGAATGGCGCCGACAGACAGATGTGCAGCGTCTTTTTATAGAAGGTCGCAAGCCCGCCGCCAATACGACGCAGGAAAAGCGGACCGTGGCCGCCGTCTTCGCCATTCCCTTCCTTGAGGAAGCGAGAGGCAAGCATGGGGCAAAGCGTCAACGCAACAACAGATGACAGAAGAACAGCAATTGCCAGCACGAAGCCGAATTCACGGAACAGACCACCCGCCTGCCCCGGCAGAAACGAAATTGGAACGAAGACTGCCGCCAAAGTCAGCGTCGTGGCAATAACGGCGAAGAAGACTTCCTGCGTGCCGAGGACTGCCGCAGCACGCGGCCCCATGCCCTGATTGCGTCGTCGGACAACGTTTTCCAACACAACAATGGCGTCATCGACCACGAGACCTGTGGCGAGCACCAAAGCCAGAAGGGTAAGAATATTGACCGAGAATCCTGCCAGATAGATGGCCGCAATCGTGCCGATCAAAGCGACAGGCATGGACAAGGCCGGGATGAGCGTTGCGCGTATATCCCAGAGGAACACGAAGATAATCGCCACAACGATGATCACTGACGCGATCAGTGCGATTTCCACCTCGTGGATAGCGCCATTGATGAAATTCGCATCGTCACTGGTAACGGCGATATTCACGCCCGCGGGCAAGGTTTTCTGCAAATTGGCGACCGCTGCCCGAATGCCCTCCGAGATATCGAGCGTATTCGACTGTGCCTGACGGACGATGCCGAGACCAATTGCCGTCTTGCCGTTGGACCGGACCGCCGAGCTTTCGATATCCGGCCCAAGCGTGACGGTAGCAACATCGCGGATCTGCGTGCGTCCGTTGATGTAGACGTTCTCGAAATCCTCAGGCTTTTCCAGATTGGCCGTGGCACGGACAACGATGGACTGATCGGCGCTACGCAAAGAACCGGCAGGGGCGTCCAGCCCCATGGAAGAAAGCGCCGTAGAAATATCCGCAATGGTCAGACCATAGCTCGCAAGGCGCGCCTGATTGATATCGATGCGGAATATCTTGTCGCGGTCACCGTTGATCTGGACGTCAGCCACGCCCGGAACCGCGGAGAGGATATCCTGTATCTGGTCTTCGACCAGCACCGTCATGTCATCGACAGACATGGTGTCGGACGTAACCGCCAGACGCATCACGGGATCAGCGTTGGAATCGGCCTTGATGATGCGCGACGGGTCCGCTTCTTCCGGCACGTCATTGGCGACACGGGAAATCGCATCGCGCATGTCGGCGGCGGCAACGTTGAGGTCTACACCATCGTTGAACTCCACCGTGACGCGGCTGCGTTCAAACGACGATGTTGAAGAAATAGATTTTACGCCCGAAACGCGCGCGACAGCGTTTTCGAGAACCTGTGTCAACTGACGGTCAATAGTTTCAGCGGATGCACCACTGAAATCCGTGCTGATTGTCACCACAGGCCGGTCAACGTCCGGCAGTTCGCGAATATCGACGCCTGTGAAAGCAGCAAGACCCGCGACGACAATCAGAACGTTGATAACGAAAGCAAAAACTGGACGACGGATGAAAAGCGCCGTCGATCCGCCGCTACTGGATGAGGAATTGTGACCGGTCACGCGTTTACCCTCATCCTGCAGTACGTGTTATCGAAACAGGATCAGCCAGTGCCGTACCCTGCTCGTCCTTTACACGTACAGGCGCATCATCGCGCACGGTTTGAACACCTTGCGTAACGATCATGTCGCCCTGCTTCACCGGACCATCGATGAGAATGTTGGTTGAATTGCGCTGAACGATACGCGCGACAATTCTCTTGGCGACACCGTCCTCAACACGCCACACATAGGAACCGTCAGCCCCCCATTGAATGGCCAGCGGGTCGACCGAAGGATAGCGATCACCCGGAAAGAGAACCGTGACGGAGAACGACATGCCCGCGCGCAGACGATCCTGCGTGTTCGGCACTTCTGCGCGAACATGCAGCGTACGACTGGCTTCATCCAGCATATTGTCAACCGCGTTGATCTCGCCGCTATAGGTCTCACCCGGGAAAGCGGTCGATTCCGCAGTCAATGGCTGGCCAACCTTGATTTGCGGTGCGAAGCGTTCTGGCACCCATATATCGATCAGCACTTTCGACCGGTCATCGATACGACCGATGGAAGTCTGTGCGGTAATGTAGTTACCCACATTGACAGGAAGAATACCAACAATACCGGAGATTGGTGCACGAACCGTGCGACGGCTCAAGGCGAGCTGCGCGTCCTGCAAAGCAAGCTGCGCATTGGCGACCGCCAGCTCAGTCTCAACCACCTGAACTTCAGTTGCGGTGTTCGTCGCCCGCAATTTTGCAATGCGCTGGCGTGTCGTCTGCGCATCTTTCAACGCCGTCTCGGCCTTAGCGACAGCGATCTTTTCCGTCTCGGCGTCAAGTTCGGCAATCGAGTCGCCTTCCTTCACGCTATCGCCCGCCTTGACGTAAAGCTTCGTCATGTAACCGCTGGAGTACGGGGTTATCGACACGGTGCTGAGAGCCCGTGCCGAACCGATAGCCGTCAAACGGTTGTTGATGGTCTCTTCGCCGGCAGCCTCGACAACAACGAGTGGTGCGGATCGCCCGCCTTCGCCTTTCGGCGCTTCCTCGCCCGTTGCTGCGGTCTTCACCACATCATTCTTGTTCTTATAGGCATACCAGCCGCCAACGGCAGCCGCAGCTATGAGCAGGCACAAGGCAATCTGCTTCCAGGATTTCATTCAGCTCTCCGGCAAGGCCTACCGTCACCTGACGGCCCTCGTTTTCGAAACCAATTTGTCGGGCGCGGAAAATGCCAGCAAATAGTATCAGAATGATGATTGCCTTCACATTGCGCAAATCATGCAACCCATCAGGATGCATGGATTTTTCCAACCAAGACTTTGCACGCACGATCTCAAGGCGTCGAGTTAAATTTCGGTAATACTGCTCGCAGAGATCCCGGGAGCGGGTGCGTTCTTAACCGATTGAACAAAGGCTGTTGGATTTATCGATCGGCTCCATATATAGGAGGCTACCTTTATGTATTGCGTTTCGATGGCACACAGGTTGAGGCACTGCGGCGATTAGGCCGGTTCACCTCGCGTTGGAAGCACAGGCTATGGCGGTTGTTGAAAAGACCACAGATACGGGCACGCCTTCCCCTGAAGCGGCCTCCCAAACTGCGACCACGGAACGGCTCTCGTCAACCCAGTTCACACGTTTACCCTGGCGAAACCGGCTTTCGAGCAAGCTATTGCTCTTGACCGCACTTGCCGTGTTGATCACCGAAGTTCTGATCTTCGTCCCGTCTGTTGCCAATATGCGCGTGCGCTGGATGAGTTCGAGACTTGATACGGTGGGCGCGGTCAGCGAGGTTCTCGCCGCAGGCGGCGATATGGATGTGCCGCGTGACATTCAGGACAAGGTACTTCTGGCAACTGGTACGAAAGCCATAGCCATGCGTGAAGCCGGTGCTTCGCGTCTGCTCGCCATGTCGGAAGTACCCGGCAAGATTGACCAGGTCATTGATCTCAACAATATCAGCGAAGCAGCTGCCATATGGGACGCATTCGGAACCTTGTTCAACGGCGGAGACAGAACGCTACGAATCTATGGTTCGGTTTCGCCATCCAGTTCTCCGGGACGTATTATTGAAATCGTGACCTCGGATGCACCCCTCCGACACGCTATGCTCGTCTATGCGCGCAACGTGACTTTTATCTCGCTCATCATTTCAGTCATAGCGGCGAGCCTGATTTACCTGATCATTCACGAAATGCTGTTGCGGCCGGTGCGTATCATGCATCGCAACATGATCGATTTCGCCTCATCCCCTGACAATCCCGCGCTGATCCTTGTGCCAGAAAACCGCAAGGACGAATTCGGCGTGGCCCAGCGTCAGATATCGCATATTCAGAGCGACCTTCAGAGAACGCTCAAAGAACAGAAACATCTCGCCGATCTTGGCCTCGCCGTCTCCAAAATCAACCACGACATGCGCAATATTCTGGCCTCAGCGCAGTTGATGTCTGACCGGCTTGCCGATACCGAAGACCCAATGGTGCAGCGGTTTGCACCCAAACTTATCCGCACTCTCAGCCGCGCGATCAGCTATTCCGAAAGCGTCATGGCCTATGGTCGCTCGCAAGAAGCACCACCGCGCCCGCGTCGCGTTCTGCTGCACACAATTATCGCTGACGTTCAGGAAACCCTGAGCCCCAGGTCAGAAAGCAGCGTTGAGTTCGAGAATCTTGTCCCGGAGGATTTCGAACTCAATGTCGATTCAGAGCAGTTGTTCCGCGTGCTGAGCAATCTTTGCCGGAATTCTGTGCAAGCCATGGAGCGTGATCAGAGCATTGATGACGCGACCGTCAAGCGACTCACGATTTCTGCCGGAAGAATCGGGACGATGGCAATCATCGGTGTCGAGGACACCGGCCCCGGTTTGCCACAAAAAGCACGCGACAATCTTTTCACGGCTTTCAAGGGATCGACACGCAGTGACGGCACTGGTCTTGGGCTTGCCATCGCGCAAGAACTGATCCGCGCGCATGGTGGGACAATCGAGCTTCGAGAAGACCGCCCAGTTGGGGCACATTTCGAGATTTGCATCCCCGATTTGCCGATGCAACGCGGAGACCGGAGCCCCCAACGGGCAGAGGAAAGTGTTTAAGCAATCTACCGTTGTGCCAACTTTGAACGAAAAGCCCGGAAATGTGGGGCCTGACAAGAAATCTTCACAGAACCACATTTTTTTCTAAGAAGACGCTTGCATTTAGCGATCCGTCCGATTATCAACCGCCCATCGCCGCAGCGAGCGGCACACAGGCAAGCACCCGTAGCTCAGCTGGATAGAGCACCAGACTACGAATCTGGGGGTCAGAGGTTCGAATCCTTTCGGGTGCGCCATTTTTCTCAAAACAATCAGTGATTTGTTTCGGCGCGTGACGAACCGGTTTATGCATTGCTTTGCATATTTCCCAAATTGACTGCCCCCGACCTCGTGACGTTTTTGCTCGCTCCACTATATGTGGCTCGACATGTCGGCATCACATTTCTGCAGTGGAATTTTTCTCATGAAGCATCACGCGCTCGTCTGGCTGCGTAACGATCTTCGAATCAACGACAATCCCGCACTGGATGCAGCCGCCGAAACAGGCGGCCATATAACAGCAGTTTACGTTCATGAGACCGTTGCCGAGATTCGGGCGCCCGGCGGCGCGGCGCGGTGGTGGCTCGATCAGAGCCTTGAAGCGATAAGAAAACAGCTGGCTGATCGTGGTATCGAACTTCTCATCGAGACCGGTGATCCGAGGGATATCCTCCCTCAGTTGATCGCGAAACTGGCCGTCACCGAACTGTTCTGGAACCGTCGCTACGCACCGGCGGAACGTGAACTCGATGCAAAACTGAAGTCACAACTCAAGGAGAGTGGAACCGGTGTAACCTCATTTCCTGGCAATCTTCTTCTTGAGCCCTGGGAGCTCAAGACGGCCAGCGACACGCCGTATCAGGTCTTCACCCCTTTCGCCAAAGCGTTGCGCCTCCACAACGTTCCCCGCCCGCTTTCGCGCAGGCAATGGAACGTTAAACCAACACAGGAAGCCCACTACGCGCCCAACGTTCCTGCCTGGGCGGAAAAGTTCGATGGGCTTTGGAATATTGGAGAAGACGCAGCGCGCGACTGCCTGACACGTTTTCTGGAGAGCACGCTTTCGACCTATACCGAGGATCGCGACGTTCCCGGCATCGACGGAACTTCAAGACTTTCACCTCATTTGCGGTTCGGTGAAATCAGCGCGCGTCAGGCGTGGTATGCCACACTGGCGTTTATGGACGAGCATCACTCTGCACGCGCTGGCGGTGAAAAGTTTCTGTCAGAGCTGATCTGGCGCGATTTTAATTATCACCAGCTCTATCACCGCCGCGACATCAGTCGACACGATATGCGTGACACACTGTCCGGCATCGCATGGCGCGATGATCGAGCTGCATTCGAAGCATGGCGTCGCGGACAGACGGGCTTTCCCATCATCGATGCCGGTATGCGTCAGCTTTGGGCCACCGGATGGATGCACAATCGCGTGCGAATGCTTGTGGCATCTTTTCTCACCAAGAATCTGCTCATCGACTGGCGAAAGGGTGAAGAATGGTTCTGGGATACGCTCGTGGACGGCGATATCGCCAGCAATCCGGGAAGCTGGCAGTGGGTGGCAGGCTGCGGCATGGACGCTGCGCCCTATTTCCGGGTGTTCAATCCGATCTTGCAGGGTGAAAAATTCGATGCCGAAGGACAATATGTCCGGCATTGGGTGCCAGAACTATCAGGCCTGTCCAACAAATGGCTGCACAAGCCGTTTGAGGCCCCCAAGGATGTGCTGACCAGCGCTGGAATTGCGTTGGGCAGTACCTATCCCAAACCAATCATTGATTTGCAGGCCTCACAACGGGAGGCCCGCAAACGGCTCAACAGCCAGCCGTAATCAACGCGCTTCCAGTCCGCCATTCTCAACGATAAAGTCGATGATTTCCGGCACGCCCTTGCCGCGATGGAGGTCGGTGAAACCGAATGGACGCTTGCCGCGCATGCGAGCTGCATCGCCTTGCATAATATCGAGATCGACGTGCACATGAGGAGCAAGATCGCTCTTGTTGATCACAAGAAAATCTGACCGTGTGATACCCGGACCGCCTTTGCGCGGAATTTCCTCACCCTGACAAACAGAGATGACATAAAGCGTCAGGTCCGCCAGATCCGGTGAGAAGGTAGCAGCGAGATTGTCACCACCGGATTCGATGAAGACGATCTCCAGATCGGGAAATCGCCGGTTCATTTCGGCAATTGCCTGCAGATTGATGGAGGCATCCTCGCGGATTGCCGTATGCGGGCATCCGCCCGTTTCGACGCCCATGATCCGATCTTCGGACAAAGCCTGAGAACGCGCCAGAATGAGGGCGTCTTCCTGCGTGTAGATATCGTTGGTAATCACGGCGACCGAGTATTTATCACGCAGCGCTTTGCAAAGCTTTTCGGTCAGCGTCGTCTTTCCCGATCCCACCGGTCCGCCGATGCCGATACGCAAGGGTCCGTTTTTCTGTGTCATGTGCGAAAAAGCCTCGAATGTTGGGTTTCGTGTTTCATGGCCATGATGTCGCTAATGTAAGTCGCGGAACCAAGGTCACTCAATGAAGTTTTTTCTATTCGCGTCGCTGTTTCGGCGAGAACCGGCTCCAAATCCGACATTGTCGCAGTCACGCCGTTCTGCCCCATGACCGAAAGACGGATCGATGCCTGCAAAAGATTGATACAGAAGGCTTGCAGAAAGGCAGCGAGTGTCAATCCAAGCGATACTTTGTTAGCGCCCGCCACGGCACCGACTGCCACCGGATAGGGGCAATCGGCTGGCAGGCGATCAAATACAGAACTGGGCCAGCTTCTAGCTGCAGCCAGAAACGCCTCGCCCTGCAGCATCGTCTCCATATGACGTTCACGCGAACCGGCCAGTGCTTCGGCCAATTCTGCAACTTCAACAAGATCGCCTTCGGCAACCGCACACCGCCAGCTTTCCGCGCAAAGCACGGCATCATTCCAGCCGGAGCCACGTGTTACAAGCCAGCGCAGCCAATCGCTCATTGTGGCGGTGTCTGCGACATAGCCATCATGGACGGCCCGCTCCAGCCCATGACTATAGCTGAACGACCCGACCGGAAAGACGGGCGACAGCCAGGCCATCAGCCGCAGCAAAGCGGTGGTGGTATCAGTCGTGGTGGTGGTGATGATGTTCATGATCGTGTTCGTGATGACCATGATGATGATCATGGTCATGGTCATGATGCGAATGGCCGCCAGAATAAGCACCGCGCAGCGGACTGAAAATTGCAGTTACATCCGTAACCGTTGCACCAAGCCCCTCAAGCATAGCCTTTATGACATGGTCGCGAAGAATGAAGATGCGATCACTCTCGATCTGGGCCGCGAGGTGACGGTTGCCGATATGCCAGGTGAGTTCGGCAATATGCAGCGGATCACGCCCGCGGATTTCGTAAAGTTCCTCGCTTGCGGCGCGGATTTCAATCTCGCGTCCGTCATCGAGGACAAGCCGGTCACCGTGTTCCAGCACCACCGGCTCTGCGAAATCGACGAGTACCTTCTCGCCGCCTTCCAGAACAATGGCTTTGCGCCGCAAATGACGTTCATCACGTTCGAGAACGGCATGGCCCGCAGGCACGGCATCGATCACCTTATCCGCACGAATAATGGCAGTGGCACGAAACATTTTTTTGCCTTTCAAGATCAGAACATGAAGTAGCGTTGCGCCATTGGCACGACGTCGACGGGCTCGCAGGTCAGAAGTTCGCCATCTGCGCGCACCTCATAGGTTTCCGGGTCAACTTCCATTTGCGGCATCGCATTGTTGAGGATCATGGAATGTTTGCCGATACCGCCTCTGGTATTGGCCACTGCAATCATCTGCTTGTCCACCCCAATCTTCTCTCGAAGCCCCTCATCCATTGCGGCCTGCGAAACAAATGTAATGGACGTATTGGTGCGGGCTTTTCCAAACGAGCCAAACATCGGACGATAATGCATCGGTTGCGGCGTTGGAATTGAGCCATTCGGGTCCCCCATCGGCGCGGTTGCGATCCAGCCACCAAGCAGAACCATCTCCGGCTTGATTCCGAAGAAAGCAGGATTCCACAAAACGAGATCGGCGCGCTTGCCCACTTCCACCGAACCGATTTCATGCGCCATGCCATGGGCGATAGCAGGGTTGATGGTGTATTTCGCAATGTAGCGGCGCGCCCGATAATTGTCATTGCCCGGCTTGTCGTCGGGAAGACTGCCGCGCTGCTTCTTCATCTTGTCTGCAGTCTGCCAGCAGCGAATGATCATTTCGCCGACACGGCCCATCGCCTGACTGTCGGAGGAAATGATGGAGAACGCTCCCATATCGTGGAGGATGTCTTCTGCAGCGATGGTTTCCTTGCGGATACGGCTTTCTGCAAAGGCAATATCTTCCGGGATTGCCGGGGACAGATGATGGCACACCATCAGCATGTCGAGATGCTCTGCAATCGTATTGACCGTGTAGGGCCGGGTCGGGTTTGTCGACGCTGGCAACACGTTCGGATACTGACACACCCGAATAATATCCGGAGCGTGCCCGCCACCGGCGCCCTCCGTATGGAAGGAATGGATCGTGCGTCCCTTGAAGGCGTTGAGCGTGTCTTCGACGAAGCCGCCTTCGTTCAGCGTATCGGTGTGGATCGCAACCTGAACATCGAACCGGTCTGCAACCGACAGGCAATTATCGATCGCGGCTGGTGTCGAACCCCAGTCCTCATGCAACTTCAAACCACAGGCACCGGCGCGGATCATTTCTTCCAATGCACCGGGCAGTGAAGCGTTTCCTTTGCCGAACACACCGATATTCATCGGCAGGCCGTCGAATGACTGGATCAGCCGGGCTATATGCCACGGCCCCGGCGTGCATGTGGTTGCAAGCGTGCCATGGGCAGGTCCGGTGCCGCCACCCACCATGCAGGTGATGCCTGCATTAAGTGCTTCATCCACCTGTTGCGGTGAGATGAAATGAATATGCGTGTCGATACCGCCCGCCGTGAGGATCTTGCCTTCACCCGCGATAATCTCCGTACCGGGTCCGATGATGATCGAAACGCCGGGCTGCGTATCCGGATTTCCGGCCTTTCCGATCACCGCGATACGCCCGTCGCGAAGCCCCACATCGGCTTTATAAATACCGGTATGATCGAGGATCAGAGCATTGGTAATGACTGTATCCATCGCACCGTCGGCGCGCGACATCTGGCTTTGTCCCATACCGTCGCGGATAACCTTCCCTCCGCCAAACTTCACCTCTTCGCCATAGGTGGTGAGGTCCCGTTCGACTTCGATAAACAGTTCCGTATCGGCGAGACGCACCTTATCGCCAACAGTAGGGCCGAACATTTGCGCATAGGTGGCGCGACTAATTCTGGCTGGCATGAAATGTCTCCGTCACCTGTTCTAAAGCTTTCCCATGACCATCTGGCGAAATCCGTAGATCTCGCGCTTGCCGCTCACGGGAACCAATGTCACGTCGCGTTCCTGACCGGGCTCGAAGCGCACGGCAGTTCCGGCTGCAATATCCAGCCGCTGTCCGAGCGCCTTGGCGCGTTCGAAAGAAAGGGCCGCATTCACTTCGTAAAAATGAAAATGGCTGCCGACCTGGATGGGGCGGTCGCCGGTATTGGCGACCTTGATCGTGATGGTGGGTTGCCCCTGATTGAGTTCTATATCGCCGTCCTGCGTAATAATTTCGCCGGGGATCATGTCACACCTCACCCGGCCATCAGCATCAGGCCGCCCAGTGCGGTAGCGCCACCGGCCAGACGCAAAGCAATTTTGCCATTCTTGCCCGCCATAAGCCGTCCTGCGGTAAGGCCGACACCCATGCCAGCGGCGTGTAGCAGTGCGGTCGCAAGCGCAAATCCAGCCGCATAGGAGAGGAATGTCGCGCCTCCGATTTCCCCGCCGTGTGCATGACCGTGAAAGAAGGCGAAGAAGCCGGCAATAAGTGCACCAACAACCGGAGTGACAGGGAAGGCAAGCGCCACCATAAGACCCAGCACGACCACCGAAGCCAGAATGACCGGCTCAACAAAGGGCAGTGGCATGCCCAGAAGTGCCGCCACAAAGCCAAGCAGCATCACGCCGACAAATGCTGCTGGCACGACGAAGAGTGCCCGTCCACCCAGCATGGCGGCCCAAAGCCCGACCGCAACCATCGCCAGGATATGGTCCGCGCCGGAGAGCGGATGCGTGAAGCCCGCCGCAAACGAGCCATGTTCGGCCGGGTTAAGATGGGCAAAGGCAGGGCTTGCGGTGAGCGCCATTGCCACTGCGGCAAGGACCGTAGTCTTCTTCATTATCGTACCTTTCAAAAAACAGGTTCGCCTCGGCGAAACCTGAAAATCAGCGGATCGGCTCGTGAACGGTGACGAGCTTTGTGCCATCGGGAAATGTGGCTTCGACCTGAATGTCGTGGATCATTTCGGGCACACCATCCATCACCTGTTCACGGGTGATGACGTGCGCGCCTGCTTCCATCAGATCAGCAACCGTGCGCCCATCGCGGGCACCTTCAACGACAAAATCGCTGATCAGTGCGATCGTTTCCGGATGATTGAGTTTTACACCGCGCTCCAGACGGCGGCGGGCAACCATGGCGGCCATGGCGATCAAAAGCTTGTCTTTTTCCCTGGGCGTCAAATTCATGACTTCGTTCCAAACTTCATACTTTCAAAGCGGTATGCATTCCGCTGGCGTTAAAAGCGGCGGGATTGCCGCGAACTCAAAATGTCCAAACTTTGGGCAGTCCTGCCTTACCGTTAAGCAGGGCAAGCAATGGCCCCAGACGTTTACGCAAGGTGTAACTATCCGGCGCGTGAAGTCGCATCATCAGTTTGGTTGCAGGACCAACCTGCCAGAGGCTGGCACCGCCCTCCTCTCCAATGATCTGCCGGGCTGCTTCCAGATGTTTCCCGGCCTCCCCTGAAATCAGAAGCACGGTGGCCACGGCAAAAGCCCCGGCGGTCACTGGACGCGCTTGCAATTCGGCCCCAACATCTGGTCCCAGCCGAAACTCTTCGGCATGCACAAGCCTCCCATCGGGCCGCCCACCCAATCGCACACGCCAACGATCACTGAACATCGCTTCATCAACCCGCTCACCCATGGCAAGGCGCCCGAATATAGTCGCCTCCACCACCAGGATTTCCGCCTCTTCCTCCAGCTCGACATCCAGCGTTCGTGACAACACGGATTGATTGAACAGAATGGTTTCCTGCGGAAGCCAAGCAAGACGCGTGCCTTTTGCCGCCTTCAAACGCGTGGCAATGCGTGCCTCGCCGCCCCCTGAGCGATAGATACGCTCACAGGCCTGCGTGGTAATGACAGCCGAAGCGTTTTCGCCAAGCTCCACATCCCATTGCAGTCGGTCACCACCCGTCAGCCCTCCTGATGTGTTGATCAGGATTGCTTCCAGCGGATCGCCTCCGACCTGCGGCATGCGGATCTTGGCTGCGCCTTCCTGGTAAAGCCTGGAAATGCGCGAACGCCCGTCCTTGAAATGTATCGAAAGCCCACCCAGCCCGTTGACGCGCTGCGAGGAGAGCTCCGCTAACTTATTGTTATTTATTATCATCTGCGCGAATCTCGTCTTGCTCTTCTAAAGCAGAACTGACCGCAGAATAAAGGGGGGTGGGGGTGCGGCAGGACGCCGCCACATATTGGAAAGCTTGAAAATGTTTCATCAAAAGCCACGGCAATCCCACCCGAAGCAATGTTTCGGATGGGATTTATCGATTAGTTCCCCGGTCAAATACGCATTGCCGCCGGGTGCGTGACCGTCTTTCGATAGAGATGCCAGGTCGCATGCCCAAGGATGGGTATTACTACCGCCAGCCCGGCAAACATCGTGGCAAAACCGACGACCAGCATCGCAGTTACGATTGCAGCCCAGAGCAGCGATTCCATTGGGTTGCGCATGACAACACGCAACGATGTCGCAACCGCTGCCGCAGCGCCGCAATCCTGATCAAGCAGCATCGGGAAAGTCACAATCGTCGAGCACAGGACAACGATTGCAAAAAGCAAACCAATGCCACAACCGGCAAAAATCAGACTGCGTCCCTCTTCCGTTGACGACACCTGATTCATCAACATTGAGAAGCTCTCGGGCGGCATCGGCCCGAAATAGTGAACATAGAGATTTTGCGCCACCAGCAGCCAGGCAATAAAGATTGCGAACAGAAAAGCACCGACAGCCACGATGGACGGCAATGCCGGGGAATGGCTCACATCGAGCGCACGTTTCCAGGATGTATCCAACCCTTCTTCACGGCGGCGGCTCATCTCATAAAGCGGCAGCGCAGCAATTGGCCCGATCAAGGCAAAGCCGGACATCAGGGGAAACAAGAGCGGTAACGCGTTTGCGTTCGTGCTCCAGTAAGTGATGAACAACCCCGCCAGCGGGTATATGAGGCAAAGGAAAACGTAATGCGATGGCTTTGCCCAGAAGTCGTCGAAGCCCAGACGCAGGGCATCAAATACATCTGCCATGCGAATGCGCTTAACTTCGGGATAAAAGGCTGATTGGTCTCGACCTGCAACAACATGAAACTGTGCCATGACGCTCCTCCTGCGGATTAAGCAGTCCTGACGGCAAGGAAACGGTCAGGACATGGCCTGCACGCAATTTCTGGCTTTCAACCGGTCACCGGATAAATCCGATTTCGTGACACCAATTCGTCGGGCTACGCCTGACGGTCTGGCGAACAGTATACATCGAAAAGACTGGTGGCGAAAGAAAAGCGGCTCAATGAGATTGAACCCCGCGTGAACTGATCTCAAATCAGCAACCACACGCACTTTCCATTAGAGCGCATCCCGAAAAGTGTGAAACGGTTTTCGGAAAAGATGCGCGTAACAACAAATGATTAGAGCGCCGATCTGATCCGGTCAGATCGAAACGTGCTTTAACGAAAGCACGGCAAAGCCAGTTTCTGGATTTTATTGGAAAATAATGGTGCTGCGAGAGAGGATTGAACTCTCGACCTCTCCCTTACCAAGGGAGTGCTCTACCACTGAGCTACCGCAGCAATCTCTTGAGTGCGGCGGACTTCTGCCACATCATTACGCAAATCGCAAGCAAGCAATTGCATTTCTTTTCACATAATGTGGAAATCTGCCGGACGCGCATTTGAAAGCAGCTTTTCCGGCTCTTTTTCCCGTAGTAGAAGACCGCCATGAGCGAAAATACGACCAACAAAGAGAAACAAACCCAATCGGACCAGCGCAAAAAGCGCCGGGCCGAAGAGTTGCGCGCGAATCTGATGCGCCGCAAAGCACAATCCAGATCGCGTCGCGCGGGCGAAGCGGATGAACGAAACGACGGCATCACCGCTGCCAGCGACGACACAGACTGAGAATCGCACCATCAAAGCCTTCCTTGAAGATAGGGGGGCTCTGCGGTAAAAGCTCATTTCTGTTCTTCGCAGCGATGTCGTCCTATTGTGATTCGTATTTGACGTAATTTGGCCGCAAGACTCGTAATTTCATGACGCAACGCCACCGCGCCGTAAGGGCTGCCGGATTTGGTGAAAATTTATCGGGCAAGGTATCGGCCCAGAAGGTGACACAGCATGGATCGCATCAAAATCGTTGGTGGCAACAAGCTCAACGGCATCATTCCAATCTCCGGCGCAAAAAACGCCGCTCTGCCGTTGATGATCGCCTCGCTTCTGACCGACGATACGCTGACGCTCGAAAATGTGCCGCATCTGGCTGACGTCGAACAGTTGATCCGCATCCTCAGCAATCACGGCGTGGATTATTCGGTTAACGGACGTCGCGAGCATCAGGATGGAGCCTATTCACGTACGATCCATTTTACTGCCCGTAATATCGTCACCACCACTGCACCCTATGAACTCGTATCCAAGATGCGTGCGAGTTTCTGGGTTATTGCGCCGCTTCTCGCCCGCATGGGCGAAGCAAATGTTTCCCTGCCGGGCGGCTGCGCTATCGGGACACGCCCGGTCGACCTTCTCCTCGAAGCCTTATTAGCTCTTGGAGCCGACATCGAAATCGAAAACGGCTACGCCAAGGCGAAAGCCAGAAACGGTCTCGTCGGCGCACGCTATAAGTTCCCGAAGGTCTCCGTCGGCGCGACCCATGTCATGCTGATGGCAGCGGCCCTCGCCAAGGGCGAAACCGTCATCGAAAATGCCGCCCGCGAGCCGGAAGTCGTCAATCTTGCCGACTGCCTTAATGCAATGGGCGCCAAGATCACCGGAGCCGGAACCAGCACTATCCATATCGATGGGGTCACCAACCTGTCGGGTGCGCGCGTTCGTGTTATTCCAGACCGTATCGAAGCCGGCACCTATGCCATGGCCGTCGCCATGACCGGCGGCGATGTGCTTCTGGAAGGTGCTCAGGAAAGCCAGCTTTCTGCCGCTCTCGAAACGCTGCGACAGGCCGGAGCTGAAATCACCGAGACCAATAGCGGCCTCCGCGTTGTCCGTAACGGTCATGGTATCCATCCCGTCGACGTTACCACGGATCCTTTCCCCGGTTTCCCGACCGACTTGCAGGCGCAGTTCATGGGCCTGATGACCAAGGCCAAGGGAACGTCGCGCATCACGGAAACCATTTTTGAAAATCGCTTTATGCACGTGCAGGAGCTGGCACGTCTTGGCGCAAAGATTTCTCTGTCCGGCCAGACTGCAACCGTCGAAGGCGTAGAACGCCTCAAAGGCGCGCAGGTGATGGCAACGGATCTTCGGGCTTCGGTTTCGCTTGTGATCGCTGGCCTTGCTGCTGAGGGCGAAACCATGGTCAACCGCGTGTATCATCTGGATCGCGGCTTTGAGCGCCTGGAAGAAAAACTGTCACGCTGCGGCGCGACAGTAGAACGTATCAGTGGCTGATCTGACCAAGCCGGAGTGACATTCATCGCTCCGGCTTTTTCTTGCGCAACGCTAAAGATTCCAATCGAAGGGCGACAGGCTTGAAAAGCCTGTCGATTTTTTTGTTTTGACATGCCAAGTTGATAATCGGCCGAGCGGGTGATTGATTTTCTGCCTGTTGGGAGCAGTTATTAACCGACAACGGAAAGTGGTGCTGGAGTATGGAGATGTTGAAGCTTGTGGCGCTGGATGAGGAGGATTTGCAGGTCCTGTCCGCTCATCTTCAGGACGCAGTTTTGAAAGTATCCGACCTTCAGTATCTCGGGAACGAGAAGCGCTTCGTTCTCACGGCAAACCGTTTTGTCTGGGAAGAAAGCAAACCGAAGTTCCTGCGCAAGCCGCAATACCAGCGCAGGCGCACCGCTCTGCACTTCAACCGTGTGATCGCAGCCAAGGCAGTCGGCATTGACCGCCAGAAACCGGATGAAGTGCTTTCCCTGATGGCCATTCAGTTCACGGCCGGTGAAACACCTGCCGGAACAATAGAACTGACTTTCTCGGCAAATGCGGCTATCCGTCTTGAAGTGGAATGTATCGAAGCGCAAATGACGGACCTTGGCGCGGCATGGGAAACAGAATCACTTCCTCGCCATAACGTCTAATACCAAACCTTGATGAGCTGAATCATCGAGATTTGGAAAGCCCGTGTGGCGATTGAGCATTTTCAGGGCTTGGATAGCGTCAGCATCTTAGCGCCCTGGCATAAGAGAGGGTTATACAAAACCGTCTTTCGTCAGCCAGACGCCAGTCTGGCAAAGCATATTTGAAGGAACAGAAGCGTGGTCAAGACGCTCAGACAAACCGATCCCGATTTCGAGAATAATTTCGCGACATTTCTGGCCAGCAAACGCGAGGCGTCCGAGGATGTCGATCGTGCGGCCCGCGAGATCGTTGAACGGGTGCGTCGTGAAGGTGACAGTGCGCTCATCGACTATTCCCGGCGCTTTGACCGGATCGATCTCGAAAAAACCGGAATTGCGGTCACTGAAGCTGAAATCGATGCCGCATTCGACATAGCCCCGGCATCGACGATCGAAGCGCTGAAGCTTGCTCACGAGCGCATCGAGAAACACCACGCGCGGCAGTTGCCGAAAGATGATCGTTATACGGATGCGCTTGGCGTTGAGCTCGGTTCGCGCTGGACCGCTATCGAAGCTGTGGGGCTCTATGTTCCGGGCGGCACGGCAAGCTACCCAAGTTCCGTATTGATGAACGCTGTTCCAGCCAAGGTGGCAGGTGTAGAGCGCATTGTCATGGTGGTTCCAGCACCTGACGGCATTCTCAATCCATTGGTTCTGGTGGCAGCACGTCTGGCTGGCGTTTCCGAGATTTATCGTGTCGGCGGCGCGCAGGCTATCGCAGCCCTCGCCTATGGCACCGAAACAATTAGTCCGGTTGCCAAGATCGTCGGCCCCGGCAACGCCTATGTTGCGGCGGCCAAACGTATCGTCTTCGGCACGGTTGGCATCGACATGATCGCCGGGCCATCAGAAGTGCTGGTCATCGCTGACAAGGACAACAATCCCGACTGGATCGCCGCTGACCTCCTTGCTCAAGCGGAGCACGATACCGCTGCGCAATCGATCCTTATGACCAATGATGAGGCTCTTGCTCTGGCTGTCGAAGAAGCTGTCGAACGACAGCTCCGCAATCTCCCGCGCGCGCAAACTGCCGCCGCGAGCTGGCGTGATTTCGGCGCGGTTATTCTGGTCGAGGATTTCGAGGCAGCCATCCCGCTTGCCAATCGCATTGCAGCCGAGCATCTGGAAATCGCCACAGCCGATCCGGAAGCCCTGCTGCCAAAAATCCGCAATGCGGGATCGATCTTCATCGGCGGTTATACGCCGGAAGTGATCGGCGATTATGTCGGCGGCTGTAACCACGTTCTGCCGACGGCGCGCTCGGCGCGCTTTTCGTCCGGCTTGTCGGTTCTCGACTACATGAAACGCACGTCGCTTCTCAAACTCGGCCCTGATCAACTGCGCGTGCTCGGACCTGCGGCAATCGAGATTGCCCGCGCCGAAGGCCTTGACGCACACGCGCAGTCTGTCGCTATCCGGCTGAATCTATGAGGTGACATGACCGCCGCTGTTCCAAATGCACGCCTTGTTGACGTCGAGCTCGATGAATCCATCGGGCGCTCGACGCCTGACGTCGAGCATGAACGTGCGGTGGCCATTTTTGACCTCATCGAAGAAAATTCCTTCCACCCGATCGGAGACGACACGGGAGGGCCGTACCGTCTCAAGCTTTCGCTGATGGAATCGCGACTGATCTTCGCCATCACCCGGGAGGCCGGTGAAGACGTCGCAACTCATATTCTCTCGCTCACGCCCTTACGGCGCGTCGTGCGGGATTATTTCATGATTTGTGAAAGCTATTATCAGGCGATCCGGTCGGCCACACCAAGCAAGATCGAAGCAATCGACATGGGACGGCGCGGCCTGCACAATGAAGGATCGCAGACGCTCCAGAACAGGCTGCAGGGCAAGATCGAGGTTGATTTCAACACGGCACGGCGGCTTTTCACACTTGTCTGCGTCCTGCACTGGAGAGGCTGATCATTGATGGTCATCACCGATGCCCCTCCCGTGAATTTCAGCGCCGACGGCGACGAAGATCATAAATCGAGCCTGCCCAAGTCCCTGCTTTTTGTCTGCGGCAAGAATGCAATTCGTTCACCCATGGCGGAGTTACTTGCAAGACAGGCCCTGCCACCCAATATTTATGTAGCTTCTGCAGGTGTGAAGCGGGGTGAACGTGATCCGTTTGTCGATGCTGTACTTCAAGAGGAAGGCTTGTCGCTTGATAACCGGCAACCGCGTGGCCTCGAAGAACTTGCTGATGGATATTTCGACCTGATTGTAACGCTGACACCACTTGCCCACCATACTGTGCTGGAGCGAATGCGGGGGTTCTCGGTTGATGTCGAATATTGGCCGACGCCGGACCCGACCTTGGTAACCGGCAGCCGAAGCCAGATCATGGCGGCTTATCGCGATGTGCGGGACCGCCTGAAGCGGCAAATCATGCAGCGTTTTGACAAGAACGGTTCCGGCTAATACGGAATCGGCGGAACCGCTCTAACTGTTTGTTTTGTCGCATTATCCGACGCAAAACGGCTTCGCACTTTTGCTGGAAATGCTCCAGCATCAAGTTCACGGAATTCCGTTGTTCACAAATGCCGCCTAATCATATAGGTTCCGCGCAAATTCCGACCTAAAGACCGCTCGAGAGCGGCATTTTATCAAAGAAAGACACAGGTATCGCATGGCGAAAGAAGAAGTCCTAGAATTTCCGGGTGTTGTTACGGAACTGCTGCCGAATGCTATGTTCCGCGTGAAGCTCGAGAACGAACATGAAATCATCGCCCATACGGCAGGCCGTATGCGCAAGAATCGCATCCGCGTTCTGGCCGGCGACAAGGTTCTGGTTGAGATGACCCCTTACGATCTGACCAAGGGCCGCATCACCTACCGCTTCAAGTAAGCAATCCGTTCCCGTTCCAGGAAATGTCTATTCGATGAGCGCGCAACACAAGCTGGTTCTTGCCTCCGGTTCTCCACGCAGGATCGAGCTTCTGGGGCAGACAGGCATCGAACCGGACCACATTCATCCGGCTGATATAGATGAAACGCCGCAGCGCGCGGAACACCCGCGCTCGCTGGCGCGACGTCTGTCGCGGGAGAAGGCGCGCAAGGCACAAGAGCAGCTGAAGGACGATGCGAATTTCGCCGGTGCCTTCATTCTTGCTGCTGATACTGTTGTAGCCGTGGGCCGGCGCATTCTCCCCAAAACGGAGATTGCCGACGAGGCAAGAGAATGCCTGCGGCTGCTTTCCGGGCGTACGCACAAGGTGTTCACAGGAGTGAGCCTTGTCTTGCCGAACGGGAATTTGCGCCAGACACTGGTTGAAACACGATTGCGTTTTGAACGGTTATCCCGCCAGCAGATGGATGCCTATCTCTCGTCTGGTGAATGGCGAGGGAAAGCCGGCGGCTATGCAATCCAGGGGCTGGCCGGTAGTTTCGTTGTGAAGCTGGTTGGCTCCTATACAAACGTCGTGGGATTGCCGCTGCAGGAAACTATCAGCCTGCTGAACGACGTCGACTACCCGGTTTACGCTAACTGGAACAGCGGGAAAGTCTGAGAGCAGGTATGAGCGACAAGAAGGACATATCAACCGCAGCAGGTGCACGAGTGACGCCATTGCGTCCGACGCGCCCCTGCCCGGAATGCGGAAAGCCTTCATCGCGCGAATCCTATCCGTTCTGTTCGCCACGCTGTAAAAGCATCGACCTCAATCGCTGGCTATCCGGCAGCTATGTCCTGCCGGGAAAGCCGATTGACGAAGAGGAAGAAGAAGGAAACTAAGCCTCTCTCAAAGTGGCTTCCTCCAATAAAATCAGTTATTTATCAAAGATGTGAGAAAAGCTGATAAAAATTGCGATACGGTGCTGGACAGCGCGAAATTTAATGCTATAACCCACCCACTTCCGGCGGGAACCAACACCGCCTCGAACGAGCTAACTGCTTGTTACGGATGCCCGGATAGCTCAGTTGGTAGAGCAGCGGATTGAAAATCCGCGTGTCGGTGGTTCGAATCCGCCTCCGGGCACCACTTTAAGCCCTTCAATAGTCGTAGCAAAAATACTTGTTCAATCAGGCCTCTGTATTCGGCGTGATCATGCTCGAAATATTGACCTGACGATTATCCTCTGCAAGGACTAATCATTCCATTTGTTCCTTCCAGGTTCTTCACCAAGCGAGGAAATCTCCATGCTCTGGACGTTGTTCGGCATCCTTTCCGGTGCCTGTATTGCTATTCAGGCGCCAATCAATGCAGCCTTGGCTCGTGGATTGGGATCGCCGGTAACAGCTGCTGCGATCTCGTTTCTTTCCGGTGCCGTCATCCTTGCCGTTATCGCCGGAATTACCGCGCGCGCGACGGGTGCGATGCCAGCGTTCAACGTGCCTGCGGGCTGGCTGTTCGTGGCTGGCGGTGCGCTTGGCTGTATCTATGTGACCGCATCGGTGTTGCTGACGCCGCGCATCGGGGCTGCTGCCGTGATGGGGCTTGCTGTTGCTGGACAATTGATGGCCGGACTGGCTGCTGACCGCATCGGCTTCATGGGCGTTGCGGTGCGTGAAATCACCGCCGGGCGCATTGCCGGTGCGGTGCTGTTGCTTTCCGGCGCACTGATGATCCGCTTTCTCTAAAAGCAAAGCCGCGCTTTTCAGCGCGGCTTTTTATTTTACGATAAGCCGAAAACTGGCTCTCAACCCTTGAACGTATATTCCGCAATCGACTGCGGCTTCATTTCAATCGAGAAGCCCGGCAGCGATGGCGGCATATAGGCCGCATCCTTGATGATGCATGGCTCGATGAAGTGTTCGTGCAGGTGATCGACATATTCGATCACACGACCGTCCATGATGCCGGAAACGGCCACATAGTCGATCATGGAAAGGTGCTGCACATATTCACACAGGCCAACGCCGCCTGCATGTGGCCAAACCGGCTTGTTATACTTCGCAGCAATCAGCAGCACGGCCAGAACTTCATTCAGGCCACCCATGCGGCATGAATCGATCTGAACGATGTCGATAGCGCCTTCTGCGATGAACTGCTTGAACATGATGCGGTTCTGGCACATTTCACCAGTCGCAACCTTCACATCGCCAATGGCTTCGCGGATCTTGCGATGGCCTGCAACATCATCCGGGCTGGTCGGTTCTTCGATGAAGAAGGGCTTGGAGAAGGCAAGCTTGTTGACCCACTCGATTGCCTGATCGACTTCCCAGACCTGATTGGCGTCGATCATCAGATAACGATCCGGGCCGATCACTTCACGTGCGATGGTGAGACGACGAATATCGTCTTCCAGATCGCGACCAACCTTCATCTTCACATGATTAAAGCCTTCATCAATCGCTTCCTGGCAAAGACGACGCAGCTTGTCATCGTCATAGCCGAGCCAGCCAGCAGACGTCGTGTAGCAAGGATAACCCTTGGCTTCGAGCTTCGCGATACGCTCAGCCTTGCCGGCTTCCGCTTTACGCAGAATTTCGACAGCTTCGTCGCGGGTCAGTGCATCGGTGAGGTAGCGATAATCGACGATATCGGCGATCTCTTCCGGCGACATGTCGGCCACAAGCCGCCATACCGGCTTGCCAGCCTGCTTTGCAGCCAAATCCCAGAAGGCGTTGACGACAGCGCCGGTGGCAAGATGCATCGCGCCCTTGTCCGGACCGATCCAGCGCAGCTGGCTGTCACCGGTTAGGTAGCGCCAGAACTTGCCGGGGGCCGCGAGGAAATCATCCATCGAGGCACCCACGACCAGATGACGCATGGCGAGAATCGCCTGACAGCAAATGTCGTTGCCGCGTCCAATGGTGAAGGTCAGGCCATGGCCCTTCAGCGGCCCGTCATCCGTATCGAGGATGACATAGGCTGCCGAATAGTCCGGGTCCGGGTTCATCGCGTCAGAGCCGTCCAGACTTTGCGAAGTCGGGAAGCGGAGATCGAAGACGCGCAGATCAGTGATTTTCGTCATGATTTATCCGTGATCAGAGCATGCTCAAAAAAGTTAAACGTCAGCGCGCACGTTCTGCTTCTGCGTGCCGAGACCTTCGATGCCGAGTTCGACAACATCGCCAGCCTTGAGATAGCGCGGTGGCTTCATGCCCATGCCAACGCCAGGAGGCGTACCGGTGGAGATGATATCGCCCGGCTGCAAAGACATGAACTGCGAGAGATAGGAAACGAGGTGGCGTACGCCATAGACCATGGTCTTGGTCGAGCCGTCCTGCATGGTTTCGCCATTGACCTTGAGCCACATGCCAAGGTTCTGCGGATCGGCAACCTCGTCCTTCGTCACCAGCCATGGGCCGGTCGGGCCGAACGTGTCGCAGGATTTGCCCTTGGTCCACTGACCGGCGCGCTCGATCTGGAAAGCGCGTTCCGAGACGTCGTGCAGCGTGCAGTAGCCCGCGACATAATCAAGCGCATCATCTTCCGAAACATATTTCGCGGTCTTGCCGATAACGATGCCGAGTTCGACTTCCCAGTCGGTCTTTTCCGAACCGCGCGGGATGAGCAGATCGTCGTTCGGGCCAACGATGGCCGAGGTGGCCTTCATGAAGATAACTGGTTCTGGCGGAACGGCCATGCCGGATTCTGCAGCGTGATCGGCATAGTTGAGGCCGATGCAGATGAACTTGCCGGTGCCTGCAACGCATGGACCGAGGCGCGGGTTGCCTTCGACCTTCGGCAACGAATTGATATCGATCGCACCGAGCTTGGCCAGTGCATCCGGGGCCAGAGCCGCGCCGGAAAGATCGCCTACATGGGCGGAAAGATCACGGATATTGCCGTCTGCATCGAGAAGGCCCGGCTTTTCCTGACCGGTTTCGCCATAGCGAAGAAATTTCATGAGTTTACTCCTTGAGGGGATAAAATTGGGGGCGGTGGAAATGCCTAGAGCTGTCGAAATTCAGGTTATGGCGTGCCGAAAATGGTGTTTTCGAGAACCGGAGCGGAATGTACTTAAAGGTACATGAGCACCGGAAGCGCAGAAGAATACCGTTTGCAGGCCGCCAGAGCCTGAATAGCGATAGCTCTAGATCGTCCAGCCACCATCGATGTTATACGCCTGACCGGTGGTGTACGTGGCACCTGCGAGATAGACCGCGAGATCGGCGATTTCTTCCGGCTGGCCGATACGGCCAATTGGCTGACGCGCGATGAAGGCTGCGCGCTGTTCTTCATAATCGCCCTGCGCACGCAGACGGTCCTGAAGCGACGGGCTTTCAACCGTACCGGGGCAGATGGCGTTGCAGCGGATGCCCTTGGCAACGTAGTCGGCAGCGACAGCCTTGGTGAGGCCTATGACCGCCGCCTTGGTGACGCCATAAGCAAAGCGGTTCGGCACGCCCTTCACGCTCGAAGCGACCGACGCCATGTTGACGATAGAACCGTCCTTGCGTTCCAGCATTCCCGGCAGCACGGCGCGAATGGTGCGGATCATGGCCTTGACGTTGAGATTGACGGCAAAGTCGAGGTCTTCGTCCTTCATCTCAAGGATTGAGCCGCCATGGACGACGCCCGCGCAGTTGAACAGGATATCGACCTGACCGATCTCGGCGACCGCTGCCTTCACTTCCGTCTCGTCAAGCACGTTGAGCCTGCGGGTGATAATGCCCGAAACGCCTTCGATTTCCTTGAGTGCGGCCTCGTTGATGTCGGTCGCATAGACCTTGGCGCCAGCTTCCGCAAAAGCCAGCGCACTTGCACGGCCAATGCCCTGAGCGGCGGCTGTCACCAGTGCGGTTTTTCCATCAAATCGTATCGTCATTTTCAAGCCTTCCGTTCGACAAGCAGGATGTGGTCGCAAGCCAGCACCACTTCATCCCGCTGATTAAGCACTTCGCACCGCTCGGTAACGCGGCCCATATTGGCCCTCTTCGGGTCATCTTCCTTGGCGCTGATTGTCACGCGCGTGCGGATCGTATCTCCGATATGAACCGGACGAATAAAGCGCAGACGATCATAACCATAGGAAAATGCAACCGGATTGATCAGCGTTGCGGTCAATCCGACACCAATTGCAAAGATCATTGTGCCGTGGGCAATGCGCTGACCACCCGGCAGGGTCTTGGCGAATTCCGCATCCATATGATGCGGAAAGAAATCGCCCGTATGCCCGGCGTGAACCACGAAATCCGTTTCGGTGATGGTGCGGCCCGTGGTGAGGCGCACATGGTTCATTTCATAATCTTCGTAGTAGATTTTCTGTTCGGCCATAATCAGACCTCCGGTTTTGCGGCAAGCGGCGTGGCGGGCGCAGCGCTCGACTGATAGGCGGCCTCGACCAGCGCCATGGTGTGCCAGGCATCTTCGACCGAGCCGACAAGTTCAGCGTCTTCGCCAATCGCGAAGCGCTGCAACTGCGCCATGCGGTTCAAGAATGCGTCCGGGAACCACGCGCCTTGAAGTGCGACCTGCACCCAGTCGTCGTCGCCCTTTGGCTTGATCCACAGCTCGTCCGGCTCACCACGAGGATAGTCGAGATTGACGCCCAGTTTCACATAGGCAGCACCTTCGGTGCCGCAGATGCGAAACTCGCAAGCCTGAAATTTGCGGCCAAAATCATGGTCATGATTGATCGACAGCGCACAACGTACGCGGTTGCCATAATCAAGAATCGCAGCTGTGCGCGTCTGGGCAACTTCGTGGTTCGGATGACCGATGGTCTTGGCGTGAACGCCGAGCGGATTGCCGAGCAAACCACGCACGAAATCCAGATAATGGATCGAATGCATGGCAATCTCGATGCGTGGTAGACCTTTGAGGAACGGCCACAGACCCCAAGGGGTCGCAAGCGCCAGCCACGCGTCGAAATCCACCACTTCACCAAGCAAGCCCTTATCGGCAGCATCGTAAAGTGCCAACATCATCGGCGCAAAGCGTAGCTGGAAATTGACCGCAGCTTTGAGATTGCGCGCACGGCAAACTTTCAGAATTTCCGTGGCTGCAACAAGATCGCTGCCCATCGGCTTCTGGATCAGAACAGCCGCACCTTCCGGCAATTGCGCTAGGATCGAAGCATGAGCAGAAGGCGGCGTTGCCAGATCGAAGATCGCGTCTTCAACCGCAATCGCTTCTTCAAGGCTGGCAAAAGTCTTCACATTCCATTTGTCGGCGAGTTCTTTGGCCTTATCAAAATTAGGATCGAAAATGCCCGCAACCGGAAAGTCGCCCTTCTTGTAGGCGGGCAGGTGCGCGTCGCCGACAATGCTGCCCGCGCCGAAGATCACGATGGGCTTCGGCTTCGACGGCCTGGCCCACCATTGGCGCAGGCTCTTGGGATCAAAAGTCTCAGTCATGATGGAAAACCTCCTCCATCATTGCCCACCACTCGCCGTCTTTGCGGGTTTCAAGCGGCTTCTGGCATGGCATGCAAACGGCCCACCATTCCTGATTTTTCGGGTTATCGGCCATCTTCTTCATGTCGGCTTCAAAGTCGGTGCCGACATAGTCCCATGTGCCGAACAGCAGGTTCTCAGGCTCTTTGAGAAAGATCGTGTAATTGGTGATGTTGCATTCGGAAATGAGCGCGAGAATTTCGGGCCACACGCTCGCATGCAGCTTTTTATACTCTGCGATCTTTTCAGGCTGAAGCCCGATCACCATGCCCATTCTTTGCGCCATTATGATCTCACGATCTCGCGGGTGAATTCGGAAACAGAACGACTACGCACGGCATCCCAATCCCACGAAATACCAATGCCCGACTCAGATGGCGCAATGGCATGACCATCACGGATTTCCATGCCCTTGGTGGTCAGATCATCAAGCTGTGGGATATATTCGACGTAACGCCCGTTCTGCACGGCACAGGTGAGGCTGACATGCAGTTCCATCAGGAAGTGCGGGCAGACCGGAATATCAAAAGCTTCTGCGGCGTGTGCCACTTTCAGCCAAGGCGTGATGCCGCCGATGCGCGCCACATCCACTTGCACGATGGAGCAAGCGCCCTTCTGCATATATTCGCGGAAATGGCGGATCGAATAGATGGATTCACCCACCGCAATCGGTGTCGGGGTGGAACAGGTCAGGCGGATATGGCCATCAAGATCATCCGCCGGAAGTGGTTCTTCAATCCAAGCGAGATCGAGTTCTTTCAGGCGTTCGGCACGGCGAATGGATTCGTCTACCGTAAAACCCTGATTGCAGTCGGTCATGATCTCAAAGCCATCGCCCACGGCTGCACGCACAGCCGAAAGACGCGCATAGTCCTCTGAGCCATGCGGCTTGCCGATCTTCACCTTGGAACCGGAGAAGCCCTTGGCCTTGGCCTGCAACGCATCCTCGACCAGCGCTTCTTTCTCGATATGCAGCCAACCACCTTCGGTCGTGTACAGCGGACAACGATCCTTGGCACCGCCAGCAAGCTTCCACAGCGGCAGGTTCTGTTTCTTCGCACGCAAATCCCAAAGTGCCGTATCAATGGCCGCGAGCGCCAAAGCGGTAATCGGACCGATAGTTGTGGCGTGGGTTGCAAATTCCAGCTTGCGCCAGATCGCCTCGATGCAATCCGCATCTTCATTGATAATCAGCGGCACAAGATGATCGCTCAACAACCGCATGACGGACGAGCCGCCAGTGCCGATGGTGTAGCTATAGCCCGTACCGACCGCACCATCACTGTCGGTGATGGTAACAATCGGCGTTTCCTGACTGACAAAGCTCTGGATCGCATCGGTGCGCTTGACCTTCGGTGGAAGGTCGACCATGCGCAGTTCGACTTTTTCAATACGCGCCATAACTATACCGCCAGACTCTTGCCGCTTGCCGCATCAAACAGATGCGCCTGCGACAGATCGAAATGCATGGAGATCGCTTCACCGGAATTGAGGTGACGCGGGTTCAGCATACGCGCCACCCATTCCTTGCCGGCAAATTCGACAAAGACCAGCGTTTCATTGCCAAGCGGCTCGGTGATCGAAACGCGCAATTCGCCCTCATGAACGGCGTCTCCCGATGAAAGCCCATGGCCTTTCGGAAACAGATCGTCCGGGCGCAGACCGAACGTGACCTTGGCGCCATCTGTGACCTTGGCCTTGAACTGTGCAGGCACTGGCAGACGGTCACCACTGGCAAAAACCAGTTCCGAACCCTGCACGGTTGCCTCGGCCATATTCATGGGCGGCGAGCCGATAAAGCCCGCAACAAACTGCGTCGCCGGGCGCTTGAACACTTCATCCGGAGTTCCGACCTGTTCGATATGGCCGTCGCGCATGATGACGATGCGGTCGGCCAATGTCATGGCCTCAACCTGATCATGCGTCACGTAAACGACTGTAGACTGCACCTTGGCGTGAAGCTTCTTGATCTCCGTGCGCATTTGCGTGCGCAGCTTCGCGTCGAGGTTGGAAAGCGGTTCATCGAACAGAAACACTTCCGGATTGCGCACGATGGCGCGGCCCATGGCAACGCGCTGGCGCTGGCCGCCCGAAAGCTGTGCTGGACGGCGTTCCATCAGCGCTTCGAGGCCAAGAATGGCGGAGGCTTCATTGACGCGACGGTCGATTTCCGCCTGCGGCTGCTTGGCGATTTTGAGCGAGAAGCCCATGTTCTCGCGCACCGACATATGCGGATAAAGCGCATAGGACTGGAACACCATGGAGATGTTGCGATCACGCGGCGGCAGATCGTTGACCACCTTGCCGCCGATTTCGAGCGCGCCGTCGGAGATGCTCTCAAGACCTGCAATCATGCGCAGCGTCGTGGACTTGCCACAGCCGGATGGACCGACCAGCGCCACGAACTCCTTGTCGGCGATTTCGAGATTGATGCCATGCACCACGCCGACATTGCCGTAGCGCTTGACGAGATTTTTAATGGAAAGCTGAGCCATTTTATATCAACCTTTAACCGCGCCGAACGTCAGACCAGCAACAAGGTGCTTCTGAACGATGAATGTGAGGGTCAGCGCCGGAATAATCATCACGACCGCCAGCGCGCACATGCCACGCCAGTCGATGGTGAATTCAGCGGTGTAATCGAGAAGACCGACTGGAAGGGTCTTGGAATTGACCGAGCGAGTAAGCTGGGAAGCCAGCGCATACTCGTTCCATGAGGTGAGGAAGGCGAAGATGCCAGCAGTCGCAATGCCGGGACCGGCCAGCGGAAATTCCACCTGCCAGAAGGCCTGCCAGCGCGTGCAACCGTCAATCTGGGCAGCCTCTGCCAGATCCTTCGGTACCTGACGGAAGAAGCCGTCGATCAGCCAAATCGTAAACGGCACATTGAGCGCCACATAGGTGACGATGAGACCAAAATGCGTGTCGATAATGCCGATGCGCGAATAGAGCATGAAGAGCGGCAGTGAAAGCGCAATGCCCGGCACCGAGCGCGTCAGCATAAGACCGAGGAATGTCGTCGCCTTGCCCCAGAAGCGAAAGCGCGCAAAGGCATAGCCACCCGAAACGCCGACAATCAGCGCGATGATGGTGGATGTGACCGAGATAATCAGCGAGTTGCGGAAATAATCCCAGACAGGAATACCGCCGCCGCCTGCGCCTGAGAACATCGCATAATAAGCATCAAGCGTGATTTCCTGCGGAATCCAGACCGGCGGCTTTGCCATAATTTCGACCGGCGGACGCAGCGAGGACAGCACGATCCACAGACCGGGCAGACAAATGATCGCCATCGCGAGAAACAGGCCGATAAGATAGGCGACTTTCTTGACGCGGCGCAGCAGGCGATGCTGGTTATTGGAGAGCGTTGTTGATGCCATGATTACCACTCCGCTCCAATTTGCGCGCGTGCGGCTGCAAGCTTGCGGAAGAACATTACGGTGAAGAGGATCGAGAGCAGGATCGCGACATAGGCCATGGCATTGGCCAAGCCCATCTGCGCATCCGAATAGGCGGTGCGCCCGACCAGCGTCCAGATCAGCTCGGTTCGGCGTGCCGGGCCACCATCGGTCATGATCTTCACGATGTCATAAGCGCGGGCCACATCGAGCGAACGAATGGTCATTGCGATGAAAGCAAAGGGCATCAGATAAGGCCAGATGACATAGCGGAATGTCTGCCATGGCGTGCAGCCATCGACGCGCGCGGCTTCAACCGGGTCCTGCGGCATGGACAGAAGACCGCCCAGAATAAGGATCGCGAACACCGAGGTCGACATCCAGACTTCTGCCAGCAAAATCGCAAACAGCGCCAGATTGCCGTCGATCAGCCATGGAATAGCCTGACTGGTGATGCCCAGAGATTGCAGCGCATTGTTCACGAGACCGATATTGTCGTTGAACATGAACTTGAACTGGAAGCCGACGAGAACCGGCGAAAACATCATCGGGAACATCATCAGCGTGCGCAAAACACGCTGACCGTGGGTGGCCTTATTGATGAGCAGTGCCAAGCCAAGGCCGAGCAGCATTTCCAGATTGAGCGCGATGGTGAGGAAAATCACCGTGCGGATGAATGCAGCCCAGAACACCCAATCACTCATGATGCGCTGATAGTTGCGCAAGCCGATGAAGTTGAACAGGCTGTCAGGGCGCGTCAGCCGGAACGGCGTGAAGCTTGAATAAAGCGAAAGCGCGAGGGGAAACAGAACCACCGCTGCGAGGATGATAATGGCCGGAAGCAAAAGCAGAACCGGCGGGGAAATTCGTTTAAACATTGTTCTTCCGAAGCGGTGCGTTGATAAGCAGCATCAAGGCATACGCGTATCTTATCCAAAAACCGCTACGCACTTTTTGGGATGTGCTTGGAATGGCCCGCCCCGTTCAAAGCGGGCCATGAAGTCATAGTTTAAATCAAACGGCGTGCTTAGAGTTCGCCAGCATCCTCAAGGATCTGCGTTGCCTTCTTGGCTGCATCGTCAAGCGCCTGCTGCGAGGTCTTGTCGCCAAGAATAGCTGCCTGAAGTTCAGGATAAACAGCGTTGGAAATCTCGATCCAGGATGGGGTCTGCGGAACCGGGAAAGCGGTCTTTGCCGTTTCCTGAAACACGGAGAGCACTTCCTTCTTGTATGGATCGGAAGCAGCCTGTTCGATGACATAATCCCAGACAGCGGTGCGGGTTGGCAACGTGCCAGCAGCCGATTCCTGCTTCTGCGAATCCTCGTTGGTCAGGAACCAGACGAGCGAAGCAGCCGCTTCCTTGGTGCCGCAGGATTCGGTGACCGAGAAGCCATGATGACCCGACCAGCCGGTGCGCTTGCCGGAAGAACCTGTCGGAGGCGGAACGATACCGACATTGCCTGCGACCTTCGACGACTTTGGATCGTTGAAATAGGTCGCCCAGCCCGGCCAATCCAGGTTGATTGCAATGGTGCCGGATGCAAAGCCAGCGCCGAGCTCATCCCACAGATAGTTGGTGGTGCCTGCAGGAACGGCCTTGGCCTTGTAGAGATTGACGAACCAGTCGAGCGCACGGACACCGGCTTCAGAATTGAAAGCAGGCTTGCCGTCCTTGAGATATTCGCCGCCTTCTGCGACCAGCATTTCATAGAAGCGGCCATTGATCGCCTCTTCCTTGCCCGCAAACTGCGTGCCGTAGAAATTCGGTGGATCGGCAAAGAACACAGCCTGATCGGAAACTTCTTTCCAGGTCTTTGGCGGTGCCAGATCGTAGCCGTATTTTTCCTTGAACGCGGTCTTCTTGGCGTCGTCTTCGTAAAGGCTCTTCTGATAGTAGAGCGCCGAGACGTCGAACTGCGCGCGCGGCAGCATGACCAGCTTGTCGTTAAGCGTCGAAGCCTTAATCACCGATGGCACGAAACCTTCGATTTCGCCCGATGGAAGCAAACCATTCAGGTCGGCATAGAGATCAGGATATTGCGGCGCAAAGGACGAATGGTTGGAGCCGACGCACCAGTTGATCGAACCAGAAGCGATGTCCGACTTGATTTCCTTGTCCAGTTCGAAGTGGTTCTTCTTGGACAGGATGTTGACCTTGGCACCGGTCGCTTTTTCCCATTCGGCAATGCGCGAATACAGCGCTTCATATTGCTGACCGCCGATCAGCTTGGCGTTTACCGTCACGCCTTCAAATTTACCCGGCAAATCGGCCGCACCAGCGGAACCCATTGCCAACGCCAGTAGAGCCGTTCCCGCCAGGCAGGACGTTTTGAAACTCATCATGCTTCTCCTCCTCACGACGGACTTTTCCCCGGTCCGCCCCCAATTGTGAATTTGGTATTTATATGCAAACATATTATTCAAAACCGGTCAAGGCGAGTTTCCGCACATTTGCGACTTTCGCATTCCTGGTTGTTCGTATATGAAGAGGGATATTCATGAGGGGAGCCAACTTGGAAACAGACGATCGCTACCGCGCGCCCGCGCTGGACAAAGGACTGGATATTCTGGAACTGCTTGCGAGCGTGGATGGTGGGCTGACACAGGCAGAAATTGCCAAACACCTCGACCGCAGCCCCAACGAGTTTTACCGGATGCTGGATCGCCTGGTGAAGCGCGGTTACGTGACCAAGCTCGAGGGCGACCGCTACTCACTGACGCTCAAGCTGTTCGGTCTTGCACACCTTCATGCACCGGTGCGCAGACTTGCTTCCTTTGCCACGCCTTTCATGCGTGAACTTGCCGACCGCTCAAAGCAGGCCAACCAGCTTGCCGTGTTTGACCGGGGATCTGTCGTTGTCATTGCACAGCAGGAGGCTCCGGATTACTGGGGCATCTCAATCCGCGTCGGTTCGCATATCAGTCTGTTCGATACCGGTTCCGGCCATGTGCTTCTCGCCTTCCGGTCACCGGAAGAACGCAAGATGATGATTGCCGAATATGCAAAAGACGGTGAAAGCGTGAAGCTCGATGAGAGTTTCTACGAGCGCCTCGACCAGATTCGCGAACGTGGCTATGAAATGATGCCCAGCGCTCAGGTGGCAGGCGTCTACAATCTCTCGGCCCCGATTCTCGGCCCGGATGGTACTTGCATTGCATCACTGACCTGTCCCTATGTGACACTCGTCAATTCGGCTTCAGCACCCGACATTACGCAGACCATCAGCCTGCTTCAAAAGACCGTCAAAGACCTGTCGAAACTGGTTGGCTCCGATATCGGGGCAACCGACTAAGCAATGCCGATAATTCTTATTTGAAAACTCTCTTCTTTTTTGAAAGTATGTCATCGGAGGAGAGTTTTCATGATTATCGATACCCATCTGCATCTGATAGACAAAAGCGCGCTGACTTACCCATGGCTGGGGGATGTACCGGCGCTCGACCGCGATTTTCTGTTTGAGACCTATCGGAAGCAGGCTGAGCGCTGCGGCATTACAGCAGCACTGCATATGGAAGTGGATGTTGCGGCTGATAGCATTCAAGCCGAGACGCACCATGTTCAGGATATTTCAATCGCGAATGATGGCTTCATAAAAGGTGCAATTGCCTCCTGCCGCCCGGAAGAACCGGGCTTTCCCGAGTATCTCGAATTGCAGCTTGGCAATCCTTTCGTCAAAGGCTTTCGTCGTGTGCTGCATGTCGTGCCTGATGACGTTTCCGAGGGTGCTCTTTTTCGTGAGAATATCAAGCGGCTGGAAGGCACCGGCCTGACCTTCGATCTCTGCACACTCCCACATCAGATCGACAAGGTGCTTGCACTGGCCGATCTTGCCCCGGACGTGCAATTCGTGCTCGATCACTGCGGCGTTCCGGACATCAAGTCAGGTGCGCTGGACGGCTGGAAAAAGGGCATTACCGAGATTGCGCAGCGTCACAATGTGACGGCAAAGATTTCCGGCGTGGTGGCCTATGCCGAGCAGACAAGCTGGACCGTCGACACGGTACGTCCCTATGTGGAGCATGTCATTGAGGCCTTCGGCTGGGAGCGGATTGTGTGGGGCAGCGACTGGCCTGTCTGCACACTGGCAAGCAATGTCGATGCCGGACTTTCGACATGGGTGGCCACAACCCATGCGCTTCTTGAAGGATGCAGCGAAGACGAAAAAGCGCTGCTTCTCTCTGAGAATGCAACGCGCCTCTGGAAACTATAAAACCAATCAGGCTGGCGGCACGCCGCCAGCCTTTCCATATAAATCAGAAGCTTTCGCGGAAAAGCCGGTTGAGATCGGCAACGACATCTTCCGCCTTCTCATTGTCCAGCAAGCCTTTGTTGATGCGTTCCGACGCCGCTTCCTGAAACGGCATATAGCCATCGTGACGCGGGCGCACCCATGCGCCTTCCAACGTCGCGCGCGTGTCGCGATAAAAGCCTGAAGTTGCATTGTTTACGGTATCGTCTTCCCATGCATCTGCATGTCCGGGCTGGCCGTTGGACGCCGCATAAAGCCCCTTTTGCACGTCACCACTGGCAATCCAATAAGCAAAGTCGATTGCCGCTTCAGGATGCTTGCTGAAGGCAGAAACTGCAATGCCTGTGCCACCCAGAGCAGAACCAGCAACACCCGCCGCACCCGCTGGAATATCGGCAAAACGGATCAGGCGATCGCGGAAGCCCGGCATGGCATAATTCACATAGCCGTAGATCAGCGGTGAGCAGGCAATATCCGAATCTGGCTTTGCCATTTCCTCAAACACGGCAATCGGGTCCATGCCGAAGCATTTCGGCTTTACCAGCGAAGCGATCTCGCGCAGTTGCTCGAAAGCTTTGACACCATCCTCAACAGAGATCAGCTCGCCTTCCACAGAGCACGGCGTTCCAGCATTGGCAACGAGAGTATAAAAACACATCAGCGAATGCGGCGAGCGCAGTGGAAGCAGAACTTTCCCGGCGCGGGCAAGACGCAGCACCTCGCCCCATGAAGTGGCTGGTCTATCCATCAGGTCCGGACGCCATGCCTGAACCTGTGTTGCTGCATCGAGCGGAAACGCCCATTGCCGCCCCTGCCAGTTATAGCTTGGGAAGGATTGACCGACCGAACCGTCGGCCAGCGCTTTCAGTTCCGTTTCGCGGCCCGGCACATCAAGCGGCAGCAGACAGCCTTCCTTGGTGATCTGCCCCACATGCGGATGGTCGATCACGATCATATCGAAATTGCGGGCCAGTTCCTCAACCGGAAAGGTCTCGAAATCCTGTAGCGACCGCTTTTCCCACTCGATTTCGACGCCCTTGTCAGCAAGCCATTGTTCGGCACCTGCAACCATCGGATCATAGCCGCGCGGGTGGCTCCAGGTCATGCCTTTCAGCTTGATCGTACTCATAGACCGAACTCCTCGCGAATTTCTTTGCTGTTTTCACCAATGCGCGGTGCGGCACGTGCCACCTTTGGGCGTTGTCCGTTGATGCGCAGCGGCGAACGTGTCGTGGTGATGGAAACATCATCCTCACGCGTTACCGTCTGGAGCATGTCGAGAGTTGAAAAACCTTCGCTTGCCAGCAGTTCTTCCCAGTTGAGAACGCGGGCGCACCAGATATCGGCAGGCTCCAGAATGGCGAGCCATTCATCGACAGTCTTCTCGGCAATGCGGTCAGCGATCAGGCGCTTGATGTCATCGCGGTTTGCGAAGGCGCTTTTGGGATCATCGGCAAATGGGGCGAGCGTGTCCGCTTCCAACAGTAGCGCCAGTTTCGCAATCGGCATCATGGCGATGGCCAGATAGCCGTCCGCTGCCGGATAGACGCCATAGGGCGCTGCAAGATAGGCATGGGCGCTGCGGAAATCGGAACGTTTTGGCAGGCGACGACCATCGTTAAGGTGGGTGGTCAGCACTTCAAACTGGAAATCAACCAGTGCCTCAAGAAGGCTGGTTTCGACATGCGAGCCTTTATTGGTGATGCCGCGCCGTACCAGCGCTGCGAGAATTCCCTGTGCCGCAGCAGCCCCCGCCAGCATATCGGCAACCGCCAGACCGAATGGCACCGGTCCTTGGCCCTCATCGCCATTCAACCACATGAGGCCCGAGCGCGCCTGCGCCAGCAAATCCTGCCCGGGCCGCCCGACCCATGGCCCTTCTTCGCCATAGCCGCTGATCGATGCATAGACGAGACGCGGGTTGATTTCTTTGGCTGCCTCGTAATCAAGGCCAAGACGCTTGATGACACCGGGGCGGAAATTCTGGATCAGCACATCGGCCTGTGTGAGAAGCTTTTTCAATGCTGCCAGATCGTCAGGATTTTTGAGGTCGATCGCAAGGCTGTCCTTGCCGCGATTGATCGCATGAAAAATCGTGGAATCGCCGCCGATTTCCGTGTCGCTCAGATAAAGCCTGCGCGAGAGATCACCGCCATCGGGCCGTTCAATCTTGATGACGCGTGCGCCCAGATCCATCAGACGCAACGAGCAATAAGGCCCCGACAGAAACTGGCTCATATCGACAACGACAAGCCCGCTCAGCGGCAGTTCGCTTTCCGACATCGGGAAATTCCCTCCTCATGAATTTCTTATGTGAATATAGTCTTCACATATGGATTTATGGAAGGCAAGACCGAATTTGGGCTTTGAATGCAAAAACGCCGCCCGGTTGGGCGGCGTTTTCAGTCTCGATTTGATGAATTGGATTGCGTGTTAAACCTCGTTGCTGGCCAGTTCCAGCAAGGTCCAGACGTGATCGGCAAACGAGTTCCACACTTCGATCCGGTAATGATCGGCATCCCACTTCAACAGTATGATCTGGGCATGATCAAAGATTGTGCGGGCAGCACCCGGAAAGCTCATCTGCGAAAGCTCAAGTGGGGAAGCGGCATTCAACAGCCATTCGGCCTGCGGACCGGAAATATCGATGCCGGTTTCCCGATGGCTTACTTCCGTCAGGCTGTGCGGCTCTGTTTCATAAAGCGTGGCGAAAGCCTGCGTGATCGCAGCACCCTTGGCTTCATCAGCCCAGATATACCATTCATCCGGTCCGATGCAGGCAACGGCAATATCGTCCGTGCGGATCAAACCGCCGATATTTGCCGGGATTTTTGCACCCAGTGCCTTTTCGGCCAAGGCCAGTTTTGCCGGAGCAATGCGCAGGATGAAACGGGCGGCATCTTCTGCCGCGTGGATTTCCAGACGACCGGGAATGACGACCTTGCGGTTCGAATAAGGTTTTGTCTCAACAAGCATGGTTCAATCCTTATCCGTTCAGTTTCTTGCCTTCGGGATCATAGAAGACCATTCCCGAAACCACAGCCTCATGCACTGTGCCATCAGGCATCGGCATATAAAGCGTTTCACCCATACGATCCTTGCCACCGGAGACCACTGCCATGGCGATGGAACGACCAAGCGCCTCGCTCCAATAGGACGAGGTGACATGACCAAGCATGGTCATCGGCAGCGCCTGCTTTGGATCGGCAACAATCTGCGCACCTTCTTCCAGCACCAGCTTCGGATCGTTGGTCAACAGACCCACGAGATGCTTGCGATCCGCTTTCAGCATATCCGGACGCGCCAGCGAACGCTTGCCGACGAAATCCGGCTTCTGCTTGCCGACAGCCCAGCCAAGGCTTGCATCATCCGGCGTAATCGTGCCGTCAGTGTCCTGACCGACAATGATATAGCCCTTTTCAGCGCGCAGAACGTGCATGGTTTCGGTGCCGTAAGGCGTGATGTCGTATTGCTGACCGGCCTCATAGAGCGCCTTCCAGAGTGACAGGCCGTAACGGGCAGGCACGTTGATTTCATAGCCCAGCTCGCCGGTAAAGCTCATGCGGAACAGACGCGCTGGCACGCCAAGGAATGTGCATTCCGCCACCGACATATGCGGGAAGGCTTCATCGGAAATATCCAGACCTTCAACCATTGGCTCAATGAGCTTGCGCGCATTCGGACCATTGATTGCCACCACTGCCCACTGTTCGGTGGTCGAGGTCAATGAGACTTTCAGGTCAGGCCATTCGGTCTGGAGATAGTCTTCCATCATGTTGAGAACACGCGCGGCGCCGCCGGTCGTGGTCGTCACGTGGAAGCGGTCCTGCGTCAGACGACCGACAACACCGTCATCGCGGATGAAACCATCTTCGCCAAGCAGCAGACCATAACGGCAGCGCCCGACACCAAGCTTCGTCCATGGATTGGTGTACATGCGGTTCATGAATTCCGCGGCATCCGGGCCGACCACTTCGATCTTGCCAAGCGTTGAGGCGTCGAACATGCCGAGCGACTGGCGGGTCGCCTTGCACTCGCGCGCCACGGCCTGATGCATGTCTTCGCCGGTTTTCGGGAAGTACCATGCGCGACGCCACAGCGAGACCGGCTCAAAAGCTGCGCCATGCTGTTCGGCCCAGCTATCGATTGGTGTCTTGCGCGTGACATCGAACAGCTTGCCGCGATTGTAACCGCAGAAAGCGCCAAAGGTCGTCGGCGTGTAAGGCGGGCGGAAGGTTGTAAGACCTACCTGCGGCGTCGGGCGCTTGAGCGCATCGGCTGCAACCGCCAGACCGTTAATGTTCGAGGTCTTGCCCTGATCGGTCGCCATGCCGTTGGTGGTATAGCGCTTGACGTGCTCGATGGAATGGAAACCCTCGCGCACGGCCAGACGAATATCCTTGGCAGTCACATCGTTCTGGAAATCGATGAAAGCCTTGGCCTTGCCCGGATCGCGATCCGTGGGCAGTTCACGACAGCTTACGCCATCGCAGACAAAATCACCGGCGACCGCATATTCCGATACCTTGGCTTTGTGTCCGGAATCATTGGCAGCAGCGGCACCCGCTTCCGCACCCTCACGCAATGCAGCCTGCAGGTCGAAATTGCCATTGCCTGCACCGGCGCAGCGGCTTTCCTCGGTGCGTTCGCCTGGCAGATAAATCTGGCGTGCCTCATCCCAGACGAGAGAGCCTTTCGTGTGCGAGAACAGATGCACGCTCGGATTCCAGCCGCCGGACATCAGCAGCACATCGCAGGCAATCGTGCGCGCCGCGCCGACAGAGCCATTGGAAACCGGATTAGCCCGCACAGACGACACGCGATGGCGCCCGCCAGTATCCGTCACAGTCCAGCCGGTCAGTGTTTCAATGCCAAGCATTTTGGCGCGGTTGACGAGGCTGTCGGCAACCTTTTCGCGGACGTCGATGATGGCCGGAACCTTCACACCTGCAACGGCGAGATCGAAAGCTGCAAGCCATGCGCTGTCATGCGAGGTGACGACGACTGCCTGATTGCCGACCTTGACGCCATAGCGATTGAGATAGGTGCGTGCGCTCGACGCCAGCATCACGCCGGGGCGATCATTGCCTGCAAAGACCAGCGGCTTTTCAATCGCGCCCTGCGCCAGCACCACCTGTTTTGCGCGCACGCGCCACATACGCTCACGCGGCGCATTGGAGGCAGGCTTGGCCTGATGATCGGTCAGGCGTTCGCAAAGACCAACCATGTTCTGATGGTAATAGCCGATGGCCGTCGTGCGCGGCAAAAGCGTGACATTCGGATTGGCTTTAAGAGCCGCTATGGTTTCGTTCAGCCAGTCCCAGCTTGCGCGGCCATTGATGACCGGCTCCGGTTCCGACAGAAGCGAGCCGCCAAATTCAGCCTGCTCGTCGACGAGGATGACCTTCGCGCCACTCTTTGCGGCTTCAAGGGCGGCGGCCAGACCGGCAGGTCCACCACCGGCAACCAGCACATCGCAGAAAGCATAGCGGCTGGCATAGGTGTCCGGATCGGGCTCGGACGGCGATTTGCCAAGACCGGCAGCGCCACGGATGAAAGGCTCATAAACCTTGTTCCAGAAGCTTTTCGGCCACATGAAGGTCTTGTAGTAAAAGCCTGCCGAGAAGAACATGTAGAACGCATCATTGATCGCGCCGACATCGTGCTTCAGCGACGGCCAATGGTTCTGGCTTTCGGCCTTGAGGCCGTCATAGAGTTCCAGCACCGTTGCGCGGGTGTTCGGCTCAAACCGACCTGGCCCACGCGAGACGCCCATCAGTGCATTCGGCTCTTCGGAACCGGCAGAAAGAATGCCGCGCGGGCGGTGATATTTGAACGAACGACCGGCCAGATGCTCGCCATTGGCAAGCATGGCGGATGCCAGCGTATCACCTTCAAAGCCGGAATAGGTCTTGCCATTGAAGCTGAACCGAACGGACTTGGCCTTGTTGACACGGCCTTTGTTATGAATGCGCATATCGGTCATTATTTCGTCTCCGCAGCCGGAGTTTCTGCCAAAGCAGGACGGGGCTCACCGGCCTTGTAGGTGGTGACAAACTTGTCGCTCACCGTATCGCGCACCGCATTGAAAAAGCGGCCGCAGCCATTGATATGCCGCCAGCGTTCATAATGGGTGCCGCGCGGATTGGAGCGCGTGAACAGGAAGTCGCGCCATTCATCATCGGTCAGTGTCGATGGGTCGGCTGGACGCGCAATATGCGCTTCGCCCGCATAGGCGAATTCCAGCTCAGGACGTTCCATCTCGCAATAAGGGCAACGGATTAAAAGCATATCATACCTCCCTTAGTGCGCGACGGCGGCAGCAGCCGCTTCATCGATCAGGCGACCGGTGGTGAAGCGTTCAAGCGTGAACGGTGCGTTGATCCAGTGTGGTTCGTCGCGTGCGATCGTATGGGCAAAGACATGCGCCGAACCCGGCGTCGCCTTGAAGCCGCCCGTACCCCAGCCGCAATTCACGAAGAGGCCCGGCACCGGCGTCTTGCCGATAATCGGCGAACGATCCGGCGTGACGTCAACAATACCGCCCCATTTACGCAGCATCCGCATACGGGTGAAGATCGGGAAGACTTCGCAGATGGCCGCAAGCGTATGCTCGATCAGCGGCAGACCACCGCGCTGGCTGTAGGACACATATTGGTCCGTGCCGGAACCGATCACCAGCTCGCCCTTGTCGGACTGACTGATATAGGCATGAACCGTGTTGGACATGACCACACATGGGAAGATCGGCTTGACCGGCTCGGACACGAGCGCCTGTAGCGGGAAGCTTTCAAGCGGCATACGCACGCCTGCCGTATCCATGACAATCGATGTGCTGCCAGCAGCGGAAACCGCCACTTTCTTCGCCTTGATGAAACCGCGTGGCGTATCCACGCCGGTCACGCGACCCGACGCATCGCGACGAATGGCCGTGACCGGGCAATTCTGGATGATATCAACGCCGCGCTCCGTCGCGCCGCGTGCATAGCCCCATGCAACCGCATCGTGACGGGCCACGCCGCCGCGCCGCTGTAAGGTGGCACCGACGACCGGATAGCGCGCATTGGCTGAAATATCGAGCGGCGGGCAATATTCCTTCGCCTGCTCCTTGGTCAGCCATTCATTGTCGATGCCATTGAGGCGGTTGGCATGGATGTGACGCTTGAAGCTCTGCACATCATGCACCGTATGCGCCAGCATCATCACGCCGCGCTGCGAGAACATGACATTGTAGTTGAGGTCCTGGCTCAAGCCTTCCCACAGCTTCATCGCATGTTCGTAAAGATGCGCGCTCTCATCATAGAGATAGTTGGAGCGGATAATCGTGGTGTTGCGCCCGGTATTGCCGCCGCCAAGCCAGCCTTTTTCAATGACCGCGACATTGGTGATGCCATGTTCCTTGGCCAGATAATAGGCGGCACCCAGACCATGCCCGCCAGCGCCGACGATGATCACGTCATATTCGGCCTTAGGTTCGGCATTCGGCCATTGCGGCTTCCAGTTCTTATTACCGGAAAGCGCATTTTTAATAATAGAAGCTGCAGAAAAACGGGACATAGACAACCACCAGTTTCGCGACCGCAAGCGCCCTGTCGGCACAAGCGAAGCCTTTGATGATATTTCTATTGTTTCCGTTTCAAACCCGACAGCAGGCTTGCGTCAAAAGACGCCACAAATACGACATGCCCACCATTTCGCGACATCTGGTCCATCTCATACAAGTGGGCCCGCGTCTGCAACCTGACGGCAAAGCAGTTTCAAAAATCGCCCCTGTAAAATAGGACAACATTATTGTCCTTTTCCCTTTTCTTTTATTGCGCAAAGGACTACGCATTCTTTCGTAAAATCGCGTCCAAAATAAAAGAAACGCAAGAAAGGTGATTCCGTGACTAAGGAGAATCTACTCGAAAGTGCACTTGTCCGTCTGGACGAGGCTGCAGGCCACATCAACATCGATGCGGACGTCATCGAGAAGCTGAAATATGCACGTGAGACCATGAAAGTGCGACTGATGATCCGCATGGATGATGGTTCGCGCAAATCCTTTCTTGCATGGCGCTGCCGCTACGACGACACGCGCGGACCGACGAAGGGCGGCATCCGCTATCATCCGGAATCGACCGCGGAAGAGGTTGAAACGCTGGCCTTCTGGATGACTTTCAAATGCGCAGTCATGAACCTGCCTTATGGCGGCGGAAAGGGTGCAATTCAGGTCGATCCACGTCAACTTTCAAAGGCTGAACTGGAGCGTCTTTCGCGCGCCTATATCCAGGCTTTCTCCGGTATTATCGGGCCTGACCGCGACATTCCGGCACCGGATGTCTACACCAATTCCATGATCATGGGCTGGATGGCAGACGAATATTCCCAGATCGTCGGACAGTCCTCGCCTGCCGTCATCACCGGCAAGCCGCTGGCGCTTGGCGGTTCGCTTGGACGCAATGATGCCACGGCGCGCGGCGGCTTTTATCTCGTGCGCCATCTGTCGCACGATCTGGGCCTTGCTGCGCAGCTTCGCGTCACGGTTCAGGGCTTCGGCAATGCCGGTCAGTTCATCGCCAAGCTGATGGCTAGCGATGGTCACAAGATCGTTGCCGTATCGGATTCGGCAGGTGCTGTTTATTGCGCCAACGGCCTTGATCTCGATGCTCTTCTGGAAGCGAAAGCACAGAACAAGTCGGTTGTCTCGACAGCTGGCAAGAACGGCCATGAAGCCATCACTCCCGATGAGTTGCTTGCAGCCGACTGCGATGTTCTGGTGCCAAGCGCCATGGAAAACATGATCCATGCCGACAACGCAGCTTCCATCAAGGCAAAGCTTATTGTCGAGCTTGCAAATGGTCCAGTGACACCGGAAGCAGACGAAATCCTTGCGAAAAATGGCGTCATCGTTCTGCCGGATATTCTGGCCAATGCCGGTGGCGTGACGGTTTCCTATTTCGAATGGGTGCAGAACCGTCAGGGCTATTACTGGACGCTTGAAGAAATCCATGAGCGCCTGAAAACTATCATGGAACGTGAAGGCCGCGCCATCTGGAACCATGCCAAGCAGCACAATGTGACGGTTCGCTCGGCAGCTTATGTCCATGCGCTGCAGCGTCTTGCACAGGCTATTGAAGCACACGGCACGCAAAACGATTTTGCTGCCTGATCCAGCCTTTTGACATTACCCCTCCTGCCAGCCTGCTGTCAGGAGGGGTGTCGAACGGCGGTTTCCTTTTCCCGTTGGCGCTATAGTTTACCTTCACAAGGAAAAACCAGCGCGATGGGATGATGAGCATGTCGTACAGAAACCTATTCAAGGGAAGTGCCATCGCACTTGCCCTCTTTGCAGGCGCAGTTCAGTTTCCCAGCCTCGCGCAGGCACAGGTGGTCGTGTCTTCCAAGATCGACACTGAGGGCGGCGTCCTTGGCAACATCATTCTGGCCATTCTCAATGCGAATGGTATCCAGACCACTGATCGCATCCAGCTCGGCGCCACGCCGGTCGTTCGCAAGGCGATCACCGCTGGCGAAATCGACATCTATCCCGAATATACGGGCAATGCCGCCTTCTTCTTCAACAAGGCTGACGATCCGCTCTGGAAAGACCCAGCCAAAGCTTATGAGACTGCAAAGCAGCTCGATTACGATGCCAACAAGATCGTCTGGCTGGCACCATCACCGGCAAACAACACCTGGGGCATTGCGGTGCGCAAGGATGTCGCCGACGAAAACAAGCTTACGAACCTGAGCGAATTCGGAAAGTACATTTCAGGCGGCGGAAAGGTCATTCTGGCCGCATCCTCGGAATTCGTGAACTCGGCAGCAGCCCTGCCCGCTTTCCAGACCGCCTATAGCTTTACCCTGAAACCCGACCAGCTCATCACACTTTCAGGCGGGGACACCGCTGCAACCATTGCTGCCGCTGCCAACCAGACCAGCGGCGCCAACGCGGCCATGGTCTACGGCACCGATGGCGGCATCGCGCCTTCCGGACTTGTCGTTCTCGAAGACGACAAGCATGTGCAGCCGGTCTACCAGCCCGCCCCGATCATCCGTGAAGAAGTCTTGAAGAAAAATCCGAAGATCGAGGAGCTTCTGAAACCCGTCTTCGAGAAACTCGACCTGACCACCCTTCAGGAACTCAACGGTCGCGTGCAACTGGGTGGCGAACCGGCAAAGGCGGTTGCCGAGGATTTTCTTAAAGCCAACGGATTTCTCAAGTAGAGAGCGCGATAACGGATAATTGCCGGGCATGAGTGCAACACACCAGACGATCCAGGCAAATGGCACGAGGGGCTTGTTTGCATATATCGACAAGCTCGGACTGGTCATTGCGGCAATCGGCTTATCGGGATTGCTTCTGCCATTCGCAAACTTTCGGGCAAACCGCATTGTTCAAGGCGAGCCTCGTTATCTTTTGGATGCCCTGCCACCCTCATTGGCGCTGCTGTTCGCCGCTGTCGTGGCGGCAGGACTGCTGATCGGCTTTGTCCGCAGCAACAATTTGTTGCGGCTGTTCGCGGCTCTGTTCTGCCTCGCATCCGTCATGGTGGCAATCGGCCTGGCCGCGTCATATCTGTCGCCCGAAGGAAACAGATATGCGCGCGTTTCTCCGGCTTCCGGCTTTTGGCTGTTGTTTTTTGCGAGCGCACTTTATGTCGCGGATGGGCTGGTCCGGCTGCGTGCCGGTCCGTTTTTACGGGTCGGACTGCTGGTCATCGCAGGATTACTTCTGGCCGCGCTGCTTTCCTCAGGCCTCTGGGACAGCATCTCATTCATGAAGGAATATCAAAGCCGCGCGGACAGCTTCTGGAACGAAGCGGAGCGGCATATAGCGTTGGCATTGGGATCGCTTGCAGCGGCGACCGCAGTGGGTATTCCGCTGGGGCTTGTCTGCCATCGCTTGGCCGGGTTGCGGGCTTTCGTCCTGAACAGCCTCAATATCGTGCAGACCATTCCGTCAATGGCCCTGTTCGGTATTTTGATTGCGCCACTCGGCTGGGTCGCCACGCAGTTTCCCTGGGCGGGTGCTATCGGTATTCGTGGTATCGGCGCTGCACCGGCATTCGTTGCGCTTTTCCTCTATTCGCTGCTGCCTATCGTGGCGAATACCGTCGCAGGGCTGGCACAGGTGCCGGAGCCGGTAACGGACGCAGCCCGCGGCATGGGCATGACGCGCCTGCAACGCCTCTTCAAAACGGAATTTCCGCTCGCTTTTCCCGTTATTCTCACCGGCATACGTATCGTCATGGTGCAGAATATCGGCCTGACGACCATTGCGGCATTGATTGGTGGCGGCGGCTTCGGAACATTCGTCTTTCAGGGCATTGGGCAAACGGCCATGGATCTTGTTCTGCTGGGTGCCTTGCCTACCGTTCTCCTCGCCTTTGCGGCTGCTGTCATTCTCGATGCAGCGATAGAAATCACCGGGAAAGGCAGCTCCCAATGATCGAATTCGACCATATCACGAAGCGCTATAACGGACGCGCAGCGGTGGACGCGGTGAGCTTCACCATCGAACCCCACAGTATTGCTGCCATTGTCGGGACGTCAGGTTCCGGCAAGACGACCCTCCTGCGGATGGTCAATCGTCTGGTCGAGCCGACCGACGGAGAAATCCGCATCGATGGCCGCAGCATCATGGACGAACCTGGTCATGTTCTGCGGCGGCAGATCGGTTACGTCATCCAGCAGAACGGACTTTTTCCGCATCGTACCGTCGCGGAAAACATAGCGACGGTTCCCCTTCTGCTTGGATGGCAGAAACGGCGCATCGATACACGTGTGGATGAACTGCTTGACCTCTTCCAGCTTGAACCAGCGGACTATCGCGACCGCTATCCGCATGAACTTTCCGGAGGGCAACAGCAACGCGTCGGTGTGGCACGCGCACTCGCTGCCGGGCCGAACATCCTTCTCATGGACGAGCCATTCGGGGCACTCGATCCGGTAATCCGAGCCAAGGCACAGGAAGATCTGAAGGCGATCCAGAAGCGGCTCGGCACGACCATAATCCTTGTCACGCACGACATGGAGGAAGCCATATCGCTGGGTGATCGTATCGCCGTCATGGATGACGGAAAATTGCTGCAATATGGTCCACCGGCAGAAATTCTTGCCCGTCCGGCAACCGATTTCGTCGAACGTCTTGTCGGTACGGGCGAACGGCCTTTCCGCCTCCTCTCTCTCATGGACCTTAAAACCGTGCTCCAGCCCGGTGATGCAAGCGGTGCAACAATGCCTGTAACAGCGTCGCAACGCGATGCCCTTGCCGAGCTTCTGTGGTCAGGACGCAAGGCTCTTCCCGTTCTTGATCATGATGGAAGACCACTTGGACAAGTTACGCTCGACAGGCTCCTGCATCAGGCAGAGCGTCCGGCATGAGGTTGTTCCTGTCCCTTGTTCCGCGTGCGCTGCTTCTGGGCGTTCTGCTGCTGTTTCTGTGGCGGCCCCATCTTTTCGAGCCGTTGTTTCGACCGCTCGTCGATGAGGGCGTCCCGGTCATTTATGATCGTGCAAACTTCGTGACACTGACTTTGCAGCATCTCGGCCTGGTCGCTCTGGCCGCACTTGCATCCACGATTGTAGCCGTCTCGATGGCAATCTTTGTTACCAGAAAGCAGGGCGCAGAGTTTCTGCCACTCTCACGCAGCCTTGTGAATATCGGCCAGACCTTTCCTCCAGTTGCAGTGCTGGCACTTGCAGTGCCGGTCTTCGGTTTCGGAGACAAGCCGACCCTGATTGCACTCTTCCTCTATGGTCTGCTTCCGATTTTTGAAAATACACTGACAGGACTAACGACTTTGCCGCCTCCGGTTGTCGAAGCTGCACGCGGCATGGGGATGACCAGCGCGCAACGGCTTGTCAAAGTCGAGGTTCCGCTTGCCATGCCGGTTATTCTGGCGGGTATCAGACTTTCCGTTGTGATCGGCCTTGCAACGGCTACCATTGGCTCGACTGTCGCTGCCAGAACACTTGGAGAAGTCATCATCGCCGGGCTCATTTCCAACAATCTTGCTTTTGTTTTGCAAGGAGGGCTCGTCGTGGCTGCACTTGCCATACTCATCTTTGATGGGTTTCAGGCAATTGAACATTACCTCATGAAACGTTCCGGACGAGCCATCTGAACGCATAAGCCTCTTTGAAAGACGTCTCTGCATTCCTATATCCTTGCAAATAACCAGCCAGCGAGGAACGGGATGAATATAGGGCAGGCAGCTGCAGCATCTGGCATATCGGCGAAGATGATCCGCCATTATGAAACGATCGGACTCATTGAAGCTGCCGAGAGAACCGGTTCGGGCTATCGCGTCTATACGCAGAAAGACGTTGAGACGCTGCGCTTCATCCGCCGCAGCCGCGATCTCGGTTTTCAGGTTGAACAGATCAAGGAACTGCTGACGCTCTGGCGCGATCGCAACCGCGCATCGGCTGACGTCAAGAAGGTAGCGCTTGGCCATGTCGAGGAGCTGGAAGCCAAGATGCGTCAGTTGCAGGAAATGGCTGATACGCTGCGCTACCTCGCGAAAAACTGCCACGGGGACAACCGCCCCGATTGCCCGATCATTCACCAGCTCGCAGAAAACAGCGTGGAAAGCCGCAAACGCCCGGCTCCACGCAAAGGTGAATTGCTGCACGGTAAAATTTAAGGTCTGCAAATAAAACGCCGGGATCACTCCCGGCGCTTTTCTTTCACATCACCGGCTCAGCCTTTCGGCAGAGTATAGGCGATCACATAATCGCCGGGCTTGGTGCCAACAGAACCATGCCCGCCGGCAACCATCAGAACGAATTGCTGATCGCCGACCGTATAGCTCATTGGCGTCGACTGCCCGCCAGCAGGAAGCCGTGCTTCCCAGAGCTGCTTGCCCGAAGTCAGGTCATAGGCGCGCAGATAATCATCCACGGCTGCACCAAGGAAGGCAACGCCGCCTGCGGTGATCATCGGTCCGCCAATGCCCGGGACGCCGACCTTCAGCGGAAGTGGAACCGGTGACATATCGCGGATCGTTCCATTCCGATGCTTGTAGGCAATCTTGCCGGTTCGCAAGTCAACACCAGCGACATAACCCCATGGCGGCGTCTGGCAGGGAATACCGAGTGGGCCCAGGAATGGTCCCATGAAGACGCCATAAGGGGCGCCGTCGTTGCGGTTCAGGCCCTGCTCGCTTCCCTTTTCATCCTGTCCTTTCGGCGGAATGTCCGCGCGTGGAACGAGGCGCGAGGTGAAGGCGAGATAGGTCGGCATACCGAACATGACTTGCCGCACCGGATCGACAGCAACGCTGCCCCAGTTGAACACACCGAAATTGCCTGGATAGACAATCGTTCCGCGCAGCGAAGGCGGGGTATATCGGCCTTCATAGAACAGCTCGTGGAACTTGATACGACAAGCGAGCTGATCGAACATCGTCACACCCCACATGTCACTTTCGCGCAAGGGCGGCGGACTGAAAGTAAGATCGGAGATCGGCTGCGTCGGCGCAGTATGGTCCTCGGGTATCGCGCCTGTCGGAGCAGGAATTTCCCTGACTGGAATGATCGGCTCGCCAGTGCGTCGATCCAGAACATAGAGATCGCCCTGCTTCGTCGGTCCGACCAGTGCCGGAACCCCGTTGATTTCCAGCAGGACCGGCTGGGCTGGAACGTCCATATCCCATAGATCATGGTGAACTGTCTGGCGCACCCAGCGAAGCTGTCCGGTGTTCACATCGAGAGCGACGATGGACGAGGAAAACTTCTCCACATTCTCGCTGCGGTCCATACCAAGCTGGTCGGGCACCTTGTTGCCGAGCGGAACAAAGATCAGCCCGAGCTTCTCATCGACGCTTGAAACGGACCAGCTATTGGGTGAGTTGGTCGTGTAGTGCTCACCCTCCGGCAGCGGCGTGGTGACATCCGGATTGCCTGAATCCCAGTTCCACAGCAGTTGGCCGGTGCGGATATCGAATGCGCGAATGACGCCCGACTGTTCTTCCGTCGAATAATTATCGTTGACGGCACCGCCAACGATGATCTTGTCGCCGACGACCGCAGGGGGCGAAGTGGAGTAGTAATACCCTGCCGGATTGTACTTCATGCCGTGGCTGAGATCGAGAGTTCCACCATTGGCGAAATCCGTGCAGATTTCTCCGGTGGCCGTATCCAGTGCAATCAATCGCGCATCAGATGTCGGCAGATAGACACGCTCGGCGCATTTCGCTCCAGCCGTTGCGGTCGTATCTTTCCAGTAGCTCACACCACGGCAGGTCTGGTGCTGGCGGTCTGTATTGAAACCGACCTTGGGATCGAATTTCCACTTTTCCTTGCCGGTCGCCGCATCCAGCGCAATAGCCCAGTTATGCGGCGTGCAGAGATAGAGGGAATCGCCAATCTTGAGCGGCGTGACCTGATAGGTCGTTTCGCCCACATCCTGCGGCTGCTTCACATCGCCGGTCTGATACTGCCAGGCAACCTGAAGCTTGGAGACATTCTCCGGCGTTATCTGTGCCAGTGGCGAATAGCGCTGACCGTAAGGCGTTCGACCATATTGACGCCATTCACCATCGGGCATGTTGCCGCCAAGATCGGGCGTTGCAGCGACCTTCTCCGTCGGCAGGTCTCCGGCAATATTGTAGGTATCCTGTGTTATCGCATAGCCTGCGACCACGACTGCGATCACCGAGGCTGCAGCCAATGGCAGACCGCTATCGCCTGCTCCGTTATTCAATGGTTTCCTGATCCAGGGCGTCAGCATCCAGAAGCCGAGCAGCACGATGATGCCGCCGCGTGCGCCAAGCTGCCACCAATCGAAGCCGACTTCATAAACGGCCCAGCCGAGCGATCCAAGAATGACAAGCGCATAGACCCATAATGCTGTGGCGCTGCGCCGGGAAAGCAAAACGGCGGTCAGCAGAAAGCCGATCGCCGCGAGTATGTAATACCAGCTACCGCCGAGTGCGGCGAGCCAGATGCCTCCCGCGCCGAGCGCAAGCCCGATCAGGAAAAGAACAATAGAAGTTAACCAGATAAGCAAGACATTACCCCCTTCTAGCACAACCGGCATCCCGTCATATGTGCAGGGAAGCCGGGCGGATTAACCGCTCACCAATTTCGAGGCATTCCAGATATGGCCAGATATGGTCAGATATAGGTTGCAAGTCTTGCAGCAATCCGTGTGCCGCACAACTCCCTGCTGCCTACATATCCACATAGGCGAGCATGGAAAAAATCTAGGGAGCGGCAGAGTAATTCTTTCGCCGGAAAGGTCGAGAGGGACTGGTTTCAGTCCAAGCGGCATCCTTAATTAAGGCAGAGTGCCGAAAAGAAGCTTTGAGCTGTCAGAAGACGCGAAAGGTTGCGCGAATAGGCGTATTTTCGCCCATCAATTATGGCGAACGCATGGCAAAACTGTGTATATTCCGGCTTTCAGGAGGCTTTTCGGTGGCATCACGCAGAGCCGCGCATGATGAGGTGGCTATCGAGACGGCGAATTTCCTTCTCGACGGCTACCCCGCTTTCCTGCGCATTGATCCGCGAGAAAAGCATATCGAGACCCAGTTGCGCGATTTGCCGATAATCCTGCGCAACCGTCGTCAGCGGCGGACAGGTGAAGCGGCTGAGAGGATGGTCGTCGTGACCGGCGACACGAAGATCGCAGCCCTCTTCGCGTCCGACATGGCGCCGACGCTCGAATGCCGCGGAAATAACGCCAAAAGCCAGACGATCATTGGCACACAGAACCGTGCGCGTCGGAAACCCGCCGCGATCAAAAATCCGGCCTGCCTCCTGATAGCCCAGCTCCTCAAAATTCCAGTTCTTTGCTTCTATGGGAAGGACGATTGGTTCAACGCCAAGCCTTTCCATGGTTTCGATATAGGCCGAACGCCGTTCCAGCGCATTCTGGTTTACAGCCGGCATTTCGAGGAAACAGGGGTGTTCCCCCGTTCGATAGAGATACTCGGTAATATTCCCTATGCTCTGACGATTATCCGTGCCGACGAACGGCTGATCGTCGCTGATACGGCTGTCCAGGAAAACTGCAGGCGTCGAGTTCGACAGACTGGAAAGAAGCTTCTCATCCGTATCGAAACCGAGCGGAGCCATCAGAACACCCGCAATCTTGAGAGACATCAAGGTGCGCATCGCCCGCGCTTCGAGTTTTCTCTCACCATGAGATGACAGCACGATGGTCCAGTAGCCCTCCGCCAGACAGCGCATCTCGATCTGGCGAATGATTTCCGCGTAGAATGGATCGGATATATGCGGGACGATAACGCCGATGTTCTTCGGCTTCTTGCGATTGAGGCTGACTGCAAAAATGTTGGGCTGATAATTATAGTCTTTCAACGCCTTTTCGATACGAGCCCGCGTGGAAGGCTTTACGCTTTCAGGATTGTCGAAATATTTCGAGACCGTAGGACGAGACAATCCGCTTGCCGCCGCGAACTCTTCCATCGTCCTGATCTTCTGTTCGGTCATGCCCTGCTTTTCCCATTGGGATATCGAAGCGATTTTTCGGCGCCACCCACTTTTCTTTTCATGCGTAAATTTATTTCCGCCCGGAAGCAACAAGTTTCAACACATCAGTGATCAGTAGTCCACGCCTTCACGTGCTTTATGCAGTTCACGCCTATGTAACCTGCCCAAATTCAATCGTTATAATTTTTACACGTGAAAAATTTTATATTGACACACTGAACAAGCTCTAGCATGTCTAGGGGAGCTCAATCACGAGCTGAAGGCCCTGCCCTTCGGGAGGTTTGAAGTTGGCGACAACTGACGGACCAGCAGGAAAACCGTTGTTCATGTCCCATAGAAGGACGCCCCGGCGAGCGCCGGTCATTCGGAGGAAATCATGTTTCGCAAATCGCTCAGCCGTATTCTCTTTTCCGGTGTAGCTCTGGCAATGATGGCAGGTGCTGCATCTGCCGAAGGCATCGGCGCATCGCTTCTCACCCAGCAGCATCCTTTCGACATCTCGCTCGCTGACGCGATGAAGAAGGAAGCGCAGGCAGAAAATGTACCGCTGGAAGTCTCCATCGCCAATCAGGACCTGAGCAAGCAGCTTGCCGATGTGGAAGATTTCATCACCAAGGGCGTTGACGTCATCATCATCTCGCCGGTTGACAGCAAGGGCGTTCGCTCGGCCATCAACAAGGCTGAAAAGGCTGGCATCAAGGTCATTACCGTCGACGTACCGGCCAACAATGTCGATGTGACCTCCTTTGTGGGCACGGACAATTTCGCAGGCGGTGAAAGGGCTGCCGAACTGATGGCAAAGTCCATCGGCGAGAAGGGCAACGTCGCCGTGATCGATTATCCGACGGTTCAGTCGGTCGTGGACCGTATTGAAGGCTTCAAGAAGGGCATTGCCAAATATCCCGACATCAAGATCGTGGCGATCCAGCCGGGCATCACCCGTCCGGAAGCTCTTTCGGCTGCCCAAAACATCCTTCAGGCCAATCCGGATATTGTCGGCATCTTCGGTTTCGGTGACGACGCTGCGCTGGCTGCTGCCTCGGCAGTAAAGTCGGCCAAGCTTGAAAACCAGGTCAAGGTGATCGGCTTCGATGGCATGGAAGAAGCCCGCAATGCCGTCAAAAACGACCCGGTCATGGTCGGCGTTATCGCCCAGTACCCGGACCAGATGGGCAAGGTTGCAGTTGAAACCGCTGCCAAGGTCATCAAGGGCGAGGAAGTTCCAGCCAAGCAGCCAATCGTTCCGGGCGTCGTCACCAAGGACGGCGAAACCAAGTAACACCGCGTGAAACAGCGACACTCCTCCCAGTCGCTGTTTCCTATCTGCGTGCGGCGGCCCGGCGAACACCACACGCCTTGCCGCCGCCGCAACCCTTTTGAATTGCAGACTTCGCTCGGGATCGATCTTAAAATCCATTGCGAAACTGAATAACGGAGAGTGGAGGCCCCCAAAGTGACAGATACCGAGACAGCCACCAAATCCGAACGAAACGCTCTGCCGGATACGGTGCTTGAAATTCGCGATGTGGCGAAATCCTTCGGCCCGGTCATCGCGCTCAAGCGCATGAACCTGACCGTGCGTCGCGGCCGCGTGCATACGCTTCTTGGCGAAAACGGCGCCGGCAAATCCACGCTGATGAAGATTCTGGCTGGCGTTTTCAAGCCAACCTCCGGCACCATTTTGCTCAAGAGCGCGGCCTATACGCCGAAAGACCCGCGCGATGCCCGTGCAAATGGCATCGCCATCGTCTTTCAGGAATTGAGCCTGTCGCGCAATCTCAGCGTGGCCGAAAACATCTTCGCCAATCATGAGCCAAGCCGCTTCGGTTTTGTGCGGGAGCGCGAACTGAACGCCGCTGCCGACAAGCTCATCGATGAGCTTGGTCTGCCTGTCGATGCACGCGCAAAGGTTGGCGACCTGTCGATTGCCCAGCGCCAGCTCGTCGAAATCGCCAAGGGCCTGAGTCAGCCTGCTGACGTCGTCATTCTGGATGAGCCGACCTCATCGCTTTCCGACAGCGAAGCGGAAATCCTGTTTTCGATTATTGAGCGCCTGAAAGCCAGGGGTACAGCCGTCATCTATATTTCGCATCGCATGGAAGAAATCATGCGGCTTTCCGACGACATTACGGTCGTTCGCGATGGCGAATATGTAACGACCACCGAGAAGAGTGAGACCACGATCGAGCGACTGATCGCCCTGATGGTCGGACGTGAGATGAACGACATCTATCCGCCGCGCGAAGCGCCGAGACCATCGGCAAGCGTGCCGCCCATACTTGAAACGAAGAACCTCTCGGTTGCGGGCAAATTTAGCGATGTTTCCATCGACGTGAAACCCGGCGAAGTTCTGGGTCTTTTCGGACTGGTCGGTTCTGGCCGTTCGGACGTGATGAAGGCATTGTTCGGTATGCTGCGGCCCACGGGCGAAATCAGGCTCGACGGCAAAGCCATCACCCTCTCCTCACCGACCGATGCTATTCGCAACGGCATTGCTTTCGTGACCGAGAATCGCAAGGAAGAAGGTCTCGTTCTTCCGCACAGCGTTGAACGCAACATCAACATGGTTGGGCTCGGACAGCTTGCAGGGCCTTTCGGCCTGATGCGTTCCAGAGCAGAGCGCTCCGCCGCCAAGGCGGAAGTGCTGCGTCTTGCCATCAAGACCGCATCCATCGACACGGTTGCCGGGTCGCTTAGCGGCGGCAACCAGCAGAAGATCGTGCTGGCAAAGTGGCTGCAGACAAAGCCGCGCATCCTCATTCTCGATGAGCCGACACGCGGCGTCGATGTCGGCGCGAAATTCGAAATCTATCGCATCATCCGTGAACTTGCCGCCAATGGCGCGGCGATCCTGATGGTTTCCTCCGAACTGCCGGAAGTGCTGGGCCTGAGCGACCGCGTGGCCGTCATGCATAACAAGCATGTCGCCGCCATTGTCGATGCCGATGGCCTTACGCCCGAAACCGTCATGAGCTACGCAGCAGGAATGCACCTATGAGCAACGCACAAAATATTCAGAAGAAAGCCGTGGACGCGGAAGTCCGTCGTTCGCTTTTCTCCTCCCCGCTGGTTCGCCAGTATGGCGGCATCATCATTTCACTGGCCGTGCTCTGCGTGGTCTTCGCGGTGCTGAACCCGCGCTTTCTCGCCTTCAACAACTTCATGAACATCATGCAGCAGGTGGCGGTGATCGCCGTTGCTGCCTATGGCATGACCTATGTGATCCTGCTCGGCGAAATCGACCTGTCCATCGGCTCGATCATCGCAGTTTCCGGCATGGTGGCAGCGCAAGCCTTCGCCATGGGCTTCGGCTTTGTGCCGACGGTCGTTTTCACCCTTGCGGCGGGCGCCATCATGGGTGGCCTGAACGGCGTGCTTTCGGCAAAGCTGATGCTGCCCTCCTTCATCGTGACCGTTGCGACAATGGGCATCTATCGCGGCATGGTCAGCCTGCCGACCAATGGCGCGCCTGAAATCATCGAAAACGATACCTGGCTTGCCATCGGCTCGGAAAACTGGCTCGGCCTGCCGATCATCATCTGGATCGTCGGCATCCTGTTCATCTTCAATTATATCCTGCTGTCGAAGACCGTTTTCGGCCGCCGCATCTATCTTTCGGGCGGCAACAAGGAAGCGGCGATCTATTCGGGTATCCGCGTCGACCGCATCAAGATCATCGTCTTCATGCTCTCCGGCGTCATGGCAGCCATCAGCGGCATCTTGCTCTCATCACGCCTGTCCTCAGCACAGACCAATGCAGGCATGGGCTATGAACTCGACGCCATTGCGGCGGTCGTGCTTGGCGGCACCTCGCTTGCTGGCGGCGTCGGCACCATGGTCGGCACCATTCTCGGCGCGCTCATCATCGGTGTCATCAACAACGGCATGAACATGCTGTCGGTGCCCTATTTCTATCAGCTCATCGTCAAGGGCGTGGTCATTCTGGTCGCCGTCTGGCTGGACGTGCGCTCGAAATCCATGCGCACATAATCGCGGTGCACCTTATGAAAAAGATCATCACCATCGGCGAGATCGTCGTCGAAATCATGGCCGTGGAAACCGGCAACGGTTTCAAGACCGCCATCCCATTGATCGGGCCGTTCGCCTCCGGCGCGCCTGCGATCTTCATCGATCAGGTGGCCAAGATGGGCCAGCCTTGCGGCATGGTCAGCGCGGTCGGCAATGACGATTTCGGCGCGCTCAATGTCGAGCGCCTGCAGAAGGACGGCGTGGATGTTTCGGCCATCGGCGTGCATCCGACAGCCGCCACCGGTAGCGCTTTCGTGCGTTATCGCCCGGATGGCAATCGCGATTTCATCTTCAACATCAAGCACAGCGCATGCAGCGCCATCGGTCTGACGCCGGAAGCCGAAAAGCTGATCGAGACCGCCGATCATCTGCATATCATGGGCTCCGCCCTGTTCTCCGAGGGCATTGTTTCGGCGATCCACGAGGCGACGATCCGCATCAAGGCAAAGGGCGGCACTGTCTCCTTCGACCCGAATATCCGCAAGGAAATGCTGGAATTGCCGGGTATGCGCCAGGCACTGGCCCATGCGCTGGAAAACACCGACCTGTTCATGCCAAGCGGCCCGGAAATCTTCCTCTTCACCAAGGCGACTGAGGAAAAGGCCGCCGTGGAAGAACTGCTGGCGCGGGGCGTCAAGGCCGTTGTGGTCAAGCGGGGTGCGGAAGGCGCGAGCTATTTCGATCAGTCCGGCGAAGTTTTCGCGCCTGCCTTCAAGGTCGATGAGATCGACCCGACCGGAGCGGGCGATAGTTTTGGCGCGGCATTCGTTACCTGCTGGCTGCGCGACATGGCACCGAAAGAAGCCCTCGTCATCGCCAATGCCACCGGCGCACGCGCGGTCGGCGTCAAGGGACCGATGGAAGGCACCTCGACCATGGCCGAAATTGAAGCCTTCCTTCAGAAAAACGGAGTTCCAGCATGAGCAGCACGAATGTTCTGAGCGCACTTCCCGCCCGTTACGCCAGCGGCGTTCGCGGCGGCATTACGTCGATCTGCTCTGCGCATCCGCTGGTGATTGAAGCAGCCCTTCTTGAAGGCATCGCGACCGAGACCGACGTGCTGATCGAGGCCACCTGCAATCAGGTCAATCAGGACGGCGGCTATACAGGCATGACGCCCGCCGACTTCCGCCGTTTTGTGGAAGACATCGCCGCCCGTGTCGGCTTCGACACCAAGCGGCTTATTCTGGGCGGCGACCATCTCGGCCCCAACCCGTGGAAGCATCTGCCCGCCGAAGAAGCCCTTGCGAAGTCGGATGTGATGATCGACGCCTTCGTGCGCGCAGGCTTCACCAAAATCCATCTCGATACGTCGATGGGTTGCGCTGGCGAACCGGTCGCGCTGCCTGATGCCGTGACCGCCGGGCGCGCTGCGCGTCTGGCCAAGGTTTCGGAAGCAGCGGCCCGTGAAGCCGGATACGACCTGCCTGTCTATATCATCGGAACGGAAGTCCCGATCCCAGGCGGCGCGATGGAAGAAATCGAAGAGCTGGAGCTGACCAAGCCGGGTGCGGCGGTCGAAACCGTCGCCATTCACCGCAAGGCTTTCGCAGCACTCGGACTGGAAGACGCTTTTGCCCGCGCCATCGGTGTCGTGGTGCAGCCGGGCGTCGAGTTCGGCAACGAAAATGTCGTCTTCTACAACAGCGAAAAGGCGACAGCTCTCAGCGGCGTTCTCAGCGAAATGGCGCAATTCGTCTTTGAAGCTCACTCCACCGACTATCAGCCGGTGGAAGCGCTTTCCGATCTGGTTGATGACGGTTTCACCATTCTGAAAGTCGGCCCCGGCCTGACTTTTGCGCTGCGCGAGGCGCTCTATGGGCTCGACCAGATTGCGGCTTTCCTCGACAAGCTGCCGGAAGAAGAAACCCTGCGCGGCAAGATGGAAGCACTGCTGCTGGCCGAACCGAAGAACTGGGAAAAATATTACCACGGCGACGCGGAAGAACTGCGCCTGCAACGCCATTTCTCCTATAGCGACCGCATTCGCTATTACTGGCCGCATCCGGTCGCAACTGCTGCCGTGGATGCGCTTTTGAACCGTCTGGAAGGGCGCAAGATACCGGAAACGCTGATCAGTCAGTATCTGGGCACGCTTTATCCAGCAGTCGCCTCGGGTGAGATTGAAGCGACGCCCCACGCCTTGATGGTGGAGGCCGTCCGCAATGTGGTCCGGACATACGGCAAGGCTGTCGGAACCCACTGAAATCGAAAGGCGCGGTCAACACCGCGCCTTTCTTTTGCTCAGGCCTCTATCGGGCTTTTAAAAGCCTTGAGCCGCAAGGCATTGCTCAGCACGAAGATGCTGGAGAAAGCCATGGCGCCTGCCGCCAGAACCGGTGACAACAACGTGCCAGTGAACGGATAGAGGACACCCGCCGCGACAGGGATCAGCGCGACGTTATAGGCAAAGGCCCAGAACAGGTTTTCGCTGATATTACGGATCGTCGCCTTCGATATGGCAATGGCATTGACCACGCCGCGAAGATCGCCCGACATTAGCACCACATCTGCGCTTTCGATCGCAATATCCGTGCCGGTGCCAATCGCAATGCCAACATCGGCAGCAGCCAGTGCAGGCGCATCGTTGATACCGTCACCGACAAAGGCAATCCGCTTGCCACCTGCCGAAAGCCGCTTCAACGCTTCGACCTTGCCGTCCGGCAGCACTTCTGCAACGACTTCATCGATGCCGAGACGTTTTGCGATGGCTTCCGCCGTGCGGCGGTTATCGCCGGTGATCATGGCGACCTTCAGCCCCTGCTCGTGCAGGGCAGCAATCGCCGCTGGCGTGGTTTCCTTCATTGGGTCGGCAACAGTCAGGATTGCTGCCAGCTTACCATCGACAGCTGCATAGAGCGGAGACTGCCCTTCATCGCCGAGACGCTTCGCATCATTGGCAAAGACAGCAACGTCATGACCAAGCTTTGCCATGTAACGATCAGCGCCGATGGCAATCTCATGGCCGGACACATGAGCCTTCAGGCCAAATCCAGGTACGGCTTCGAAAGCCGATACATCCGCAAGCTTCAATCCCTTCTCTTTCGCTGCTTCCACAATCGCGTCGGCAATCGGGTGTTCGGAACGTGCCTCCACAGCCGCGACAAGCGCCAGAAGTTCGTCCTTTTCAAAGCCTTCGACGGTCGCGAAATGAGCCAGCGCGGGCTTTCCCTGTGTCAGCGTACCGGTCTTGTCGACGGCGATAACGGAAGCATCGCGCAAGGTCTGCAATGCGTCACCGCGGCGAAACAGGACACCGAACTCGGCTGCGCGGCCAGTGCCAACCATAATGGAGGTCGGCGTGGCCAAGCCCATGGCACACGGGCAGGCGATGATGAGAACCGCAATGGCGTTCACCAGCGCGTAACCCAGCATGCCTGTGCCACCGATCACAAGCCACAATGCGAAGGTCAGTGCTGCGGCTGCCATAACAGCGGGTACGAACCAGCCGGTCACCTTGTCGACCTTTGCCTGAATTGGCAGCTTGTCAGCCTGAGCGTCCTCGACCATGCGGATGATCTGCGAGATCACCATATCGCGGCCAACCTTGGTAGCACGGAAGGTGAAAGCGCCGGTTTTGTTGATCGTACCGCCGACCACTTCCGCGCCTTTTTCCTTGGCAACAGGCACAGGCTCGCCGGTAATCATCGATTCATCCACATAGGACGAACCTTCGATCACCTCGCCGTCGACCGGCACTTTCTCGCCGGGGCGGACTTGTACGACGTCACCAGCGCGAACATCTTCCAGCGGCACATCGATCGTCTCGCCATTACGCACCACACGCGCCGATTTCGCCTGCAGGCCAACCAGCCGGCTGATAGCCGCACTGGTGCGTCCCTTGGCACGCGCCTCCAGATAACGCCCGATCAGGATCAATGTGACGATGACGGCGGCGGCCTCGAAATAAACATTCACCGTGCCTTCCGGCAGCACACCGGGAAGGAAAGTCGCGACCACCGAATAGCCCCATGCCGCGAGCGTGCCAACCACGACGAGCGAATTCATGTCAGGCGTGCCGCGCAACAGCGCCGGAATGCCTTTCTTGAAAAAGCGCAATCCCGGACCGAACAGAACCAGCGTGGTGAGCACAAGCTGCAGATACCAGCTGTTCTGCATGCCGATCCTGTCCATGACGAACATATGAACCGCAGGGATCAGATGCGAACCCATTTCCATAACGAAAACAGGCAAGGTCAAAACGGCAGAGAGAATGACGCTTTTCTTCAGTTCTGCCGCTTCAGCATCCCGCTTCTCGGACTGGGTTTCCTGCTTGACGTCGCTCTGCGCGTCACCCAGCGAACGCGCCTCATAACCTGCCTGTTCAACCGCCTTGATGAGTTCGGAGGGCTGTACCGGCCCGGCCAGTTCCACATGGGCACGTTCAGTTGCGAGATTAACACTGGCGCGTGTTACGCCCGGCACAGCATTCAGCGCCTTCTCAACCTTGCTAACGCAGGAAGCGCAAGTCATGCCTTCAATAGCGAGATCAATGTTCCCTGCCGGGACATCATAACCCGCCTTGCGAATGGCATCGATCACCGACGGCAAATCCGGTTCGCCCTTGAAAGTCACGTCGGCGCGTTCCGTTGCAAGATTGACGGAAACCTTGTCGACGCCCGGAACTTTGGACACGGCTTTTTCAACGGATGACACGCAAGACGCGCAACTCATCCCTTCGACGGGCACTGGAAAACTGATGGTTTCGTGATTAACAGGCTTGTTCATGGCAATCCCTTTCATCGCCCGGAAAGGGCATAATTCGAGAGTTGCTCCTTAGATAGGCCTTCCCACCGTTGGAAGGTCAAGCCCTTTTTAAGGCGAGGTTCGATTTGGACTTTTCGTTTGGTGTTATGGCTTTTCGAGCGCCGCTCAATAACAGGTGGGCGATGCCCTAAATCGGCAATCTGTTGTGTGCCGCAGGCATTTCCAGACCGACATTGCTGCGATTCTGGATAAAGGAATGCACGTCTCCGGCAGGCATTGGCCGCCCGGTCAGGAAACCCTGCACCTCACCAAAACGCTCGGTCTTCAAACGTTCCAGCTGTTGTGCGGTTTCCACGCCCTCAGCCGTCGTGACAATATTGAAGCCCGCACCGAGCGTTGCCACAGCCTGAATGATGGCCAGATCGCGGGTATCGACTTCGATCCCGGAAACGAAACTGCGATCAATCTTGATCTTATCAAATGGGAATGATCGCAAATAGCTCAAAGAGGAATAGCCAGTCCCGAAATCATCCATCGCGATACGAACACCCAATCGGCGAAGTTCGAACAGCAACTCGATATTGTTCTTGCTGTTCGACAGGAAGACCGACTCCGTGATTTCAAGCTCAAGCCTGTCGGGTGAAAGACGTGCTGCTTCCAACGCATCCGTGACGGAATTCAAGAGCGTGGTCTGACTGAACTGGACCGGTGAAAGATTGACCGAGACTTTTATGTCCTCCGGCCAGAGCACAGCTTCCCGACATGCAGTCCTTAGAACCCAGTCGCCGATCGGTCCGATGAGCCCGGTTTCTTCTGCCAGCGGAATGAATTCCGCCGGTGAAACCATACCGCGATCAGGATGACGCCAGCGGATCAGCGCTTCAAAGCCGGAAATCTTGCCGCTCTCAAGATTGAAAATCGGTTGATAATGCAGTTCAAACTGTTCATCCAGCAGAGCCTGACGAAGTTCGCCGGTCATGACATAACGCTTCTCCGCCGCCAGGCGCAGGGAGTGCTGATAGAACCGGAATGTACGGCGTCCACCTGATTTTGAAGCATAAAGCGCGAGATCGGCATTGCGCATCAGCACATCGGGGTTGTCTCCATGCAATGGCGCCTGGGCGATGCCCATGCTGCAGGCGACGAATTCTGAATTGCGCACCAGTTCGAACGGATCCTGAAAAGCAGAAAGGATACGGTCAGCGAACATTGCAATTTGTGCCAGCGTCCCGCTCCGGTAGACAATGGCAAATTCGTCGCCTCCCAGCCGGGCAATGAATTCATCCGAAGTCGTGATCTGCTTCAGTCGACGCGCCACTTCCTGCAAAAGCTGGTCGCCAGCCTGATGCCCGATATTGTCGTTGATGTTCTTGAAATGATCGATATCAAGGTAGAACAAGGCAAAAGGCTCGGAATCCCCGCCTTTTTTCAACAAACTCTCTACATGGTGAGCAAAATAGGCGCGGTTCGGCAAGCCTGTCAGACTGTCATGCATGGCAATATGTGCCATGCGTTCCTCAATCTCACGCCGTTCGGTTATATCCTCAACGAGCCCGATCAAATAGCGGGGCTCGTTGCCCTCGACCGGTGGGATCGAACATTTTATGATCCGCATCGTTCGCGACGTTCCGTCCTTGCGCTCGATCTTGCGTTCGACGTTCAACACGCCCCGACGCCGCATCGCCGTGCGATCTTGCTGGATGATGACGGTTGCCTCGCGTTCAGGGAAAAGATCGAGGTCGGTCGAACCGATGGCTTCGTCTACCGGCTGTCCGCTCGCCGCTGATGCGGCCTGATTGTAGAGCACATACCGACCGTCATCGTGCATATCCTTGACGAAGACACCAAGCGGCAGATTGTTGACGAGGCTGTCCAGCAGGGTTTGGGCGTGGTTTGCCTGACGATTGGCTTCTGCCAACTCTGTCCTGTCCTGAACAATGGCGAGAATCGCTTCCTTGCCGTCAAACAGCACCTGACGTCCGTAAGTCAGAACGTCAATGATTTCACCATTCGCGCGCAGATGCTGCCAGCGCTCCGGTCGTTCAAGGTCGCTGCGATCACGAATGGCAGCCAGCATTCGATCCCGTTCTGTCTGGGGTCGAATATCGAGCACTGTCATGCCCGGAATTTCATCAGCAGTGTATCCATAGAGCCGATAGGCAGCGTCATTCATCACGATGAAATGCAGCGTCTCCGGGTCATAAACCCACATCGGTGTCGGATGGGTTGTGAAAAGGATGCGGAAGTCCTGCTCGGACGTGCGCGCCATCGTGCCTTCCGTCGAAGCTGAAGCGCCCCTCCGCTTCCTCATCGTAAATCCCTCATCCAACTGATCCTACTGGATAATCTCGATCCACCCTATAAGTGGACCGTCAAGTTTCATGGCACCATGAGTAACACGCGGAAGATGCACCCCGAACATAGATTAAAGCCGAGAATTTTAATAAACCATATACAAATTGAGGGTCGATTTAAGGATTTTCTTTAAAACTGCATTTTTCCATCGCTTGACCGGCTTCAACTTCCAGCCTATGCCTAAAGACGCAAAATTCGTTGGGGTGCCTTCGAAGCAATATCAGGAAAAGTGCCAAGCAGTTTTCCGTCCGATGTTGCGACACAAAAGGCTGAGAGACGCTGATCGCGTTAACCCATTGAACCTGATCCGGGTAATACCTGCGTAGGGAACGGAGTTTGACGCGTCGCAGCCGAGGGTTTCCCTCATCGGAGTTCAAGCTCCAAACAGGTTCATGACGTCTCATTTTTCCGTTCGGAATGAGAGACGTGATGATGGACCAAAAAAACAGTTTCTCCCGAACCACATCAAACGGCAGTGCGGCATTCGTGCCCATATGCGTGACTATTGCCGGTTCCGATAGTGGTGGCGGAGCTGGCATTCAGGCCGACCTCAAGACATTCTCGGCGCTCGGCGTCTATGGTGCGAGCGTCATTGCCGCTGTGACCGTGCAGAACACCTGCACGGTGAGCGCGGTGCACGATATCCCACCCGCCATCGTCGCAGGGCAGATCGATGCCGTCTTCAGCGATCTCGATGTAGCGGCGGTGAAGATCGGCATGGTTTCCGTGCCCGAAACCATCGAGGCCATAGCGCGGGGCCTTGCGCATTTCTCCGGCCCTGTCGTACTCGACCCGGTGATGGTTGCAAAATCCGGCGACCGGCTTTTGAGCGAAAACGCCATTGCGCTTTTGCGTCAGAAACTGGTTCCGCTGGCCACGCTGCTGACGCCCAACCGGCCTGAAGCGGCCTGCCTGCTCGACAGCGATCTGGCTCGCGACGATGTAGACGCCGAAGAACAGGGGCGTGCCTTGCTCGAACTCGGCGCGAAAGCTGTTTTGATGAAGGGCGGCCATGCGGAAGGCGAAATCTGCGTCGACCTGCTGGTTCGCCGCGATCAGCCCACGTTGCGTGTTGAGGCACCGCGTATCCGGACCGCCAACACCCATGGCACGGGCTGCACGCTCTCCTCAGCCATTGCTGCAGAGCTTGCCAAGAACCTGCCGCTCGAAAAAGCAGTCATTGCAGCCCATGCCTATCTGCAAGGGGCAATCCGCGCCGCCGATGCGTTGAAGATCGGACACGGCCATGGGCCTGTTCATCACTTCCATAATCTCTGGAAAGTTCACTCAGAGGAGGCAATGTGATGCGCGTCACCATCATCGGAGCAGGTGTCGCCGGTCTAGTGTGCGCGGCAGAATTTCACGATCAGGGACATGCCGTCACTGTCATTGCCAAAAGCACTGAGATCGGTTCCGACAGCTGCTCATGGTTTGCAGGCGGAATGCTGGCACCATGGTGCGAAGGCGAGAGCGCGGAAGAGCCGGTCGTTCGTTTGGGACAGGAAGCGATCGGCTGGTGGGAGCGGCACGTTTCGACAGTCCATCGCAAGGGTACGCTTGTACTCTCGCACACACGCGATGCGACCGAACTGCGCCGCTTCGCCCGCCGGACGGAAGCATTTGACACCATTGATCAAGACCAGATCGATACGCTGGAACCAGACCTTGCCGGCCGTTTTCGGCAGGGACTTTTCTTTGCGGCAGAAGGCCATCTCAACCCGCGCCAGACACTGATCGAGCTCGCCGAAAAACTGCAGAAGAAAGGCGTGGTCTTTCATCTGGGGCAGGATGCGAAAGACGTCAAAGTCGAGGCCGACATTACCGTCGATGCACGCGGTCTTGCAGCGCGTGATCAGTTGCAGGACCTGCGCGGCGTCAAGGGTGAAATGCTGGTTGTGCGCTCGCGCGATATCAATCTCAAGCGACCCATACGCCTCCTGCATCCGCGGATTCCGCTCTACATCGTGCCACGCGGCGACGGCGTGCACATGATCGGCGCGACGATGATCGAAAGCGATGAGCGGGGTGGCATCAGCGTGCGCTCGACGCTGGAACTCTTGAGCGCCGCTTATGCCTTGCATCCGGCCTTCGGCGAGGCGGAAATTCTCGAAACCGGCGTCGATGCGCGCCCGGCCTTTCCCGACAATCTGCCCCGCGTAAGACGGCGGGGCAAAACCGTCTATGTCAACGGGCTTTACCGCCACGGCTTCCTGCTCTCGCCCGCCGTGGCGCGCATGGCGGTTGCGAGCGCGACCATGCCGGAGGATGCGCCAGAGCCCAAACCAGAATTTGTGGAGGACTATGCATGACGATCGTGCTGAACGGTGAGGTCATCACCACGGCAGCCGCCAATCTGGCGGCGCTGCTCGCCGAAATCGAACTGGATGAAGCGGTTGTTGCAACCGCGCTGAACGGCGAATTCGTAGCAAGCGACGAGCGCGCAGCCGCGGCTCTGTCGGCTGGCGACCGCATCGAAGTTCTGGCCCCGATGCAGGGAGGCTGAGATGCTGGAATTCTACGGACAAAAATTTGAAAGCCGCCTGCTGCTCGGCACGGCGCAATATCCATCGCCTGCCATATTGGCCGATGCGGTGCGCGCTTCGCAAAGCGATATCGTCACCGTCTCGCTGCGTCGTGAGAGTGGCGAGGCTCGCGCCGGACAGGATTTCTGGGCGCTTATCCGGGAGCTGGGCGTAGCCGTTCTGCCCAACACGGCAGGCTGCCACACGCCGCGCGAAGCGGTGACCACGGCAAAAATGGCGCGCGAAATCTTCGGCACCAACTGGATCAAGCTGGAAGTGATCGGTGATACCGACACATTGCAGCCAGACCCGTTCGGACTGGTCGAGGCAGCGCGCGCACTCTGCGACGACGGCTTCGAGGTCTTTCCCTATATGAATGACGATCTGGTCGTCGCGGAAAGGCTCATTGAAGCTGGCTGCAAGGTGCTGATGCCCTGGGGGGCGCCGATCGGCTCGGGCCGAGGCCTCAACAATCCTTATGCGCTGAAGACCATGCGGGCGCATTTCCCCGATATTCCGCTTGTTGTCGATGCCGGCATCGGCGTGCCGTCCCACGCGGCAGCAGCGATGGAGCTGGGCTTCGACGCCGTGCTCATCAACACCGCCGTCGCCAAGGCTGGCGATCCCGTCGCCATGGCACGCGGCTTCGCGCTTGCGGTCGAAGCCGGGCGGCTTGCCTTTGAAGCCGACGCCATTGAGGCCCGCGACATGGCCGCGCCGTCCACCCCTCTTCTCGGAAAGGCATTTTTGTGATGGCCCTCGATCCGTTCTACCCGATCTTCGATAGCGCCCAATGGCTGGAGCGTATGGTGCCGCTCGGCATCAAGCTGGTGCAACTGCGCGTCAAGGATAAGAGCGAGCCGGAGCTGCGCAGTGAAATTCGCGCCGCACGGGAAATCTGCCTTGCGCATGACTGTCAGCTGATCGTCAACGACTACTGGAAGGTGGCGCTGGAGGAAGGTTGCGACTTCATCCATCTCGGGCAGGAAGACCTCGACGATGCCGATCTCAGTGCCATTCGTGGCGGTGGCTTGAAACTGGGTGTTTCAAGCCATGACGAGGCCGAACTGGACCGTGCCTTGTCGGTGAAGCCTGACTATATCGCACTCGGCCCCATCTATCCGACCATTTTGAAAAAGATGAAGTGGCACGAGCAGGGTCTGCCGCGCCTTGGACAATGGAAAGCGCGCATCGGCGACATTCCGCTGGTGGGCATCGGTGGCATGAGCGTTGAACGCGCACCCGGGGTTTTCGAAGCAGGCGCCGATATCGTTTCCGTCGTCACCGACATCACCCTCCATGCCGACCCCGAAAGCCGCCTGCGCCAATGGATCGAAACCACGCGCACTTATGCAGGCCATACTCTGGAGCAGACCCTATGAAAAAGACCGCCTTCGCCGCCCTGTTCGGCCTCGCCCTCACGGCTGCCACTTCGGCTCACGCTAACGACAAGCTGAAGCTCATTCTCGACTGGTATGTGAACTCCGATCACGGCCCCATCATCGTCGCCGACAAGCTTGGCTACTTCAAGGATGCCGGGCTGGATGTGGACATCGTCGCACCTGCCGATGCCTCCACGCCCACCAAGATGGTGGCGGCAGGGCAGGCGGATCTCGCCATTTCCTATCAGCAGCAGGTGCATCTTCAGGTGCATGAAGGCCTGCCGCTTATCCGCGTCGGCACGTTGATCGACTCGCCGCTCAACTGCCTGATGACCAGAGACGACGGATCGGTGAATTCCATCGCCGATCTCAAGGGCAAGAAGATCGGCTATTCGGTCGCCGGAACCGAGGAAACATTGCTCGGCACCATTCTCGGCCAGCACGGCGTCAAACTCTCGGATGTCGAGCTCATCAATGTGAATTTCTCGCTCGCGCCATCGCTGATGTCGAAGCAGGTCGATGCGGTGATGGGCGCCTATCGCAATGTCGAACTGAACCAGATGGCTGTCGAAGGCGTGCCCGGAAAATGCTTCTTCGTCGAGGAAGAAGGCGTGCCGGTTTATGACGAGCTCGTCTATGTCGCAGCTTCCGACAAATTGGACGCGGCGGAAAAGGACAAGATCGCACGCTTCCTCTCGGCTACCGAGAAGGCCGCGCAGTATATCGTCAATCACCCGGAGAAGAGCTACGACGTCTTCGCATCCTATAGTTCCGAACTCAAGGACGAGCTGAACCAGCGCGCCTGGAAAGACACGGTCGCCCGTTTCTCCCGCTCGCCTGCAAGTCTCGATTACGGACGCTGGAGCCGCTACGAAACCTATCTCAAGGAAAACGGTCTCGTGCCTTCGGTCCTTCCGGTCGAAAAATTCGCCATCGACGTCAACGCGGAAGGGAGCAAGTCATGAGCCAGCCGCAACCGCATTATTCATCCGAACTGTTCACGCGCCTGCGCGCCGCGACGCTTGATGACTGGAAGCCCTATATCGATCATGAATTCGTGCGCGGATTGGGTGACGGCACGTTACCCAAGGCGGCCTTCCTGCATTATCTCCGTCAGGATTATGTCTATCTGCACCACTATACCCGCGCCTTCGCGCTCGGCGTCGTCAAGGCCAACACACTGCAGGAAACACGGCTCTGCGCCCAGATCATGCATGGTCTGGCCGTCACGGAACTGCCGCTCCATGTCGGCATTTGTGCCCGCGAAGGGATCAGCGAAGACGCGCTCTACGCGACGAAGGAAGAACCGGAAAACCTCGCTTATACGCGCTATGTGCTCGACTGCGGACAGGCGGGCGATTTCCTCGACCTGCTGACGGCGCTCGTGCCCTGCGCACACGGCTACGGCGAGATCGGCCTCAACCTTGCCGTGACCGCCCTGCCCGGTACGCCTTATCAAGAGTGGATCGACACCTATGCGGGGCCCGACTATCAGGACATGTGCCACACGGTCGGCAAGCTGTTCGATCAGGCTGCAAAGGACCGCATCGGCGACGACTTTGAGAAAAGCCCGCGCTGGCCAAGGCTCTGCCAGATTTTCGCGACGGCAAGCAGGCTCGAAGCCGATTTCTGGTCTATGGGCTTGAAGGCCGGATAGTGAACGAAGCACTCCCGAACCGAAGTCGAAAAAGGCGTGCTGCCGACGGTTTACTGTCGGCAGCCATAGCGCTTGCCATCTGGCAGGCGGTGGTGAGCATCGGCCAGATGCCGCGCTTCATCCTGCCCGGCCCGCTGGATGTGGTGCAGTCACTGATCGGCAATGCCGGGCTGATTGCCGAAAACGCTGCCGCCACTATCGGCGAAGTTCTGGGCGGTCTGGTGCTCGGCTGCGCAGTTGGGATCGCAACCGCCATTTGCCTGATGATGTCACCGCTGGCGCAGCGGCTCGTCATGCCCGCCATGGTGTTCAGTCAGGCGATCCCAATCTTCGCGCTCGCCCCCATTTTGACTTTGTGGCTTGGCTACGGTCCCGCATCGAAGATTGCAGTCACAGTGCTGATGATCTTCTTTCCCGTCGTTTCGACATTCTTCGACGGCATGCGGCGGACCGACAGCAGCCTTATCGACGCAGCGGAAATTCTCGGTGCCGGACGCATGGCGATCCTGTTTCGCATCCGCATCCCATCCGCCTTTCCTTCGCTGGCGTCGGGTCTGAGCCTCGCCGCAGTCTATGCGCCCATCGGCGCTGTAGTCGGCGAATGGGTGGGCGCATCGAAAGGTCTCGGCTATCTGATGCTGCTCGCCAATGGACGCGCCAAGGTGGATCTGATGTTCGCCTGCCTGTTCGTGCTGGCGGCCTTCACCATGCTGCTGCACGGCACGGTTTCGCATTTCGCCCGCAAGCTTGCTGCCTGGCCTAAAAAAGCCGCATAGAAAAAACCGGCGGTTTCCCGCCGGTTTTTGCATCCACTCACATTGCTATCAGGCCAGCGTATAGGCTGTCTTGACCGTCGTGTAGAACTCGGCGGCGTAGCGGCCCTGCTCGCGCGGACCGTAGCTCGAACCCTTGCGTCCGCCAAATGGCACGTGGAAATCGACACCGGCGGTCGGCAGATTGACCATCACCATGCCCGCTTCCGAATTGCGCTTGAAATGCGTGGCGTATTTCAGGCTCGTCGTGCAGATGCCAGACGACAGGCCGAAGCTCGTATCGTTGGCGGTAGCAAGCGCTTCTTCATAATTCTTGACGCGGATGACCGAAGCGACCGGGCCAAAGATTTCCTCGCGGCTGATACGCATCTGGTTGGTGGCTTCAGTGAAAAGCGCAGGCTGGAGGTAGAAGCCCGGCGTTTCGCGGTTCAGACGTTCGCCGCCAAAAGCAAGCTTTGCGCCTTCCTTGCGACCAAGCTCGATATAATCCATGTCCTGCTGAAGCTGGCTTTCATCCACGACCGGGCCGATATGCGTGCCCTGCTTCAGGGCATTGTCGACCACAACGCTTTTCAGCTTTTCGATTGCAGCAGCGACAAACTTGTCGTGGATGCCTTCCGTCACGATGATACGCGACGACGCCGTGCAGCGCTGGCCCGTCGAGAAGAAGGACGAATTGACCACGGACTCGACAGCGACATCGAGATCGGCGTCATCCAGGACGACAACCGGGTTCTTGCCGCCCATTTCGAGCTGGAAGCGGCGGTTGTGCTCGATGGAAGCCGCCGCAACGCGCTTGCCCGTGCCGGTCGAGCCGGTGAAGGTCACGGCCTGAACATCGGCACTGTCCAGAATGGTCTGACCGACAACCGAACCCTTGCCCATGACGAGATTGAGAACGCCCTTTGGCAATCCCGCACGGTGCAGGATATCGACAATCGCCCAGGAGCAGCCCGGCACGAGATCAGCCGGTTTGAACACAATCGTGTTGCCGTAGCAAAGTGCCGGCGCAATCTTCCAGGCCGGAATAGCGATCGGGAAATTCCATGGGGTAATGATGCCCACGACACCGATCGGCTCACGGGTGATTTCCACACCGATACCCGGACGTGCAGAAGGCAGAACTTCGCCAGCCAAACGCAGGGCTTCGCCCGCGAAGAAATCAAAAATCTGGCTGGCGCGAATAGTTTCGCCGATGCCTTCAGCCAGCGTCTTGCCTTCTTCGCGCGACAGGAGACGGCCAAGCTCGTCCTTGCGCGCCAGAATTTCATCGGCAGTTTTGCGCAGGATGGCGTGGCGTTCCAGAATGCCGGAACGCGACCAGGCCGGGAAAGCGGCTTTCGCGGCGGCAATGGCTGCCTTGGTGTCTTCGGCAGTTGCCCGCGCATAGGTCCCAACGACATCATTCGTATCCGAAGGATTGATGTTGGCGATCCCGTCGCCGCCGACCCATTCGCCCGCGATCAGATTTTGATGGACTGTCATGAACTCTCCCTGTGCGCCGCACGGCTCTGATATATCTCAGAACGACCCTTCACCCATGAGCGGCAGAATTGCAAGGCCGGAGCCGTCCTGTAACGGAAAAAGTGAAAATATCCGGTCGGCAAAGGGCTGAAAGCTGGATCAGCACTCCTTAAAACAAGGCTTGCAAATTTGTCACAGTCAAATGGTTGGATAGGAAATTCGCCATTTTGCGTCTTGGCAAAAATTTTTGCTCATTTATTGTGCATTCATCTGCAACACTGGCAAGAGGTATGAGATGCGTGTCTATTACCCATTCCCCATGGTGCCCAGTGTTTGCGCGGGCGCTTCCAAGCTTTAAGTCTTTGGCCCGCATTGCAGGCTGAGGCCTGAACGCCCTCCCTAAAAGGGCAAATTCCAAAACTTCCAAATTTGCCGCAGCCCTCACCGGCTGCTTGTTTTGTCTTCTTTAAAGGAACCAGAATCCGTTTAAACACGGCCTGGTATTATAGATATGACTCGGTTTCGCATAGATTTCCGGGGACCTGCCTTCCGCAATGTCCTCGGCTACACTTTCGGCCATTGGCGAAGTCAGCCCTTGCGGCTGACGCTGATGATAATCGGCATGCTGCTTGCAACAGCCGCAGATGTTCTGACACCGCTCTATTCCGGTCGGTTGGTCGACGCATTGTCGCTTGGCGGCGACAGTGGGTGGGATGCGGCCATCCACGCCCTGATCATCCTGCTTGCGCTGGGTGCGCTGGCGTTGATTACGCGTCAGCTGACCTTCTATGTCATCACGGACTTCACCTTGAAGATCATGAGCGACATGGCGGCAAGTTCGTTCCGTAAGCTGCAGCGGTTTTCGACAGACTGGCACGCCAACGCCTTTGCCGGATCGACCGTGCGCAAGGTCTCGCGTGCCATGTGGGCGCTCGACCTGCTCAACGATACGCTGATCGTGGCACTGTTGCCGTCAATCCTGATGCTGGTTGGTTCGGTGGTACTTCTATCGTGGTACTGGCCGCTGATGGGGTTGCTGGTTGCAATCGGTTCGGTGCTGTTCATCGTCTGCACGATCGTGATTTCGCTTGGCTTTGTTGCGCCTGCGGCAACGCTTGCCAATAGCTGGGACACGCGAATGGGCGGCGCTTTGGCCGATGCCATTTCGTGCAACGCCGTTGTCAAGGCATTTGGCGCGGAAAGCCGTGAAGATGCACGTCTTGCAAAGGTCGTTTCCAAGTGGCGCGGTCGCACACGCCGCACATGGCTGATCGGTACGCTGAATGGCTTCATTCAGGGCGCGAACCTGCTGGTGATGCGCGGCGTGGTCATCGCCTTTGCGCTCTATCTGTGGAGCCAGGGCAAGGCAACGGCGGGTGATATCACCTTCGTCCTGACAGCCTTCTTCATGTTGCAAGGCTATCTGCGCGACGTAGGAATGCATATCCGCAACCTGCAGCGTTCGGTCAACGACATGGAAGAACTGGTCGACATCGAGGCACAGCCTTACGGCATTGCCGACAAGCCAGGTGCACCGGCGATCAAGATTGGAAATGGCGAGATCACCTTCGATCACGTCACTTTCCACTATGGCAACCACGAAGCAGCCCTCTATCGCGACTTTTCAGTCAAGATCGAGGCAGGCGAACGGGTTGGTCTGGTCGGTCATTCGGGCTCGGGCAAGACGACGTTCGTCAAGCTGATCCAGCGTCTCTACGATGTCAGTGGCGGCGCCATCAAGATTGACGGACAGAACATTGCCGAAGTCACACAGGCATCGCTCAGATCGCAGATCGCCATCGTGCAGCAGGAGCCAATCCTGTTTCACCGGACGCTGGCCGAGAACATCGCCTATGCCCGCCCCGGTGCGACACAGGCGGAAATCGAAGAGGCTGCACGCCTCGCAAGCGCGCATGACTTCATCAGCCGCCTGCCGAAAGGCTATGCAACGCTTGTCGGTGAACGGGGTGTGAAGCTTTCGGGTGGCGAGCGTCAGCGTGTGGCGATTGCCCGTGCGTTTCTGGCAGATGCACCAATCCTTATTCTGGATGAGGCCACATCGAGCCTCGATTCAGAATCGGAAGTGCTGATTCAGCAGGCAATGGAACGGCTGATGGTTGGTCGTACGACGCTTGTCATTGCGCACCGGCTTTCGACGGTTCGTGCGCTTGACCGGTTGCTGGTTTTCGACAAGGGCAAGATCCTTGAAGAAGGCGATCATGATGCGCTTATCCGCAAGCCGGGTGGCATCTATCGCCGCCTGTTCGAGCGGCAGGCGCTGGAACTGACCAAGGGACTGGAAGACGTCTTTTCGTAATCCAATCCGCTATAATGCCATGGACAGGGCCGGAATAGTTCCGGCCCTGTTTTCATTTTAGAGCATTCCCTGTTTTGATTGAATCATTAGAAATACTCTATCTGTTTGTTTTCACGCATGTCTTTATCCCGAAACCGGTTCCCACTTTCGGGAGACATGCTCCATTCATCATCCATTCAGATCACGGTGCGTATCACTCGCGGCCCAAGCGTGCCTTGACATTTCCATGACAGAAATGTGACAGGCTTTTTGTAGAAGTGCGGGAGTTAGTGAGTAAAACATGCCGGGTGTGATGGAAAATACCGCAGCGCGTCGCTGGAGCGATGCCGCGATTTTCGGGCCTGCCCGTATTGCCTGGCCGCTGCGCCTCGCCGCAATTGCGCTCGCTTCCATTGTACTTTCAACGCTGCTGGTTTTCACTGTCGAATGGATCGTGCGCGGCTCGTTCACCGACGCGATGCAGTTCTTCCGCACACCGCATAAGCCTGCATGGACGACCGTTGCGCTCTTCGTCGTGGTCCTGACAGCAAGCGACGCTATTTTCGGACGCATTCACTATGGCTTCTTTGTTGTCGCCCCGCTGGCACTGATTGCGGCCACAACTGCACGCGAAAAGAGCCTTTATCTCGGTGACCCGCTTTATCCGAGCGATTTTCTCTATGCCCGTCAGATCGTCGATCTTCTGCCGCTTCTGGTGCGTGACCGCCCGTGGAGTGCGGTCGGCATAGCCCTGCTTCTCATCGCTTCGGCAGCGGTGATGATCACCGTGACGCTGTTCTGGTGGCGGCGCTTTGACCCAATCCCATGGAAGGGTCGGATGCTGCGTATTGCCTTCGCGCTGCCCTTGCTCGCCTGGTTCGCAGTGATTTCCGACTATGCCAGTTTTTCGCTGGCGCGCGACCGTCTGCGCATCCTGCCGATCATGTGGGACCAAAAGGAAAACTACGCCCATAACGGCTTTACCATGGCCTTCATCCTGAATGTGCCAATGGCTACCGTCTTCGCTCCGGAAGGCTATTCTTCCGAAGCAATTGCCGCCATCGAACCGCCGGCGCAGTTGATCCCTGCTGCATTCGATACCAGCAAGCCTGACGTCATTATGGTGATGAGCGAATCCTTCTGGGATCCGACCCGCCTTCCGGGCGTGGCTTTCAGCGCCGACCCGATCCCGACAGTCCGGGCGGAACAATCCGGCCATGTCTTCTCTCCAGAATTCGGTGGCATGACTGCCAATGTCGAGTTCGAGGCTCTGACCGGTTTTTCCAAAGCCTTCCTGCCCTCCGGCAGTATCCCTTATCAGCAATATATCCGTCGCCCGCTTCCCTCGCTTGCAAGCTTTTTCAAGGATCAGGGTTATGCGACGCGCGCCATCCACCCCTATCGCCAATGGTTCTGGAACCGCGGCCCCGTCTATGAAAGCATGGGCTTTGACAAGTTCATGTCAGAAGAAAACATGCCACCGCTGGAAAAGCGCGGCTCATTGGCCTCCGACGCTGCTTTGACCGACGAAATCATCCGCGAAACAGATTCCATGGATGCGCCGTTCTTCTTCTTTGCCGTCTCGCTTCAGGGACATGGCCCCTACGAAGCCAATCGTTACCCGGATTCCAAACTTGAGGTGCAGACTGACGCCAGCGAGCACACGCGCCAGTCGATCCGTTCCTATTCGCAAGGCGCCATGGATGCCGATACGAGCCTTGCACGGTTGATGGAATGGGCGTCGAAGCGCGACCGCGAAACCATTCTCGTCTTCTTCGGTGACCATCTGCCACCACTCGGCCCCGTCTATGTCGAGACCGGGTTCATGGCAAACCGGGTCGCGAGCCGCACAGCGCCTGCCGCCGATATGATGCTGCAACACGAAACGCCGCTTGTTCTCTGGTCGAATAAACGTGGTGCCGAGCGGGGAACCGGTACGATCAGCCCTGCCTTCCTGCCGCTGCACATTCTGGATATGGCGGGTATGCAGCATCCCTATTACACAGGCTTCCTGCGTCAGTTGCATGAGCGCTATCAGGTCGTTGACAATCATGCGGTTTTCGACCGCTCGGAGAAAGTCGAGGAAGGCTGGCAACAGAGGCCGCCATTTCCTCCTCTCCTGCGTGACTATCAGATGCTGCAATATGACATGATCTTCGGCAGCAATTTCGCCCGCGAGCGGTTCTTCCCCGCGCGTCCAGCACAGAGTTAGACAGGCCTATACCGGCGCTTTTCCCGATGACTGGCGGATGATGAGTTTATACTCAATTCGCCGGGAAGCAGATAAGTGACCGGTTTCGATCTGGTTGAGAAGCATGTCCGCCGCATCGCGGGTCATCTCGAAAATCGGCTGGCGGACGGTGGTGATCCGCGGCGAAACCATGCTGGCAATCGCGCTGTCATCGAAGCCAACCACCGTTAGCTGATCAGGTATCGCAATGTTGCGGTCATAGGCGACCTGCATGACGGCGGCGGCCATATCGTCGTTTGACGCAAACACAGCGGTGGGTGGTTCCTCAAGCGAAAGCAGCTTCTTTCCGGCAGCGAGACCGCTCGCAAAACTGAAGCCACCCTGCACCTCATAATCGGGATTGCGCTTGATCCCTGCCTTTTCCAGTGCGCGGCGATAGCCCGCGAGGCGCAGCTCTGCCGAGCGATGGGTTGGATCGCCAATCACGATCGCAATCCGGCGATGGCCGAGTTTCAGAAGATACTCCATCAGATCGACGCCAGCCGCTTCGTCATCGATCGTGACGCTATCGGTCGGGTGCACGTTCGCGTCGCCTGCGACACGGGCAAATGGCATTGCGGAAGCCGTCAGTTCGGCCAGAATTTCAGGATCGTCCGACATGGGCGGCGTCACGATGATGCCGTCGAGACCGGAAGCGTGGGCTGTTTCGATCAGCGCACCACGGATGTCTTCGCGATTTTCGACGGGGAAGATCAGCAGCCGGTACCGCGTGTCGCGCAGCCGTTCCAGTGCGCCCATCTGCAGTTCGGTGACATAGCTGGCGCTGGGGTTCTCGAAGAAAAGTCCGATCAGGTGAGAACGCCGTTCAACAAGGTTGCGTGCTGCAGCATTGGGACGGTAACGGAGCTCACCCCCCGCCTGTCTGACCCTTTCGCGAATGGCTTCGCGCACATTCGGTTCGTCATTGTAGACGCGTGAAACTGTCTTGATCGACACACCGGCAAGGCGTGCCACATCATGAATGGTTGCTCGTTTTCCTGCTGCGGCCATGTTGGATCGTCTCCCTCCCTCTCCGATCTAACTAACCGCTTCGCCACAAAACGAAAAGAGAAATCAGGGAACCGAACAGACCCGCGAACGCGTCAGAAACCGAACTTCGCGCCCATTGTCGAGGGAGAACATGCCTCCGCGCCCCGGAACGACATCGATGATGAGTTCGGTATGCTTCCAGACCTCATATTGCGGGCCGCTGATATAGACCGGAGCGTCACCGATTTCGCCCAGTTTTACATCCGTATCGCCGACAATAAATTCTCCTTGTGGATAGCACATCGGTGATGACCCGTCACAACAACCACCCGACTGGTGGAACATGATCGGCCCATATTCGGCCTGCAATTCACGGATGAGGTCAAGCGCTGCCGCCGTGGCGCTAACCTGACCCTTGCCGTCGCCGGGAGCTACCTCAACCATATCCTCCTCCATGATACGAAAGGGCGGAAATTCACCGCCCTCTCTTAATATTAGCCCAACTTGCCTATTGAGTCAGGTCCACGACTACGCGACCTTCAATATTGCCTTGGCGCATATCATCGAAGATGGAGTTGATATCTTCGAGCTTCTCCGTGCGGATGGTAGCGCGGACCTTGCCGTCGCCAGCAAAATCCAGCGACTCCTGCAGATCGAGCCGCGTACCGACGATTGAGCCGCGCACGGTGACGCCGTTCAGCACCATGTTGAATATTGAGAGCGGGAAGTCACCGGGTGGCAGACCGTTTAGAGATACAGTCCCACCACGCGATACCATGCCCAAGGCCTGTTCGAATGCGATCGGCGAAACAGCCGTAACCAGCACGCCTTGCGCACCGCCATCGGTTTCTTTTTTGATATAGGCCGCCGGATCATTATGCGTTTTTGCATTGACGGTAACCGTCGCGCCAAGCTTCCGCGCGAGATCAAGCTTTCTGTCGTCGATGTCGACAGCGGCAACGTTAAGCCCCATTGCCTTGGCATATTGCACCGCCATATGGCCGAGACCACCGACACCGGAGATCACAACCCAGTCACCGGGTTTGGTATCCGTTACCTTCAGACCCTTGTAGACCGTCACGCCAGCACAGAGAACCGGCGCGATTTCGTTGAAATCAATGTTCTTCGGCAAGTGACCAACAAAATTCGGATCGGCAACGACATATTCGGCAAAGCCACCATTGACCGAATAGCCTGTATTAAGTTGCTCTTCGCAGAGTGTTTCCCAGCCGCCCAGGCAATGACGACAGTGGCCACATGCGGTATAAAGCCATGGAACGCCGACGCGGTCGCCTTCCTTAACGTGTTTGACACCGCTACCGACAGCCGAAACATAACCGACGCCTTCATGCCCCGGAATGAATGGCGGGTTGGGCTTTACCGGCCAGTCGCCTTCGGCTGCATGCAGATCGGTATGGCAAACGCCGGACGCATGGATGGCAACCTGTATCTGTCCCGGTCCGGGCTCGGGTATCGGCACTTCGTCGATTGTCAGTGGCTTTCCGAATGCGCGCACCACAGCGGCTTTCATTGTCTTTGCCATGAAGTTTCTCCTTCGTTGTCGAACTGAGCTGGCTTCCTGGGGGAGGGAAGAAATGAATGTCGAAAACTGAATGCTTTCCGGAGGCACTAGAAGAAGGTCGCCCGGGCGTTTCCGCCCAGGCCCCCTTGGGAGGGGTATTGGAAACCGTTATGCTCGACGCAATACTGGCATGAGGAACGGTTCCATCCCTTGATTGAGCGCAATACGAAGATGTTTTCTCCGTATTGCAGTTCCGGGGTCAGCTTCGGCTAGAAGAAACCCAGTTTCTTCGGGCTGTAGCTCACCAGCATATTCTTGGTGTTCTGATAGTGATCCAGCATCTTGAGGTGGTTTTCGCGACCGATACCCGATTGCTTGTAACCGCCAAATGCCGCATGTGCCGGATAGGCATGGTAGCAATTGGTCCACACACGACCGGCCTGAATGGCACGTCCGAAGCGATAGGCACGCGTGCCATCACGCGTCCATATACCGGCACCCAGACCGTAAAGCGTATCGTTGGCAATCGATAGCGCTTCCGCATCGTCCTTGAAGGTAGCAACAGACACAACCGGTCCGAAGATTTCCTCCTGGAAAATGCGCATCTTGTTAGTGCCCTTGAATACGGTCGGCTTGACGTAATAACCGCCAGCCAGATCGCCCGGCAGAATATTGCGCTCGCCACCTGCCAGCACTTCAGCACCTTCTTGGCGGCCAATATCGAGATAGCTCAGGATTTTTTCCAGCTGCTCACTGGAAGCCTGTGCACCGATCATCGTGGCAGGATCGAGGGGATCGCCCTGCACGATTGCATTCACGCGCTTGAGCGCCTTTTCCATAAACTTGTCGTAAATCGATTCATGGATGAGCGCGCGACTTGGGCATGTACAGACTTCGCCCTGATTGAGTGCGAACATCACAAAGCCTTCGATGGCCTTGTCGAGGAAATCGTCGTCTTCCGCTGCGACATCCTTGAAGAAGATATTCGGCGACTTGCCGCCGAGTTCCAGCGTAACCGGGATGAGGTTCTGGCTGGCATATTGCATGATCAATCGACCCGTCGTCGTTTCGCCGGTGAAGGCGATCTTGGCGATACGCGGGCTCGATGCGAGCGGTTTGCCTGCCTCAAGACCAAAACCATTGACGACATTGATCACACCGGGGGGCAAAAGATCGCCGATCAGATCCATGAGCACCAGGATCGATGCCGGTGTCTGTTCAGCCGGTTTCAGTACGACGCAGTTGCCCGCCGCAAGGGCCGGAGCAAGCTTCCACGTCGCCATGAGAAGCGGGAAATTCCACGGAATGATCTGACCGACAACGCCGAGTGGTTCATGGAAATGATAAGCGACCGTGTCGTGGTCGATTTCGGAAATGCTGCCTTCCTGGGCGCGGATCACACCGGCGAAATAACGGAAATGATCGATGGCCAGAGGAAGATCGGCAGCGGTGGTTTCGCGGATTGGCTTGCCGTTGTCCCAGGTTTCGGCGGCAGCGAGCGCAGGCAGATTTTCCTCAATCCGGTCAGCAATGCGATTGAGGATGAGCGCGCGTTCCGCCGCGCTCGTCTTGCCCCAGGCATCCTTGGCGGCATGCGCTGCGTCGAGAGCCGCTTCAACATCGGCGGCATCCGAGCGGGCTACTTCGCAAAGCACCTGACCATTGACCGGTGAAGTGTTCTCGAAATAGCGGCCCGACTTGGGCTCGACCCATTTGCCCCCGATGAAGTTTCCGTAGCGTTTTGCGAAAGCCGGCTTCACGGTCCGGCTGAATTCAACCTTGTTCATGACATTCCTCCCAAAACCACGCTGCTCCTACAGCGTTTCATGAGTGAGGATCGCGCGGCAGCACGAAAGAGTCATCCCGCGCATTCAAGCTCGCAAGGTTATGTGTCGCAATATTGAGACAGTTGCGCCCGCTTATTGCTGATTAGTGCGGACGAATGATCTTCAGGCGGTTGAGCTTGCGATGAAGCGTGGCGCGACTGATGCCCAAAAGGCCGGCTGCGGCCGAAATATTCCCTTCTGCGCGCGCAAGAGCGCGCAGAATAACGCTGCGCTCTGACTCGGCCATATCCTCACGAGGGTCAGCATGCCAGCCGAGAAGATCGGCTGCAGGCAACGGAACTGCAATAGCGGCATCGTCAAGGCCCATTGCCAGACGCGCCGCACGTGTGGCGCCGATGACCAGATCATCCTTGTCGACCGCGATCAGTGCTCCGCCGGTTCTGTCGGGGCTTGGCGCCAGCATGATACGAGCCTCGGGAAAAGCCTGACGGAAATTTTCAGCCTCGATGCGCCGTGCAGCATCGATCACTGCGACAGATATAAGCTGCGCAAAAGCCTCCGTCAGATCGGCGCGGCACGAGGAAACATCAAGCGCTGCCATCAAACGCCCTTGATGATCATGGATCGGGGCGACCGTACAGGAAAGCCCGATATTACGGGTATGAAAATGCTGGTCGCGATGAATTGTCAGCGGGCGCTGTTCAACAATGCATGTACCGATACCGTTGGTACCTTCGCTCTGTTCGCTCCAGACAGCACCGGTCCAAAGCCCCCAGCGATAGAATGTATCATCGTCGCCCGGCGCACCACGACGTTCAACGGGAACGCCCTCACTGTCAGCCAGAAGCACGCAACAACCCACACCACCGACGGCCAGATAAAGGCGATCCATACTGGCTTGCGCTATGCTGACAAGACGTTCGATACGTTGATGAGCGGTTCTGAATTCACCATCGGAAAGGGTGCGCACCGACCCCAGTTCGGCAGGATCAAGCCCGTGCAGTTCCGACGAGCGTCGCCATGAGGCGACCAGAGCAGATCGCGCTGCCCCTCCCGCTGTCATGATCGCGGATTGAATCAGATCGGCATGTGTTCGGTCTTGCGGTGTGCCCATCTTTTCCTCCCAGGAAGGCTGGAACCCGCTGTCTGGGAGGATAATGACCGCTCAAAACACAACTGGCAAGTGCGGCTACAGATTGAGAGGGCTTAGGCGACGCGTGCAGGCTTCAGATATTCCTCAAGCGAGGAAACATCCGCCGCATTCAGGCGAAGACCAAGTTTCGTACGCCGCCACAAAATATCCTCGGCGCTCACCGCCCATTCATTCTCAAGCAGATACTGCACTTCGGCTTCATAAAGATCGGCACCGAAATGCTGTCCAAGGTCGGCAAGTGAAGTGGCTTCCCCAAGCAGAACATGAATACGCGTTCCATATTGCCGGAACAGGCGCCGCGCATGAGCAGGCGTCAGGAAAGGATATGCAACTTTCACCTTCTGCAGCTCACGCTCGAACTCGACATCCACGAAATCACCACCGGGTAACGGAGCAGCATGGGTCCACGGCGCACCTTTTTGCCCCAGCCTATGCTCGATCTTCTCCAGCATATGTTCGGCAAGTCGCCGCGCAGTGGTCAGCTTACCGCCAAAAACGTTGATCAGAGGTGCAAGCCCATCGGGTGCATCTTCTTTCAGGACATAATCGCGCGTTGCTTCCTGTGCCTTGCTTGCACCGTCATCATAAAGCGGGCGCACACCGGAATAGGTCCAGACGATATCCGCGCGTCTGACCGGCTCCTTGAAATATTCGCTGGCTGCCGCGCAGAGATAGTCGGTCTCACCATCGGTGATCGCAACCTTGGCCGGGTCACCCTGATAGTCCTGATCGGTTGTGCCAATCAGGGTGAACTCATCCTCGTAGGGGATGGCGAATATGATACGCCCGTCATTGTTCTGGAAGAAATAGGAACGGGGATCGGAGAACTTCTTGCGCACCACAATATGGCTGCCCTGAACAAGCCGGACATTGTGAAGCTGTCGATCTCCTTCGACACCCTGCAGAACCTTGTCGGCCCAGGGACCAGCAGCATTGACCAGCAGACGAGCCCGAACTTCCTCGCGCTCATGTGTACCGGTATCTTCGAGCGTAATGGTCCAGTATTCCCTGTCCCGGCGCGCCGCCACGACCTTGGTTCGGGTTTGGATTATCGCTCCGCGATCCGCTGCATCACGGGCAGTTAAGGCAACGAAACGCGCGTCATCCACCCAACAGTCCGAATATTCGAATGCCTTGGTAAAAAGCGGTTTCAAGGGCTGCGCAGCCGGGTCGGAGCGCATATCAAGCGTACGCGTGGCGGGGAGCTTTTTACGCCCGCCCAGATGGTCGTAGAGAAACAGCCCGAGCCTCAACAGCCATGCAGGGCGCATTCCGCCCTTATGATAAGGCAGCACAAAGCGCATCGGATGAATGATGTGCGGTGCATTGGCCCACAACACCTCGCGCTCCATCAGCGCCTCGCGCACCAGACGAAATTCATAGTGCTCCAGATAGCGTAAACCACCATGAATGAGTTTGGTTGCCCGCGATGAGGTGCCACTTGCCAGATCGTTCATCTCGGCAAGGCCAACTGAAAATCCCCGACCAACCGCATCACGTGCGATACCGCAGCCGTTGATGCCACCGCCGATTACAAAAATATCAAATAGTTTCTCTTGCGCCATGGCGAACCCCGAAGACCACTCTCCGAAAACCAAAGCGAATATAAATCATTTCATACGAAAGCAAATCGAAAATAAACGAAACTATGCTTGTTTTTCTGCCGCCCGGCTTTCTCCAAGGGTTTCAATCAGCTCTACCTCACTTTCGTGGCACAGCTCCCGCAACTGGTTCGACGGACAATGGTCGGTAATGAAGGTATTGATCTGCGATATGTGGCCGATACGCACCGGAGCTGTCCGCTCCAGCTTTGTGGCGTCAGTCACAAGGATTACGTGCCGGGCATTGGCGATAATGGCCTGCGCCACCTTCACTTCGCGGAAATCGAAATCGAGCAAAGCACCGTCTTCGTCCATAGCCGAAGCGCCGATGATTGCGTAATCGACCTTGAACTGGCGGATGAAATCAACGGCGGCCTCGCCAACAATCCCTCCATCAGACGGGCGCACGACGCCACCTGCCACCACCACCTCTATAGAGGGGTGAACACGCAACGTATTGGCAACATTGATATTATTGGTGATGACCATCAGATTGTTGTGGTCGACCAGCGCTTGACTGACGGCTTCGGTTGTGGTGCCGATATTGATGAACAAGGAAGCACCGTCCGGAATGATTTCTGCGGCAGCGCGCCCGATCGATTCCTTTTCATGCGCGGCGATGCGGCGTCGTGCTTCATACTCCATGTTCTCGACGCCGGATGGATAGAGTGCACCCCCATGGATGCGGCGCAACATCCGGGCGCGGCAAAGATCATTCAAATCCTTGCGGACCGTCTGCGGCGTTACCTCGAAAGCCGCAGCCAGATCATCCACCAGAACCTGCCCTTGCTTGCGAGCGAGCTCAAGAATTGCATTGTGACGGGGAGTGAGCTGCATTTTTATCCCGGATCTGGCATTATTCTGATTACGTTCGGGTAATTTCGCGTTTTTTCGATAGAAAGCAACCATTTCAGTTCGAATGGCTTCGAATAGCATTCGCTTTTCAGCAATTTTCGATATTTGTTGCTTTCGCCCAATGGCCAACAAAAGCAGCATAAATTCAAGTATAAACATTCGTTTACATTTCAAACGAAACGCATATTTCACCGATCAATGTCTAAAGCTCGACCGCCCCTTCGAACGGCCCGATGCAACTCTCATAAACCTAATCGCTAATAGAGAATCCAATATCTATATTCACTGAAAATCGAACAGTTGTATTCTTTCAGTTATCTCTTGCACATGAAAGACTGAAGCAAAGCAAGAGTTACCGGTATGGTAAAAACTTCGCATAGCGCATTTATCCCGGTTCGATGTAACTAAAAAACAAAACCATCGAGCCGTTTAATGATGTTGTTTAGCTTTGGTCGAAGAATGTGGGGAATGAGTAGCGTTATAGCGTAGCAGATCGAGTATGTAATCAGGCTCTGGAAGGCTGGCATTTCAGGGGAGACTGGACTGAGAGCCCAACAAAAGAACATCCATCCTTATTATGGAGGAGCGGATCACCAGTTCGCCCCTCCACATTTTGTGGGCAACAGGCGCTGAGCCAGATCAACGAAAATCGAAATAGTCAGTCGAAATCGAACTTCTCGCCGTACATTCTGTGCAGTTTGCACGCTACTTCCGTGCGGTTCGCGGCACCGATCTTCTTCATGATGTTATGCACGTGTGCCTTTACCGTGCCTTCGCTCATACCGAGTTCGAACGCGATGATCTTGTTCGATTTGCCAATTCGGATGGCATGGACGACCTCGATCTCTCGTGCCGTGAGCAGTTCACCCAAAACATCGTCGTCGATATCGGTCGGCGCGGTTTGGAAAACCATGGAGGCCGGAACATACATACCGCCAGCGGTGGCAAGATGGATGGCTTCAACACAGACTTTGATATCGACTGAAGTGGGAATGTAGCCACGAGCACCGATTTCCATGGCGCGCACAACCTGGGACCACTCCTCGCGTTCGGCGAGAAAAACGACCGGAACCGGACGCCAGAGTTCGATCACAGCCTGCAACTTCTCCGAAAAAAACGGATCGGCCAAACGCTTTGAGCCGATATTGATCAGAACAACAGCAATATCGTCCGTTGGATCTGCGAGTTCAACCGCCGCTTGCGTTTCCACGGGAAGCTTGAGTCCGTTCAGCACAAGCCCGTTATAAAGGCACTGCCGCTCAAGATTGCTCTTGCATACGAGCAACAAACGCCGACCACGTGCTGCCTCAATGCTTGCGGCGTTTCCCCTGTCGCCCATGCTTTCCGAAGCAGCCCAAAGGCTATCCCCTCTTGTTTCCAACATGTGATACTCCCGGCGCTACTCAAGTTGCTCTATGTTTATGCATCCAACTATTACTTTCGTCAGAGACGAGTGATTTCCGGTGCTTGTCTGGATAGACCTGTAGCCTTGACTGGGGTAAATATTGCTATCGGGAAATAATCGTGTCATTAACTTATGTTAGCAATGCAGAAAATTTATGACCGTCCATAAGAACGACTTGGAGAGAGGTAGGATATAGCCTCTATATCTTTCGTTTAGTTGGTTTTCGATTTTACTGAATTCGTCAGCGCAAAGGGGGGCAATTGCGCGTTTCAAAGCTCAGGGGCACTCAGACTTCCAACTGAAATGTTCAACTGGTTGTTTATTCGATTTCCGCGCAAAACCGCCATGCGGTATGGTGGAAGTGCTTTAAATTGCATATCGATTTGATTGAATCGAACGAGCGCCCTAACTGTTCATGTTGACGCGCATCTTTTCCGAAAGGCTGTTTCACAAATTTCGGGATACGCTCTAGTGGGTTAGAAATGCATAGTGGCAAGCAGATCACAGACCCATCGATTGAAGCGCTTATTGGTTTATTGGAGGCACCTCCAATTCTTGCCAAGCTGGAAGCGCGGGAAACAGATGCGCTTTCTTCTCTCACTGTTATCGAAAACGATTATGCGGCCGATGCCACCCTCATTGAACAGGGGGCACGTGTCAGAAGCATCCATCTCGTGCGATCCGGTTGGGGGTGCGTATATCGCGATCTTTCAAGCGGCGAGCGGCAGATCATCGACTTTCCCATGCGGAGCGATTTTCTCGGACTCCGAACCGCCGATGGCTACAGCTACAACACAATCGCGGCAATTACGCCTATGTCGGCTTTCGAGATTCCGCTTGCCTCACTTGAAGCTTCTATCGAACGCGCGCCACGTCTCAGTCTGATCCTTATCGAACTTCTGGCGCGGCAGCGGTCGATGTTGATCGAACATCTCACCAATATCGGATGCCGCGCGGCGTTCGTCCGAACTGCGCATCTGTTTCTGGAGCTTTCCGACCGCGTGAAATCGTGCGGAATGGGTGATCCGAATTCGTTCTACTGCCCGCTGACGCAATATCAGCTTGCCGACGCTCTTGGACTGACACCGATACATCTCAATCGGATGCTGCGTGACCTGCGCGAGGAAGGGCTGATCCTGTTTCGCTCAAACCGAGTGGAGATACTGGATCGCAAACGCGTGGTCGCCCTCGCCCAATATGATGGGGAGTTCATGCGCATGTCGGTTTTCGGGAGACAAGAGTAAGTCGAAACTTTCGGGAAAATGGTCGGAGTGAGAGGATTCGAACCTCCGACCCCCTCGTCCCGAACGCGGGGGCTTTCTTTGAAAGGTCCGGTTTTCTGGGCTTTCCTATCACGCTTAACCGCGCTTGTTCACCCTTATTTCCGTTTTATCTGTGGGGAATCTGTGGGGAGAATCCGCCTTGTTCCCTGTCTGTGCATCGTTGATGCTCACAACGTTTTTTGGTCGGCGCGCAGCACCATGCTTCGCCGTTATCTTTTCGGCTGCATCAATCTGGAAATCGGGATGGTGATGTCCGTAAGTTTGAACCAACGTTTCAACTGTCATCCCCAAAAAGCCTGCGGACTGCCATACATCCGTTCCGGCCATCATCAGCCATGTCGCAGCTGTGTGGCGGAAGATGTGCGGGGTAACATCCTCCCCGAGACCCGCAATCTTGCGAGCACTGCGAAAGCCTTTTTTGATTGAATTGACCGGTTTTCCGTTCCATTCAACGACAAAGTCCTGAGAGATTCTCCGCCCAATATTTTTGCTCTTGGCGCGGCCCTTCGTATGAATTTCCAGTTCCGTGGTGGCCCAACGTCTCAAATGCGCCAGGAGCCGATCTGGTAGCCGCACTGGCGGTTGCCGTTTTTTGGTTTCCTTCGCGCCTTCTGCCCGGCGATAAAACACGCCGCGCTCCAGATCGACATAACCTTGGCCTTCTGTCGGTCTGATTGCCGCCCCACAAATTGCCGCCGAGCGGGTGCCGGTATAAAGCGCAACCAGCATGAACCGGGCAAGGTGCCTGCCGGTACGGCGAAGACTGCCGTCGCCCGAGGGCGCGCGTTGCGACATCCGCCATGCGGCCCAGATTAGCTTCGCTGCTTCGGAACGGGTAAGCCATCGTTCTCGTCGTTGGGCTTTAACAGGAAGTGTAATTTTCGGAGCGGAGGTCGCGTAGCCCTCCTTGTGGTAGTAATTGATAGCCGAGCGCAAATCTTCGAGTTGTCGCCGTGCGGCCGCTTCGGTCGAGGACTGAGCGATAAAGTCACGGCACAATTTCCCGTTGACCTCGCCCAGCATCTTTTCGCCAAAGAAATCCAAGATGGTTTCGATCCGTGCGGCAGTCTCGCCGGGACGGGCATGTTTGGTTGCTACGTCGGTCAAATAAACATTGACGACATCTGCAATCAGGATCTGATCGGGGTCACGTCCCCTTTCCCGTGCGGGTTGGTATTTTTCGTTGATGTAGGCTGCGAGCGCGATTTCAGCGCGCTCACGGCTTGTCTCGCCGCTGCCAACGCTGATGAACTTTTGCCCATCGCGGATGAACCACCCGGCGCGGTTTCTGAGAGAGCCATCGCTTTTCCGGCTCTCGTCGCGCCAGACGAGGCGCGCACCTTTCGACGTCCGCGACATAATTCACGCATCTCCCTGATAGCAGCTAGCGTTACATACTCTTTGCCTGCGATCAGTTCTGTTTGCAATCGTCCAGCATCGCGTTCCTTCCTAAGCCCGGCAGCTTTCATGCTGCCGTCGGGAAATGCAAGGCGAACAGCATGTTCAAGGCGGAGCGGTGTATCGTCGGAAACGCTCTCAATCTTCAGATTCATCGTCGCGTCTCCGAATCTAGCCCATTCGGACCGGTGGTACGTCTCTCGCGGCATTCTAGTACAGCCAATAGGCGTTTTTCACCCAATGCCACGCATTCAGGTTTTCCGGACGCAATAAGCAAATTGGCGGTATGTTCGAGAGGACCAAAGCGATCTGTCTCTATCGCACCGTGTCTGATTGCCAAGACGCGTTTCGACCTGGCAATATCGAAATGCACCCATGAAGCCTTCCTATGTTTACCGAAAGACAAGACAGGGTGTCCCTGTATCCATTTGCGCTGCACGCCGATCAGGTCGGCCATCGCGAGCAGTTCTTCGTCGGTGTCGGCCCACATATGGCACATGATCATGTTGCCGAACGAAGCGGCCATATCGTCCACATAAACGCTCATTCCGCGCCCTCCGAAGCAGGTGCAGAGGGGAGAGTGGCGAAGACTGGAACTGTGCAGCCGATGAAAGGGGTATTCGCGATCTGAACATTGATCGCGCCACTGACACCCGGAGTTGCCAATCGCTCAATGTCCCCTGGCCGCAAATACGCGACTTGTGTCATTTTCCCTTGCACAAGTGCGATGATATCCGCCGCGACTTGGTCGGTAGGCTTTCCATGGTGTAATCGGGTGTTCTGGCGGATCAGGGCTTCCACCTGCTCAACCAAATCAAAGTCGCTGCATCCCGCGCTATCCCCCTCGACCTTAACGGCGTCGGCATGGTCCGGGGCTGGCTGAGACAACAGGTTCTTAATAGTCTTAAGAAACCAGTCGGCTTCCGAGTAATGCCCATTTGCAGAGCCAGATTTCCAAGCCTCATGATCTCCCAGCGGGGTGTATTCCTCACCGTCCTCGGAATAAGCATCCTCAAGGCCCTTTAAGCCTTTTTGCTTATCAAACCAGTATGCCTTCTGTTTTTCTGCCATAGCGCGGATTTCCCCCAACGCCATCTCACGTACTGCAGATGGACGAGGATATCCGAAGTCAATGAGGGCAAAGTCACGGTCGGCATTCTTGTCGTGGTCGAAAGCTGTCAAGAACCATTGTGGCACCGGATGCCAATCACTGATGCCGTACCATACCCGCTTCGGAGTGATGGTGCGTTCGGCAGTCTCGCCGCGATAATTGGTGTATATGATACGGGCAGGTTCGCCTATCGCTACCATTTCGTCACCTCATATTTCAGATGAAGCTCGCGCATGTTGATGAGGATCGGGTGAGCGCTCGTTGGGCGCACCATGGCCCAGCCCTCGGCAATCGTCATCACACGTGCAGGGTGTTTCGTTTCACGGTTTTGCAGCCGACTGCCCGGCCTGATCTTTCGGGATCGATCAGCCATGGCACACCGCTCCCGGCATCGCGTCATGTTCGATGCCGTCTAGCAGGCGCCCGGTTGCGGCTTTGGAAGAAGGGGCAACGAAGACAACTCTCTCGCCATGAAAGCCTTGCCCACCTTTCAGGTTTAGCCACTGGCCGTCTGGATTCTCGCGTTGAACGACATCGCACCCGCGCCAGTCCGGGTCTTCAACGTCCCGGTCGTAGACCTGATTCCAGTTGCCCCATTGTTTGAAGAAAAACGGAATGTCGGCAGCGGCACACTGATCGCGCAGAGAACGCGCCCAATCCGGATGCATAGGACGTGCGCCCTTCCCGCTTTCCCCACCTGCCACAACCCAATCCAGACCGGGCGCACAACGTTCGTCGTGGTGATGGTGAGCGACTGACAGGTCGAACCTGTGCATCACACCGTGTATGACTTCCCCCGCGCGACCGTCATGGCTATGAGTTCCGCCGCAACCACGTTGACCGCCGATCCATTGGGTTCCGCCCCGCATTGAATTCAAGTTAAGTGGCCCGAGTAATGGCTCGGCACTGACCCAGCGAATTGCTGACGGCGTGTTGAGCAGCGCAGGAATGCGCTCGTCGGCCCGCTTCTGGTCTTCAACCGAAACGCCAAGCCAGACATTGGGCAGCGGCCATGACCAGACCTCGCGCGCGCCTCCGTCGAAGCTGTACCAGTTGGTATAGATTGCTTCGAGCAGGTCATCTTCGGGGCGCGATAGAAATTCGCGCATCCTGTCGGCGCGCTTGGTTAAAACCTGAAAAGTGTGCTGTTTGGCGATCGCCATGATGGTAAAAATGTCTAGAATCCATTCGTCCGGAACGTCTTCGTGGAAAAGGTCGCCGTGCGCGCAGACGAACACCATGCGCGGCTTTTTCCATTCAAGCGGCTGGTAGAGCCATTCGCGGTTAAGCCGAACTTTGCCGTTCCAAACAGGCCCCGACTTCGAGGCTACAGTCAGCCCGGCACGTGAAGGGTGATGTTGCAAGCGCGTGCCGGCGAGCTTCATGGCATAGCAATTCGTGCATCCGGGCGAAACGACGCTGCATCCTGTGATTGGATTCCACGTTGCATCCGTCCATTCGATATGGGTCTTGTCAGCCATGATTGCACACCTCCGCAGAACATTTCTTCCGCCAATCGAAAAAACCGAGTGCGCCATTGCAGGTGATTGGTTTTTCTAGCAGACGCGGATTGTCGAGAACGAAGCCATACGGGCCAAAGAACCAAGGATCGTTTGACCGGCGAACCACATCGACGATATCGACCGTGCCGATGATGGCTCCGCGCGGGATCGATCGAAGCGGCGGCATAGGGTTCAAACGCAACATTTCGCGCGTTGCGTCATCTCTCTGGCCAATCTGATAAGCCAAGGTTCGGCAGTCCTCATACTCGTACTGCGTCATTCCCTTGGAGGCGTGGATGCAAATCGTCCCGCGAATGCTTGTGTTCCAGATGCGATTCTCGACCGGCTTTCCAAGATAAAAGATACAGTGAACCCACGGCTGGCGCACTGACAGGGCCAGTTGTGGTAGGTCTTCTGGAAGAATGAATTTCATAATCGCCCCCTAAACTCGCATCGGCATGATGACGAAAAGGGGTGGCACGTCGCCATCCTCGGCCCCGACGGGCGAAACCTTGCAGGGTGCGCCGGGGTCGCTCAATTCGAACCGCATTTCCTTGGCAGACGCAGCGCCCAGAACGTCGAGGCAGTACTTGTGATTAAATCCGATAGTCACTTCGTCGTCGTGACCTTCGTTTATAACAATGCTGTCCTCGGCCTGCCCGCTATCGGGGTTGGTGACCTCCATCTTCAATTCGCTCGGGCCGAAGCTGAATTTCACAGCTCTGCCGCGCTCGCTGGAAACCGTGCTGACCCGATTGATCGCGCCCGCAAGTTCCTCCCGATCAATGATGTAAGCCTTGTCATTGTTGGCAGGAATTACTCGCTGATATTCTGGATATGTGCCGTCAATCAGCTTCGACGTGATGGCCGTTCCATCAGACAGGATGATGCGAATCTTGCGGTCGGATAACTTTAGAACGATATCCTCATCGCCCTTCGCAAAATGCTGGAGCAACGCAACGGTTCGGCGCGGCACGATAATTGGCGGCATTCCTGCACTGCCTGCCGGGGCTTCGAGTTTCATGTGAGCGAGGCGATGGCCATCTGTCGCCACGAAGGCCAGATGCTCCCCGTCATTGTGCATGAAAACGCCATTAAGATAATAGCGCGTTTCCTCGGTCGAAATTGCGAATGCCACTGTGGAAAGGACGCGCGCAAGCACATTGCCCGGCAGGGCGAATTCGTGCGTGAACTCACCTGCGGACATTTCCGGGAAGTCCGTCGCCGGCAACACCTGCAGACGAAAGCGCGATCGACCCGACTTGATGTTCACGTGCGTCTCGTCGCCTTCGAACGTGACCACACTTCCGTCAGCGAATTTGCTGACTGCGTCATGCAAGAGGCCAGATTGTACCGTGAAGGAACCGATATCGGGCAAGTCTTCGTGCTTTGCCACCGACTTGACCTCAATGTCGAGGTTCGTGCCGGTAACGCACAGTTCGCCATTCTCGACGGTCAGCAACACGTTACCAAGAATCGGGATCGTGTTGCGCTTTTCAACGGCGCGATTAACCGCCGCAAGGGCGGGGAGCAAAGCTCCCCTTTCTATGCTGAAGCTGACCTTCGTCACGCCGCTGCCTCCGGCTTGCCAGCGAAGCATGGCAGTTCCGTCGCCAACTTTACGTCGGAAACCGAATGCTCCAGGTGCTGGGTGATAATCTGGTCCGGGCGATAGATCTGATAGCACCAATGAACACTGCCGCCGCTAACGCGATAGCGCAGACGAACCGGAATGCGCACGGCATCGCCCATGAAAAATACCGGGATCGACAGGATAAACATGCCAGGCACAGTAATGGCCTTGCCGTCCGCACCAACGTGGTTTTCTTCCCACTGAAGCTGTCGTTCGCCAGATTGCAGCGTATGATTGACCTTGACCTTTGACTCCACATTAACCTGCATCTTGCGCGATAGCTCAACCAACTGGTTAGGGTTGGCGACGGTGCAGGAGAAATCTCGAAGGATGTTGGCCTCATCAATGTCGGAAGGTGACGCAAGATCGGGAATGCGATCTTCAAGGAAATAGGCAAACTTTTCCTGATCCATGAACTCGCCATCCTTGCTGACCCAGACTTTCCATTCTTCGGACAGCGGGAACTCGTAGTGGATGCGATGAGACAGGAAGTCGGCAATGCCACCGTTCCGGGCTTCATGATAGTCGATGACTGTGGTCATTGAAGGCTTGCGCCAGTTGAGATCGACAAACACGGCGGAATTTTCCGTCTTGTGCCGGTTGGCCAGATCAATCAGCGATTCCAGCGTCTGGACGGTTGCCGTGCCCTGCTTTCGCTTCGGATGCAGGCGATGCTCTTCGAGCAGCTTGGAAATGCTATTGATGCCGGGTGTTTCACCTCGCGTAAGCAATGCGGGCACGGATTTCGGCAAGCCCGTCAGCTGGTCGTTGGTTTCAATGGTGACCAGTTCCGCACCATCTGCCCGTGCGCCAAGTTCGGCAGCAGCCCGGATATCGAAGCTTTTGAGGGGCATCGGCAAAAGTTCGGAAGTTGTAGTATTCTCGGACATTTTAGCTCCTGATTTTAGAGGGGTTAGCCGTGGATCACGTCGGTCACACCGCGCGAGGCATCGCGAGGGCCGCCGAACATGTCGATTTGCTTGGGGTGCTGGGTGGAAAGAGAGCCATCATCCAGAAGCCAATAGAACGACGAACCGTGGACCGGCTTCGGACGCTTGGAACTGGTTTCCGCTTCGATCGTGACTGTACCGTCAACCACTTCGATATTGAGCTTGAGCGTAACGGAACCTTTGGCCTTGACCTTCGGGCGTCCGCCGGTGTGCTCCTGCAAGGCGGCAAGTGTTTCCATCATTTCGGTAGTCAGGCGCTGCGCCAGTTCGCCGTTTTCCAGAAGTCCGATAATGGTGTTGGAATCGCGGATGCGTTGCATGGTTTCCTCTGCTGGTTTAAGGGCGTGTTCGCCCGTTATCCGCGCCATTCAGGCGCGAAGGGGATTTCGTCGTCCAAAGCTGGGTTGTAGCCGCCGCCCTGTTGGTTTGATGTCTGGCTCGACTGGTCGCGGGAGCGTTGATCGCCATAATCGTCCTGGCTAGCTGGACCTCGCGCACCGCCATTGCCCTGCGGCATGAGCTTCAACTCACCGCTGAAATTCTCCAACACAAGTTCTGTGGAATATCGGGTGTTGCCCTGCTGATCTTCCCACTTTCGTGTGCGGCTCTTGCCCGCGATGAAAACGGTGTTCCCCTTCGACAGGTATTGTTCCGCAATCTTGGCGAGGGCCTGATTGAAGATGACGACCGTATGCCACTCGGCCTTTTCTTTCCGCTCGCCGGTTTGCTTGTCGCGCCAATAATCTGACGTGGCCACGCGCATGGTGACAATGAGATCACCACTGTTGGCATTGCGAACTTCTGGATCAGCACCAAGACGGCCGATAATTTCATGACGATTGTACGTCATGCCGCCGCCCTCCAGTCGATGCCAAGATAGCGGGAGAGCCGGTCAAGCCAAGCTTCCTCTGCCTTCATCGGGGCCCACGGCTTGATTGCGCCGGTCAGCTTCGGCATAGGCAGTTCCCGACCGGCTAAGTTCTTCAGGCCGTTATTGCCAAACAGCGCAGCCGTTTCGGCGCGCAACATCCGCTCGTCCATTTCCTTGACTGCGAATGGAACAGAAGGTGGCAGGCCAGCCTTCCGATAAATCGCCTGATCCAGTCGCGCCTTTACGGCCTCGACAGCGTCCCGGACACGATGCATCGGTATATCGTGCATGCGATAGAGTGCATCGGCCAGAAACAGAACCGCCGGTCGCGACCAGTCTCCAAGCAGCGCCTCATGGGCGTCATGCAGAAGAAAATAAGCACACAAAGTCGTGTCGCCCGTTTCATTCGCCAAAGCATCTGCACCCATTACGCAATGCTGCGCGACTGGAAGCATCGGGCCTCTATTGATGCCGTTGAAGCGGGCCAGTTTTGAAAGGGCGCTGGCGATCGTGGGCCAGTGAATATCGCTATCCAGCGGATTGGCGAGATCCATGACAGAACCGTCTGGACGGAACGAAAGTATTTCGGAAGTCATAGCGGAATACCGATAACAAGAGAAAAGAACGGGATGGCGAACGCGATGACGCTCCCGGCGATGGCTTCTGCCACGGTCATGACAGCGCCCTCCCGTTACGAACCGGGATTTTCGGCAAGGTTTGCTCTGCAGCAGTGGTCAGCCTGGCGCGCTCTGCCGGGAGCAAGGGGAGAAAGTTCAGGAACTCCTGAAGCACACAAATGCAGCGCTCGCGCTGCGGTGCCCACGGGTCAAGCATCAGCGCCGCTCGGCTGGCGCAATACCTGCCCCAAGCCTCGAAGAACGGCGTCGACGTTATGAGGTTATCCGTCATGGGCGGGCGGTTCGGAACCGGTTGCCTGACTTTCATGACCATGTCAGCGAGGTTGTCATGGACCGGCTTTCGGCTTTCCGATTTCCATTCCGCTGCGAGGTGCTGGGCTTGCGTTCCGAACTCGATGATTTCAGCAGAGGTAAACCCGGCCCGGATCAAGTCCTTGAAAGTCGCTGCGCCTGACGATGCTGCAATGTCCTGCATCGCCTTCGCCATTTCCATGGCGCGAAGATGCGGAGCGTTTTCGGCACCACGCGGATCGCTGTCACGGATCGGGAATGAAGCCTGTGAATCAGCAGCTTTACGCCCCGGAGAATGTGAGAATGGGAGAGTCATGCTTGCCTCCAACTTGAATGTTGTAGCGCAATGTAAGCATAACTTATATTTCAATTCAAGCGCTTCTTGAAATCCACAGCCGAAAGAATCGATTCGACATTGGCAGAAAAAGAATCAATGATGAGAACAGAGTGAGAACAAGCAGGGCGTAAAGGGTGTGAAATGTTCCCGAAAGAACCGACAATCGGACAGACTTTTTCGATATCGATCGAGTGTGGAGACTGTGGGCACGTGCGATGGCGCAAGCCGCAAGAGCTTTACAAGCTCGGCTTCAAATACGGGACATCGATCAACGATCTGGGGCTGAAACTGTACTGCGCGGAATGCCGGCGCAATGGAGATTCGGGGAAAAATGTGATTCTCAGTCCAGCTTTCAAAACTGAACTCGACCGAGAACGCGCGAACGCGTCCCGGATCAATAGCCTAATAGTTCCCGGAGAGGGATTACGCGCCACATGTTCTTGATGGCGTAAGGATCAAAGCTTAGTTCTTTTTGAGGATTGAACTGCGTGCAGATAATCTCCGATGTCGAGCGCCGGACAAGGCGCTTGATATATGCGTGCCCGATCTCCCCTTCCTTCACCGGAAACATTTCAATAACAACATCATCGCCCGGCACCGCCTCGCGTCCGCCGCAGTAAATAAGCTCTCCGGGCTCATATCTCGGCCACATGCTGTCGCTGATCACATGAAGCGCAAATACCTTGCGAATGCCGGCAAGCCCAGGCGGGCGGCGCACATATCCAGTGATTTCCCCGTTAAGCGAAAAGTCGCCATCATCACCACCTACAGCCACTCCCCTGACCTCAACGTCAAGCGGCCCCTTCGGCAGTTCGTGAGAATCAGAGACAAACTCCGCTTCATTTACAGGCTGATCGTCGAGGTACACTACCTCGCCCCGGCCCAATGCCGCTGCATCCACTTTCAATAGATCGGCAGTCCGGATCAGGTTTTCAGTCGACGGAAGATTCTTGCCAATTTCCCAATTGCCGACCGCAGCGGTCTGGGTGTTCAGATGGGACGCAATCTCGCGCATCACCAGGCCGCGCTGCTTTCGCGCGGTCCGGATAGCCGCCCCAACTTTGATCGCCAGTTCATTCTTGTTCATGGGCTGCATGTGAAGCTTAAACATGTTTCTAGTCCATTTAAGAGTTTCTTGCTTTCATTTTTAAGTTATGCTTATATCACCTCATGAAACCGAACCTTGACCCCTCCGGAGCACTCAAGCTCGCCATAGACAAAGCCGGCAGCGCCAGCGCACTGGCGCGCCATCTGCGTTTGACGCCCTCTGCGGTCTTGCAATGGGATGTCGTTCCCCCAAAACGCGTGCTGGAAGTTGAAGCCTTCACCGGCGTTTCTCGTCACGCACTTCGCCCGGATATATACGGGGTAAAGCCATTTGCTGAGGTGACGGCATGACTTCAATTCTCCGTCACCTCGACGATGCCGCCTGCACGCTCCTGACCGGCCATTCGCGCCGCGATCTGGACCGGGTACGCTTGCGCCGACTGACAATCCTTGTTCGCCGGGAAATTGTCCGGCTTGAGCGTGAAGCGCGAGAGCATGAATATTTCTCATTTCGCGCGATCTCTTGCCGATCTCTAGCGCAGTCGCTTGCGAGCCGCCTTGAAGGCATCGTCGATCGCATTGATGATGAGACCTACCGAGTTTTGCTGGATCATCTCCATATCGAGCGCATCAACCTTCACGCCCGCCGCAAATTTCAGTGGGATTACTGGCATTCGCTCGACGACTTCAACAAGGCGCGCATGCACTGCCCGGTAATGCCGGTAGTCGATCCTGCCAGCAAGCAATACGGCAAGCTCTTCAAGGGCCTTGGTGACCGCCGCATTTTTGATCCGTTCCATGACAAGGGCGGTTTCCGCGTTTGGCATTGGCATAATTTCCTGGCTCCGTTGTTTCGGTGGCTGGTGCGCCCCTTGCAGCGTGTGAAGGTTAGCGGTCCGCCGTAGTGATCTGACCCCGGCAACCTGACACTCCAATCCCTTTCCCACCATGGGAAAAAACAGCGGCTTTTCCCGCCACGGGAAAGCTTTGCCTTTTGAGGACTTACCCATGAGCCCATTAACCGATGCTTGGTTTTACCGGATCAAGGCAGCCCAGAATGATCTCATCAAATATTGCGGGGGCGTTGAAAAAACGGCGTCTCTCGTTTCCATGTCGAAAAGTCAGGTCGGGCGATACAACAATACGCTCGATCCCGACATGATGCCGGTCCATGTCGTCTGCCAGCTTGAAGCTCAATGCGGCGTGCCTTGCGTCACATCCGTGATGGCTGATTTGAACAATCGCCGACTGTCAGAACCGGATAGCGAGGATGTCAGGGCCGCTGGCGACATTCTGAATGCCCACTCCGAGGTTGTCCGCAGTGTGGGCGAGGTGATGAGCGTCGGCGCGCAGGTTTTTGCCGATGGCAAGGTGACCGGCACTGAGGCCATTAAACTCGATAAATCTGCATCGCAGGTAGAGCGGCATGTTTCCGAACTCAGACGGAAACTATCCGGGCACATCACCAATGCGCGTCGAGGCGATCCCGCACTCCGCATCATTGGGGATGACTGACCATGGTGCGCCGTCCCTCCAATGATCCGCGCTCATGGCAGATTTTCCTGCTCATCGCTTCGTTATGCGTGGGTGCAGTAATTGCGGGCGCCTACGCCTCTATTCTGTTTTCTCCGGTGACACCATGGCGATGAACTTACTCGACGGACGCGTGGAAATTCGTCTCGGCGACTGCATTAGCGTCATGGCCGCGATGCCAGACGATAGCGTCGACTGTGTGGTTACATCCCCGCCTTATTGGGGCCTTCGCGACTATGGCGTTAGCGGTCAGATGGGCTTGGAACCAACCCTCGCTGAACATTTGGCCGTTATGGTTCGCGTATTTGCAGAGGTGCGTCGGGTCCTGAAGCCCACCGGCACATGCTGGATCAATTATGGCGATTGCTACGCCACCACACCAAACGGCAAGTCCGCTGCTGATTACAAGGCTGAAGGAACTGACGACCGAACTTTCCGGGACAAGCCGTTCTCAACGGTCGGTGGCGGTATCAAGCCGAAAGACCTGCTGATGATACCGAACCGGCTTGCGATCGCCCTTCAAGACGATGGTTGGTGGGTACGGTCGGAAATCATCTGGGGCAAATCCAATCCGATGCCGGATTCTTCCGGGGCTTATCGACCATCCGCCGCGCATGAAAAAATCTTCATGCTGACGAAATCAGATGATGGCGACGTATGGCGCGCCCGCGATACGGGCGAGATTTCCTTTTCGCCGGATCTGATTGAGCGCTGCCCGTTAATCACCGATCCATCACGCGATGGTGCTCGCTGGATACGCATGGGCGCTTTCTATGACGCGGAAGCTGTCCGTCAGGGGCGGACAAGTGATGAAGATGCAAATGGCTATCGGGGAGGCTCATATACTGAGGGTAGACCCGGTAAACGGAAAACTATCGGAAATAGAAAAGTAGCATGCTGGGCCGATTGCGACACTCCTCATACCGCGATCGCTCATAATCAAACCCGTGAACGCGTGCGCGGTCATGAACGGTCACACGATGGCTTTAACGGTCGTTGGGATCAAATGACGAAGGAAGAGCAGAGCGCAAATGGCCGTTTTCTTCGCAACTATGAACCTGCACCGCTTTCGGTCTGGCCGATTGCTACCAAGCCGTTTTCCGAAGCCCATTTCGCTACATTCCCGCCAGAACTGGCGGAACGCTGCATTTTAGGTGGCTGTCCGAAAGATGGTGTCGTTCTCGATCCATTCGGCGGCGCCGGAACCACGGCATTGGTCGCTGCGCGCCACGGTCGCCGCGCTATCCTCATCGAGCTCAACCCTGAATACGCCGACATCGCCAAACGACGCATCGAAAAGGAATGGCGCGTTTCGAATGCCCGCACTGATGCCTCCGATCTTGGTCCCTTGTTCACAAATGAGGCAACCACATGAGGGGATCGACCGATTTCACAGTGCTTGGCATGTTCGTTGACCGCCAGAGAATCCTTTGCCGCATGAACATTCAGCAGGTCGCCCGGACATGTGGCGTTCCTTCTGACGACGTGCACCGCGTCATCGCAGGTAAAGCGATCGGCCCGGACTCGCTTGCATCATTCTGCGCCTGGCTTGGGCGTTCTCCTTCCTTTTTTGACAAGCATTCGCTCGCAACCCGACGAGAGGTTTACCCATGAAAACATTTGGTCAGCCCGGCAGTATTACACCTGCAAGCTTCACCCCTGAATTGCCAACTGCAATGGTCATCGAAGGGTTGATGCTTCTGCGCGAAATGGGAATGACCCGCCGCCAGATGGTCAAGGCCACTGGTATGTCGGAATACAAAATCCGATCGTACTTCAACACGATCTGCAGCCGGTGGAAACTGGATGACCATTGGGGTGTGAAGGGTCGCGATCAGGTGGGGGCAGCACAATGAGCCTCCCGCTGATTGTTGATTCATTTGCAGGCGGTGGCGGGGCATCCACCGGCATTGAAATGGCCTTGGGCCGTTCGCCGGATATCGCCATCAATCACAATGCGGCCGCACTGGCTTTGCATGAGGCGAACCACCCTCAAACACTGCACCTGTCGGAAAATGTCTACAAGATCGACCCGCTCGATTATCTACGCGGCGCGCATGTCGGGCTGGGCTGGTTTTCACCGGACTGCAAGCATTTTTCCAAGGCCAAGGGTGGCAAGCCTGTCGAACGCAACATTCGCGACCTCGCATGGATAATCCCCGGCTGGATCGAGCGCATTCAGCGCAGCGGCGGCAAGGTTGATGTTGTCATTCTCGAAAACGTTGAGGAATTTCAGGATTACGGCCCGCTGATCGAAACGGCGCGCGGCCTGATGCCAGATCCAGAGCGCAAGGGCGACTATTTCAGAAAATGGTGCCGCAAGATTCGCTCGCTTGGGGGCAAGATCGAGTGGCGGGAATTGCGCGCCTGCGATTACGGCGCACCGACCATTCGCAAGCGCTTCTTCGCCGTTATTCGTTTCGACGGCCAGCCCATTGTCTGGCCGGAGCCGACCCATGGCGCGCCAACCGAACCGGATGTTGTTTCCGGGCGCAAGCTGCCATGGCGCACCGCAGCGGAAATTATCGACTGGTCGCTGCCCTGCCCTTCCATTTTCGACACGTCCGAGCAGATTATGGAAAAGCATGGGCTTCGGTCGGTTCGCCCGCTTGCTGATAATACCATGGCTCGTGTCGCGCGTGGCATGAAGCGCTATGTGCTGAATGCCGAACGTCCGTTTCTTGTAAACCTGACCCATGGCGGGAGGGTCGAGGCGGTTGACGAGCCGTTCAAAACGATCACCGGCGCGCATCGCGGTGAAAAGGCTGTGGTTTCCCCGCACCTTGCATCGGTAGCTCATGGTGATAGTGGCGGGCGCAGGGAATATCCCCTTACCGAACCGCACGGTGTCGTCACAGCTGGTGGTATTTCCAATGCGCTAATTGCGCCGTCCGTTATCCGCTTCAACACCGGAGCCACGGGGCAGGACGCTCGCGAGCCGCTTTCTACCGTTACAGCAAACAGCTTTATCAAACGGCCCGGCGGTGCAGCTCCTTTGGGCGTTGTAGCCCCGCATCTGATGACGATGCGAAATGCGGGCAAGCCTTTCAATGGCGCAGATGAGCCGACACATACCATCACGGCAGGCGGGGCCGGGCTGACCGTTGTCGCCCCGGTGCTTACCGCCGCCCAACATGGCGGCTCGACCCGCCCGATTGACAGCCCCTCGCATACAATTACGGCCAGCACGAAAGACCAGAACAGCGTTATCGCGCCGACACTAGTCCAGGTTGGTTATGGTGAGCGGTCGGGGCAGGCCCCGCGCGCTTTGGATATTGATAGGCCGCTTGGCACGGTGGTCGCAGGCGGCACAAAACACGCGCTAGCCACCGCGCTGATTGCTCGCGATTTCGGGACGTCAACAGGCCACGGCATTGATGAGCCGGGCCACACCGTTATGCCGGACGGTCAAGGCAAGTCACGCCTGATTACCGCTTATATGGCCCAGCATAATAATGACAGCCGCCGCGAGGGCGGCGTCAATCCCGGTCGCTCCATGGATGAGCCGGTCTCGACGGTCACGCAAACCGGCTCGCAGCAAAGCGTCGTGGCTCCATATCTACAAGCCTACTACGGCACTGGCGATGGTGGTGAAGAAAACCAGCCTGTCAGGACCGTAACCACTAAAGACCGTCACGGCCATGTCGAGGCCGCGCTCGATGTGCCACCTTTCACGCCAGCACAGGCCGAACGGGCGCGTGAAGTGGCTGCATTTCTCCGCGCCCACGGTTTCTGGGACGAACGCGAATTCGTCACCGTCGAAGCGGGCGGCGTGGTCTATGTCATCGTCGACATCGGCATGCGCATGCTGGTGCCACGCGAGCTTTATCTCGCGCAAGGTTTCCCGCCTGATTACGAGATCGAGCGCGGCGTCAATGGCGGGCTTTTCTCGAAATCGGTGCAGGTTTCCTGCTGCGGAAACAGCGTTTCGCCGCCCGTTGCCGCCGCACTCGTCGCCGCCAATTGCGGCCATCTGGCCCTTCGTATGGAGGCAGCGGAATGACCTCTCCTGTCCAATTCCCCTATCTTTACCGATGGAACCGGCAGGGCCGCAAGGGCCAGCCATGCGCGGTCAATATACGCGCCAAGGTCATGAATTCCTGTCTTGTACGTTTTCCTGACGGCTACACCATGGTGACAAGTCGCAATGCGCTTGCTCGCAGAAAGGATGCAGGTGGCTCCCGATGAATAGTGCCCTTAAACTCTTTGTCGAAGATGCACGCACCATCACGATCGCGGATGCTGCGCAGTGCCTCAACCTGAAATGCAATCCGCGCGGAAGCGAACACCCGCAACCCTGCCCCGCCTGCGGCGGCAAGGATACGTTCGCCTTCAACACCCAGAAGAACAAATGGAACTGCCGTCAAGGCGGTATAGGCGGGAATGATGCGATAGGCATGGCGGCGCATGTGCGTGGCCTCAATGTTCGCAGCCGCGAAGGTTTGCTGGAAGCCTGCTCGATCCTCCTTGACAAGCCCATCCCGGAAGGTGGCGAGCGGGAATCGGATGAAGACAGGACTGCGCGCTTAAAGCGGCTGGAAGAACAGCGCCAGCGCAATGCCGAATTGCAGGAAGAACGGGCAAAAAGCCAGGCTGATTATCGTGAGATCGAGCGCAACAAGGCGCGGGGAATCTATGGCCGCGCTGTCACTCTTTACAGTGCTGGGGCGATGCATGGCCGGTTTTATCTGATGGCAAGGGGCGCATGTGTACCCGAATATGACTGGCTGCGTGTCGGTACATCTGTAACCTATTGGCATGGTGACGCGAGCCTGCATGAAGGGCCTGCCATGATCGCGCCGATCATTGGCTCTGACCTTAGTGTTATTGGGTGCCACATCACCTGGATTGACCTCAATAATCGCCCGAAATGCAGGCCCGACATTATTGATCCTGAATTGGGAGAGATTCTGCCCACCAAAAAAATGCGCGGCAGCAAGAAAGGCGGGCTGATCCCGCTTGCCGGTCATCCACGCATGGAACGTTGGGTGGGCGGCGAAGGGATCGAAAATACGCTGGCTGTTGCTCGCGCCGAAAACCTGCGCCCCGATACGTTCTATTTCGCCGCCGGCGATCTTGGCAATCTCTCCGGCCCCGCTGACCCTGCATCACGCTTTGCGCACCCTACCTTGAAGAAAGAAGACGCCAAGGGGCGTCTGCGCGCAGTCATGGTGCAAGGGCCTGCCCCGCGCCCGGATCAAGGGCCAGATGATGGTTTCTGGGTTGGCGACCATGTGCGCGAGATTGTGCTTTTGGGCGACGGCGATTCTGAGCGCGTCATGACGTCCGCCGCAATGGCGCGCGCGCGAACACGCATTCTGCGACAGAACCGCAAGGTAGCAATTGCCTGGCCTCCGGCCGGGACTGATTTTTCTGAAATGATGGCAGGTGCCGCGTGACCAAGACTACCAAAGACATTCCAGCGGCTGTTCGAGCTATCATGGACGAAGCATCACGGCAGGCGGAAGCGGCCGATATCGATCCCCGCAACCCCGCTACCGATGGTTCACCTGATGCGCACTCCCCAGATGATGGTGAGCCTGCCGCTACCGCGCGCGGGGATAGGACAGTTGACCGCGAAGTTGTGAGAGCCTGCGCTTCACTCGATCATTCCGACACTGACAACGCGGAACGGCTGCAGCGCCACTTTGGTGACGATATGCTGGTGCTCGCCCAGAGCAAGGCACGAAAGGCGACCTATGCGATATGGGACGGCACACATTGGGATATTGATACGGGCGATCCGCGTTCGCTTGCCATTGCGCAACAGCTTGGTGGGCGCATCGCCATGGAAGCCGATTTCCTGCAATATACCTCTGCCGAGGATGAGGCCGTCAAGGCTGGCAAGGATGCCTTGAAAAAAACGGAGGATGAACGATCAAAACCTGAAAAGAAACTGGCTGATGCCGCGCTGAATGCGAAAGCAAACCTTGCCAAGCGCAAAAAACGACGCATGGATCACGCGGTCACATCAAAGAACCGCGCGCGGCTGGAAGCGATGCTGACGTGTCTGGCACCGCATGTGATGCGCTCGCCAGACGACTTCAACGCCGACCCGCTCAAGGTTGCTCTGCTTGATCACACCCTGATTTTCTCACGCAAGGTCGAGGAAGTGCGAAACCCGGCTTTCGATGATCCTGACGACAATCGCGAGGATATCCCCGAAACAATTGAGCAAAAGTCCGCGAGCGTCAAAGTGATAAAGGGGCATCGGCGCACCGACCTGATTACACAGATTGTACCTGTCGCCTACAACCAGAAAGCCAAATGCCCGAAATGGGACGCCTTCCTCAAGCGGATGCTACCGAGCGACGATGTGCGCCGCATGGTGCAGGTGGCGTCCGGATTGGGTTTGGTCGGCATCACGGTCCAGAAACTATTCTTTCATTACGGCTTCGGCGCTAACGGCAAATCCGTCTACATGGAAACGCTCTGCCGCCTGCTGGGCGATGTTTCTGTTACACTGCCTTCCGAATCCTTCATAGGCGAAGGCAATTCAGGCGGCGCAGCTTCGCCCGACATGGCCCGGCTCTATGGCCGACGCTTCCTGCGCGTCAAGGAACTGCCTGAAGGCGAGGATTTGCGCGAAAATCTGGTCAAGGATTTGACAGGCGGCGAAGATTTCACCGTCCGCGACCTGTTTCAGGGCTACTTCGATTTCAAGCCCATATTCACCGGGCACATGTCCGGCAACGGCTATCCTCGCATCACCGGCACGGACAACGGCATCTGGCGGCGCATGGTCGTGGTGCATTGGCCTGTGACACTGAAAAAGGAAGAGCAGCGCGAATTTGAGGAAGTCGTTTCGGAATTCCAGCCTGAATATCCGGGCATACTGAATTGGCTCATAGAGGGTGTGCTGATCTTCCTGCGTGAAGGGCTGGTCATTCCGGCATCGGTCGAGGCGAAAACGCAGGAATACCGCGACGAAATGGACCCCACGTCCGCTTTCTGTGCCCGATGTATCGAAGCTGATGAGCATGGCGAGGTGACTGCCAAGGACTTCTATCAGGCTTATGTTGACTTCACCGTCGATCAGGGCGGCAAGCCTATTTCGCTGACCAGATTCGGACTGATTATGAAAAAGAAGTACCGACGCGAGGACGGGCGCGCTGTGAAATACCATGGCCTGCGCCTGATTGAGGTTCCTAAACCCGCTCACGCGTCCGGCTCTGACGATTATGAGGCGCACATGCGATGATGCTCGACAATCTTCCCCGCAACCCCGCCTTCGGCACGGCTTTCGCTCCTGAAAACCGGCAACCCTTTGATATGATTAAACTTATGCTGTGCAGTAGTTTGCACCAGTTTGCACCACTCTGCACCAGTTTAAACAACGGGATAAATGGAATGATTTCAACAACTTGCACCAGTTTGCACCAGTTTTCTCTATGTATATATAAGGGAAAAAGGGGGATGGGGGAAAAAGCTTATTATATGCACAAGCCAAAACTGGTGCAGAGTGGTGCAAAAGACTGATTTTATTATTCTATTTCCACTTTTCCAAGTGGTGCAAACTGGTGCAAACTATCGCAAGTGGTGCAAAACATGAAAACCGTTACGATTGATGAACTTCTCGTCTGGGCTTTCGTCCACGAACTGCCGAAAGGTGGCGGTGCAGATGGACTGGATAACATTCACTCTGCCTGGCGGCAACTGGAAGCCTCGTCATGGGGAAAAGTTCTGGGCTTTGCCGAACTCATGACGCTTGTCGACCGCGACCGTGCCGATCCCGGCATGTGGATTGAACAGGGTGCGCCGCATGAGGATGCGCTTGAAGTCGGCAAGGCCGTTGCCGAACTTGCCCGTTTTGATGTTTCTTTCCCGGATGGCTGGAACCCGGTTGCCGACTGGCAGGATTTCGACGGGCTCACTGCAGATGCGGTGGCACGGGCAAGGGAACGCCTGATGCTGCGTCCTGCCCGTTCGCGCAGCGCTGGCATTGCCTCGCTCGTGATTTCCAGCGCCGTCTTGGGCCGCGTACCTGATTACAGCGCACCGGAACCGGAATGCGTGGTGTTCGCACGCCGCGAAGGTGAGCCGGCATGGTTCGTTCAACGGCCAGCGGTTGACGCTTTCGGTAGAGAATACTTGATAGAGGTTGATGGTTTTAACCGTCGCGCGCGTCGGCCATATCCGGGTGCTTATCGAAAGTTTGTCCTAACACCTGATCCAACAGCCGATATTCTGGGTCGGATCGATTACCAGATTTGGGTTGCCGCCCTCACAAAGCTAGAATCAGCGCTCATGGATCGGCTCGTCGGCCACAAATTGGCCTTTTCGCACCGCTCGGCAACACCATGGCTTGAAGATCGCGACATGGTTGGTGTCCAGCTTTTCCGGGCTTTTGACGGTGTCCAACGGCTAGAGCCTGAAAATATGTGTTGACCTGCGACTTCGGGTTGACTTACACCTTGGATGCTAAAAAAGATTAGACAGAACCCCGGCGCACCTGCGACCGGGGTTTTTCGTTTCACAGGCGGAATTCGCGATGCTCAACTATCGATGGGAAAACATCGAGGGTTTGCGCCGGTACGCCAGTGGCATCAAACGGCTGCAAACGGAATTTCCGAAAGTCCTGCCGCGTATTGTCAATCAGATTGGTCGGCGTGCCCGCACCCGGGTGGTGCGTAACCTCACCAAGCAGACTGGCTTGCAACGTCAGGTCATTGTACGGGCGGTGAAAAACGTAGATACGGCAAAGCCGGGAAAACTGTTTTATTCGCTGCAATCCCGTGGCGGGTTCATTCGGCTCAAGTACTTCAAGGCACGTGAAACCCGGTCCGGTGTATCGGCGCAGCCCTTCGGCAAGCGCCGTATATTCCATAGCACCTTCATCATGGGCGGTCAGTTTCCATACCGTCACGTGAAAGACTGGAACTTGGATGGGCATGTTTACCGACGCATTGGCCGCGCTTCGCAACGACGCGTCACGCAGGTGAAGTCGGACGTTCGCATTCCCGATGAGATGGTGCGCGGCGAAACCCGATCTGCATTCGAGCGCGAGGCGACCGTGACCATGCCCCCTCGGGTCGAGGCGGTCATTCGCAAGCTCCTCGGGTGACCCCCCCACCCCCTTTTAGGGACCGTATCCGCCTCTAATCCACCGGACGGGCGGGCTCGACTGCCGGTTTTCGCCAGTAGGTCATTTTGAAAGCGATACACAGATACACGTGCCTACACGTGCATGTGCACACAACGGAAAACGGGACGCCATGCCAGACGGTGATTGGATTTCGATTTCGGAAGCCGCCAAGCGGCTAACCGCGATGGGTGATCCGGTCGAACGCTCGACCCTGTCGCGTTATCTGAAACAGCATTCGGAAGCGGTCGAGCTTCGCGACGATGGAAAGGCGCGGCTTGTTGAATTCAATACTCTGGTCGCCCACCGAAACGAAAATATCCGAATCCGCGTAGCTCCTCCCACAGCGCGGACTATTGCGGCGCAGGGGAACTTTACCCCTGCGCCGCGATTTTCTGGAAGTCAGTCCGATGGCGCGGCGCGCAAGGCCCAAGCTGATGCCGAGCTGCGCGAGATGGACTTGGCGGAACGTCGAAAGACCCTGACCAAGGTTTCGGAAGTGGACCGGGCCGGACGTGATGCCGTTGCCCTGATGCAGAGCGCGTTTGAGCGCGCACTGGAAACGGAAGCCGCAAACGCCTCGGTGAAGTACGGCTTCGATGAGCGCGCCACGCGTTTGGTTCTCAAGGCGTTTGTGCGTAAGGGACTGGAAGTTTTCAATCAGACAATTCTCGGTCGGATCGATGCCATGCGTCAACGTGACGAGGCAGACCCAGCCGACGAACAGAAAGAGGAAAGCGAACAGATATGAACGCCCCGCAGCCCCGTGAGCAATTCATGGAATTGCCCCGTGGCGAACTGGTGTTGTTTCGGGGGCTGGAAGCAGCCAGCCGCCCTATCGAAGACCTGACTATTTCGGAACACGCGGATAGGTATCGCAAAGTCTCTCCTGAATCCGGTTCGCCTTGGCCGGGCGACTTTCGCACTGACCGTGTGCCGTACCTGCGCGAGCCGCAAGATTGCCTGCATCCGGATCATCCTGCACGCCGCTGCACTGCCCGATGGGCTGCGCAGCTCGGCAAGTCTACCGCAATTGAAAACTGGTTTTGTTTCATTGTCGATCAGGCGCCGGGCTCGATGATGATCGTGCTGCCGACGCTGGAAGAAGCGACGAAGTTCAACCGCATCAAGCTTCATCCAACGATTGAGGCGACACCGCGCATCAAGCACAAGGTGCTTCCGGTCAACAGTCGCGACGAACAGGGATCTACCACGGCGTTCAAACGTTTCGCCGGCGGGTTTTGCCAGATCGTCAATGCGGGTTCGTCGAAGGGCCTGCAGATGGTGTCCATCAAGTATCTCGCTATGGATGAGATCACAGGATATCTGAGTGATGTTGACGGACGCGGCAGCCCACGTGATCAGGCCCGCGCCCGACAGAAAATGCATGGCGACACTGCGAAGGAATGGCAGGGGTCAACACCCGGAATTGCTGGCGCCTGCGCGATCACTGACGATTTCGAAGCTGGGGATCAGCGTTATTATTACCTGCCCTGCCCGCATTGCCGGATATATCAGGCGCTGGAATTCGACAATATGTCGCCAGCAGACTCCGAAAAGGGTTTGCCGGTACACTTCCGCTGCATTTCCTGCAACGAGGTCATTCTCGATGGCCATAAGCATGAAATGTTACCGCAAGGGAAATGGATCGCGCGCCGTGTGCATGAAGGTGAGCCGCCGGTTCCACTTGCGATACCTGATCGCGATATTGAACATTGGCGTTGCAATCCATGCGAAGGCCGATGCCGGGACTGGCAACCATCGTGGCACTTGTGGGCAGCTTATGCCCCGCGCGAGCGTTGGGCCGATATCTGGACTCGTTGGACAGATGCGCAAGGCAACATCACCAAGTTGCGCACGTTCTTTCAACAGGATCTGGCCCTGCCATATGATCCTGCCGGAATAGCTGTCGAGCATGAGAAAATCGTTGAGGCCGTTCGCAAGGAATTGCAGCCTTCGCGGGTCATTCCGTCATGGGCCGGTCTCATAGTTTCAGCGGCCGACGTGCAGGGCTATGGTATCAAGTGGATGGTCATCGCCATTGGCCCTCGCGGACAATATCAGATCATTGATCGTGAGATTTTTGAGGGAGCCCCTGACCAAAGCGACGAACCGTGGATCAAACTCTCCGATGCATTCGGGCGAGAATACCCGACCGCCGGCGGCGGCATGAAGGGTATCGACCTTTCCGGCGTCGACTCCGGTTTCGCGACCGACCGCGTTTATCGCTTTTGCGCACCACGCGCGAATGTTTACGCGCTCGATGGTCGCGCACCGCAGGGGCTCCCTTGGCTTGGAACGCCAGTGAAACGGGATATCAAGGACAAGCACCGGCGCATTATCGCAAAGGTTCTTCTCTACCCGGTCGGACTGTTTGACGTGAAAACTGCTGTCGTCGCGTCCCTCGCCAACCTGGTGCTGGGTGCCGACGATAGTGGGCAATGGCCCCGCAACACGTTGCACATCGCCAACGATATTTGCGACGAAGACTTCGCCAAGGAGTTGACCGCCGAAAGTCTCGTTGACCCCGATGAAGCAGCGCTCGCATCGCCGTCACGTGGCAAGCGAAAAATGATCCCGTCAAAGGCGGGCCGCGTCTGGAAAAAGATCGCAGGGCGCAAAAACGACTGGTTTGACGCTACCGTTTACGCTTTCGCACTCGGCTGGCACCTTGAACGTAAACTCCGCCTGACCGCCGAGCGGTGGTCTGACCTGCTGGTCAAGGTTCACGGCGTGCCAGCTGAGAATGATTTGTTCGGCCATGCCGAGCAATCTGTCTTCGACAAACCCGAAAAACCGAAAAAGCCACGCGATATTGAATCGCGGCGCAATGCATGGAAAAATAGATGAAGCTGCTCGACCGCATTAAAGGGGTAGGCCGTGCGCTGCGCTCCGGCACAGTGCTGTCGGGCGTTTCCGCGCGACCAACCGCAAGGATGCTGCGCGATTCCAAGAGCGGCGTTCTCGCTGCGCAACGGGTTTCCATTGTCGACAACCGTGAGGAAATCCGCCGAAGCTGGCAGCGTGCTGCCGCCTACGCTCTGGATTTCATCCAGAATTCCGGCAAGCTCAAAGGAGCATGCGATCAGGTTCTCGTCGATACTGTTGGTGTTGAGCTTGTATTGCAGCCGCAACCGGAACTCGATGGGCTTGGATATTCGGCTGACGAGATAGCCGCCCTCATTGCCGAGATCAAACGGGAATGGAAGCGTTTTGCGTGGAACCCGCGTGAATGCGATATGCGGGGAAAGTTCACCCTGCCCCAGCTGGTCGATATCGGTCTGCGTTGGTACATGGCTTATGGTGAAATTACTGGCATTCTGGATTACATGCCTCGCGCCAAACGCAGGGCGAAAGGGATCAAGACAGGACTGAAGGTCTGCATGACCCCGCCGAGCAAGTTGGTACAGGATACCAACGAGTTCGAAAATCTGTTTCAGGGGGTCTACCACGACGAGGACGGACGCCCGGTCGGCTATCTGTTCGAAGAAAAGGTTAGCGGAGTTATCCAGAAAGTCCGTTATCCCGCATATGACGATGATGGGCGCCCGATTGTCCTGCATCTGTTCGACCCCACTGATGCAACAGATGTTCGCGGCATTTCAGTTCTCTCATCGGCCATCCGCAAGCACGCCCAAAAAGAGGTTCTGGACGAAGCGACCCTACAAACCGCAATTCTGCAAACCATTTTTGCGGCGGTTCTTACAAGCGATAGTCCTTCGAAAGATGCGTTCGAGGCGTTAGAAGTTCTTGAGGATGATGAACTTCGGACCGAATTCATTGGTTTTCTGAACGCCAAGATGGACAAGGCTCGGGAAAGCAATATCGGCATCAACGGTACACCGACTGTCGCGCATCTGGGGCCAGGAGAAGATCTGCAATTTCGGTCATCATCTACGCCCGGTAAGGAATATTTGCCTTTCGCAAGCAGTCTTGACCGAGAAACTGCCCGCGCCATTGGTATCACATACAGCAGTTATGCCATGGACCACTCGGATGCGACCTATTCGTCGGTTCGCATGGAGAATGCCACCATCTGGCCGATTGCAGTCCGCCGCCGTGAGCGTCTCGCTGCCCCGATGTTGCAGGCCGTTTACGAAAGCTGGTTTGACGAGATGGTCGGTGAAGGCCGTATCAAGCTCAAAGTCTCCTATGAGGTTTTTGCTGCCAACCGTGAAAAATTCACCTGGGCACAGTGGCAAGGGCCTGCGGCCCCGACTGCGGACGATTACAAAAGTGAGCGGGCCGTCTCGGAGCGGCTGGCGAACGGCACATCCTCGATCGCCATCGAATGCGGTCAAAAGGGGATCGACCCGGACGAGCTGTTTAACCAGCAGCAGCGTGAACATAGTCGTTACATCACGGCTGGGATGCGTTCGCCTTATGAGCGCCCGAACCAACCACCGCTTCCGGTCGATGACCCGCCGGACAATAGCAACAAGAAGAAGGCTGCGGCATGAACACCATCCGCATCAGAAAAACGGTAATCGATCTTGATGACCCGTGCGCCGCAGCCAAAAAGCTACGCGGTCTGCGCATCCAGATTGCGGCTGGCGGACAGACAGAAGTTGTGCGCTTCGGTGATGATGAAGTCCGGTATGGCAAAACCAATATCGCGGCGCTCGATCAGGAGATCGAGCGTCTGACGGCAGAATGCCAGAACATCAGCGGCGGACCCCGCCGCCGGTTTGCAAAGCGCATGCGTTTCTGCTGATCTAACAGGAGTTTCCACAATGCCCGTTCTTCAGGACGGCGAACTCGTACTCTACGGGTTCGTCGGCGATAACTATTGGGATGAAGGCTTTACGGCGCAGGATGTTCTTGCCGCGCTTGCCGAAGTCGGTCGCGACACCGACATCACCGTCCGCATCAATTCGGCAGGCGGTTATGTCTATGACGGTGTGGCCATTTACAACGCGCTCGTTGGACACAAAGGCAAGGTCACCGTTGTGGTCGATGCCTTCGCCGGTTCCGCGGCATCCGTCATTGCCATGGCCGGTGAGGAACGCATCATGCGAACCGGCGCCTTGATGATGATCCACGATCCCGCCTCTGTCACTTATGGCAATGCCGATGACCACGAAGCCGCCGTTGGATTTCTCAACAAGCTAGGCGACCTCATGGCGGAAATTTACGCCGAGCGTACAGGTGAGGATACAGAAACCATCCGCGCCGATATGCGCAAGGAAATATGGCTGACCGGCGAAGAAGCTGTCGCCCGAGGTTTTGCGACCGAAACGGAAAAGGCCAAGGCCGTCGCATTCTCTGCCTTCGATTATCGCATTTATGCCAACGCTCCGGCCCGGCTGAAGCAGATGGCTAAGAAAAATTCGTGGTCTCTCGACCGTGAAATGAATGCGGCTGCACCCGCTGCCGCGACAACCAGTCAAAAGGAAAATGATATGACTGACAAGCCGCAGGCGGGCCAGACTCCCGCCGATATCGCCACCGCAACGGCCAATGCCGAGAAGGCAACCAAGGAGCGGATCAAGGCGATCATGACCAGCCCCGAAGCATCGGGACGCGAACAACTGGCAAGCCATTTTGCCTATGACACCACTATGTCGTCAGAGGACGCCATCAAGGCATTGACCTTGGCGCCAAAGGCAGAGGACGCAGGCCAGAGCGAACCTGACCCGGCGCAGGATTATGAACAGCGCCGCTTGCTGGCATCCGGTCAATCGCAGCCCCAGCCCCCACGCAAGAAAGAAACGCCAACCGCGAAGATCAACACTGGCGAGATTTACGCATCCCGCCGTCAAGCGGCCAAGTAGGAGAATCCACCCATGGAAAACAAGGTTATGGGTCCGCGCCCACTCGAATTCATCCTGCATGAAGGTGACGGTCATATCTCGCGCGATGTTGCGAAAATCCCATCTGGCACTGGCAAGCTCAAGCCGGGAACCGTTCTCGGCGAACTGACAGCAGCCAAGGGAAGTTTCGTCCCATCCCCCGACGCCGAAGTCGAAGGGAGCGAAGGTGCTGAAACTGCAAAGGCCATCCTTTGCTATGCGGTCGATGCCACAACCGACGATGCAGAAGCCGTCATCATCAATGTGCACGCCGAGGTGAAAACTTCGCTGCTGGTATTCGACGCTTCCGTTAACAGCGATGCCAAGCAGGCGGCAAAACTCGAACAGTTGCGCGCCGTTCATATTAAGGCCCGCTAAGGAGAATTTCATATGCCAACCCTTGATATTTTCAACGATGACGCGTTTTCGGTGCAGACGCTGACCGCAGCCGTCAACAATCAGCCTTACCGTCCCGGCCAGATCGGCGCATCCGGCATGTTCGAAGAAGATGGTGTCACCACAACCATCGTATCTGTCGAAGAGCGTGACGGTTCTCTCAGCCTTGTTGAGCCGACCGAACGCGGCGGGCCCGGCGAAACGGCCACAGGCGAATCTCGCAAATTGCTCCCGTTCAATGTGGATCATTACGAGCGAAACGACTCGGTGAAGGCGGATGAAGTCCAGAATGTCCGCGCGTTCGGTACTGAAACCGAGATCGAACAGGTAACCGATCGCGTCATGAGCAAAGTTGATCGACATTTGCTCGACCTTGATATGACCCTTGAGCATCAGCGTGTTGGCGCCATTAAGGGCATCGTCACATCGAAGTCCGGACGAACGCTGCATGATCTTTATAGCCGTTTTGGCATTGCCGTCCCGGCTCCTGTTTCTCTCGATCTCGATGACGATACAGCCAAGGTCGATGAAATTCTGGAAAAGGACGTTACCTGGTCGATCGAAGATGATCTCGATGGTTTCTATGACCATTTCCATGTCTGGACCGGGCGCAATCTTCACCTGAAGCTTTGGGGGCATAAGCGTATCCGTGAAACCTTCCTTGCCACCAATGGCGCAGGTCAGCTCCGCGAGGCGATTCCTGACAAGTTCACGGTCGGCAAGTTTGTGTTCGAGCGCTACAAAACGGGCTCACGCGCGACAGCCAATCTGGGTTCTGCCTATATCGACCACAATGAAGGCCGCGTGACGCCTGTGGGGGCACCGGGCCTCTTTATCACGCGCTTTGCGCCGGCCGATTACATGGAAACGGTCAATACCAAGGGCCTGCCTCGCTACATGAAACAGATCCCTATGCCCAACGGCAAAGGGGTCGATATCGAAGTACAGTCGAATTCGATTTCGCTTTGCACCAAACCCGGCGCTCTGCGCAAGATCACCATCTAACCGGCATTACGCGCACCGACCCGCTTCCACAGAAGCGGGCCGCAGTGTTTATGCAAGAGGAATCCTCTATGTCGAAGAAACCCACCATCGTCATCGCGTTCCCGCATGGCGGCATCATCCCTGCTAAGGTTCTTGAAACGCATCAGAACATTTCTGTTCTTCCCCATGAGCCGATCGAAGTCCCGAAGTTTTACGGTGATCATCTGATTACCGACCGCATCGCATATGATGTTCTGGAGGCCGATAGGCGGAAAAAGGCAGATGCCGCAGCCGCAACAAAAGTTGCCGAAACTGCTCGCGCGGATGCTGGGGCAATGGAAGCGCTCAAAGCTGAAAACGCCCGACTAACGTTAAAACTGGATGGCACCGTTGCCGAACTTGGTGATGCTGCCAAGAAAATCATTGCGCTGGAAGCGGACAAGGTCAAGCTTTCCGGCGAGGTCGGCTCGCTGCAAGCTGATTTGAACGATGCGAACAAAGCGCATGCAGATGAAGTCGACAAGCTTGGCAAGGAACTGGAAGCGGAACGCAACAATGTTGCCACGCTGACAGAACAGCTAGCTGAAGCAAAAAAGCCCCCGACGCAGGGACAAGAAACCCTGAAAATCGATGGCGAGGGCGGTAAATCGAAATGAGCCCATCGCCGTTCGAAGAACATCGAGACGCCCTTTACGAGGAAGTTGACGCAGAATTCGCAGAGCCGCTCCGCATTTATTTCCTCGATAAAGGCCGGAAAATCCCCGGTAGCAATCCGCAGGAAATCGAGGCAGTTCTGCGAACGGCGGGCCGAGACGCCGTGCAGCCAGACGGCGGCAACAACAGCGACTGGAATGTCAGGCTCGCCGCTGGCAAGGCCACGCTCGCCGTTGACCGTTCAAGATACCCGGAGCTTTCGCTCGCAAAAGGATATCGGATTATGGCGTTAGACCGCCCCGGTACACCAACTTTTGAAATCCAGTTTGTTGATGCCCGATCCCACCGGCGTCTCTATGCCATTATGGGAGAGACGGCCGCAACCTAACCCGAAGGTGCTTTGACGTGAGCCTCGCACGGATTGCCATTCGTACCGCCGCTGTCGAAGCCTTGAAAGGCCGGACTCTCGTCGGCAATAATGTTCTCGACAGTGAAATTGGCGTGATCGACGTTGACAGTAACGGCAATGCGGTCACCACTGAGAAAAGCCCTTTCACAGCCATCTATACAGACGCAGCCAAGGCCGACGTTGGAGAAAACGAACTTCGTTCCTTATTCCTCAATGGGACGACAGAAGTGCTTTTTGAATCGGGCGTGACGGCTGCGATGACTGGCATCGACCCGAAAACGGGAGAAAACGTGCTGGGGATCGGGGTTCTCGATACCGACGCTAATTTTGAATTCCAGCTTGATTTGCTGGCACGCCAGATAATCGATGCTTTGACCGACCCCGGCAACGAATGGGGGCAGGTCTTTCTCGGTTTGTGCTACCGGATAGCTTCCGTCGAAAGAGTCCGCACAGGCAATGTGTCGGACGGCGTGAGGTTGGCCGCCCAACAGATGAAGCTTACCGTGCTGCTTGTCGACGATCCGGAACCTCGTCGGGCCCTGATTGCCGGCACCCCTTTTGCCCGGTTTGTAGATCTGGCCAAGGCTAGCACTGACGAAAGCACCCAGAAGAAAGGGGCTTTCATTGAGGCTGTCAGCGTTGGGTCATATGAGGCATGGGAACACCTTCAGCGGTCCCACGGGATGACAGCAGATGAATTGCTCGCTCTTGGACTTGGGCCGCTTGCCAGCGATGTTGACCGAGCTACGCCTGACATGGCGGAAGGCGCGCTTGAAATTGAAGGCGTACCACCGCCGAGAAAGGTTCCGTAATGTATCGGGAACTCCTGTCGCTGAAAATAGACATCGAAATGCTGAAAACGGCATTCGGTAACTCGATGAAGGTTGGGCCAATTGCGGCAATCGACCCCAAACGCGGTTACCGGATCAAGTTCGGCGAGGACGAAAACGGAGAGCCGTTCCTGTCGCCATGGTATCCGCACCCTGAATCCGGCGGGAATTCCAGCACGTGGATGCCGCTCTCGCTGGGGCAGATCGTGGGAATGGTCAATCCAAACGGTGACACCCGGCAAGGGCTTCTGATCCGTGGTGGGTTTTCCGATGCGAACCAGCCACCAAGCGAAGATATGCTCGCAAATGTGCTGCGCGCGTTTGGTGTTTCAGTAACCGTCAAGGACGGCACGGTCACGATCGAGGGCAATCTGGTTGTGAATGGTGACGTCAATTTCAACGACGGCCATGTCAAACATAATGAAGCAAATATCGGCGATACGCATGTTCATGGTGGCGTTGCCCCCGGTGCTGCCGATACCGACGTTCCTTCAAATTAGGTGGATTATCATGGCTGGAATTGATCGCCGCACAGGCAAGGTCATCAGCAATCTGGAATCCGCCTACCAGGGTGTCGAGGTCATTCTGGCGACGAGAATAGGCTCTCGCCTCATGCGACGTGAATTCGGCGCGGGCATCATAGAATTGCTGGGGCGGAAAATGACCCCTGCTCTTTTCGCGGCATTCCAGTCGCTGATAGCTACCGCCATTGATCTTTGGGAGCCACGGTTTGCAGTTCGACAAATACTCGTTTCAGGTTCGGCGGAAGAACTGCGGCTGGGTCACGCAGGCATTATCATTGAGGCGGATTATCGACCTCGGGGACATCTGGGCGACTTTCGCGTTGAGCGCGTAGTCAATTTTAACATCGGCCTGACGAACGGGTCTTTCAGTGTGGGAACGGCAGCATGAACAAGTTGCCTGCAATCAATCTCGCCCGCCTGCCATTCCCCGACGTTATCCAGAATCTAGACTATGAAGCCATATTGTCCATATTGGTTTCTCGGTTTCAGGTGATCTGGGCGGAACGCAGGGAAGAAAACCCCGATTTACCAGCATATGATGTTGAGTTTCTCGAAACCGACCCCGGAAAGATCGTTCTGGAAGTTGGGTCCTATGCAGTCCTGAATGTTCTCCAGGAGATAAACGACGCCGCCAAAGCTCTGATGCTGGCGACAACATCAGGCAGCAACCTCGATAATTTTGCAGCCGACTTTAATATGGAGCGCCTGACGGTGACGCCGGCAACCGATACGTCGCCAGCGGTCATGGAGAGCGACCCAGATTTCAAGTTGCGTCGTCAGCTTGCCCCGGAAGGCTATGCCGCAGCCGGACCAGAAGGGGCATACGAATATTTTTCACTGTCGGCAGACGCCAGTATCAGGCAGGCGCGTGCGGTTCGCGGTCAGGACAATCGTGTTGACATAATATTGCTGGGGCGGAATGGCGACGGCGCGGTCGACCAAGCTGTCATCGAAAAGGTGTATACGGCTCTGTCACCCAAAAAGACACGGCCTCTGACTGACAATGTCTATGTCCGGTCTGCCAGGATCGTCTATCAAACCATCCATGTGCGGATACGGGTTGAATCCGGCCCCGATGCGAGCGCCCTTGTGACGAAGGCCCGCGAGGGCATCCAGTCTTATATATCCGAGCGATCCTCAATTGGCACGGCCCTGCGTACTGATGGCATCATTTCAGGGGCGCGGCAGAATAACCCTGTCGAAAAAGTTGAAGTTCTCGAACCCGCGTTCGATGTCGAACCGGGACCATTCGACTTTATCTATGTTCCCGAAATCATAGTGGACCTATCGCCATGACCTTTTCAATTGACCTGTTGCCTCCCGAGGCTGGGCCGTTTGAAAAGGCATTGGTGGATTCCATCATACCGTCGATTGTCTCAGTTGATGTCGACGCTATTCGCCGGGTGCGTGATCCCTACCGATGTTCGGTTTCGCATCTTCCGTTTTTAGCGTGGGGGCGCGGCGTCGATCTCTGGCGGGAGGCTTGGCCCGAATGGAAGAAGCGCCGCATCACCGCCGAGATCTACGGCATGAAGGGCCTGAAAGGCACGCTGCCGGGGATCAATAAGTATCTCCGGTATGTGGACGCCGAGATCTACGACGCGATCATTCCGCCGGTCGGCATGTATCTGGCAGATTATTCGCCGGACATGCTGGAAGATTGGCGGGCGCAGTTCCCGGAACTTCGCCTTTACCCGTACAGCATACCGGGCGATCGACCGGCGTATGCAGCCGGTGAAGGTCTGCGGCCTGTGCCGGGTTACATCGGTGAGTTCTTCGCTTTGGAGAATGAAGCCGCCCGTTATTACGGGCGCAGGGCTACGCTTGTCGAGGATGGAGTCGAAACGGAAATCAGATCGTTCGACCAGCTTCGCACATGGGGCAGCGACGTTCCTATCGAAGTGACCACCTTCGCGATCCCTGCCGAGACAACCGGCTACGATGTGGTGGCCGATCATTCTTTCGCTGGCCTGTCATACATCGCCGAAAAGAATCGTGGCCGCCTGATCACCATTGGTCAGGACGGCACGTTCGGAACGGGGCAAATACCGGATGGCATTGAGAGCGTCGAGGCGCTGAATATTGCACCGGAGCGTGTCTATCAGCAACACACCGCACGGTTCCTTGAGCCGTTCGGCGCGCTGGAATGCAAGACAGGCGTGAACTTCGCCTACGCTTATTCCGATGTTGCGGCGCAGTACATCTATGATCGCTGGCGCTTGCTCGATGATGACAAGGCACATGTCGGCCCACCGGCTGGCCTGTTCTCTCCGTTCATTGGCTACAGCTACATCACGCTGACTCCATACACCGCCCTGCTTCGAGTGAAAGCCACATACCGCCGCGAGGGAACATGGTTCTACGCTGACCGGGGGTATGTCGGTGAAAGCCACATCGGATTGCAGACCGCCCGCATCAATGACGTGGGAGAAGCGATTTTTAAATCGCGTTCTCTGCGTGACCAGATTTGGTTCACGACGGCCACCTACCGGCCCATGTCGATTAACGACCTTAGTTTCTCAGCCGTCCAGCCATGGAGCGGCATGGTTCCCATTGAGAGGACAGCACTATGAAGATCGCACGTCTATCCGCTAACCAGAACGTGACGCTTTCGGATTTCCAGAACTTGGCAGAGTTCCCTCGCGCCGCTCTGGATACTCTCATTGAAGCGGCGGTCAGCGGGCAGCTTGACGCCTGCTACTCTGGCGCGACAGTCGCAAAGACCGGGACCACGCAGGTCACCGTCGAGGCTCCGATCATTCTGTTCAAGGATGCGAAGCTTTATACTGGCGACACGAACCCCACGGTTCTGAACCTGCTGGCGCAAATGCCAACATCCGGCAACCGCCGCATTGTCGCGATCCTGTTGCAGTCGCAAACGGCCAGCGATGGCACCGAACCTCGCGACTTCGTTGTGAATGGTTCGGTCTACCCTCCGCAGGTTGACCCGCAGCCGACCGCGACAATCGAATGGCGCAAAGCAACGGTAGCAATCCAGCTTGGCGATCAGGCACCGTCTCCGGTCAAGCCGGTTGTCGAAAGTGCAAATACCGTCATCGCATGGGTGACACTATCCTCGACCGAAATTGTCAACGTCGAACAGAATTTTGACAACCGCCTCACGACCCTCCGCTACCTCGATGACCGCGTTCAGGTGGTCGAGAACTGGATGGACGATACGCAGCCGGTTGTCGAAGGGCTCAAGACGGACGTGTCGAAGCTGGTTGCTTCTAACGCCGACAAGTTGTCGAAGCAGATGCAGATTTATTTGCTGGAGCAGCTTGCTCGTGTTGCCGAGCAGACCGGTATGCCGGAAGGGAAGTCCTATTCGAAGTCGGACTATTTCCTCGACACATCGGATAGCGACCTTGAGCATATCGAGAGCGTGACGAAGGTCGAAGAAGGTATTCGCTTTGCTGACGACAACGCGCAGACGATTGGCCTTAGCCTGCTGACTCCGTCCGATACGAGCATTCAGGTTTCGCAGGGCGGCATGGTTCTGCCGCGCTATACCGAGAACAACCTGATCTCGATCACCGAGCGCTCGACGGAACACGCGCTTGCCAACGGCGGCTCGCAGACCATCGAGTACAGGCTGAACACGATCTCGAAAACGCGTATCCGCTATGGCGATCCGTTCCTCGTGTGCACGAACGCCGCTTGGTGGGCTACTGGCCGGTATGACCAGACCCTAGGCATCTTCTACCAGAATGACGGGTCGGAATATAACGTCGAGTTCACACAGGGGACGGACCCTAACCACTACCTCATGCGGGCGAGGCAGATTTTCTACGACAGCTATGAAGAACCGTATTGGGCGGCAACCGTCGTGCAGGCGTCCTACACCGGACAGGTGGCAGGCAATACCTTCATGATGCCGCGCTCCGGTTGGGTGACAGGGTTCAACCTGTATTTCAGCCGCGTTGATGCTGGCGGCGGTGATGTCCGCTTTGGCCTCTGTGAGGTGTTCGAGAACGGCTCCCCGAACTATGGAAGCTGTCTTGCTGTCACGACTGTGACCTCCGAAAACCTGAAGGTTCATCCGGTTGCTACCAAGTTTGCGCTCGATCCGGTATTCCTTGAGGGTGGCAAGCGTTACGGCTGGTTCGTCATCACCTCCGGTAACCACTGGCTGGCGATGGCCGAAGACAACAAGTATGCGCAGGGTTCGTTCTTCGTCTCGACGGATGGCCTCTGGTCGCAGGGCAGCATCACACTCGATGCCTGCTTCGAACTTCTGGTCGCAGAGTTCAGCGCACCGCGTGTTACTGTAAACCTCGGCGCTTGGAACCTGTCAGGCGGTATCTGCGCTATCGATCTGCTGACGAAGCAGGTCGTGCCGGACGGTTGCGAAATCTCGTACGAGGTTCAGATCGGCTCCGCATGGCACACAGTGCAAGGGGTCGCGAGCGGCGGTTCTCCGCTGTTTAACCTGCCAGCGAACATCAACGCTCGCATGGTCATGCTTGGCACGACGGAACTCATGCCGGGTATCAACCTGTCGCAGTCGAGCGTCACGGTTTCCCGGCCACGTACCGACGGCGTGCATATCACGGCGGCACGAGAGGCACCGGGGGCAGTCACGGAAGTCATCGAAATACTCATCCTTGAGCATTACGATGAAACCATCCACGACCTGTCCTGCACGCTGCTGACCGGGGCCGACTACGCGACGGAAACGCAGCCGACCGCCGTGTCGGACGAGGTGCAGGCAGACGGCTCTATCCGCCGGGTGTGTTCATGGACTCTCGGTTCGTCGGTCACATCGTGGAAGCGCAAGACGACCTACGACACAACCTCTGCACTGGCCGTATTCCTTGTGTCTGCGGCGACGAGCGTGTCGTACCCGTAAGAGCCTGACGGACATTCACCAGTAACAAGCCCTGCCCGAAACGGTAGGGCTTTTTCATAGGAGCAAGGCCAGATGGCTACCCCGAAAATCGATCCCGCCAAGCTATACAAGGTCAGCCTCGCCAAGAGCATCAAGGTTGGCCGCTTGGTTATCAACCCCTCCAACAGCACGCGATTGAAAGGCGATGCCCTCGCCGTGCTGATTGAGCAGGACAAAGACGCAGTGAAGAATTACGAGGCGGTGTGAAATGTCTGACCTGTCTAGCTTCCTTTCAAGCCAAAACAAACAAGGGTGGAGTGATCGGCTTTGGGACGGTTTGATCGATGCTATTCAGGCAAGACTCGCCCCTCTCGAAGAGCAGCTTGGTATTCAGCGCGAAGTGTCCGACGCCATTATCGCTCGCGGTCTGACCGTCATTGAGCAGGAACTTGCGCCTATCGTGGCGCAGGCCGATGAAATTCTCAACGACAGTACCGCTTCGATTACCGAGAAGCTAACGCGGTTCGAACAGAAGGTTACCGGCGGCACGGTGATCTCGTATTCGAACACGAGCGCCAGCCTGTCCAATGGCGGCACGATTAACCTGACAGTCGCGGCAGAAGACCGAGAGTTCTTCGCGGTAACGCCGTATGTTGCTCTGTCGCGTGCGTCCACAACCAACAACTGGTCTGTCGCCAAGGTCAATTCTTTCGACCGGCTGACTGGCGCTCTTTCGCTCCATCTTGAGCAGGTGACGGGACCGGGCGGCCCATTCAACGATTGGGTTATCACGGCACTCCCTGCCGCAACGATGTTGCAGCGTGCCTACGTAGACCAGACCTTGACCGCAAAGGCTGCGGCGGAAGGTGCCGCAACCGCATCGGCCAACAGTGCCGGGGAGTCGCAGGCGGCTCGCATCGGTTCCGAGAACGCCCGTGATGAATCCATCGCGGCGAAGAACGCCTCACAGGGAATCCTTACCGAGAACGAGGGCGTTCTCGCTGTCGCTCGCACAATGATCGCCGAGCCTATCGTCGAGCCGACCGATCCCCATATCGGGCAGCTTTGGTGGGACGGAAATGTTGTTCGCGTCTTTGACGGCGTTGGCTTCGTGCCGACCGTCACCGCATCTATCGGCGGTCTACGCTTTGACGAAGGTGTGTTCGGCGCAGACCCGGACGGCGAGATCACCATTGCAGGCGGATTCCGCTTCGTCATGCTCTGGCTCAACGGCGTCTTGCTCTATGAAAGCCGTGGCGACTTCGTATCGGAAGACCCGACGATCACCATCCCCGGTGCAACCGAAGGCGACGAGTGGAAGTATTGGGCCTATCAGGCAATAGATGCGACCGACTATGACACCAAGGAACAGGTGAATGAGAAGATCGACAGCGCTCTCACAGACAAGGCAGTCCGTGTCGATGCCGATCAAGATCACACCGCCGCCGAAAAAGGACAGGCTCGTGCTAATATTGGCGTGGACGTTCTTTCTGGCTTCCGCAATAAAATCATCAATGGTGATTTCAGCGTTACGCAACGCGGCTTTACACAAACCTCTAGTGGTTATGGGTCTGATGACAGGTGGGCTAACCAGAATATTGGAAGCACGAAATTGCACCAGATAGGAACGCTATCTGGTTCCGATGAGACAATTTTCAGACGCTTTTCATTAACCCAAGTAACGTCTGTTGTCGGGGATAACAATTACGTTGCCAAGACGCAACGGATAGAGGATGTCCACACATTAGCGGGAAAACGCGCCACATTAACATTCTATGCAGCGGCAGACGTCGTAGGGAAATTTATCTCTGTTGAACTTAGACAGTGGTTTGGTACTGGTGGATCTTCTTCCGCCCCCGTAGTCGGTATAGGCGCACAGAAGCTATCACTAGGCGATAAGCTGATAGATGGTAAATTCTCGGTCGTCGTAGATATACCCTCAACAAAGGGTAAGACACTAGGAACTAATGGTGATGACTGTCTTGATGTTGTCTTCTGGTTCGATGCCGGAAGTAATTTCGACGGCAGAACGGATGGGTTGGGTCATCAATCAGGCAACTTTTACCTTGCCCACATTTCGCTTGTCGAAGGCGATGCCACTGCCGAAGATGATCCGTTCTCACCGCGCCACATTCAGCAAGAAATAGCCCTTTGTCAAAGGTACTACCAAACCATATGGACCCAATACGCCACATATGTTGGCAGTGGGTTTGATGCCCAGATGCGTATACCGCTGCCTGTTATCATGAGGGCTGAACCAACGTCTGTTCTGTTGCAGCCGGGGAGATCTGGCGGGGTTACTGCTGTGATAAATATGTATGCTAGCCATAGTGATATAATCATAGCCTTATCCCCGTCTGCATCAGGTAATGTAGCTGTATATGACAGGCTTTTTGGTTTAGACGCGGAGCTTTAATCATGATCAAGAACGCAAAATACACCGAACACGGCTCCATCGTCGCGGTGATCGACGGCGTGGAAATGACAGTGCCAGACGACATGGTCAATCGCCACCGCGTCATGCTTGCCGAATGGGAGGCTGACGGGAACACGATCTTGCCGTATTCACCGCCGCCGCCTACATCGGCGGACGTTGACCGGGAAAGAGACCGCCGCATTGACGGCGGTTTTTCTTTTGGTGGCGTCGTATACCAAACCCGGTCGGAAGATCGGGAGAACATTGCCGGGGCGGCAACCGCATCGCTCGCCGCGATAATGAACGGGGTGCAGGCTGGCGATATGCGCTGGCATGGTGGCGATACGGATTTCGTCTGGATCGCCGCCGACAACAGCACGCATCCGATGGACGCCCCGACCATGTTCGCCTTCGGTCAGGCGGCTATGGCGCACAAGCAGGCGCACATCTTCGCGGCCCGCACGCTGAAAGACGCGGCGGAAATCCCTGCCGATTACACCGACGACCTGTATTGGCCGCCGGTCGCATCGACCTCGTAACCTGCGCAGAAGGAGGCGCTCTCAAATGAGTAAGGCTTTCGACCTATCGCAGGCGGTTCGTGGGCGGGGTATCACGGCGGACCTTGGGGCGTTTCGTAATAAGATCATCAATGGCAACTTTGATATCTGGCAGCGTGGCAATTTGCAAAACGCAAATGGGTATAGGAGCGCCGACAGGTGGTATGTTAATTTTAATGGTGGCACCGGGGCAGTACAACAAGTCGATATGGCGTTAGACGCTTTCCAAAACGCGCCGTCATATAACCTTGCTTTATCAATGGCGGCAGCATCGGCAAATAAACCATGTATTCAGCAACGTGTTGAAGGGGTGCGCCAGTTCTCAAATAAGAAAGTCACGCTTACATTCTATGCCTACACTTACGACGGACCATTTCAAATAGATATGGCGCTGTTTATGGGCTACGGTACAGGTGGGACACCTTCCGCAGAAGAGCAGCTACCAATACAAAGTGAGACGATCCCCGGCGGGGAGTGGCATAAAATAACAAAAGTATTTGAAATCCCTTCCGTCGCAGGAAAGACTTTTGGAACCAGCGGAGGGGACTATCTCCAAATCCAGTTAAGATCGCCCGCCAGTTCGGAGTACACAGTTCATTACGCCCACGTGTCCCTTGTCGAAGGAGACGCCACCGCCGAAGACGACCCTTTCTCGCCGCGCCATATCCAGCAGGAATTGGCGCTGTGTCAAAGATACTTCGAAGTATCGAGCGGTGATGTTCAATGGACGCAACCGGGAAGTTCAGGGATAGCTTTGCAAAGGAACACCACCCCCTTTGCAGTAAGAAAACGAAATACGACGACCGTCGTCATCAATAGGACAAACGGTTCTGCATCTGTAATAGCAGCGTCCACAACTCATTTTATTGTTGGGAGCGCCGAAACGGCAACGACATTCCACTCTTTCTCGTGGCAGGCCGACGCCGAACTCTAACCGCCCTCACCCTCATACATCAGCCGCCTACGGGCGGCTTTTTCTTTGCCTAATCTGCCCGTGGCTGGGCAATCACTTACAATTCAGGAGAAGAACCGATGTCGACACCGACTTTCGGCATGACTTTCACGCGGCCCAATGATGAGCCGATCCCGGCAACAGGTGCCGATTTCTCGAAGATTCTTCTTATTGAAACCTCGGAAGGTGCTTCCAATTCCGAGTTCCCGCTGGAAACGCCGGTTCGCTTTTCCTCCGGCGAAACGGACGCGGTTGAAGCACTGGGGACCGGTGCCTTGGCCGATGCAGTCAAGGGGATCAACGCCCAGCTTACCGGACTGAATATCGGTGCGGACGTCACCGTTGTTCGCGTTGCGGAAGGCGAAGACGACGCAGAGACCGCAGCAGCCATCGTTGATATTCTGGAATCGGTCGGTGATATCCCGTCTGCGATCAATGCCACGCCTCGTCTGATATGGGCAGGACGCACCGAGTGGAGGCCCGACGAGGATACGGTCAACCCCGTTGTGGCTGCACTGCCGGCAGCTTGTGAGCAATTGCTTGCCATTTCGCCCGTTGATGTGGATTCGTCCACGAAAGAAGCATCTGCCAGCGCGCGTGAAACCATGAGTTCGCAGCGTCTCATGCCCATCGGTATCGCCGCTCGGGTCTTTGAGGGAACAGATATTGTCACCCGCCCCATGGGGCCACGTGTGATTGGCTTGTTCGTATCTGTCGATAATGCCCACGGCGGCAAGCCATTCGACCCCATTGCCAATCGCCCCATTCAGGGACTTGCAGGGCTGTCCCGCAATATGCCGTTCTCATTGTTCGACGGATCGACCGAAGGCCAGATGTTGCTGGAGAGCGACGTATCGATTGTGGTGCGCGGCGAAACCGGCGTCGATGGCGCTGCAGCCGATGGCGGTTTTGTTTTCATCGGCACCGACAACACCGATACGGGCGAACTGTGGAAACAGATTCACCAGGTGCGTGGGGCTGATTATCTGACCGTAAAGATGGCGCAAATCACCCGCCAGTTCCTCGGCCAGAAAATCACAGCCGATATGACGGAAGCGTGGCTCAACTCGCTCAAGTTCATGCTGCGCGACCACAAGGCAGCGAACGACATTCTCGGTTCGAATATTCAGTTCATGCCAGATCGCAACAGCCCCGAGCAAATCCGGCTTGGCCATCTGACGGTCAATATCGGCATTGAGCCAGCGCCAGCGTTCAAGCTCGCCAACCACGAAGTTCGCCGCTACCGCCCGGCTATCGAGGCTCTGGTTTCCGAAATCGTCGCCCGGCTCAACGCCACGGCCTGATCGACTATCAGCATTCATCCATAGAAAGGTATTGCAATGCAGCCTCTTTACACTCTGGTTGCCGTGGACGTGCGCCGGGCCGAACAGGCGGGTTCCTCCCGCGCAACCACAATTTCGAAACTCACCATTCCGCCAATCAAATTTGCAACTGCCAACCACAACCCGGGTGGCGGCGTGATGGCCGTCGATTTCGCGCTCCCCCGCATTGAAGCGCCGGAGCCTGCCATGGAACTCAAAGGTTTTGACGGGGATATTTTCCGTGGCCTTGGTGATGTCGATCGATGGGTCTTTGCTGCGGCGGTCAAAGATAAAAAATCCGGGCTGGTTGTCCCGGCGCGCGCCATCATTGAAGGCGCAATAACCGAATGGACGCCGGATGAGGCTAGCCCGGAAGATTTCCTCGGATGCACCCACGCCTTCAAGGAAGTCACGCATTATGAGTTTCACCTGAATGGTGAGGAGCTTTGGTACATCGACTTCTGGGAGCGCGTCTTGCGCACCGGCGGGACCGATCTCTTCGCCGATGTTCGCCGCGCGCTTGGCGCGTAATTGTTTCGATCAGACCGTGGTACTTCAATGGAAAACGAACTGACCATCCCGCATACCCTGCTTGTGCCTGTCGACGATCAGAACGGCGGTAAAATCACCGACCTTACTTTCACCGAGCCAGATGTTGGCCAGATGATCGATGTGGAAGAAGCGGCCAAGGGTGAGATCGACCGCACCATGCGAATCCTCGCCATGATGTGTGGTCTGCCTTTTGAGATTTTCAGGAAGATCAAAGGCCGCGACATCACCCAGATTATCGCCAAGACTGAAGTTATACTGGGAAACGTCAGATAGGGCGCGGCTCCGGCTGGCGTGATCTCGCCGTCCTGATTTCTCACTACACCAGCACCCCCCGCAACATCGTTGATCGCTATTCCTGCTCCTATGCATTCCAGGAGCGGGATGCTGCGCTTCGCGTCATGAAAGCGTTTCAGAATGTCCGTCATTGAAAGCAAACTCATTATCAGCCTGTTCGACAGGGTGACAGGGCCTGCTCGCGGTCTTTTCGGAACGATGAACCGTTTGCGGGGAGCGGCAGATAATTTCTCGGCTTCCCAACGCCAGCTGGCCGCACCGATAACCGGAACACTCGGCAGGATTGCGGCTATTGGGGCGACCTATCTCAGTCTCGATCGAGGTATCCGAGGAACCGCTGGGGCTGCCATCGAGTTCGAATCCGCCTTCGCCGACGTCAAAAAGGTGGTCGAAGCAACCGACAGCCAGTTCATGAACATGCGTCGGTCGATCCTTCGACTGTCAACAGCGATACCGATCACGGCCTCCGGTTTCGCTGCGATCTATGCAGCCGCCGGTCAGTCCGGCATTGCGAACAACGAACTGGAGTCCTTCGCAGAAGCGACCGCAAAAGTCGCCACCGCATGGGAAACGCCAGTCGATCAGACCGGTGAAGCGCTTGCGAAGATGAAAACTGCACTTCGCCGTGATGTAAAGGGAACGGTACTGCTGGCCGACGCCATCAACGAAATCGGCAACGTGTCCGCAGCGAACTCTCCCGATCTGCTTGAATATACGAACCGGGTTGCCGCATTCGCGGAAACCGCGGGTTTTTCCGCCGAGCAGGCACTTGCCTTCGGCGCAGCAATGATTGGATCAGGCTTCGAACCGGAAGTCGCTGCAACCAGTTTTCGCAACCTCACCAAGGCTCTCACAACGGGCGAGAACGCCACGAAGCGTCAGCGGATTGCATTTCAGAAGCTTGGCCTCTCCGGTATCAAAGTCGCGAAAGGTATGCAGAAGGATGCTGTCAAAACTACACTTAGTGTCCTGAATCGCATCAAGAAGTTGCCCGAATGGCAGCAAATTTCCATCATGGAAGCCGTATTCGGTTCGGAAGCCCGCGCGCTTGCACCTTTGTTAAAAAGTACGGAGGAAGTTGAACGGATTCTGGGCGTTGTCGCCAAAGAGGCTAACTATGCCGGCTCTTCTTTTAAGGAATATGAAGCTCGGGCAAAAACAACGGCAAATGCCCTGCAACTTCTGCGCAACAATCTCGCTGCGATTGGCGTTGAGATGGGAGACCGAATGTTGCCAGCCATCAACGAGGGTGCCGCTGGCTTACTCGACCTTCTGAAAACGCTTGGTGATCGGGCCACGCCCCTCGACAAGCTCTCGACCGCAATAAAGGGGTTTTCGTCCGGACTTGGTTACGACGGCGGCCTGCGCAAGATGATCAATGATCTCGGCGATCTTGTGCTGGGGCCGGCAAATGGTGACAAAGCGGCGGATACCCTTGGGCGCATATTTGCCCGGTTTAAAGAGTTCGGCGCTTCTGTGCTTGAACTGACCGACGCCATAAAGGGAAATCCGCTCGCTCAGTTCTTTGGCGAGATCGTCAAATATGGCGGCTATCTCATGCTTGCCAGCGTGGGATTCGGTATATTGGCGGGCACTATCCGCAAGCTTGCTTCTGCTCTCTATTTCCTGTCAGGCGCACGCGCTGCAGTGGGCATACTGCGATCTGTCATTAAAGCAGGCGCTGCAATCGCAGGCTGGGGCGCGGCGGCTGGAGCCGTAGAAACCGTGACTTCTGCTGCAGCGGCTTCCGGTGGAATGGGTAAGGGTGCGGCGACGGTAGGTGGCGGGTGGCTCGCACAGCTTACCAGCAAACTCACTCCCCTCCTTTATGGCGGTACGGAAGTTGGCGCCATCAAAACCGGAGCAGCCTCGACACAGGCTGGTTTGTGGGGGCGGCTTTTTGCTGGCGCAGGCGGTTTGGGAGGGCTTCTATCGAAGTTCAATCTCTGGTCTACCGCAGCGTACGGCATCTATAAAGGGCTGGAGGCTAAAGGTCCGTCTGATCCCCGTTATGCCGATCCTGATTTCTTCATTCAGAAGACGAACGAGCATAAGGACAAGTACTATACTGGCACTGGACCTCGCGAAACTGCGCCTCCCCCACCACAACCTGCCCCATCGGAGCCCGTTCCATTCAGCCTTTGGCAGATATGGAAGGACTTAACTAAACCCAGCCCGACACAAGGTGTGGGAAAACCGGAAGAGGTATCCCTTCTGGGCACACCAACGGTCGTGGCCCAACCATCCGGGGTACAGCAAGTACAGGTTATGAACCCGCCGCCTGCCCCACAGTTGAACCTCAGTCTAACGATCAATGCAAAATCACCCGCTACGCCGGAGGAAATTGCCAACCTCGCTGTCGCGAAGGTCTCGCAAGCCGCCCGCGCGGCCTTTGACGGTGCACATGCTGATCTCGAATATGCGGTGTCGTAATGCTTTATATGCTTGGTACTCTGACTATCGATACGCGACCATTCAGCATCGATGAGATGCAGCGTACAGCGTCAGCGGACATCGCTTCAAAGCCGCTTATCAATGCCTTTCCCGGTAAGGAGTTTACCGGGGAAGGTGATGACGAAATCACACTTTCCGGACAGATTCTGCCAACCAAAATTGGCGGTATGAATGAACTGGAAATTGCACACGAAATGAGGCGGAACGGTACGAGGTTTCCTCTCCAGCGCGGCGACGGCACACGGCTCGGGTGGTTTGCGATCACCCGAATAACCGAGAACCATACCAATTTGACACGTAATGGCGTCGGCTTCGTGCTGAAACACACAATCGTTATGACGCGCGTTCAACCTGACGCCGGGTCTGGGCAACAGATCATATCCGGATTGCTATCCCTATTTGGCATTTTCTAGGAGTCATTGATGCGCACGGTTACCGTTAAAGGGGAGGGTATCACCCTCGATCTGCTCTTGTGGCGCGCCTATGGGGTACGTGGGCGTAAGCTCGTGGAGGAAGCGCTGTCCCTCAACAGAGACCTGGCTTCACTCGGCGTCGTTATTCCGATGGGGCAGACCGTCAATCTGCCTGATCTGCCGTCAGAAGAAATTGGCCAGACGCGCGAAGTCGTCTCATTGTTTGGATAAGAATCCATGGTTGATAACTGGAATGTATCGTGGAAGGTCATTGTCAACGGCAACGACATGACCACGGCCATGAGGCCCTATCTCATCGACATTGAGATTGTCGATAAGGATGGAAGCGCATCTGACACTTGCTCGCTCACCTTCGATGACCAGAGTGGGCAACTTGAGCTGCCGCCAGACGGTTGCTCAATTGAAATCTTCTTGAATGGCGTTTCGAAGTTCAAGGGGACACTGGATGACATTCGTTCGGCAGGCACGCGGGGCGGTGGCCGGACACTCCGCGTCACAGGTAAGGGCTTCGACAGCCGGGGCAAGGTCAAGCAGCCGCTGTCGTTTCATAAGGATGATGCCACTCTTCAGGAATTTCTCGATGACGCAGCAAAGCGGGCCGGTCTGACACCGCCCAAGCTTGACCCTGATTTTGCTAATATTCAGCGGGACTATTGGTCTGCTGATGGCGAGAGCTACCTTCACCTTGGTGAGCGGCTGGCCCGCGAGTTGGGTGGCACATTCAAGATGCGGGATACTCAGTCTGTTCTCGCCAAACGCGGCGACGGAAAGGCTGCGACCGGTGCGCAGATGCCGACGATCCGGGGAGTGGTCGGAGAGAATGTAATCTCATGGGATATAAGCCCCATCAAGGGGCGTCGGACCTTTACCAAGGCCAAAGTTCGCTATTTCGATAGAAAGTCCGCTGACTTCAAAACCGAAGACGTTGAATTCGATCTGGATAGAGAACTGCCAGATTCCACCAATGTTGTGCGTTCAACGGTTGCTGACAGAGACCAGGCAAAAGCCGTGGGCGATGCTCGGAAACGCGAGGCCGAACGCGAAGGCGGTGAAGGCTCGGTGCAAATGGACCTGACAGTCGAGGCCCAAGCAGAAGGGACATTCATACTTTCCGGTGCACGCGAAGGTGTGGATGGTCAGTACCGAATTTCTTCTGTTCGCCATAAGGCGGACAGAAGCGGTGGCAGTTTAACTTCACTGGAAATCAAACAGCCCGGTGGGGGGGCAGGCAAGGACAAGCGAAAGAAAAAAGGCAAGGCCAGCGCTGCCGGCGGCTCTGATAATGCGTTCAAGGGAATGAGTGACGATCCGCTCGACGATTAGAATCCTTCGTCTCAACTACAGCCGCCTTCGGGGCGGCTTTTTTTATGCCTGAAAGGGAAATCCATGAAAACCAGTACAGCAGGGCGAAAGCTCATTGAGCAGCGCGAAGGCGTTGAATTGACAGCCTACAAGGATAGCGCCGGGATTTGGACTATTGGCGTTGGCCACACATCAGCGGCAGGCGCACCAAAAGTCACGCCTGGCATGAAGATTACGGCGGCGGAAGCCTCGGAAATCCTGTCGCGTGACCTTGCGACCTTCGAAGCGGCAGTGTCGTCGGCAGTGAAGGTTCCACTCAACCAGAATGAGTTCGATGCTCTGGTAAGCTTCGCCTTCAATGTCGGCGCTGGCGCTTTCAAAAGCTCGACCTTTCTGAAGCGCCTCAATGCAGGTGACAGGCAGGCCGCAGCCGATCAGTTCCTTGTCTGGAACAAGATCACTATCAACGGCAAAAAGCAGGCGCTCAAGGGGCTGACAATCCGCCGCGAGGCAGAGCGAAAGCAATTCCTCACTCCGGTATCCGATGCGAAACCCGAAGTCGGAAATCCGTCCACGGAATTCTCTACCGGTTTCTGGGCCGATCTATTCCGGGCAATTCTCGCGATCTTCGGAAAGGGCAAGTGATGGATATTGCCCTTCTTATCCCGATCATTCGGCAAATCCTTCAGGTGGTCGGCGGTTTCCTGATCGCTCGCGGCTGGCTGGATGACGGCGCAGCTGATGCGCTGATTGGCGTTATCGTGAACGGTATCGTGTTTCTCTGGTGGCTGTACGACCGCCACCGGATCAACAAGAAGGCTCGCCTTCTGCGATACAAGGTAGGAGAAACCGACCATGCTTGAGGCAGTCATTGGACTTATCGCCGCTTCGAATGGGTGGGTGGCCTATATTGGTCTAGCCATCGCCGGGGCGCTCGGTCTGTACCTGAAGGGCCGCGCAGACGGTAAGGGCGCTGAAAAGACGCGGCAGAAAGATGAAAACTCTGCCGCGCGATCCGTTGCCGACGAAATTGACGCGGCTGTGGCTGGCCGTGAGCCTCAGGCGAACCGCGAAAGGCTGTCAAAATGGTCAAGATAGCCGCTCTCGCTGTTCTTTGTGTGCTCTCGGCATGCGCCATTCCGCAAGGCTCATTCTGCTTGGTCGCGAATCCTATGAGACCTTCGCCCGAAGCTTTAGCGTCTATGACTGATCGGGAGGTATCAGCGATGCTTTCACATAATGAGAAAGGCGCGAAGCTGTGCGGGTGGAAAGCATGACAGAAGCTGGACAGGAGCGGGCAATAGGGCGCATTGAGGGGAAACTTGATCTGATTATCTCGGATCAGGAAAAAGCGCGGCAGGACCGCAAGCAACAGTACGAGCGGCAGGAGAAAACTGAACGGCTCCTAGAAGCCCTTCAGAGGAACTATGAAAGTGTCGACTCCAGACTTGAAAAGGTAGAGGAGCCAGTCGCTGATTTTAATCGATGGCGAGAGCGCGGGGTGGGAGCGATAATGCTTGTCAGCTTCTTCGCAGCTACCTTCGGCGCCATTCTCGCCTCTTTCTGGAAGAAAATCCTTGCGCTCATCACCGGCTGAATTCGCCACCATTCGAGAACTCCAACCCGTTCGAGAAGGATCGAGCATCTTCATTGAGCGGGAAGGAAACCGTATCGAACTATCGCCAATGCAGGCGAAAATCATTGCCCTTGCATGGTTTGAAGCGATAAGTGGCGCCTACGTCCGGAGTGATTTAGTCAGACTTCAAGCCACAACCATCGATAATCTGCCCGATAGCTTTTCCCGATCCTCGCACATTGAATGATTGCTCGTGATAATTCTCACCAAGTTAGCCAGCCTGGAATATCAAGGCTGCATCATTATGCCGGGACCGACTTCCTACCTGTCTTTGATCAGTGGGCGAGCTCTTCCGCAGGAATGTTACCTTTGCATCCAGCATTCTTGCCTTCAACGACCATGATGTCGTGTGTCAAAAATCCCATGTCCGTTACGATCACTTTCGTGCCCGGTTTTTCAAAACACGCTACCAAGCGGGCTACCAATTCTGGGTTTGTTTTGTGTACGCCCGCTTCAATTAGCTTCATGCCTTCTGATTGAGCGTCACTTGATCGCCAAACGATAACATTTGTCGCGCCACCGAATGATTTCAAACGATATTCTTGTGCAAGAGATGGAACTATCGACGCTAACAAGACGCCCGCTAAAATAATCCAAATCTTCATTTCTTACCCTACCTAGACATTACTTGTCGGTTTACCCCTCCGATTTAGAGGGAATTAATCTCGCGTCCGATTTGTAGATGGACAACATGTAGTAATTCGGGGAAGGTTTCGGCAAAGAAACGCGGGTCTGTTTTAAACTCATGCATCGTGGGCTTATTTAGCCCATAACTCAATCCGGTTTCGGTGAGTCGCACGAATGATTTAACCTCGCCAGATCCGGTCGTAGACGGATATTCAACTGTTTCTGCCAGTTCTGTCCGCACAAGCGCAGCCAATAGCGATGCGGCATTTAAAGAAATCCCGGCATCCTTGACCAAGTTCGTAAGCGATTCGGCTTTCATGTGAGCCCCCTTTCCCCGCATCCATGATGCAAAGAGCGAAAAAGGAGTCGAGTCAAAATTGGCCGCTATCCACTACGGCATTATTTCGGCAGGTAACCTTTGTCGCGGAGCCATTCAGAAATAATCCGTCGAATCGCTTCTGGGCGACCTAAAGGAGCGTCGGAGTTAGCCTCGATATCTGAAGCAAATGTATCTAAGGCGTCGAGTTCCGCACGTTGTGCGCGGACTACGATCCTTTCGCTATCAACCGAGGGACGGCCTCTTGATTTTTTGGGCACATTAATTATTGACGTCATGAATAAATGGTGACATAAAATATGCGACCGCGCAAGAGGCTGGCACCTCAAACGCGGTCTAACCTCAACCGATCAAGCGAGGATCGATCATGGCTATAGACTTCAATATCACCCGCCGGGGCGCCCTGCAAAGGTTTGTCGGCGCTGGCGCGATCCTTTCAGTTGGAATGCCCACCATGACATCTGCCCATGATACTCCATCGGCAGAATATTTCCTTGAACATCTTGAGAGCATGTTCTCTGAAACATGGGCTCGCATAACCGATGCTGAGGGAACATATCAGCGATATCAGGACGCCGTAAGTCTCGCCGAGGTGATCGCCATCGTACCAGCGCAAACCTTAGCGGGCGCTGCGCTAAAAGCACAAGTTGCGTCCAGCGCCAAGGCGTTCGGCAACGATATTATCAAGTTACCCTTCGAAACCCGGCGCCGTCTCGAAATTCGGGCGCAGGTGGAGCGGAAAGCTTTGGGAGCTTGATATGCAGACCGAAACGAACAATCTGCCCGTTGTTTTCGCCCGTGAAGGTTTGGTTCTGGCCAGTAGCCGTGACGTAGCGGCGACCTTTGAAAAGCGGCATGACCATGTCCTTCGCGATATCGACAGTATTGTGAGATCTGGAGGCTCCCCAAATCTGGGGAACCTATTCTTTGAACGGTACGACTACCACAAGCAAGCCCGCAAGAAAGTTCGTGCGTTCGACATGACGCGCGACGGCTTCACTCTGCTCGCCATGGGTTTTTCTGGTGCCAAGGCACTTCAATTCAAACTGAGATTTATTGCCGCCTTCAACGCCATGGAGACAGCGTTGAAGGCGGCAGATGAAATGCCAATCGCCCCGCGCATGGAAGAAATTGAACTTATTAATGCGCATGTTAAGGCGGCGGCTGAAATTCGTCGCATTTATGGCCGTTCTGCCGCGCGACAATACTGGGAAAAAAGCCCTTTGCCGCAGATTGCCAAAGACTCAGCCATGGTGATGGCACCATCTGGGATCGATCCGGAAGATGACGGTGTGGACTGTCTTGCTCATCTTCTGCGGTTCCGGGCTGATAACCGCGCTTCTATCGGTGCTGTCATCCAGATGGCGATGGGCGATGAGGCCGCACGCGGATTTATCGAGCGGCTAGGAATCAAAGCGATTCCCGACAAACGGGGCGCGAAATTTGCCATCGCTGAAAGCCACCCAGAATTGTCACGCATTTTTGCAGAAACAGCATGGTGCGATGACTGGTTCAGTCCGCTCCTGTCGCTTGATCGCGCAAGCGCAAAACTAACCGGCTTCGGCAGAAACACGCTGCGCGCTGTCCATCTGCCAGCCCGCTATCTCGCGACAATCAGGTACGCGCACTGAGCACGAAAAGAATAGCATCCGCAATACGGATGGTAATATTAACATCGGTATTACCGATGTTAATGCTGGTCGCGGAAACCCAAAGGGTGTCGGTGTTAACGACACCCTTTTTGTCGTCATCATTCGACAGCGCCTGCCTTTAGAGCGTTTCACCTTTTAACGGAACCATATCCGGCGTTTTCCAAATAGTTTTGGCATTCGGCGGGCTGGATGGTTTCGACCAGCCTGCCGATATGACGCCATGTGTCTTCGATGGTGCGCTTTTGTGCATTTCTCATCCAATGCTTGATCTTGGAAAAGGCTTGTTCGATCGGATTGAGGTCCGGCGAATAGGGTGGCAGGAACCAGAGGCGCGCACCGGCGGCTTTGATCAATTGACGGATGGTTGCCGACTTATGGCTGCCGAGATTGTCCATTACGACAATGTCGCCTGGCTTGAGCACCGGGACCAACTGCTGCTCGACATAGGCGCGGAAACACTGGCCGTTCATCGGTCCGTCGAAGACACAGGGTGCTGTAAGCTGATCGTTTCTCAAAGCGCCCAGGAATGTCAGCGTGCGCCAGTGGCCATGCGGTGCAAATGCCCGCAGTCGCTTGCCTTTTGGACCCCAGCCTCTGATCGGCGACATGTTGGTCTTGATCCAGGTCTCATCAATGAAGACCAGCCGTTCGGGATCAAGGTGATTTTGCAGGGTCTTCCAGCGCTGTCTTTTGCGAGCGACGTCGGCACGAGCTTGCTCAAGGGCGAATAGTGTTTTTTTTGAAGCGCAGCCCTTCACTGCGAATGAATTCCCAGATCGTATTGTGCGAGACGGAAATACCCCGCTCGGTCAACGCCGCCTTCAGGCCATGGAGTGTCAGGTGTGGGTTCTCGGCGAGCCGTTGCACAATGATATCACGATGCGGTTCGAGTATCCGCTTGCGGTGGCCGCCCATCTTGCCGGGATGAACCGATCCGGTCGCACGATGGCGCTGGGACCATTTTACGACTGAAGATGCGGCAATTTCAAACCGCGTCGCCACTGAACGAACGCTTTCGCCACTCAGCACGGCGGCAATAACGCGCTCTCGAAGATCATTCGATATCGGTGCGGTCATCCAACGCTGGCCTCCATCCAGCCAGCATCAGTGAATCAGAACAAAACTGATTTGGGAAGCGCATTCGATTCAGAGAAAAACGGAAACGCTCTAGTCGCGATGTGGCTGCGTTTTTTGGTGAGCCACACGGGCATGTGATGAAGGGTATTGGCAACCTTATCAAAAGTGAACCTTCGCTAGGTCTATCCAATTTTGGAGAGACCCTATAACACCTTCGCTCGATTAGATGACGATGGATAGTCATACTGTGACGGCCCTTGGTGGCACCCACATAAAAATTGAGCAATCGTTACGACTATCCAATTTTGGGGAGTCGTTCCGTGAGATATTGAACATCCCCCCAAAATTGAGGCCACGTTACATGCGCCCAATTTTGGACTGATGCAACATGCCACCCGGTGGTGAAGGAAAGCCGGTTTCCGAAGTCATTATCTTGGACAGGAAGGAGCCGACAGTACCAAACCTACCATGAATGCGCAACATTTTGCGCAATCGATGTTGACATGCTCTCCTTTAGTGTGTAGATATATACACACCGTAACGAATATAGGAGACGCGATGCTACAAGACAGCAAGAAAATAATTAAGCGACTGAAAGATGACGGATTTGTGTTTGTTTCAGCCCGAGGCTCACACCACAAATATCGCAAGGGAACAGTAACTATCATCGTTCCTCATCCGAAGGCGGACCTCCCGATAGGAACCGCTCGCAAAATTGCCAAAGAGGCGGGCTGGCTGTAGCCAGCCCCTCCCCCGCAATAGAATTTTCTTGCTGACGAATGGAAACATCCACTCTTAATTACTCTAAAGGAAGCTAATGAAACACTACTTCGCATTGGTGCATAAAGATGCCGATAGCTCTTTTGGCATTCAGTTCCCAGATATTCCGGGTGCATTCTCTGCGGCTGATGAGGTTAATGACATCGTGCCGAACGCTATCGAAGCGTTGGGTCTTTATGCAGAGGATACTGAATTACCAATAGCATCCACACATGCAGACATAATGGCGCGCGAGGACGTTCGTGCTGAATTGTCCGAAGGGGCATTTCTAGTGTCTATTCCTTTTATCGAGGATGACAGTGCCGTTGTGAGAGCAAATATCTCTATTGAGAGAGGCGTCTTAAAAGCGGTTGATGAATGTGCAAAACGTAGAGGCTTGACCAGATCGGCCTTTATCGCACAGGCCGCAAGACATGAAATCGAGGCAGGCGCGTAAGCGCCTGCCTTTTCTCACTCGTTAATCACACCAGTTGCGGCGCTTCCCCTGCCAAGGACGAGCTAGAAGCTCTTCAATGAGGGTTTCGCCCACATCTTTCCCATCGACGTATACCAACGCCAATGTGCGTCCATAGCGGTCTTTGATGCGGCCTGATTCCGGATCGCCCTTCTCAACATCCACCTGCCCGCTACCGAGTAACTCAGCCAATCGTTTACGCGCCACCAGCCCCAGCCGCCTTTCAGCATCACATTTCGGATGCCCGATCTCCGGCGCATCGATGTTGGCTATCCGGATTCTTTCGGATCGGACCGTGATTGTGTCGCCATCAATCACACAGATGTCGTGGCCAACTGCCAGGCATTCCCCAGCCTGTGCTCCATGGATAGCGCCAGGCGCTGCAGCTAGCATGAGCAGCGTAAAGACTGCCAATCTGTGGGGAAATCTGTGGGGTGATAGGCGTTTCAATATCGGGGAATATGATCTAAGCATTTGATTTTTCTATGGTCGGAGTGAGAGGATTCGAACCTCCGACCCCCTCGTCCCGAACGAGGTGCGCTACCAGGCTGCGCTACACTCCGTGACCACGTGGTCTTGACCATTGAGGCGGCTTATAACGCCCCCAATTTCAAGCTGCAAGAGCATCCTGTCGTTTTTTTAATGCCTAACCCCAAAAGTTGGAAATGGCTTCAGACGAGTTGTATATGAGAGCAGGACGGCGCTATCCATTTGCTTCCAAAATCTATTAAAGCATAGCAAAAACAGGCTTCGTACCACCGCCAAAAGCCACGAAATTGGGGTTTGCAAAACCCGCAACACCTTCATTGGCGCGTTGACCATAAGAGAGCGGCGTTCCCTCGAAAGTCGTGGTGAGGCCACCAGCGGCGCGTAACACGGCATCGCCCGCCGCCGTATCCCATTCCATCGTCGGGCCGAAACGTGGATAAATATCGGCCTCTCCACTGGCAATCAGGCAGAATTTCAGCGACGAACCGATGGAAACACAGCTGTTGATCCTGTTGTCGTTCAGGAACTTTTCCGTTTCCGGGTTCTTGTGTGACCGGCTGCAGACGGCCACCCGCTCTGGCCCATGGACGCGCACCGCTATCCCACGCCTTGTTCCGATTGCATGATCTTTGGTCGTCGTTATTTCTTCAGCACCATTGCTGTTTCCAATAAACAAGCGATTGCGAACTGGTGCATAAACGATGCCGAGAACCGGAGCGCCGTCCTCGATCAGGCCGATATTCACCGTGAAATCGCCGTTTCGCAACAGAAACTCACGGGTGCCGTCGAGAGGGTCGACCAATAAAAATCGCCGCCCCAAATGTGAAGGCAAACGTCCCGCTGCCACTTCTTCTTCAGCCACAACCGGAATATCCGGAACAACGGAAGCGAGTGCAGCAAGAATGATGGCTTCCGCGTCACGATCTGCTTCCGTGACCGGGGAAGAATCTTTCTTACTCTGAACCGCGCAACCATTGGCATAGTGCTTCATGATAACGCGCCCCGCCTCGAGTGCAGCTTCCTGCAGGACGGCCAGCATTGCTTCGTCGTTCGGATCGGCTTTCGGGGAGGCTGAAATCTTCATTGCTCAGATTGACCAGGAATCGCTGCCATAACTGCCGATGATACCACGTTCGGCAAGATACTTTTCTACTTCTGCGACGAGTTCGTCAACGTCACGACCCGTCGTGCTCAGGCGTAGTTCCGGTGATATTGGCGCCTCATAGGGAGAATCGATCCCGGTGAAAGCCTTGATCTCGCCACGCAAAGCCTGCGCATAGAGCCCCTTCGGGTCACGCGCGATGCATTCCTCTATCGGTGTATCCACGAAAATCTCGACAAACTCGCCTTCAGGCAGGCGAGCGCGAATCCGATCACGCTCAGCTTGAAATGGCGAGATGAAGGAGACCAGCACAACCAGCCCCGCATCGGTCATCAACCGGGCGACTTCGCCGACACGGCGGATGTTCTCCGCCCTATCCTCATCGGAGAAGCCCAGATCGCTGTTGAGGCCATGACGGACATTATCACCGTCCAGCAGGTAGGTGTGCTTGCCAAGCGCGTGGAGCCGCTGTTCCAGCCGATTTGCAATGGTGGATTTGCCGGAGCCGGACAGACCCGTAAACCAGAGCACAGCCGGTTTCTGGAATTTCTGCGCTGCGCGTGTCTGTTTGTCGAGGTCGAAGGACTGCAGATGCACATTCGTCGCCTGACGAAGCGCGCTATCGATCATTCCAGCACCCACAGTCGCGTTGGTAAGCCGGTCGATCAAGACGAACGCGCCCGTTACGCGATTATCCGCGTAAGGATCGAACGCAATCTGATCCACCGTCTGGAGATGGCAAAGTCCAATCTCGTTGAGGTCAAGGCGGGGTGCTTCCTGACGGGTGAAGCTATCGACATCGGTTCTGTATACGATCTCATTGATCGTTACCGGTGTCTGATCAGTCTCAGTACGCAGGATATAGGAACGGCCGGGATGCAATGCCTCCTCGCCGAACCAGACTATATTGGCTGAAAACCGATCAGCAACTTCGGGCCGGGCCTCCGTCCCGACCAGCATATTGCCGCGCGAAACCTCGATCTCGTCCTCCAGCACCAGTGTGACAGCCTGTCCTTCGGAAGCACGTGGCAGGTCACCGTCATAGGTGGTGATGCGTTTTACGCGGGAGGTTTTGCCTGATTTGGCAACCACCACGGCATCACCGGCACTGATCGAACCGGATGCCACAGTGCCGGAGAAGCCGCGAAAATCGAGATTCGGCCGGTTCACATATTGCACCGGAAAACGAAACGGCTTGGCCGCTGCCTCCGTGTCGATGCGCACGGTCTCCAGATGTTCGAGCAGATGCGGCCCTTCATACCAGTCCATGCGTGGCGACGGCAGGGTGACATTGTCGCCGAAACGCGCCGAAAGCGGGATCGGCTGGATGCTGGCAAAGCCTAATTCATTGGCGAAACTCATATAATCGGCAACGATGCCCTCGAAAGCCTCTTGCGAAAAATCAACCAGATCAATCTTGTTCACGGCCAGAACGATGTGACGAATACCAAGTGCCGCGGCAATGAAGGAATGGCGTCGTGTCTGCGTCAGTACACCCTGACGGGCATCGATGAGCACGATAGCAAGATCGGCTGTAGAGGCACCAGTCGCCATGTTGCGCGTATATTGCGCATGGCCGGGTGTATCAGCGACAATGAATTTACGACGTGGCGTCGAAAAGAACCGATAGGCGACATCGATGGTGATGCCCTGCTCCCTCTCGGCCTCCAGACCGTCAACCAGCAATGCAAAATCAAAATCGTCATCCGTGGTACCGAACTTGCGGCTGTCGTTCTTCAACGATGCGAGCTGGTCCTCGAAGATCAGTTTCGTGTCATAGAGCAGGCGTCCGATGAGCGTTGACTTGCCGTCATCCACCGATCCGCAAGTAAGGAAGCGCAAGAGTGTCTTGCGCTCCTGATCGGCCAGGAAGTCGCTGACTGCAGCATTGGTCGCAACAGGCTTGATTATCGCATTCATCAGAAATAGCCCTCGCGCTTCTTTTTTTCCATCGATCCGGCTTCGTCACGATCGATGGCGCGGCCCTGCCGCTCGGATGTACGGGCAATCAGCATTTCTTCGACAATATCGGAGAGGTCAGCCGCACTGGATTCAATAGCGCCGGTCAACGGATAGCAGCCAAGCGTGCGGAACCGCACCAGCCGGTTTTCCACCGTTTCGCCCGGACGCAACTTCATGCGGTCGTCGTCGAGCATGATCAGCATGTCGTCGCGTTCGACCACCGGACGATGCGCTGCAAAATAAAGCGGGACGATGGGGATATTCTCTTGCAGGATATATTGCCAGATATCGAGTTCAGTCCAGTTCGACAGCGGAAAGACGCGGATCGATTCCCCTGCGGAAACCCGCGTATTGTAGATCTTCCACATTTCCGGACGCTGGTTCTTGGGGTCCCAACCATGCTGCGCGTTACGGAAGGAAAAGATGCGCTCCTTGGCGCGCGATTTCTCCTCGTCGCGACGGGCGCCACCAAAAGCAGCATCGAACTTGTACTTGTCGAGCGCTTGCCGCAAAGCGACCGTCTTCATCACATGAGTGTGGACATTCGATCCATGGCTAAAGGGGCCAACCCCCTCGCGCACGCCATCCTCATTGATATGCACGAGCAGCTCAAAACCCTTTTCACGCGCCTGGGCATCGCGAAACTCAATCATCTCCCGAAACTTCCATGTCGTATCAACATGCAGAAAGGGAAAAGGCGGCGGAGCGGGATAGAATGCCTTCATCGCCAGATGCAGCATCACCGACGAATCCTTGCCGACCGAATAAAGCATTACCGGGTTGGAAAAACTTGCCGCAACCTCGCGAAAAATATGGATAGCTTCCGCCTCAAGGCGCTGAAGATGCGTCAGGTTCTTGGTCAGGGATGCATGATGCACGACTACTTACTCCCGGCAACCGGATGGGGACTCGATACTGGCGGGAGGGATGGCGAATGCCTTCATCCGGCGCAGGTGTGGCAAAAGCCACGGTGCGCGCATTGTCGTGAAATGATGCGGAAAAGTGAAAGAAACCTATCGCGTATTGCAACTCGCTTGCGCGAAAAACTTACCGTATTTGCACGCGGGGCCGGAACAAACTTGCGCGCGCCGGGAAAAGCCGCTTTTTGGCCAAGTCACGGAAAATCATACAATTTTTGTGATATTTAACGGGGTTTTGCTCTGGAGCTGCCCGTTATTCGGACAACTCCAGAGCAAATTATTACCTGGTGAGGCTTGCCTGAACATCGTTCAGCGTCGCCTCGAGCGCGGACACCATCGTATCAACCTGCTGATCGTTGATGATGAGCGGCGGACAGAAGGCAAGCGTATCGCCCATTGCGCGGGAAATGACGCCGCGCTCCTGAAGAACGGCGTTTGCCTTTGCGCCCAGAGCGCCGGTTGGTTCAAGGCCCGTCTTGGCCTGCTTGTCGGTGACAAGCTCGACACCGGCTATGAGACCAACGCCACGCACTTCGCCGACCAGAGGATGATCCTGCAACTCACGCAGGCGCTTCTGCATATAGGTGCCGCGGTCGCGCGCATTGGCGACCAGATCACGCTCTTCAATAATGGCGAGGTTTTCCAGCGCTACCGCTGCCGCCACCGGATGACCGGATGCCGTGAAGCCCGTGCCAAGCGTGCCGATCTTGTGGCTTTCTTCGGCAATTGGCGCGTACACACGCTCGTTGATGAGGAAGGCCGAAATCGGCAGATAGGATGACGAAAGCTGCTTCGACATCACCAGAATGTCCGGTTTCATATCGAAAGTCTGGCTGCCGAACAGATTGCCTGTCCGTCCAAAGCCGCAAATAACTTCGTCAGCGATCAGCAGAATATCGTAGCGCTTGAGAACAGCCTGCACTTTTTCCCAATAGGTTTTGGGCGGCACCACGACGCCACCGGCACCCATGACCGGCTCTCCGATAAAAGCGGCAATGGTGTGTGGCCCTTCAGCGATGATCAACTGTTCCAGCTCATCCGCGAGCCGCGTTGCAAACTGCTCTTCAGTCTCGCCAGCCTGTCCTTCGCGATAATAATGCGGGCAGCCCGTATGCAGGATACGATCGATCGGCAGATCGAAAGAACGGTGATTGTTGGGCAAGCCGGTCAGGCTGGCAGAGGCAATCGTCACACCGTGATAGCCGCGCTTGCGTGAGATGATTTTCTTGCGCTCCGGTTCACCCAGCGCATTGGAGCGATACCAGATCAGCTTGACGACCGTATCGTTGGCTTCGGAACCTGAATTGGTGAAGTAGGCCTTGCTCATCGGAACAGGAGCCATTGAGACAAGCTTTTCAGCCAGATCAATGACAGGACCATGCGAACGGTAGGAGAATGTATGGTAGAAAGGCAGCTTCTTCATCTGTCGTGCAGCTGCTTCGGCCAGACGCGGTTCGGAAAAGCCCACGCCAACACTCCACAGTCCTGACATCGCTTCGATATAGCGCTTGCCCGATACATCTTCGACGTAAATGCCATCGCCACGCTCGATGACGAGCGGACCTTCCGCTTCGAGGCGGACAGCATCGGTATAAGAATGGAGATGATAACGGATATCGCGAGCTTCAAGAGAGTTTGGCTGAGCAGTCATTCATTGATCCTCCGGGAAAGATAATGAATTTGTAGCCCGTTTCAGAAAAAGCGCAAACCGGAAAGCCGCTGAAAAATGCCCTTCGGATCAAACCGCCGAGGGACTTGGAAGATATTTACAGAAGACCGAAAGTGCGGGCCTTGGCGACGGCCTGAACCTTATTCACCGCAACAAGCTTTGTGAGCACGTTGCTGATATGGAAATTCACCGTGCGCGTCGAAATATTGAGGATCGTGCCGATGATCTCGGCAGTCTTTCCCTCACTCGTCCAGCGCAGGATTTCCCGCTCGCGCATCGTCAGGTTCACTTCAGAAACGCAGTTCATCGTCGGAACATCAAGATGTTCGTACATGGACAAATGCAGCAGATTGGCTGCGATCTGCATCTGGCGCCGCAACATTGAAATCTCACCGGAAGATAATGCCGGGCCAGTTCTCAGGAAAGACAGCATTCCGAACACGCCTTGAGCAGCCCAACACGGCTGGGAAATTCCAACCTTGAGGCCGAAGCGCTGTGCATCCGCCCATATCTGTGGTGCTTCCGCAAAGAGCTTCGACGACCAGACCAATGGCTCTATGCTGTTCAGTGCCTTGCGAACCAATGGGTCAACATCCGCATATTTTCGGGCTGTATAGTGATCGGTCCATTCCTGCGGCAACGACCCAAAGCTGAGCCATTTGACCACGCCGTTCAACAAGGGAACGCGCATGACATACGCCGTATGTGCAAATCCGCACTGCCTGGCATAGGTGCCTATATATTCAAGGAGCTGTCCGGCATCGTCAGCAGATTGCATGGATTCATAAATTTGTTCCCATTTCATTGCAGACTTCCCAACGAAAAATATAACTATTGATGATTATTGAAATTCGAAGCATTTAAATAAAACGCCAACAAATCAGTAACACATCTCTGTATTTTTCTCTATATACTAATCAGAAATGCATACATCTCCACCGGTTAAATATTACAGTGATCTAAATTATAAATTACTTTAATAAATACTTAATTATTACATGAAGCAGGACCAGCTCTAAGAGCCTGTTCCAAAAAGGGTTGAGCGATTACAGTAGGTTATGATCCAATCGGATTGCTTACATTCGATGGAGATCA